>JAEZTL010000057.1 GCA_023421395.1 Bacillota bacterium | reverse complement strand
ATGGTATACAGCTTGTCCTTGCTGCTGTTGAGATCCGGCATGGCCGACAACAGCCCCCATGTGTAGGGATGACGCGGATCATAAAACACTTCTTCCGTGGTGCCGCGCTCCACCACCTTGCCGGCGTACATCACCTCGACAAAATCCGCAACCTTGGCCACCACGCCGAGATCGTGCGTGATGTAGATGACCGAAATACCGGTACGCTTCTGGATGTCCTTGATCAGCTCGAGAATTTTGGCCTGGATGGTCACATCCAGCGCGGTGGTGGGTTCGTCCGCGATCACCAGCTTGGGTTGGCAGGCCACCGCCATCGCGATCATCACGCGCTGGCGCATGCCGCCGGAAAATTCGTGGGGGTATTGTTTGAGCCGCTGTTCCGGGTTGGGGATGTCCACGCGCCGGAGAAGCTCCAGCGCGGTTCTTCGAGCTTCCGCCTTCCCAAGGCCACGGTGGATGCGCAACGGCTCAATCAGCTGATTTTCCACCGTATAGAGCGGATTCAGGCTGGTCATGGGATCCTGAAAGATCATGCCGATTTCGCCGCCGCGGATCTTGCGGAAGGTCGCGGCGTCCAAATCCAGCATGTCTGCGCCGTTAAACCGGATGGCGTCCGCCCGGATCTCCGCGTACTCGGGCAGAAGGCCCATCACCGACAGCATCGTGACGCTCTTGCCGGAGCCGGATTCGCCCACAATCCCCAGTGAATCGCCTTGATCCAGATGAAAGGACACATTTCGCACGGCCTGCACGATGCCCACGCCGATGTGAAAATTCGTGGTGAGATTTTTGACTTCGAGGAGTTTTGTCATGCCGCGCCCCTCACTTCTTCAGGCGCGGGTCCAGCGCGTCGCGCAGGCCGTCGCCGATAAAATTGAAGGAAAACATCGTGATGCAGATCGCCAGCACCGGAAAGATCATCTGGTGCGGATAGGTGAGCAGCGTAGACCGGGCATCGTTGGCCAGCGTACCCCAGCTGGCCATCGGCGCCTGAATGCCGATCCCCAGGAAGGAAAGAAATGCCTCCGAGAAGATCGCGTTGGGGATCAGAAACGCGGTGGATACGATGATCGGGCCCATGGCGTTGGGAATCAGGTGGGTGGTGAGGATGTCCCAAAGCCGGGCGCCGGACAGCCGCGCCGCCAGCACATATTCCGAATGCTTCAGGTGCATGACCTCGCTTCGCACCACGCGGGCCGTGCCGATCCAGGAGGTGAAGCACAGCGCGATAATCACGCTCACCACGCTGGAACCCAGCACCAGCATGATCAGCACGATGTAGAGCATGCTGGGCAGGCTGATCAGGATGTCCACAATGCGCATCATCACCATATCCGCCTTGCCGCCCACATAGCCGGAAATGCCGCCGTACAGTACGCCGATCACGAAGTTGATCGCCGCCGCCACGATGCCGATGGTGATGGAGATCCTGGCACCGTACATAATGCGAATGAAGAGATCCCGCCCCATCTGGTCAGTGCCGCACAGGTGCGCCCAGCTGGGCGGGGCGTTCATGTTGGCCAGGTCCATGCCGGAATACGTGTACGCGGAGAACATCGGCACAAAGACGCAGGCCACGCTCATAACCAGGATCACGAAAAGGCCGAAGAGCGCCAGCGGATCCCTGCGGAATCGCTGCCACACGTCGTGCCAGTAGGTGGTGGAAGGGCGCACCACCGCTTCGGCGGCGTCCATGTCTTCGCCGCCTACCCGAAAAAGCGCCGCGTCCAGCGCAAGATAGGACTCCGGCGCGATACTGCGGGAGAGCGCCTCCTCCGGGATCGGCTTGAAATCGATTTTTTGCCTTTTTCTCATCGGTTCCGCCCTCCGGTCTTATTTGCTGGCCAGTCTGACGCGCGGATCGATCACCGCCAGAAACACGTCCACGACCAGATTGCACACCACGACGAACACGCCGAAGAAGATCGTGATGCCCATAATCATCGTATAGTCGCGGTCGGAAATTGACTGGACAAAGTATCGTCCGATGCCGGAGATTGAGAAAAGCCGCTCCACGATGAAAGAACCGGTGAGCAGCCCCGCCACCAGCGGGCCCAGGTAGGTGACCACCGGCATGATCGCGTTCTTCAGAGCGTGCTTGACCACCACCCAGAATTCCGACACGCCCTTGGCCCGGGCGGTGCGCACGTAGTCCTGCTCCATCGCTTCCAGCATGGAAGAGCGCGTCTGCCGCGCGATGTAGGCGATGGGGTTGAACGAAAGGCATGCCACCGGCAGAATGTAGCTCTTCCAGCTGTTGAGGCCAAAATTCGGCAGAATCGGGAACACGCCGCAGAAAAGGTACATGAGCAGTACGGAAATCACAAACACCGGCGCGGAGATGCCCACCGTTGCGAACACCATCGAAAACCAGTCCATCCCCCGGCCTCGGTTAAGTGCCGCGGCGATGCCCAGCGGTATGCCCATGAGCAGCGACACAGCCACCGCGATACCCCCCACCGCGGCGGACGTCGGAAAGTGATTGAAGATGATCTCGTTGACGGTGGTGTCCAACTTTTTGAAGGAATTGCCGAAGTCAAACTTTAAAAGCCCTTCCCAGTAGATGAGGTACTGCTCCCACACGGGCAGGTCCAGGCCATATTTCGCCTTGAGTCTCGCAAGGCCCTCGGCGGTCAGCTTTTTCTGCTCCTCCTGGCTGAAGGGGTTGCCCGGCATCGCGTGCATCAGGAAGAAAGCGATCGTAATCAGCACCACGATCGTCAAGACTCCAGCCAGCAGGCGCTTAAAGATGTACTTAACCATGAGATCCCCCCGTCTGTCCGCGGCGCCCACCCAAAATAGCGGGCGCGGCAAACGTGTATGGATAACTGTTATATTCTAAACCATGCGGTTGAAAAATGCAAAGCCTAACAGCCCGCATTACATCCAGAACCGTGTAAAAAATTCAGTTTCCGCCGTCCCGTGTTAAGTGTATCGACATTTCTGACGCTTCAGCTTGACTTGCCCTGCAACATCTGATAAGATTTCGGCAAGGTCTGAATAATTATTAGGAGGAAGAACCATGAGAAAAACGGTCGCGTTGCTGCTGGCTCTCATCATGATCCTAGGGCTGTATACAATGCAGGTGACTGCGTTCGCGGAAGAAAAAAAGGTCGTCAAGTACTCCATCACGGACGACCCGCAGCAGATGGATCCCACGCTGAACACCTATTCCCGCTCCTCCATCGTTCTTCAGAATCTGTTTCAGGGCCTTTACAAACTGGGCTCCGACGGCGTCAACTTCGTTCCCGCCTGTGCCGAGAGCGTCGCCGTCTCCGAGGACGGCATGAGCTACACCTTTACGCTGAAGAAAGGCCTGAAGTGGTCCGACGGCAGCGATCTGACCGCCAAGGACTTTGAATACTCCTGGAAGCGCGTTCTGAACCCTGAAGTAGCCTCCGGCTCCGCCAGCGACCTGTGGGTACTGAAAAACGGCAAGGAATACAACGAGGGCGGCGCCAGCGCCGACGACGTGGGCGTGAAAGCGGTGGACGACTATACCCTCGAGGTGGAGACTTCTTACTACGCGCCCTGGTTTGTGACGCTGACCGCCACCACCGTGTTCTTCCCGGTGAAGCAGTCCGTGGTCGAGGCCGCCGGCGACCCGTGGACCAAGAGCGTGTCCACCTACGTGTCCAACGGCCCGTTCATGCTGACCGAGTACTCCTCGCTGGATAAGCTCGTGATGACCAAGAACCCCAACTACCAGGATGCGGATTCCGTCAAGGTTGACGAAGTCATCTACTATATTATCGCCGATCCCAGCTCGGTTCTTGTGGCCTACGACAACGGCGAATTGAACGTCGCCGACGACATCAACGCCGACGCGCGCAAGGAATACGCCGGCACCGAGCAGCTCGTTCCCAAGGATCGCATCGGCATCCAGTACTGGGACTTCAACTGCAAGCTGCCCGAGTTTTCTGACAAGCGCGTGCGCCAGGCGTTCTCCTACGCCATCGACCGCCAGGCGGTGCTGACGGCGCTGAACCTCAACAGCGAGACCCCGGCCTTCGGCTTCGTGCCCTCCTCTCAGCCTTCGCTGACCGCCGAAGGCGCCACTTACCGCTCCGTGGCGGGCGATATGTTCTCCGAGGATGTCACCGCGGCGCAGGCGCTTATGAGCGAAGCGGGCTATCCGGGCGGCGCGGGCTTCCCGGTGGTCAATATCGTCTGCCAGAACACCGACGAGCAGAAGCTGATGGCGCAGATCCTGGGCGAAATGTGGAAGACCAACCTGGGCGTCAGCTACACCATCACCACCTACGAATCCTCCACTTACTGGGACGAGCTGGCCAACGGCAACTTCTCCGTGGGCCGCAACGGCTTCACCACGGACTATCTGGATCCCTCGTCCAACCTCAAGGTGTGGGTGACCGGCTCCAACTGCTCCGAAAACGGCTGGGACGATCCCGTGTATGACCAGATGATTGCCGACGCCAGCCAGATCCTCGATCCCGCCCAGCGTGAGCAGGCGCTGATCGCCGCCGAAGCCTACATCTGCGACCAGATGCCCGGCATGCCCATGTACACCATGGTGGACGATTACCTGGTCAAGCCGGAACTGAAGGGCGTCGTCAAGAACGCCATCGGCCACATCTACTTCGAGTACGCGGAATTCGCGGCCTGACGCTTCGTCCGGACGCACCCTCCTGACACCCGAAACCCCGCGCGATCCATAGATTGCGCGGGGTTTCTTGCGCAAATGGTTCCGCCGGCACCCCGCGGAAAAGCGGCGTGTATTACGGCCTGGTCGCGATGCAGCCGCCCCGGGGCCGCGTGGCTGCATTTGGCTACTTGCAAATTCAAGCCGCATAGGATATAGTAAATGTATTGTTCATCCGCGCTCCAGCGCGAATTCTGCATAAAACGCACGCCATACGGAGAGAGAGCGTCAATGAAAATCGTAATCATCGGCGACGGCAAAGTCGGCAACACGCTGACGCAGGAGTTGACCCGTGAGGGCCATGACCTGATGGTGATCGACAGCCGCAAAGATGTGCTGGCCCAGGCAGAAGAGCGAATGGACGTCATGGTCATGCAGGGCAACGGCGCCAGCGTGGATCTGCAGCGCCAGGCAGGCGTTCCCACCTGTGATTTGATGATCGCCGTCACCTCCGCGGACGAAGTCAACCTGATGTGCTGCATGATCGCCCGTAAACTGGGCTGCATGCACACCATCGCCCGCAGCCGCAATCCCGAATATGAGGAAGCGCTGTATCTCCTGCGGGATGATCTGGGCCTGAGTCTCACCGTGAATCCGGAGAAATCCGCCGCCCGGGAGATCTTCGGCCTCATGCAGTTCCCATCCTTTCTGAAGCGCGACGCCTTCGCCAAGGGGCGTGCGGAAATCGTCAGCATTCCGGTGCGCGCGGGCAGCAAGCTGGACGGCGTGCCGCTGACGGCGCTGTATAAATCCCTTCGGGTTCGGGCGCTGGTCTGCGCGGTGGAGCGCGGAGACGATGTGATCATCCCCGACGGCAATTTTGTGCTCCGGGAGGGAGATCACGCCTATGTGACCGCGCCCACTCAGGCGCTTCTGACCCTGGTCAAGGTACTCGCGCTGGAGGCTTTCCGGATCCGGAGCGTCATGATCGTGGGCGGCAGCCGCATCGCCTTCTACCTCACCCAGCTGCTGGTGGATGCGGGCATCAAGGTAAAACTGCTCGAAAACAACATGCAGCGCTGCAACAAGCTCAGCGAGGAGCTGCCGTCGGCAACGGTGGTGTACGGGGATGGCACCTCGTTCCAGACGCTGATGGAGGAAGGCCTGGAAGAAACCGACGCGCTGGTGGCGCTGACCAACATTGACGAGCAGAACCTGATCGTCTCCATGTTCGCCAACCAAAAGCACGTGCCCAAGGTGGTCACCAAGATCAATCGCGCCGAATATGAAGAAATTCTGAGAAAAACCGGCATGGAGTGCGTCATCACACCCCGCCTTCTGATCGTCAGCGACATCCTGCGCTACGTCCGCGCCATGGAAAACCGGCAGGGCGACAATGTGCTGGCGCTGCATCGCATGGTGGGCGGCCGCGTGGAAGCACTGGAATTCCGCGTCAAGGCGGGCACCGGTTTTAAGGGTGTGCCGCTGAAGAACATCCCGCTGAAGCCGAATTTCCTCGTGGCCATCATCAACCACAGGGGCACCGTGTTCGTACCCGGCGGCGCGGACTGCTTCTACGAGGGCGACACCGTCGTGCTCGTGACCGCTGAGGGCCGCGGTGTAAATTCGCTCAACGACATCTTCCAAAGTGAAAACAAATAGACGCCAAGAGGAATGCCATGAATTACCGCATGATCGCGCGCCTGCTCGCCCTGATACTGCTGCTCGTCGCCGCATTTATGACCCCGGCGTTTACCATCAGCCTAGCGCTGGGCGAACGGGCGTCAGCGCTGGGTTTTCTGGCGACGATGGGCCTGATGATCCTGATCAGCCTGGCGCTCCGTGTCCGGAAACCCCTCAAGATGACATTGTACGCGCGAGAAGGGTTCGTCGTGGTATCGCTGGCTTGGATCGCTGTTTCGCTTCTGGGCGCGCTGCCGTTTTTCTTCAGCGGCGCAATTCCCAGCTATGTCGACTGCCTCTTTGAAACGGTCTCCGGCTTTACGACCACCGGCGCGAGCATCCTCACAGACGTGGAAGCGCTGCCTCAAGGCCTTTTGTACTGGCGTTCCTTCACCCATTGGATCGGCGGCATGGGCGTACTGGTATTCTTGCTGGCCATCGCGCGGCTGGCCTCGGGCGATGGCATCTTCATCATCCGCGCAGAATCCCCGGGGCCGCAGGTCAACAAACTCGTGCCCAAGACCCGCCAGACAGCCCGGATCCTGTACGAGATCTACATCGCGCTGACGGTGCTGCAGATCGTGCTGCTGCTCCTGGGAGACATGCCCCTCATGGAGGCGCTGACCACCGCCTTCGGCACGGCCGGCACCGGCGGCTTCGCCATGCGCAACGACAGCATGGCGTCCTATTCCCCCTACATCCAGTGGGTGGTCACCATCTTCATGGCGCTCTTCGGCGTCAATTTCAGCCTTTACTATCTCCTGTTGATGCGCATGTTCAAGAAAGCCGCGAAAAATGAGGAGTTTCGGCTTTACACAGGCATTCTTCTGGTTTCCACGGCGGTCATAACGCTCTATATCCTCGGCCAGTATCCCACGCTGGGAGACGCGGTGCGGCATGCCGCCTTCCAGGTGGTATCCGTGATGACGACGACTGGGTTTGCCACCGCAGACTTCGACAAATGGCCGGAATTCTGCCGGGCGCTGCTGGTTCTTCTGATGATCGTCGGCGCGTCCGCTGGATCCACCGGGGGCGGCGTGAAGGTCTCCCGGGTGCTCATTCTCTTCAAAAGCCTGAAACAGGAGCTCAAGCGCATTCTCCACCCCAACACAGTCAGCGTCATCCGGATGGACGGTGAAATCATCTCCCGCGAGACGGTGCGTTCCACCTTCGTCTTTTTCAGCCTGTACTCGGTGATCTCGCTGTTTTCCATACTCTTCGTTTCGATGGATGGCTTTTCACTGGAGACCAGCATGTCCGCCGTGATGGCCTGTATCAATAACATCGGCCCTGGCCTGCATCTGGTAGGCCCGACGGGCAACTATTCGCAGTTTTCAGACGCTTCCAAGGGCATTCTGTCGCTCAATATGCTGATCGGCAGGCTTGAGATCTTCCCGCTGGTGGTCATGTGCTTCCCGGGCATCTGGAAGCGGGCGCGCCATTGAAGCGCGTCAGGAGATGCTCTGCGGAGGCGATACCGCCCAGCCGGGCTTTGACGGGAGGAAGGATCATGCGGCGCGTTCTGGTGCTCAACCTGGGCTCCACAAGTTTCAAATTCAAGCTTTATGAAATGGGCGCGAAAGAAACGCTCCTTGCCACCGGCGGCGTAGAATCCATCGGCGCCGGCGGCGCCTACGCCATCCGGGCGGGGAATCGGTCGGAAAAGGCCGCTTGCGCCTGTCCAACCCACGCTGACGCGCTCGATTTATGCATGGCCGCCCTCGCACGGATGCAGGTGGCGGTGAATATGGACTCACTGGACGCGGTGGGCTACAAAGCGGTCCACGGCGGCGCAATTTCGGGATCTCAAGTGGTAGACTCCGAACTCATGGCGGAGATGGAGCGGATGATCCCCTTCGCGCCCGCCCACAATCCGGTGTACCTGGCGATGATGCGAAGCGTCCGGGACCGATACCCCCATCTGACCCAGATCGCCTGCTTTGAAACCACCTTCCACGCCACCTTGCCGCTGGAACGGGCGGTTTACGGGGTGCCCTACGAATGGGTGGAGCAGTACGGCCTGCGCCGGTACGGATTCCACGGCTCCAGCCACAGCTATATCGCATGGAAAATGGCCCGGGAAGCACCCGAAGCCCGGCGCATCATCAGCGCGCACCTGGGCGGCTCCAGCTCGCTGTGCGCCATACTGGACGGCCGCAGCGTGGCAAATTCCCTGGGCGCGACGCTGCAGAGCGGTGTGTTCCACAACAACCGCGTGGGCGATATGGAGGCCTTCTGCCTGCCCACGCTGGCAGACAAGCTGGGCGGGCTGGACAGCGCGCTGGAGGCGCTCTCAAAGCGCAGCGGCTTTCTGGGGCTGTCGGGCGTCAGCAACGATTTGCGCCTCGTGGAGGAGGCCGCCGCCGCCGGAAACGAGCGGGCGGAACTGGCCATCGCCGCCTTTGCCGACGCGGTGGTGGGCTACATCGGCATGTATACAGCGTTTTTAGGGGGGCTGGACGCGCTGGTGTTCACAGGGGGGATCGGGCTCAACGCCGCGGGGTTGCGCGCGCGGGTCGCCGCAAAGCTGGGCTTTTTGAACGCGGCGCTTTGCGGCGCGCATAATATCCCCGGCTATGAAGGCCGGATCAGCGCGCCCGAGAGCGGTGTCGAAATCTGGTCACTGGAGACGAATGAAGAATTGATGGTGGCGCGCGGCTGCGTAAGCCTGCTCGGCTGACGGGCATTCCGTGCTTCAATAATGGGCCCTCCGGAATCATCCGGAGGGCCCGCTTCAAAATATTCGCGCCCGCCGCGCGATTTGGCCGTTACCCTTTTCCGTGCCGCATGGGGCAGACGGCGCGGCATTGATTACAGTCCACGGTCGCATGGCCGCGCGCATTCCGGCCATAGGTGTGCGCCCGGCAAAGTCTTTGCGTCACGCCCTCCGGGCCGATGGCCCCTACCGGGCAGCTGTCCAGGCACAACCGGCACCCGTCGGGGCAGAGGCATTCGGCCAACGGATCTCCCGGCAACGCGCGATCCGTCAAAACCGCGCCCAGCGTCAGACGGTTGCCATACCGCTTATTGAGCAACAGCGTACTCTTCCCCAGTATGCCCAGTCCCGCCAAAACAGCGGCATGCTTCATGGAGATCAGCCCGCGTCCTTCCATCGCGCCCTGATCCCAGGATTCATAGGGGCTGTCCGCCGGCAGCGGCACTGCGCGTCCGTCGGACAGCCGCTCGATTTCACGAGCGGTCATCAGCGCGATCTCATCCACCCTCGGGCAGGATATGTCGTTGAAGTGGCCGTAGATCAACCGCGGCGGAACATCGTAGAGCCCCGCGGGCAGCGCTAGGCCGAAGACAACCACCGTTCGGCATTCCGGGAAAATATCCGCCGGATGGAACCCTCGCGGTGCCTTGTCAAACCGGCTGATTTCCGCAAATCCACAGACGTCCGCCCCACGGCCCAGCACAAAGCCGCGAATCGCTTCCTTCACATAGCATCCCCTCCCTGAAACCATGCGCTTATTTTACCATCCGCGTCCCCGCCGTTCAAGCATGGCGGCGCAGGAAGGCGGAAAACCGCCGGGATCTGCGGGCCGGCCGTCGGCGGCAACGGTTTCCTTTGCAGGTTGCGCTCGGTTATGCTATAATCAACCAAATTCGTGGGGCGTAAGCGCCCGGACAAGGCATACAGGGGCATCGAATGAAAAGAGCGTTTCTCCTCGGCGTGGCCGGCTCCTTCTTTTTTGCGTTCACCTTCGTCCTGAACCGCAGCATGAACCTCTCCGGCGGCCACTGGATCTGGAGCGCCAGCCTTCGATATCTCTTTACCTTTCCGCTGCTGGCCTTCATCGTAAAAAGGCGATCCGGGTTTGAAAACGTCCACCGCGCGATCTCGCGCAGTCCAAAGGCGTGGTTTCTCTGGAGCACGGTGGGATTCGGCCTTTTTTACGCGCCTCTTTGCTATGCCGCAAGCCACGGCGAATCGTGGCTGATCGCTGCCTCCTGGCAGACGACGATCGTGATGGGCGTATTCATGACCCCGCTCTTCGGCCGGCGTATCCCCTTAAAGAATTTGGCCGCTTCCAGCGTTATCTTGCTGGGCGTGTTCATTTTGCAGGGGAGCGGCGCGGATCACGCAGACGGTCTGGGACCGACACTGCTGCCGATTCTGATCGCCGCGGTCGCTTACCCACTGGGCAACCGCAAGATGATGGCCCTTTGCGGCAACGAACTCTCCACCATCGAACGAACCTATGGCATGACGCTTTGCAGCCTGCCCTTCTGGGGTTTTCTGACGCTGGCAGGTGCGGTGACGGCCGGACCGCCGCCCGCGTCGCAAGCACTGCAGGCTTTCCTTGTCGCGCTTTCCTCCGGTCTTATCGCGACACTTTTGTTTTTCAAGGCGACAGACATGGTGAAGGCCAATCAAAGACGCCTCGCGGTGATCGAATCGACCCAGGCCGGAGAAGTCCTTTTTGCGCTGCTGGGCGGCATTGTGATTCTGGGGGATACCCTGCCCAATGCCTCGGGGTTTTTCGGGATCTCGCTGATCATCACCGGGATGATTCTAAACGGCTTTGTATAAATCTTGCGCGCGCTTCCGCCCAACAGAGGACGGATGCCCTTAAACCCATTTACCCCAAACGTCGCGTCCCGGCGCGCCGCCCGTCTACGTCATCGTGCTTGCGGGTATCAAAAAACCGTGCACTCGAATAATCTGGGGTGAAGGTCATGCCGCAACCTTCCAGCGCCTTCCAAAACTATAACCGGAGGGGTAACCATGACGATGCCAAACATGCCGCCCAGGCCGATCAGCCGTTGTCAGGCAATTAACAATATGATCGAATCCGTCGCTCAGGAGCAGGCCGCGCTCGGCCGAATCCTGAGTGCCGAAGCCGATAAGCTGGAGAAGATCGTGTCTCTTGCCTGCTCACGTCCTTGCGAACTTATCAAAGCCAACAAGAGCGCGGACCGTTTGATCAACTCCGTTTTCCGTCTGGAGATGATCCTGCAGACCAAGCTGGAACTGTTCGAAGAGTGTCTTTGTGCCTGCCCGACCCATCCTATGGACGGCGAGATGGAATAACGCCCGTACCGGGGGCGAGCTCACGGCGCGCCCCCCATACCCGAAAGTGCCGGAGAATCGTCCGGTCAAGACTGGAGTGATCATTGCATGAATCTTCCCGCTAAAACGGCGCGCAAGAAGAGTCGTCCTGTCCGGCATCGCGGAGTCAATTCGAATGCGGCATGCTGCCCCATGCCGGCCGAGATGGCAGTGCCTCTGGACGCTCCGGCAGAGTGCCGTTGCCCATTAACCCCATGCCATCCTCCGCATCAATGCTTCACTGAACTGTGCTTTGATCCCTACACGCGCTGTTACAGGGTGTCCGATGGACGCTGCCCTGTTACATACAGTTACCGCCCCACCCTACGGGAGTGTATTCCAGCGGGCGGCGTGTTTTGCGCCAAGCCATGCCGTAGTTGCAAACCGGCGCATCCGTGCTCGGAACAAAGATCCTGTGAGGCGCTTTGGGAGTCCGTAACCGATGCGCAGAGGGCGCTCTCTCGACTTCTGAATGCTGAGGCCGAAAAACTCGACAGGATCGTCGCTTCCACGGACAATCTCGACATTCTGATGGAAGCCGATCAGTCTACTATCCGCGCGCTCGTCGACATCGCCTTTCTGGAGCAGGCGCTTTATCATGATCTGGAAAAGATTCATGATATCTGCTGCCTGTGCGAACCAGCGATGGAAGTGTGGATTGTCAACCCCAAATCGGACAGAAATTATAAGGTACAGGTTTTCTTGAACTCCGCCGGTGAGAGGTATCCCAGCGTCCCATGCAGCCGGATGTTATTGAACCAATGCACGTAATCCGCCAGT
>JAEZTL010000011.1 GCA_023421395.1 Bacillota bacterium | reverse complement strand
GGGTTTCTTTAATTGCAAAAAAACGCGGGCGGCCCCCGGCTGGCGCGGGGGGCCGCCCGCTTAAAAAGAAAACCCGTCGCGCATTCTATCTCTTTGGAAACCAGCGCGGATCCGCGAAAGAAAAATGCGCCCGCAGGCGCGCCCAAAAGGCGCGCGAACCCTTCCGGCCGGGCGCCGTTCCAAGAACCGGGGAGAACCCGCCCAGGAAGGAGTGAGCGCACTTGGAGAAGGCCCGCCCGTCATGCCCATGCCGCCGGACAAAATGCGCGCGGCACGGAGACTGCGCCGCTTGCCGGCCGCACCACGCGGCGCTTCAGTCTCCGCCCGCCTGCGACCGGCCCGTGAAAAAGCGCGGCCGGAAAGTCAGCCCGCCTTTTCCAGCAAATACGTTAAAAGCACCGCCGCGTGGTTGATCCGCTCGTCCCTGGCGGCATACACAAGCGTTACCCGTCCCGCCGCCGCGGCATCCAGGATGCGCCGGACGGCGGCCTGCTTTGCGGCGTCGGTTTCCAGTTCCCGCCGGTACTGGCCGGAGAAGGTCTCGAAGTTTTCCGGCTTGTGGGCGAACCACGCGCACAGCGCGGGACTCGGGGCCGCATCCTTCAGCCAGCCGTCAAGCTGCGCGCGCGCTTTGGAGACGCCGCGGGGCCACAGCCGGTCGACCAAAAAGCGCGCGCCATCGTCCTCCGAGGCGTTTTCGTAGATCCTCTTGATTCCGACGGACATGGCCGCACCCCCCTCGCGCCGGTTCGCCCGGGTCTTCGCTTTGATGATACCCCGTTCGGGGCCTGTCCACGCGGGCGCGGCGGCGCTTTCGAGGCTCTACGCCATCAGCACCTTGACGACCATCTTTTTGGAATAGCCTTCCGGCCCTTCGGGGCGGTCCGGGGCATGGGGCTCGCCGGGCAGGAAGACCATGAAATCCCCCGGCTTGAGCGCGCAGCGGAGGCCGGCGACGCTCCCGAAGTATTCCACGTCCTTCTCTCCGTTGTAGTCGCCGGCCGGTTCGCCCGGCTCGGGCGCGTAGAGAATCGCCTCGCCGCCCGAGAGCAGGATCTGGATGTCCGCATAGCGCCTGTGGGATTCCCAGCGCTCCGGCTTCAAGGAGAGATCGGCTTCGCGCACGGAAACGTACACCCGCTCGCCGTCGACGGCCTCCTTGCCCGGGGCGAAGGAACCCATTCCCCGCTCCAGCAGAAATTTTACGGCGGTTTCAAAGTTTTTACCCAATCCCGCGTAGCGACCGAGATTGTTCCATTGATCCAGAATCATGGTTTGACCCTTCCTTCCGCTCGGTTTGTCTCGTTGCGTATTCATTCGCGATGACCGGGCGCAATTCCTCTTCGGCCTCCCGGCGCGAACCATATTTTGAAAGGTTACCCGTAACGCCGCCCTTTGTCAGCCGTCCCGCGATGGGATCGGCGGAATACCGCCGCGCCTTCCCGCCCGGACACGGATTCCCGATCCCCATCCCCGCCCAGACGCGCGAAGCAGCAGAACCTCCGGCGCGCTTCGCTCAGCGCCACGCCAATGACGTCCATGCCGCCGGCCCCGCGCCCATTCCCAGGATATGGATGCGGTGCTCTTCCGAGAAAAAGGCGCACTCCCGCTCAAAGAGCATGCCCGCTCAGTCGCTGTCGCGACGCACGGAAAAGTCCGACCCCGGCGGGGCGGCATTGCCCGTCAAAAGGCCCGAAAGGCCCCAGCCGTTTCCGGCGGCCCTTGCCGCAAAATATATTTTCGCCGCAAGCCCGCATACCGGTGTCGAAGATCCCGGCCTTCGCAAGCAAACGCCGGGAAATCGGCAGAATTTCCAGCCCTCGCCGCGCTTTCCCCATCGCGCCAAGAACCTCCAAGTCTGCTCGACGCCACGAATTTATCCTTCGGGGACAGGCACGGCTCCAAGTGAGCGGCTTTCCGTCGTCTAGTCAAAGGAACGCGCGACCAGCGAAGCCCCGCAGGATTCACGGATGATCAGCGTGGCGGGGCGCAACTGAGAAAAGGCCACCGGCTCGCTGGCCGAGGCGTTGACCAGCTGCTGCACGGCCACCGCGCCGTGTTCCGCCGGGTGCAGGTCCACGGTGGTCAGCGGCGGCGTAGTGTACGCGGCGAAAAACTGGTTGTCGCAGCCGATGACGGCCACATCCTCCGGCACACGAAGCTTCATATCCCGCAGCTGGCGCAGCGCGCCCAACGCCACCAGGTCGTTGATGCAGATGAGCGCGGTAGGGCGCCCGCGCCCGGGCGCAGGCGCGAACAGCTTCAGCACGCCCAGTTGTCCCGCCTCGGGGGTATGTCCCGCCTCGTGCCGGTATACGGTGGGCAGGCTTAGCTTTTTCATTTCATCCAAAAAGCCCAGCTCACGCTCTCCGGCGCTTCGGCTCTCGTAGGAGCCGCCCAGAAAGGCGATGCGCCGGTGACCCAGGTTGTAAAGATGCCGAAGCGACTGGCGCACGCTGGCGGACAGGTCGCTGTAGATGTTGATGGAGTCAAGCCCCATGAGCGGCGGGCAGATCGTCACGATGGGCATGGTACGCCGGAGCGCCTGCAGCATGGGAATCAGCCGCGCGTTGGGCGTGGACTCCACCACACCGCCGGAGAGAATCATGCCGTCCAGCCGCCTGCCGGCGATCTGGTTCATGAATTCCTGGCTGAACTGCTCGTTTTGCGCCAGGCGAAACAAAATCAGCGCATAGCCGAGGCGCGCAGCCTCGTCATAGGCGCCGGTGAACATCTCCGCGTAATAGGGGTGGGTCACCCCCGGCAGGATAAAGCCCAGTGTCTGCGTTCGTTTTTTGAGCAGTCCCTGGGCGATGGAGCTGGGGGTAAACTGATGCTTGTCCACCACCCGCTGCACCTTTTCCCTCGTCCCGGCGCTGACGTTGGAGCGCCCCATCATCACCCGGGATACCGTGGTGGGAGATACGCCGGCCTCCCTGGCGATGTCGTAGATGGTGATCCGCTCGGTGTCCATGCCGCCGCCTCCGCGCATCCAGAATACGACCAGTATAGCACATTTCCGCGCCCTTTTCAATGTTACCGGTTTCATTGATCTCCGCGTTCTCGTTAATTTAAATTTTAGATATGTTCTATTTTATTGTCTATATTGCACTAAATATTCCGCGCAATATATTTCACAAAAACGCTTGTTAAATATATTGACAAAGAAAATACCTGAGGATATAATCGGATTGTGAAATGGGTTTCATAACGGCGGCCCGCCAATCGCGCCCGACGGACGGGAACGTCCGGGACACATAGAATAAGGAGGGTACCTGTCGTGAAAAAGCTGCTCGCACTCATGATGATGGTTCTTTTGGTGGTCGCCGCCCTGTCGCCCACGGCGGTGGCTGAGAGCGCCGTCACCCTGAAGGTCGCCTGCTGGGACCTGAGCAAGACCCCTTACTACGGGGCCATCAAGGCCGGATATGAAGCCGTCAATCCCGGCGTCACCATTGAGTGGGTGGATCTGGCCTCACAGGACTACAACATCAAGGCTTCCACGATGCTCTCCGGCGGGGATGCCACGGATGTGTTCTGTGTGAAGGAACTGTCCGACCTTCAGAACTGGGCGAAGGAAGGCTTCGTCGTCAGCCTGACGGACAGGATCGCCGCCGAATCCTACGACATGACCAAGTACGCCGGCATGGACAAGTGCTACGTCAAGCTGGGTACCGAGGATTCCTATGCGCTTCCCTTCCGGGCCGACTTCTGGGTGCTTTACTACAATAAGACGCTCTTTGACAAGGCTGGCGTTGCCTATCCCACCAACGACATGACCTGGGACCAGTATAAGGACCTGGCCCTCAAACTGACCGGCGACGGCGTGTACGGCACCCACTACCACACCTGGCTGAGCGCGGTGGTCAACTGGGCGGTATGCGACGGCGTAAACACGCTGGCCGACGGCGAATATTCCGACCTCAAGTACTTCTACCAGCTCAACCATGACCTGGAGGACGCGGGCGCCTGCATGACCTATGACGAGATCAAGGCCGCCAACCTCCATTACTCCGGCGCCTTCGCGCAGGGCAACATCGCCATGATGCCCATGGGCTACTGGTTCGCCTCCACGCTGATCGGCTACATGAAAGACGGCACCGCCGATTTTGACTGGGGCATCGTGTCCGCGCCGCACCTCGAGGGCGTGCCGGCCGGCTCCTCCTTCGGCTCCCCCACGGGCCTGGCCATCAACGCCAAGTCCGCCAACCCTGACGCCGCCTGGAAGTTCATCGCCTGGGTATGCTCCGAGGAGGGCGCCAAGGCCATCGCCGCCACCGGCACCCGTCCCGCCTATGTGAGCCAGGATGTGGCCGCCGTAATGGCCGCCGCTGACGGCTTCCCCGCCGATGAGAACAGCCTGGCAGCGCTGCTGCCCACCTCCATCGCGCTGGAGTGGCCCATCGGCGAGGGCGTAAACGAGATCAAGACCGTCGTCAATGAGGAGCACACGCTGATCATGACCCGCGAGCTGTCCATCGATGAAGGCATCGCGGAGATGGAAGCGCGCGCCGCCGAGTTCATCAAGAAGTAATCCACAGCCAACGGGGGCTGCCCCGGCGTTCGTTTGGCGCGCCTTTGCGCGACGGACGGCCCGGGGCGGCCCCCTATGGATTTTCAGGAGGTGCTTGAGATGGCACAGAGCGGAGCGGCCGCGCGCCGCGGGATGAGCAGGCTGGAAAGGCGTAACACGCTGGTCGCCTGGTCGTTTCTGGCGCCCAATTTTCTGGGCTTCATCATCTTTACGATGATCCCGGTGATCTTTTCGATCGTGCTGGCGTTCCTCAACTGGAGCGGCGGCTCGTCGATCACCTGGGCGGGGCTGGACAATTTCCGCTTCATCTTCAAGGATTTCAGCTTCACACACAGCAACCTGGGCGTCGCGCTGGGAAACACGGTCTTTTACACGGCGGCTACCGTGCCGCTGACGATCGCGTTTTCGCTGGGGCTGGCGCTGGTGCTCAACAAGGCCGTGAAGGGCGCCAATTTCTTCCGGTCGGTATTCTTCTTCCCCTACGTGGCGTCGCTGGTGGCCATCTGTGTGTGCTGGAATTTCCTGCTGATGAAGACGGGCCCGGTCAACCAGATTCTCAATGCCATCGGCTTTCATATGGACAAGAGCTGGACTTCCAGCCGGCAACTGGCCGTCTGGGCGATCATCATCGTCAGCGTGTGGCGCAACGCCGGCTATTACATGGTGATGTACCTGGCTGCGCTGCAGGGCGTGCCCGGCGAGCTCTACGAGGCCGCCACCGTGGACGGTGCGAACGGCTGGCAGAAATTCCGGAAGGTCACCCTGCCGATGCTGACGCCCACCACCTTCTTTGTGTCCATCATGCTGGTTATCACCTGCTTCAAGGTCTACGACGTGGTCGCCATCATGACCCAGGGCGGGCCGGGGCGCGCCACAAAGATGCTCGTCACCTACATCTTTGAGCTGAGCTTCGGCTCGGAAACCGTCGCCACATCGGCGCAGTACGGCGTGGCCAGCGCGGTGTCGATGGTGCTGCTGGCGATCGTGCTTCTGGTCACCTTCGTCCAGTTCCGCGCCGAGAAAAAATGGGTCAACTACATGTAGGAGGCGATGGGCATGACCGCTGTTCCCGTAAAAAATTCCGGCGCGGCCGCGGGCAGGATCGCCGCGGGCGCCTTCAAGTACGCGGTGCTGCTGCTCTTCACCGCCGTGGCGCTGGTGCCCTTCGTGTGGATGGTCTCCTCTTCGCTCAAGACCAGCACGGACGTCTTCACCATTCCCATGCGCTGGATTCCCCGGACGGTTCACCTTGAAAACTTCGCGGCCATCTGGGAGAAGGTGCCGCTTCTGGCCTATTTCAAGAATACCACCGCCGTCGCCATCATCGTGACGCTGATGCAGATCATCACGTCGTCGTTTGCGGCCTATGCCTTTGCAAAAATGCGCTTCCCGGGCCGTGACGCGCTGTTTCTGGCCTACATCGGCACCATCGCGGTGCCGTGGCAGGTGTACATGGTGCCGCAGTTCATCATGATGCGGGGCGCGGGACTCTACGACACCATCTGGGCGCTGGTGGTATTGCAGTCCTTTTCCGCCTTCGGCGTATTTCTGATGCGCCAGTTCTATCTGGGCATTCCGGGCGAGCTGTCCGAAGCCGCGCGGATCGATGGGCTGAGCGAGTACGGCATCTGGCTCAAGATCATCCTGCCGCTTTCCAAACCCGCCATCGCCACGCTGGCCATCTTCACCTTCGTGAACACCTGGAACGACTACATGGGGCCGCTGATCTACCTGACCACGGACCTGAGCAAAACCATTCAGGTGGGCCTTCGGCGCTTCATCCAGGCCTATTCCGCGGACTACAACCTGATTATGGCGGCGTCGCTGTGCTCGCTGGTGCCGGTGACGGTGGTATTTTTGTTTCTGCAGCGCTACTTCATCGAAGGCATCGCCACGACGGGCCTGAAGGGATGACCATGTTTACCGATTTTTTCACGGCGCATCCGGAAACCCCGGTATCTTCCGGACTGCCCTGGCCCGCGGGCGCGGACCGCGCGGCGTGGGAAGACGTCCGCTTGAAAGACGCCGCGCTCGCAGGCGCGCGCTCGGCGCGGGAGATTCCCTATCCTCTCCTGACCGCCGGACAGTTTCTGGCCTACGCCCGGACGGGCGACCGCCAGACCTTCGAAGTCCCCTACTTTCAGCGCCGGCAAAAGCTGATCCGCCTGGTTGTGGGCGAATGCCTCACCTGGGACGGCTCGTTTCTGGACGGCGTCATCGACGGGCTGTGGCTCCTCGCCGAGGAGACGGGCTGGGCAGTCAGCGCCCACAATGTGGACGCCCATCCGGGCAGCCCCACGCCGGAGGAAAGGCCGTTGCCTGACGCCGAAAACCCGGTGGTGGACCTGTTCGCCGCCCAGACCGGGGCGACGGTCAGCCTCGTCTGCCACCTGCTGGCGGACAAGCTGGACGCCGTCTCCCCAATGATCCGGCGCCGGATGCGCCTCGAGGTTGAACGGCGGGTGCTCTCCCCTTTCTTCCGGCGGGACGATTTCTGGTGGATGGGCATGATCCGGCGCGATGTCAACAACTGGACGCCCTGGATCCTCTCCAACGTGCTGGCCTGCCTTCTCTACTGGGAGGCGGACCCCTTCCGCCGCCGGGAAGGTACGGTGCGCGCCGCGCGGATGCTGGACCTCTACCTGGATACGCTGCCGGATGACGGCGGCTGCGACGAGGGCGCGGGCTACTGGAACATGGCGGGCGCGGCGCTTATGGACTGCCTGGAGCTTCTCCGGTTCGCCACCGGCGAACGGGCGGACTTCTACGGTGACAAAAAGCTGTGCGCCGTCGCCGCATTCCCGCTGGCGGCCCACATCGCGGGCCCTTATTTCTGGAATTTCGCGGACTGCGACGCCAGGCCCCGTCTCGACGGCGAGCGGGTGCTTTGCTTCGGGCTGCGCACCGGCAACCCGCGTCTTGCAAAACTGGGCGCTTCCCTCATGACTGGAGATGCGGACCCTTGGCCCGTTGACACGCCGCAGTTTTCCCGGGTGCTGGACCGGCTCTTCGCGGCGGAAATCCCCGCCGAACCCGAAAGTGCCCCGGAAGGCGCGATCCTGCTGCCGGACCTTCAGGTGTGGGCCTGCCGGCGCGGCCGCCATTACGCCGCCATCAAGGGCGGGCACAACGGCGAAAATCACAACCACAACGACGTGGGCAGTTTTCTCTTCTACATCGGCGGTCTGCCCGCCGTGGTGGACGCGGGCAACCTGACCTACACCCGTCAGACCTTTTCCGACCATCGCTACGCGCTGTGGAATACCCGTAGCGGGAACCACAACCTGCCGCTGATCGGCGGAATGGAACAGCTGCCCGGCCGCGAACACCGGGCGGAAGACGTGTGCCTTAACGCCTCGGGCGTTCGCATGCGGCTTGAAAGCGCCTACCCCGCGGCGTGCGGCATCCGGGCCTTCACCCGCGGCGCGCGGATGGACGGCGCGCTGCGCATCCGGGATGAAATCCTGCTGGAATCTCCGCTGGCGGTAGAGTGGGTATTCCTGCTCCGGGAGGAGCCCCGCCTCAAGTCGGGGGAAGTCCTCGCGGGAAGAATGCGGCTGCGCTTCCCCGCCGCGCTCCGCGCGGCGGCCCGATCGATCCCGGTGACGGACGCGCGCATGGCGCGCTCCTTCCCCGGAGAAATCTGGCGGCTGACGCTCTCCGCCGCGCCCGCTACCGCCCACGAGGCGGAATTCATACTGGAGGAGAATGGCAATGGGCAACCAGGCGGCCAATAACCCGCTTCTGACCCGCCGGGACATGGCGCGGGCGGCGGCGGACCTGATCATCCCCCTCACCCGGCTGATGAGCCCGGGCCGCGCCCGGCTCCACCTGGGCGAGACCGGCGCGGTATATCCCCCGGAGATCGCCGAAATGGAGGCCTATTCCCGCCCGCTGTGGGCCATTATCCCGATGCTGATGGGCGGCTGCCCCGAAGCGGAGCCGCTGTGGGAACTGTGGCGCGAAGGGCTCAAAAACGGCACCGATCCCGGCCATCCGGAGTACTGGGGCGAAATCGGCGATTACGACCAGCGCATGGTGGAAATGGCGGTGATGGGGATGGCGCTGTGCTTCGTTCCCAGGCGCTTCTTCCTTGACTTCCCGCCGGAGGTGCGCAAGAACATCCATGCCTGGCTCAGCCAGATCAACCGGTTCGACATGCCGAAAAACAACTGGCTTTTCTTCCGGGTGCTGGTGAACGCGGGGTTTCTCCTGAACGGCCTGCCGCATGGCGCGGAGCGCATGGAAGCAGACCTCGCGCTAATCGAAGCCCACTACGAGGGGGACGGCTGGTACTTTGATTACCCGGACCAGCGGGAGTACTACACCTTCTGGGCGTTCCATTACTACGGCCTCGTCTACGCCCGGGCGATGGAAAAACTGGACCCGGCGCGGAGCCGCAAGTTCCGGGAGCGGGCGCTTCTCATCGCGCCGCGCTTCGCGCGGTGGTTTGACCGAGAGGGGCACGCGCTGCCCTATGGCCGCAGCCTCGCCTACCGCTTCGCCGAAAGCGCGTTCTTCGCGATGCTGGCGCTTTCCGGGCAGGAAGCGCCGGGCGTAGATTATGGCGTGATGAAGCACATCCTGCTGAACAACCTGCGGTCGTGGTTCAAGCGCCCGATCTTCACCCGGGACGGAGTGCTGACCATCGGCTACGGCTACCCCAATCTCATCATGAGCGAGGGCTACAACGCCCCCGGCTCCCCCTATTGGGCGATGAAGGCCTTCTGCGTACTGGCGCTGCCGGAGGAACACCCCTTCTGGCGGGCGGCGGAAACTCCCTTCGAAGGGCATACGGCCCACTTCCCGGAGCCCCACGCGCGGCTTCTGATCACCTCCGCGCCGGACGGCAGCCATGTGCAGGCCTTCGAGGCGGGCAACCATGGCGAGGGCCATGCCCATGACGATTCCAAGTACGAAAAGTTCTGCTACTCCACCGCGTTCGCCTTCAGCGTGCCCAAGTCCTCAACGCTGCTCGCGCGGGGCGCCTACGACAGCATGCTGGCCTTTTCGGAAAACGGAAGGATGTGGCACTGCCGCTACGGCGTGGAGTCCTTCGACCTGACGGAACGGCGGGTGCGCTTCCTCTGGCGTCCCTTCACGGGCGTAACGGTGGACACCACGCTCTACCCCGTGGGCGAGTGGCACATCCGCGTACACCGCATCGCGAGCGACCGGTCCCTCCTGGCGGCGGAGGGCGCCTATGCCATCCGCCGGGAGGCGGAAAACGCCCGGCTCGCCGCGCAGTCCGGTCCGGATTTCGCGGTGGCCGAAGGGCCCTGGGGGCTCAGCGGCCTCATCGCCTTCTCCGGCTACAACCGGGGCGAAGTGCTCGCCGTCGAGCCCAACACCAATCTTCTGTACCCGCGCACCGCCATCCCAACGCTGCACGCCTCCATCCCTCCGGGGGAGACGGTGCTGGCCTGCGCCGTGCTGGGCGCGGTGACGAACGGGCGCGAAAAATGGCGGGACGCGCCCGGAGAGGAGGATCTTCATGCGGCAATGGGCCGATGATACCTTTCAAAAGGCCGTGGCGAAGTTCCGCCGCTCGGCCGCCGTCGCGGCGGAGCAGGACATTATTCCCTACCGCGGCGAGGGCTGCGCCTGGCAGGGCCCGCCCTTTGACGGCGACGGCTGGTGGACCAACGGCTTCTGGCCCGCGCTGATGTGGCAGCTTTACGCGGCCACGGGCGAAGAAATCTTTTGCACGGAGGCGCGGCGGGTACAGAAGCGGCTGGAAGCGGAGCTTGACGCCTTCACGCGGCTCAACCACGACGTGGGCTTCATGTACCTTCTGTCCGAGGGCGCGGACGCGCTTCTCACCGGCGAATCCATGGCCCGGGTGCATGTGCTGCACGCCGCCACGATCCTGGCGGGCCGATTCAACCCGTCGGGCTTCATCCGCGCCTGGGGGCAGCCGGGCCGGGAGGGCTGGGCGATCATTGACTGCCTGATGAACCTGCCGCTGCTCTACTGGGCGACGGCGGAGACGGGCGACCCCCGCTTTTCCGCCCTCGCGCGCATTCAGACGGAGACCACCATCCGCCACTTCCTCCGGGAAGACGGCTCCTGCAACCACATCGTGATCTTTGATCCCGTCACCGGCGCGGTGCTGGACGCCCCCGCCGGTCAGGGCTACGCCAGAGGATCCAGCTGGTCCCGGGGGCAGGCCTGGGCGCTTTACGGCTTCACGCTGGGCCATATGGCCACGGGATGGCCGGAATGCCTCGACGCGGCGGAGCGGGTGGCCGGCTACTTCGCCGCCCACATTCGCCCCGACGGGCTGACGGACTGCGATTTTATGCAGCCCCCCGGCGAGGAGCGCATCGACAACATCGCCGGCGCCATCGCCGCCTGCGCGTTCCTGGAGCTTGTCAAACTGACCGGAAAGAGCCAATACCGGGACTGCGCGCTGAAACTCCTCACCGGGATGGACCGCCTGAGCGCGGACTGGTCGGACGCTTCCCGCGGCGTCCTGACCAAGTGCACCGCCGCCTACCACGACGACGGTGCGGGCCGGCATGTCAACATCACCTACGGCGACTACTTCTTCGTGGAAGCGCTGGCAAAACTCCGGAGCGCCGACCCCATGTTCTGGCTCCACGAAAAGGCGCAAAAAGGGGGAGAATCCCATGATTGAGCTTGCACTTCTCGATATCACGGGCGAAGTCCTCCAGCGGGCGGCGCATCCCCGCCTGGCGCAGATGGCGAAAGACGGCGAATACAC
This sequence comes from Bacillota bacterium, assembly GCA_023421395.1. Classification (GTDB taxonomy): domain Bacteria; phylum Bacillota; class Clostridia; order Christensenellales; family Aristaeellaceae; genus JAEZHK01. Next base: position 2,711 of record JAEZTL010000011.1, on the reverse strand, counting down.
GCCCGGCGCGCGGCTTCGAATTACGGCGGAAAAAGGCTTTCTCTGGGTTCAGGCGGACCAATCGGTGGACCCGGCGCTTCTCTACCTGCCGAAGGGCGGATTTGAATACCGCATCCCCCAAGGCGACGCGCGCCTTGCGTACCCGCCGCAGGCGTTTTCAGGGCCACGGCACCTGATGCGCGCCTGGCTCCCGGAACCGGCGGAACTGGCCCGGCGGCGCAACTTGGCGCTGAACCCGCTGGATCAGCGCGAAAAAGCGGGCGCATACCCCCACGCCAGCGCCAACGTGGAAACGCGCAACGAGGCGGTGTTCGCCGCGCGGAACGCGATCGACGGCTGTACGATGAACGCCTTTCACGGCGAATGGCCCTATCAATCCTGGGGCATCGGCGTCCGGGACGATGCGTGGTGTCTCCTTGAGTTTGGCAGGCCGGTGCGCGTGGACGGCATGGCGCTGGTGCTCCGGGCTGACTTTCCCCACGACGCGTACTGGACGCGGGGAACGGTGGTCCTGTCAGACGGGGCCGAGATTCCTTTCGCGCTCCGGCGCAGCGGGGAAGCGCAGGCCGTGGACATCGGAGAACATACCGTGACCTGGATGCGGCTGGAGCGGCTGGCCAAGTCGGCGGACCCCTCCGCCTTCCCCGCGCTGACCCAGTGGCTGGTCTACGGCACGGAAGTGTGATACAATCCATTCAAACGAAACGCATGCTGCGAAAAGGAGGAAAATCATGAAATTGACGGTACGCTACCCCAGCCACCCCGAAGACGCCAGGCACTACACCACCGACCGCCTGCGGGAGAGCTACCTGATCGACACCGTATTTGCGCCGGACGAGGCGCTTCTGACATACAGCCATTTCGACCGGATCATCGCCGGCGGCGTGATGCCCGTAAGCGGCCCGGTGGCGCTGACGGGCAGCCGTGAAATGGCCAGCCAGTCCTTTCTGGAGCGCCGGGAGATGGGCGTGATCAACATCGGCGGCGAGGGCGTCGTCACCGTGGACGGCAAGGCCTACGCCCTGAAAAACCAGGATGGCCTGTACGTGGGCATGGGCGCGAAGACCATCGCCATGGAGAGCGCCGACCCCAGGAATCCCGCCAAATTTTACCTGAACACCTGCCCCGCCCACAAAACCTGCCCCACCGTGAAGGTGGACATTGAAAAAGCCGCCAAGCGCCCGCTGGGCGCCGCGGAAAATTGCAACCGCCGCACAATTTACCAGTATTTTCATCCGGACGTGATGGAGAGCTGCCAATTGTGCATGGGGCTGACGTCGCTGGAGGAGGGCAATAACTGGAACACCATGCCCTGTCACATTCACGAGCGGCGCATGGAGGTCTACCTCTATTTCGACATGGGGCCGGACGGCCTTGTCTTCCACCTGATGGGTGAGCCGGGCGAAACCCGCCACATCGTGATGCATAACGAGCAGGCGGTTATTTCCCCCTCCTGGAGCATCCACTCCGGCGTGGGCACCCGGCGTTACGCCTTCATCTGGGGCATGTGCGGCGAGAATCAGGCTTTCGACGACATGGACGCCGTCCCTGCCGCGTCGCTGCGATAGGAGGAAACGGCATGGATCAGGGCATGTTCCGGCTGGACGGAAAGGTGGCGCTGGTCACCGGCGGCTGCTACGGCATCGGCTACGCCATCGCCAAGGCGCTGTGGCAGGCGGGCGCGGCCATCGCCTTCAACGCCTCCCGGCGGGAGACGGTGGACGAGGCGATGCAGGCCTATGAAGACGACGGCATTCCCGCCCGCGGCTACGTGTTCGACGTGACGGACGAGGCCGCCATCCGGGAGGTGATCCCGCGGATTGAGGCGGATCTGGGCGTCGTCGACATCCTGGTCAACAATGCCGGCATCATCAGCCGCGTGCCGATGCTCGAAATGAGCGCGGAGGACTTCCGCAGGGTGATCGACGTGGATCTGACCGCCGCGTTTCTCATGGCGAAGGCCGTGCTGCCCGGCATGATCAAAAAGGGGCACGGCAAGATCATCAACATCTGCTCGATGATGTCGGAACTCGGCCGCGAGACGGTTTCCGCCTACGCGGCGGCCAAGGGCGGCCTCAAGATGCTGACGAAGAACATCTGCGCCGAGTACGGCGACAGAAACATCCAGTGCAACGGCATCGGCCCCGGCTACATCGAAACGCCGCAGACCGCGCCGCTCCGGACGAGGCAGCCGGATGGAACGAGGCATCCCTTCGATCAATTCATCATCGCCAAGACCCCTGCCGCCCGCTGGGGCCGCGTGGAGGACCTGATGGGCCCGGCGGTGTTTTTGGCCTCGGACGCCTCCAACTTCGTCAACGGACATATTCTCTACGTGGACGGCGGCATCCTGGCCTCCATCGGCAAACAGCCTTAAGAAACGGCGCTTCCCCTCCCCGGCGCGCGAGGGCGGCCGGTCCGCCGGCCGGCCGCCCTCGATTCCTTTTACGCCCCGGCGCGCCGCGCTAGCAGCATTCCGGCTTCTTCTCCAGCTTCAGCGGGAAGTCCCCCAGGTGCTTCATCCTGAACCCGTTCTTCTTGTATTCCTCGTAGTCGAACGCCTCCAGCTCGTCGATCGCCAGCCTGTGAAACTCGTAGAAGTTCGGCCACCACTCGTACCCGCTCCCCAGTTCGTTCCCAAGGTACGCCTCCGCAATCTCGATCCCCATCTGCGGCGCCACGTAGAACGCACCCATCGCCAGCACGTTTAC
>JAEZTL010000064.1 GCA_023421395.1 Bacillota bacterium | reverse complement strand
GCCGCGCGGGTGGCGTTGAGCGCGTCCTCGATGCGCAGCTTGCGCTCCTTCATCTCGATCTCGGTGGCCGCGCCGACCTTGATCACCGCGACGCCGCCGGCGAGCTTCGCCAGGCGCTCCTGCAGCTTTTCCTTGTCGTAGTCGCTGGTGGTGTCGCCGATCTGGACGCGGATGGAATTGATGCGCGCCTTGATCTCGGACGGGTCGCCCGCGCCCTCGACGATGATGGTGTTTTCCTTATCCACCTTGACCTGGCGGGCGCTGCCCAGCATGTCCATGGTGGCGGTCTTGAGCTCGAGGCCCAGCTCCTCGGTGATGACCTGGCCGCCCGTCAGGATCGCGATGTCCTGCAGCATGGCCTTGCGGCGGTCGCCGAAGCCCGGCGCCTTGACCGCGACGCAGTTGAAGGTGCCGCGGAGCTTGTTGAGCACCAGCGTGGCCAGCGCCTCGCCCTCGACCTCTTCGGCGATGATGAGCAGCTTTTTGCCACTCTGCACCACCTGCTCGAGCAGGGGCAGCAGTTCCTGAATGTTGGAAATCTTCTTGTCGGTGATCAGGATGGCCGGGTTGTCCAGCACGGCCTCCATGCGCTCGGAGTCGGAGACCATGTAGGCGGACGCGTAGCCGCGGTCAAACTGCATGCCCTCGACCAGCGTCAGCTCGGTCTTGAGGGTCTTGGACTCCTCGACGGTGATGACGCCGTCCTTGCCCACCTTCTCCATCGCGTCGGCGATCAGATCGCCGATTTCGGCGTCGCTGGAGGAAATGGAGGCGACCTGCGCGATGGACTGCTTGTTCTCCACGGGCTTGGAAATGTCGCTGAGCGCCTTCACGGCGGCCTCGGTGGCCTGCTCGATGCCGCGCTTGATGACCATCGGGTTGGCGCCGGCGGCCACGTTCTTCAGGCCTTCGCGCACGATGGCCTGGGCCAAAAGCGTCGCGGTGGTGGTGCCGTCGCCGGCCACGTCGTTGGTCTTGGTGGCGACTTCCTTCACCAGCTGCGCGCCCATGTTCTCAAATGGATCTTCCAGTTCGATGTCCTTGGCGATGGTCACGCCGTCATTGGTGATCAGCGGAGCGCCGAACTTCTTGTCCAGCACCACGTTCCGGCCCTTGGGCCCCAGCGTAATCTTAACGGTATCGGCCAGCGCGTTGATGCCTTTTTCCAGCGCGCGGCGGGCTTCTTCGCCATACTTGATCTGCTTTGCCATGTTCGTGTACCCTCCCGGTTGTTATATGTTGTTATTCGACGACTGCCAGAACGTCGCTCTGGCGGACGAGGATGAACTCTTCCCCGTCCAGCTTGACTTCGGTGCCGGCATACTTGGAGTAGATCACCTTCTGGCCGGCCTTCACATGCATCGTGATTTCCTTGCCGTCCACGTTGCCGCCCGGGCCCACCGCCAGGACTTCGGCCATCTGCGGCTTTTCCTTGGCCGAGTTGGTCAGCAGAATGCCGCCTTTGGTGGTCTCTTCCGCTTCAAGATTCTTCATCACGATGCGGTCACCCAATGGATTGATCTTCATGTACACGCCTCCTGAAATGCTTCTCTGTTTGTTAGCACTCATTTAAATCGAGTGCTAACCGCATGCTTAAGTTTACCCAATATGGTGCCAAAAAGCAAGCCGTCCAGCCGTAAAAAGAATGTAAAAAAACGAATACGGACGCGCTTGGCCGGAACGCGTCCTTCCTTTTTATCATTTGCGCTCAGCGCGGGTTCGGGCGGCACCCTCGGTAGAGGGCATTCGGGCAGCGGCTTATTTCTTTCCCCTTCTGCGCGGGGTTCAGGGGATTCACCGCGGCCGGATAGGGTCCGGGGACAGCGGCCCCGGCGTCTCCCCGGGGGCTTTCCCGGCTTCCTCCCCATCCCACAGCCAGCGCGTCTCCATCAGGCGAGGCGCGGAACGATCCTCCCGAAGGGGCGCGGCGAGATAGCCCTGGCGGCGGAAGCTCGTAAAGCGGTCGCCGTCCAGCAGAAGACCGTCCACCAGCGTCACGCCGATCATCGAAAGCAGCTCGCCGAGCGCCCCGGCGAAATTCCTGTCGCCGGGAGCGGCGGCCGCGCCCGCCCTGGCGGCGGCCACCACCAGCGCCTGGGCGCGGCTTTTGAGCGCCCGCTCCACCACCTCCCGCGCCCGGGGATAACCGCCGGGGGCGGGAAGGCTTTCGGTCAGGAGCAGCGAACCGCCCGCGCCCAGGTGCATCAGCCAGAGCCGGTCTCCGGCGTCCATTTTGATCAGACGGCCGCAGTAGGCGCGGGCGGCGGAGAGGTTTTTCAGAACCGGCGCGTCCTCAGGCCCCTGGGCGCGGCAGGCCTCAAAGAACGCCGGCAAGAAAGAAAGCAGCGCCGCCGTGCGCGCGCCGACCCCCGGATGGGCGTTCAGCGCGTCCTCGCCCGCGCTCAGCACGCCATGCAGCGAACCAAAGCGGTCAATGAGCTCGTGGGCCAGCGGGTTCACGTCCCGCCGCGCCACCGTTTGGAACAGGATGAGCTCCAGCGCCTCGTGGGGCTGAAAGCCGTCCAGTCCCTCGGCTTCAAAGCGCCGCTTCAGCCGCGCCCGGTGCCCCTCGTGAACGCCCATCGGCCCACCTCCCGCCATATTATACCATATGCCGGGCATTTTGAGGCCCCCGCCCGAATAAGCTGGTGCGGGAGGCGATAGACGTGAAGAGCGACGGAAACCCCGCCGAGCGGCCCCACACGCTGGTCCTCGACGCACGCAGCCGCGCCACGGTCACCGGCGTGACGGACGTAGACAGCTTTAACGACGTAATGATCGTTCTGAATACCTCCGCCGGCGCGATGACGCTGGTGGGCAGCGCGCTGCACATCTCCAAGCTGAACCTGGAGGAAGGGCAGCTGCTGGTGGAGGGACAGATCGACGCGCTGGAGTACGACGAGCGCGCCACCCGAAGTAAGGGCGGGCTGAGCCGCCTGTTCAAGTAATGCTGTTTTACACGGTGGGCCAGCCCCAGGCCTTTTTGGGGATGATGTACGCGGGCCTTATGGCGGGGCTCCTTTTTGACATGGTGGCGGCGGTGCGAAGGCTGCTTTCCGCGGGAAAAATCCTGACGCTGGCGGTGGACTGCGCGTTCTCGCTGACCTCGGCCGTGTTGCTGGCGGCGGTGTGGCTCCGGGTCAATTACCTGGACTTCCGGATGTACGCGCTGATGGGCGCGGCCTCCGGGGCGGTGCTCTACGCGCTGACGGTCCGGCCGCTTTTAAAGCTGATGCTCGTGCGGCCGCTGGTCTTTCTGTGGCGGCGGCTCCGGCGGATGGCGGGTTCAAAAATCTTCCGGAAAATTTTTCGTTGAGGGAGGATTCCCGCGCTCGGCGCAGAATATTGTAAGAACTGCTTCGAGAAAGGCTGTGTGTTTCGTGTCCAGAAAAAAGACGGTCAAGCCCCGCTTCTGGCTTCTGATGATGGCCGTGCTGGCGATGGTCTTTGGCGGCGTGTACATCAGCCAGGGTCAATATTTGAACACCCAGGCGCAGCACATCTCGGCGCTGGAAGCCGAAAAAACCCAGGCGCTGGATGAAAACGCCGCGCTGGAGCGCAAGATCGCCTTCGCCAAGACCAGCGAATACGTGGAGCGCGTGGCGCGGGATCAGCTGGGCCTTCTAAAGAAAAACGAGGTGCGCTTTGTCTCAGGCGGAAACTGACCGCGTCGCCGCGATCGACGTGGGCTCCAATTCGGTTCGACTGCTGGTCGCCGGGCGTTCCGGCGGCCAGCTTTTTCCAATTTATACCGGCCGCGTGGTCACGCGCCTGCTGGAGGGCCTGACGGACGGCGTTCTGGCCGAAGCGGCCATGACGCGGACGCTCTCGGCCATCGGCCGCCTGGCGAACGAGGCCCGCGCGCTGGGCGCGGGAAAAATCGCGGGTTTTGGCACCAGCGCCATGCGGGACGGGTTTAAAAACAGCCGGACGCTGATCGACGGCGCCGCCCGGATGGGCGTGGCGCTCGCCGTGCTCTCCGGCGAAGAGGAAGCGCGCCTGGCCTACGCGGGCGCGGCGCCCGCGGGCAGCGCCGGCGTCATCGACATCGGCGGCGGCTCCACCGAATTCATGACCGGCGAGAACGGCCGCGTGCTGGCCGCCGCTTCGGCGCAGATGGGCGCGGTGCGTCTGAAGGCCATCGCCGGCGGTGAGCGCGACCCCAAAAAGCTTCTGGGCATCGCGCGGGCGGCGCTGACGAACGCCGCGCAAACGGCGCTCAGATTCCCGCCCGCCGACGGCTGGGTGGCCGTGGGCGGCACCTTCACCGCGCTGGCCGCCATGGAGCAAAAACTGGACCGCTATGACGCCGCCAGCGTGCAGGACTTCCGCCTGACCGCCGCCGCCGCCTCCGCGTGGCTGACGCGCCTGACCGGCATGACCCAGGAAGCGCGCCTGGGCATCCCCGGGCTGATCCCGGAGCGCGCCGACATCATCCCCTTCGGCGCGGCCATCGCCGCCGCCTGCTTCACGCTGATCAACCGCCCCTTCGTCACCGTCAGCGACCGGGATAACCTCTTGGGCTTTCTCCGCGGCCTCCCCGGCTGACGCGCCCTTTTCCCGCGGTTCGCCGGGCGGCGCGCCGCTTTTTTTGTTGACAAAATATGAAATTTTTGTTATTGTGCGCATGGAATTTCATATGCGGGGAGTGAAACGGCTTGAAAAGACTGATCTGCCTCGTACTCCTTCTGGCCCTCGCGGCCCCCTCGGCGCTGGCGGAGCCGGCGGGCTTCGGGAAAGCGCTGAATATCGGGGAAGTTGTCGTCACGCTGCGCGGCGCGCAGGTCGTGACCGAATGGAACGGCGAAACCAGCGCCACCCATGCGTGGATCGTCCTGGATCTGACGGCGCAGACGTTTTCCACGCAAAGCGTGCCGCTGTCGGACCTTTCGGCGCGGCTCACCTATCAGGGCAAGTACGCCTACGACGCTTCGGCCGAGTTTGATGCGGATCAGCTGGAGCCGCTGGTGGTGCTCCCGGGCCGTTTCGTCTTTCGGGTGCCGCTTCTGGTGGCGCAGCAGGACCCGTCGGCGCTGTCCTGTGAACTGACGGACGTGGGCCAGTCCGTTCCGGTGGCGCTCTCCTACGCGCCGGCCGCCGGTTTGTCGGAGGCGGTGTTCTTCGACGCGCCCGAGGACGCGGTCGTCCATTTTTCGGATTGCCTCCGCCGGGGGGACTTTGCCGGCGCGCTGGACGTCACCGCCGCCGGGGCCATGGCTGAAGGCTACAAACTTTCGGACATGCTGGTTCGCCTCGGCGTCCTCACGCCCTCGCTGCCGATGCTGCTGCCCTCCGAATACCCGGGCTATATCGCGCTCAACCGGATCGGGCAGCTGAACCAGCTGCGATCCCAGCTGGTCTGGCTGGTTGAATCTCTTCTGATCGACCCGAAAATCACGGACATGAACATGCGTCCCATCCGGGACGGCGTGCTTGAAATCGCCGACGGCCAGACGATCACCGTGGACGAGTACCTCACCCGGCTCGACCCGGCGCGGCTCGAAGGGCTGAAGCTCCTCGCGGTCTACTGCCTGAATAACGGCCCCTACCGCTCCGAAATGAACCAGAAGAACATCAAGCGGCGCGGCGTCAGCTTCGGCTACACGGACGAAAAGGAGTTCCTGTCGGTCTACATGCTGGACGGCAGACTCTATTCCCACGCGTGCACGGCGGTGAGGTTTGAAAAAGGCTGGCAGATTATGTACCTGTACGGCCCGATACAGGGGACAAACTCGCTGGGCGGCGCGTCCTCCGTCAGCGTGGAGGAAGCCTCGGCGCTGATGGCCTCGGGCGATTATCTCATGGTGTACCCGAAGGCCTGACGCCCGCCGCCCGGCCCGGCCCAGTGCGGCGGGATGCGCCCCGCTGCGTAAAGAATTGCGTTCACGGCTTGACAAACGCTCCGCACCGCGATATAATACTTTTTGCCGCCTAGAAAACGGCAACATCGCGGGGTAGAGCAGTCCGGTAGCTCGTCGGGCTCATAACCCGGAGGTCGTAGGTTCAAATCCTACCCCCGCAACCACAAAAAAATGCCAATTTCGTGAACGCGGGATTGGCATTTCATGGCGGCGTAGCTCAGTTGGCTAGAGCATTCGGTTCATACCCGGAGTGTCGTTGGTTCGAATCCGACCGCCGCTACCATCAAAACAGTGCATCTTTAAAAGAAGATGCACTGTTTTTTCGTGTGTATCGCACTGTTTTTATACAGAAACCGCTTAACCGGAACTTCTTCAACGTTCCAGAAGCGGATTTTCTGCACAAAACAGACGATATTTTTACTGTTTCAGACTAAAAAGTTTAGTCCCATTAAACCTACCCGACCAACTTCCGGCTGACGTTCAAGACTGCCTCCACCTCATGTTCCTTCACGCTATGCACATATCGATTCATGGTCGTTCCTATGTCCGCATGACCGATAATGTTTTGAATCGTCTTGGGAGAAGCGCCTGTCGCGTTTAGCATCGTCGCATAGCTATGCCGGAAGATATGCGCCGTCGCACCGTGCATGTCAATTGTGCGCTCAATCCGTTCCATTGTGCGGACATACACCATCTTGGTAATGGGCGCTTTGCCGCCGATCACATAGCCGGAAGTCTTTGACGGTTGAAGAAGCTCCCAAAGCACCGGATCAAGCGGAATACTGCGCTTTCCCTTGTCGCTCTTTGGCGTTCCAACATTCGCGTCATTTGTTCCGCCCGGATAGACTGCATTCCGAACAACATGGATCCATCCGGCTTCCGGATCAATGTCCTCCCACCGCAAACCCAGCACTTCACCGCGCCGCATACCTGTAAAGATCAGCAAGCTCATAAGCCGCCTATCGTCATCCTCCAGCTTACCCAGCGAACGGATAATGTCTGTCAATTCCTCCAGTGTCAAGGCTTTGCGTTCGGTCTTTTTGCTGGATGGAATCGTAAGCCGGGTGCTTTCGGCGGGGTTCTCCAGAATCAGCTTATCCTCTTTGGCTGATCTAAAGATGGCCCGGATCAGAACGAGCATTTCCTTCAACGTCTTTTCAGCAAGACTGCATCTTTCATTCAAAAACACTTGAATATCGCCCGTCATGATCCGGTTGATCGGTCTTTCTCCCCACGCCGGGAATAGGTGGTGTTCAAAGGTGGAGAGATAGCCGCTCGCCGTCGTTGGCTTGAGCTTGGGGGCCTTGTAGGTCTTATACCAGCTTAGGGTATATTCCTTGAAGCTAACAACTTGAACCTCTTTGGGTGTATGCGCGCCTCCAATGAAATCAGCAATTCGCCCAGACTTGACGTATTCCCTTACGATCCTATCCGCAAGGTCAAACTCATTGTCTCCGCTGATATGCTTCACAATTGGCGTTCCATCTACACAATACCCCAAACAAATCCGCATCCTGTGTTTTGCCATTTCAACGCCCTCCAGACGTAGCGCCGAATATGGCATGTTCTGTGCATTTCCTGTGCAGCTTTCAAGATTCGCTTTGGAATGCTTACGCTGTCTGCGTAGCCCTATTCGTTTCTCGCCTCGTTTGCGCATTCCTTCGCGTTTGATCTCCATAGGGTTCGCAACGCTCTCATTATAACGCGAACCCTTTTTGGCCGTCAAGCCATTGGGTATCCGTTCTGCCATACTACAAGCTCCTCCTACCATTCTACCGCCTTACAAGGGTTTGTCTGCCGTTCTTCCGGGCTATCCTACCGTTCTACCGTCCTACGAGGGAAACCGCTCTACGGGCCTTGTGGGCCTTCCAAAAGGCCCGTAGATGAACCGAAAGACAAAGCGAGATTAGGGAGGCGGGACTAAGCCACGCGATTATTGATTGATTATAATTAGGGATTGCGCGAAAAGTGATAGGCGTTTGAGTGCGCGAGAAGCTATGCGGCTTTGCCGTGTTCCTGCGCCTTCTTCTCAAAATTCTGCACGATATTGAGAGCTTCCTTCTCCATTTCCCGTTCTTCCTTGACAATATCGAAGAACTTCTCAAAGTATCGCTTGCGGGCTGCCGCGAAGGTAAGACGCTTTTCAACAGGCCCGGAACCGTCCTTCTTCATCCTCTCGATAGGGAAATCCTTCGTAGTCAGTTCAAACCAGAAATCCGCCTGTTCCCGGTTCTCAATGAAAGTTCCAATCTCGTTCTTCTGAATGCGGATAATCTCCCGCCAGGTAAAGGTGGTCTTGACTTCCATAATGGGTATCCTCTCTTTCTTGCGGCTTTGCCGCTGATCCTTATTGAAAATCCGGGTGCCAAAGTTCCTGTTCGCTTTTGATGGTATTGGCCGGGAAATGGGGCTTCTGGCTGTTCCCTTGGTCATAGTATTTGAGAAAGTCAATCGTGATGGTATCGCTACTCCAGTAGTTGAACTCCACCTTCTCGCCGCAATCCGTAAACTCCATATCCTTGCTGGCTACCCTGCTCCACTTCTTCCCCCTTTCACACCATTTCGCATACCGTAGGATGAGTAGATAGGTTCCATACGCCTTGCGGTTGTGCGGGATGCTCTTATAGATGATGCCGTTTGCGCGCCTTCCATAGCGGGAATAGTAGTGAATGATTTTGTCCAACGGTCGCGTTAGCACGCAATTGAGGGTGATTTTCCATCCATCCTTATATGGAACCCTATAAAGACCCTCGGCAAGGCGTTCTCGCTTCATTTCCCCTGTTTGCCCAAAATCGTAGTGCTTGACCGCCTCCGGTTTCCCCGCATACTTGCTGTCATCATTGAAAAGATAGACGCTCATATGCTTCAACTCTCGGTCATAAGTGAGCGTCAATGTGTCCCATTTCTTCATTTGGTTTTCCTCCTTTCTTGCGGTTTGGGGCTTATCTTGCCGATGGATGAAGTATAGCACTATGGCAGCGAAAAGAGAATCGTCTATACCGAATATTTTTACCAAAACAAAACATAAAAAAGAGTGTTTTACGTCCTAATAGCCGCATTATGAACACAAATAGTGCCTAATTGCAGTATGTCTCCATTGAGAAACCGACACATAGGAGGGCGCAAGGCAACCAAATATATTACAAACTTCATCATTTGACTTAATATATGGTCTGTTCTATACTAATTATAGTAATTATCGGAACCGTTCACAATCCATTTCCCAAACTATATCATATAATAATGGAGATCACAACTTATGAAAACATACCCCAATCAAAAGTGGATAGGCTACACTAAACTGTACAGAAAAGATAAGGTCATGGTATACTTCCAAGGGAAAGAAGGAAGGAGAAAACCATGGCAGAAAGACGAGCTCGGAGAACCTTCAGCGAGGAACAGAAGAAGC
>JAEZTL010000026.1 GCA_023421395.1 Bacillota bacterium | reverse complement strand
TTCCCGGCGCACGCGCCGCCGTGAACCGTTGAAATATGAAGGCGGATTCATTGACGGTCCGGGGCGCGCCGCATTCGCGGCGCGCCCTATTTGCCGTTCCTGGCGGCGGCGCGGTATTCGTTGGGGGATACGCCCACCAGCCTTCGGAAGTTTTTGCTGAAGTACTTGATGTCCGAATAGCCCGTCTGAAGCGCGATTTCGTAAACCTTGCCGTCGGTTTCGGCCAGCAGCCGCTTGGCGCGGTCGATCTTGGCGGCGATCAGGTAGTCCCGGAAGTTCTCGCCGGTCACTTCCTTGAACAGCATGCTCAGGTAGATCGCGCTGACGCCCACATGGGCGGCGACGCTCTCCTGGGTCGTCTCCGCCAGGTTTTCCCGAATGAACCGCTTGGTGGCGTCCACCAGGTCGTCCGCGCGCCGCCGCACGCAGCGGGCGTGATACTCGGCCAGCTCCCGCTTGAGCGCCTCGATCTCCGGGAGCAGCGCGGACACCCGCGCGGCCGGCGGCCTTGCGGCCGCCTCGGCGGGCGCGTCCTCCCGCCCCCGGGCTATGGCGCCCGCCACGCCCATCAAATCCTGGCAGAAGGCGATGGCCATCGCGTTGGCGTCGTAGCCGCGGGCCAGCATCTCCGCCACCATCTGAAGCTTCGCGCCCACCTGGGCGGGCGTATCCCGGGCGATGGCATCGGCCATCTGCCGCTTCAACTCCTGGATTTGGCGCACCAGGCGCAGTTCGGCGTCATCAAACACCGAGAACGCGTCTCCCGTCAGCTGAATGCCCTGGGACTCGCAGTAGGCAGCAAAGAGCTCCGCCGCCCCCCTGTGGCGCGCGCTGATCACGAAATCGGACCGGAGCGAGAAGGTTTCAAAAAGCTCCAGCGACACGCGCCGGAGCGCCTCCTCCAGCGTCCGGGTCCCGCAGCGGGCGATGAGCACCAGGTTCCCCCTGAGCGCGTCCACAAAAAGGTGCTCGCCGGCGTCCAGCTCCTTCATCGCCCGGGCCGCGCTGCCGCCGATGAAGCGGCGCAGGTTCTTCATCTGGTTGGCGTTGTCATAGGGCGCGGCCATTTGGTATTCGTAGACGTTGAGGCTGGCGACGATGTAGTCCTCCATCAGCGGCGTCAGCCCGGCCATGCGCATCTCCCGGTCCGCACGGGCGTCCGCGACGCCGCTTGCGAGCACCTCGGCCACCACCCGCTGGCGCGCCGCCTCCAGTGAAAATTTCTGGCGTTCGCGAAGCTCCTTCATCGCCTGAACGCGCTCCATTGCCTCGCGCAGGAACTCCACCATCTGCTCCTGGCAGATGGGCTTCAGAATATAGCGCGCCACGCCCAGCTCGATGGCGCGGCGGGCGTAGTCAAAGTCATTGTAGCCGCTGATGATCATCACCTGCGTATCCGGGTAAAGCCGGCGCACGCCCTGGATGAAGTCCAAGCCGCTGAATTCGCCCATGCGGATGTCCGATACGATGATGTCCGGATTCACACGGCTGAGCGCCTCCATGGCGTCGAGGCCGCTGGAATAGGCGTAGACGCCGGCGGAGGGAAAGTTTTCCTCGATCAGCCGCGTCAGCCCGCTGAGGATGTAGTATTCGTCATCCGCCAACAGGATTTTGCACATTCCGATCCCTCTCCTCCCACTTGACGGCCGGCAGGATGATCAGCGCGCGCACGCCGCCCTCCGGCCGCTGGGTGACGCTGAGCGAACCCGCCTCGCCATAGTACTGCCGGATGCGCTCCTCAACGCTTCTCAGCCCGTAGCCGGAATGGAAGCTGTGGTCCCCCGCCGCCTTTTCGAGGCCCACGCCGTCGTCCTCCACCCAGAGCATCAGCCGTTCGCCCTCGACCTTCGCCCCGATGGTCAGGCTGCCCACGCCCGGCTTCTTCATAAGGCCGTGGGTGATGGCGTTTTCCACCAGCGGCTGCAGCAGGATCTTGATCACGCGCATGCCGCGGGCTTCCTCGTCCGCCTCGACGCACAGGGAGAAGCGCTCCTTCGCCTGAAACCGCTCGCGTTGGATGTCGAGGTACGCCTTAACGTGGTCCAGCTCGTCCTGCACCCGGTAGGTACGGCGTCCGCGGTTGAGGCTGAGCCGGAAGAAGTTCGAAAGCGCACCGATCATCCGGCGGATCTCGTCGGTCTTGGACTGAAAGGCCATCCAGCTGATCATGTCCAGCGTGTTGTAGAGGAAGTGGGGGTTGATCTGCGCCTCCAGCGCGCGCATCTCGGCCTCCCGCTTGGAGGATTCGATGCGCCGCGTCTCCTCCACCAGGTTCTGAATCTGCGCGGCCATGGCGTTGAAGCTCTCGGCCAGGTAGTTCAGCTCGTCCCGCCCGCCGTCCGTCACCCGCGCGCCCAGTTCCTTGGCCTCCATGTGCTTCATCGCGCGCACAATGCGGCCGATGGGGCGCTTGATGCTCAGCGCGTGCAGCCACCAGATGGCGGCGGCGATCAATTCGCAGGCCAGCACCAGCCATATGATGCGCCTTTGCAGGGCGTTGATGTCCCGCATGAAGTCGGCGTAGTCGATGGTGGACACCACGCGAAAGCCCGACTGGCGGGAGGCTGCGTGGAACACCAGCGTCTCCCGGCCGGTATCGGCTTCCCGGATGCGCCCGGTGCCCGCGCTTGTCAGCATGGCGGCCAGCTGCGGCTCCACCTGGGCGCCGGGCGTCAACCCCTCGCCGGATACCACGCGATTCATGTCGTCCACGATGAAGATCGAGCGCACGTTGAAGGGGAAGGAGGCATCGCTCTCGTAGGCCATGGCTTCCTTCAGGATGTCGCTGAGCATGGAGCCGCTGACGACCAGGTTCACCAGCCCCACGTGCCGGCCCGTCAGCGAGCGGATTTTGGTGGAGAGCATCACCTCCGCGTCGGACATGGATTCCGGCGGGCGCGAATAGGCGGAGGTGTTCTCCGCGGCCAAGGCGCCAAACCAGGTGCGCCGCTCCGAAGCGGCGAAGGCGCGGCGGAGGCAAGCGCTCCCCGCCACGTCCGGGCCGGTAAACTGGTAGGGCCTGAAGAGGACGAAGCCGTCCTCCGCCACGATCTCCACGGTGATCATGTGACGTGTGAACAGCTTCTCGATGTACTGGTAATAGTTGTTGATGCGGGCGTACTGGGCGCTGGTTTTCGCATGGCGGTTGGCCACCAGGTTGATGGTCTCCAGGTTCGCGGCCAGCTCGTCGCCGATCTGCGCGTACTGGGCCAACTGGTTGTCCAGCAGCATGCCGTAAAGGTCGATGCTCTTTTGGATGCTGTTGTAGGTGTTGCGCTCAAACACGTGGCGCGCGCCGACGAAGGCCCCCACGCCGATGATCAGGATGGGGATCACCGTGGTCACCAGCATGATCCAGATGGTGCGCGCCTCCAGGTTTTGGCGCCGCATGGCCAGAATTGTCTTGTCCAGGACAACCTTGAGCCATCTGCGCATGGAACGCCTCCCGTATCAAATGTCCATCAGTACACGGACCTGCCCGCCGGCCATGATGGACCGGGCCGCCTCGTCAAAGGCCGCCAGCGGGAAGCGCGCCGTGATCAGCCGGTCCGGGCGGATCAGCCCCCGCTGCATCATGCCCAGCACCAGGCGCTTGTTCTCCGGGCCGCGGTCGCCCGCGGAGCGAACAAAGCGCAGCTGCAGCTGTTTGGCGTAAAGCTTGCGGAAGGGCAGTTCCAGCGTGCCCTCGATCATGCCGAAGGGGATGATCAGCCCGCCGCGGTTGACGAGCTCGTACGCCAGGTCGTAGGTCTTGGGCGAACCCACCGCCTCAAAGAGCACGTTTACGCCCTCGCCACCGGTGGTCTCCGCGAGGCGCGCGGCCGCGTCCTCCCGGAAGGTGTTGACGGTGTGGGTCGCCCCAAGCGACTTTGCCAGCGCCAGCTTTTCATCGGAGATGTCCATCATGGTGATCGACGCGGGATAGGCGTGCTGAACGACGGTCAGCAGGCTCAGCCCCACCGCGCCGCAGCCGATGATCACGATGTGCTCGCCCGGCTGAATGCGCGCGATCCGAAGCGCGTTCAGCGCCTCTCCCAGCATATGGGAGAGCGCCGCGTGGTCCAGCGGCACGCCCTCGGGAACCGGCACAGTCTCATCCTCCCGGGCCACGCCGTACTCGCTGTATTGGCCCCAGAAGGAGCCGAGGCCCTCCGACGCGGGGTAGCCCGCGCCCAGCACCCGGTCGCCGGGGCGCACGCGCGTCACGGCCGAACCCACGGCCTCCACCACGCCCGCGCCCTCGTGCCCAAAGACCGAGGGAAACGTGACCAGCGCGTGCTTGCCGCGATACATCTTGGTATCGGTGGCGTTGCACACGGCGCAGACCCGGTTGCGGACCAGCACCTGATCCGGCTGGATGGCCGGGACCGGCAGGTCCGCCATCTCCACCTGTTCGATTCCCCTCAAAATCAGCGCCTTCATGCGAAAGCCCTCCTTCAATTATCCCTTTATGGCGCCGGAAGTCAATCCCTGCACCAGATATTTCTGGGCGAACAGCAAAAACAGGACCGTGGGCACCGTGGCGATCACCGCCCCCGCCGAGAGCAGCGACCAGTCCACCTGGAACTCCTGCACAAATTTCTGCAGGCCCAGGTTGATGGTCTTGAGCTCGTCGGACTGGATCAGGATGCGCGCCATCACGTACTCGTTCCATGCCCGCACAAAGGAGAAGATGGCCACCGTCGCCAGGCCCGGCGTGGAGATGGGCAGGATGATGCGCACGAACGAGGAAAACTGGCTGCACCCGTCGATCATCGCGGACTCCTCCACCTCGAAGGGCACGGAGTCGAAGAACCCCTTGAGCATCCAGATGCAAAACGCCAGCGACGAGGTGGCATAGCAGACGATCAGCCCAAAGAGCGTATTGTTGATGCCAAGGCCCTTATAGATCAGGAAGATCGGCACCATCACCAGCATGCTGGGCAGCATCTGAAGCAGGAGCAGCAGCACGATGAACGCCGTAAACGCCCAGCCCTTGAACCGGGACACCGCGTAGCCCGCCAGAGAAGCCACCGCCACCGACGCAAACGTCGAGGCGACGGAGACGACAAAGCTGTTCCAGAGGTTTCTTTCAAAGGAGGAATCCCGCATCACCTGCGCGAAGTTGCCCAAGAAGACGTGCCCCGGCGCGGGAAACAGCGACACCGTGCTCAGCGCGTCGCTGGAAGTCTTCAGCGACGTGCCCAGCATCGAAAGAACCGGCAGCGCGAACAGAAAGCAGAACAGAAGTATCAGCGCGTAGCTCGCCCCGCGGCCCAAATGCGCCCTCAGCCTCAGCATGTGCGTCCCCCCTTACGTCAGATTCCGGTTCATCCGCTGGTAGATGAGGCTCAGGGCCATCATGAAGCCCAGCATCACCACCGACAGCGCGGAGGCGTAGCCCATCTGCGAGCGCAAAAACGCGGTGTTGTAGGCGTAAATCGACATCAGCATGGTGGCGCTGGAAGGCCCGCCCTCGGTGAGCAGGTACACGTTTTCAAAGCCGTTGAACGCCCAGATGAGAAGCAGCGTTGTGGAAACCACCGCCACCGGCCGGATCATCGGCAGCGTGATGTGCCAGAAGGCCTTAAAGCCGCCGGCGCCGTCGATGCGGGCGGCTTCGTACAGATCCGTGCCGATGGACTGCATGCCGGCCAGAAGCGTAATCGTCATAAAGGGGATATTTTTCCAGGTGCCCACGAGGATCACCGAGGACCGCGCCATGTCCTTGGACGCGAGGAAGAGGATCGGCTCCCGCACGATGCCCAGCTGCATCAAAACGCGATTGATCAGGCCGAACTGGTCATTGAGAAGCCACAGCCAGTTGGTGGCCATGACCATCGGCGCGATCACCCAGGGCAGGAGGATCACCGTCCGATAGGCCGCGCGGCCGCGCAGGTTTTTGTTGAGCAGCGTCGCGGTAAAAAGACCCACGATATAGCTGAAGAGGACGATGCTGAGCGCGTAAGCGAATGTGAAGCCCAGCGTCGACGTGAAATTCCTGTCGGAAGTAAAGATCTTCACGAAGTTCTCAAGCCCGACAAAGCGGATGGCCTGAGGCTTGAGCAGGTTGTAGTTGGTCAGGCTCATCAAAACGCCGTAGAGGAAGGGGTAGATCTGCGTCAAAAGGATCATGATCAGCGCCGGGACCAGCATCAGGTATCCCAGCCGCCGGGCGCCAAAGCGCCGCCTGGCCCGCGTTTGCATGGAGATTCCTCCCGGAAGAGGGCGGGGCGCTCCCGGAGCGCCCCGCGCCATATTGGTAAACCGGGGACGGGCTTACTGCTGCTGCAGCTCCAGCGCGCCGGCGACGTTCGCGTCCTGTTCCGCCAGGATGGCGTCAAAGTCGCGGCGGCCGGTCAGCACTTCCTGCAGCGCGGCGCTCAGGTAGCGCTCGCCGTTGATCTGGCCGAAGGCCGGATAGAAGTTCTTGACGGGGAACGTGGCGTGAACGAAGGTGGGCGCGACCTTCTCGGTCAGCGCGCGGTCCAGCACGCTCTCGGAGAAGAACGGATCCTCCAGCTGGGACTGCATCACCGGCACCTTGCCCACCTGACCGTCGGTGTAGAGCTTGATCGAGTGCTTGATCCACCATTCGATGAAGGTCTGGGCCTCCTCGGGATGGTTCTTCGTGTAGGAGGCGATGCTGTTGGCCCAGTACACGGTCTGCGCCTTCTCGGCGGAGGGTCCCTTCATGGGATCGAGGACGGCGATCTTGTCCTTAATGGTATCCTCGCTCCAGTAGAGCTTGTTGGGGCCGCCGTAGATGATGGCCGCGGAGCCGGACATGAAGAGCCGGTCGGCGTCGGCGGTCTTGTAGCTGACGGTGGCCTCGGGGATCAGGCCCTCGTCCATCAGCGACGCCATGAATTCCAGGCACTCGCGCATCTGGGGCGCGGTCATGTTGGACTTGAAGTCCTCCGTGATGGGGCCGACGTTATTGGCGATGGTCAGCCACATCATCAGGTTCTGGGAGCCGCCGGAATCGCCCGCGCTCACCAGCGGGATGGTGTCGGGGAAGGCGGCCTTCAGCTTGCGCAGCACCTCTCGCAGGCTGTCCCAATCGGTGGGCAGCTCGGTGATGCCCGCCTGCTCGAACAGGTCCGTGCGGTAAGTGAACACGCGGGTATCCGCGTTCCAGGGCAGCGCAATGGTCTTGCCGTCCAGCAGGTTCGTCTCCAGAAAGCCGGGCAGGAAGTCATCCAGAATGGGGTCGTTCTCGCTCTTCCACTTTTCGAGCAGGCCGTCCAGCGGCTGAATCTCGTTCATGGAGGCGAACTGCATCGGCGTCTGAGAGCCGGCGGTGGCCACGTCCGGGCCGGAGCCGGAGGTGATGGCGGTCAGGAACACCTGGTAGTAGTTGTCCCACGGCACGGACTGGTACTCCACCTGGATGTCGCTCTGGGACTGGTTGAACTCGTCCACCAGCGCCTGGCCGGCCTTGTCGTACACGCCCGCCGAACCCCAGATCATATCCCAGAACACCAGTTTTACGGGCTCTGCCATGGCGACGGAGGACGTCGCGAGCAGCGCCGCCACCATCAGGACGGAAACGAGTCTCTTCATTCCTGGGCACCCCACTTTCCTATTTCTCAAAAAGACCGCGCGGCCTTTTTTCGATTCCCGCAATCGGATCAATTCCCCCACAGGGCGCGGATGTAGACGAGGTTGCGCGTCAGCTTTTCATCGTCCGGATACTTGTCGGAGAAATCCTCAAAGGAGAAGAAGCCGTCGTACCCCTGCTTTTTCAGCGCCGCGAAGAGCCTGTCAAAGCGCACCTGGCCTTCGCCGATGGGGCAGAACCTCGCCTGGTAGCCGCCTCCGGGCAGCGCTTCCTGGCGGGCGTCCTTGATGTGCACGTGGTGGACGTGCCGGCCCAGCAGCTCGAGGCCGAACTGGTACTGCTCGTACCCCTCGTACACCATGTTGCCCGCGTCATAGACCACGCCGATGAGCGCCTCGTCCAGCCCCTCGATCAGCCGGCAGGCCGCGCTGGCGCTGGGGATGATGGTGTCCATATGGATTTCCAGGTTCACCTCCACGCCGTAGGCCTTGGCCAGAAGCTCCACTTCCTTCATGGCGGAGCGGACCTCGCCGAAGAGTTCGGGATAGGCGCGGGTGCCGTCGTAGCGGTCCGGGAAGAGCCTGATCATGCGGAAGCCGTTGCCTTTGGCCGCGCTCAAAAGGCGCTCGATGGACTCGATCTCCCGCGGCATCAGGTAGGATGCCAGCGACAGCTTCTCCAGGCCGTTTTCCTCACAGAGGGTAGCCGCCCGGGCCGCCTCGCGCTCAATGTCGTCCAGCGCCAGCGTGGCGCGGTTATACTGCCAGTACCACTGGTCGCGCGGCGGCAGCGGATCCGGCGTGTCGGCCACCCTGTCCCTGACGCGCCACTCGACCCCATCGTAGCCGAACTGCCTGAGCTTTTTCGCGATCTCCTCCGGCGTCGCCGCGGGGGACATGACGGTAAAAATGGAATATTTCATGAAGCGGACACCTCGTTTCTCAGCTTGCCGCATTCAGTATACGGGATTCCGTCCGCCGCGTACATACGGAAGAATTTTACCCGCGCCGCAGGGCGCTAAAAAAATCACCCTACCGCTTCGCCGATCCGCCGGGTACAATCTCATTAAAATGAGTAGATTTCATATCGGAGGGATGATCATGGACAAACTGCGCTTTGCCATCGTGGGCGCCGGCGCCATCGCGGGGGTACATGCCGCGTCGATTTCGGAGCTGGGCAACGCAAGCCTTACGGGCGTGTTCGACGCCTCGGAAACCGTCGCGGCGCGCTTTGCCGAAAAGTGGGGCGTCCGGGCCTACGCGCGCTACGAGGACCTGCTGGCGGACGAAAATGTGGACGCCGTGACCATCTTAACCCCCAGCGGGCTTCGGGAGGGCTTCGCCGTGAAGGCCGCCCGCGCAAAAAAGCACGTGGTCTGCGAAAAGCCCATCGAGATCCGCGCCGACCGCATCGACCGGATGATCCGGGCCTGCGAAGAAGGCGGGGTGACGCTTTCGGGCATCTTCAACAACCGCTTCAACGAGGTCTACAGCCGCGTCAAGCGGGCGGTGGACGAGGGTGACTTCGGGCGGCTCGTTCTAGGCGACGTGTACGTCAAGTGGTACCGCAGCGACGAGTACTACAAAACCTCCGGCTGGCGCGGCACCTGGGCCTACGACGGCGGCGGCGCGCTGATGAACCAGTCCATCCACTTCATCGATCTATTGCAGTGGATCATGGGGCCGGTGGCCGAGGTCAAAGCCTTCGCGGGCGCGCTTCTCCATCCCATCGAAGTGGAGGACACCGCCGTCGCCGCCGTCCGGTTTGAAAGCGGCGCGCTCGGCATTGTGGAGGGCACCACCGCCGCCGTGCCGGGGCTTTCGGACAGGCTGGAGATTCACGGCGAAAAGGGCAGCGTCAAGGTGGAGAGCGGGCGCATCACCTACTGGAACCTGAGCGGACGCGGCCTTCCGGAGGAGGAGCTGGAGCGGCTCAACCGTTACGTGCTGGGCAATGCCAGCGACCCCGGCGCGCTGGACTACCGCATGCACAAGGCCCAGCTGGGCGAAATCGCCCGGGACATTCTGGCGGGCCGCGCGCCCGCGCTGAATGGGCGGGAGGCGCGCCGCGCGGTGGATCTGATCCTGCGCATCTACGAGAGCGCGGGCATCGGCCCCGGGATCTGACCGTCTTTTTCCGGACGCATCGGCTTTCTCCGGCGCCGGCGCGATCATGCCAGGGACAGCCGGATAGACGGAGCGGGTGTCCGCCGGGGCGCATGTCCCCGGCGGGCGAAACGGGAAGCCGGTTCAAATCCGGCGCGACCCCGCGGCTTTCTCTACCGGCGGGCGGAGGGTCCATTGGACCGGAAGGCCCGGGAAGGCATCCTCCCGGCCGGCGCCCGCCTGTACTCTGGCGTGCCGGCGGAGAAGCCCGCCGTCGGCGATGACATCCGCCCGCCGGAAAAGCGGGACATCGCCCCTGCGGTTTGGGCTGTCCGCCGCCGTACCGGCTCTCGCCCTTATGCCTACCCCTCACGGCGGCGCGGCCCTGCCTGAGCATCAAGAACCTCCGGCGGTCTTTTTGACGCGAAAAACGGGGCGCCGTCCAGAGGACGGCGCCCCGTTTTTCAAAGAATCTCCCGTTACGCTTCTTTCAGCATCTTCATAAAGGTCTCGCCGGAGATCGTCTCCTTTTCGATCAGATATCCGGAGATTCGGTCCAGCGCCTCACGGTTCGACGCCAAGAGCGACTTCGCGGCGTCGAAACACGCCGAGATGATGGCGCGCACCTCCTCGTCGATGGCCGCGCCGGTGGCGTCCGAGCAGGTGGACACATTCCGCCCGTCCAGATACCGGTTCTCAATGCTCTCCAGCCCCATCATGCCAAATTTTTCCGACATGCCATACTGGGTCACCATGCTGCGGGCCATGCGCGTGGCCCGTTCGATATCGTTGGACGCGCCGGTGGACGCCTCTCCGAACACCACCACCTCCGCGGCCCGGCCACCCAGCATCGTGGTGATCTGCGCCAGCAGCTCGCTCTTCGTCAAAAGGTACCGCTCCTCCTCGGGCATCTGCATCGTATAGCCCAACGAACCCATGGTGCGCGGGACGATGGTGATCTTCTGCACCGGCTGGCTGTCCTTCTGCAGCGCGCTGGCCAGCGCGTGGCCCACCTCATGGAAGGCCACCATGCGCTTTTCCTTGGCGTTCATGATGCGGTCCTTCTTTTCCTTGCCCGCGATCACGACCTCCACGGCCTCCATCAAGTCTTCCTGGGCCACCGCCTCGCGGCCCATGCGCACCGCGCGGAGCGCGCCCTCGTTGATCATATTGGCCAGATCCGCGCCGGTGGCGCCGCTGGTGGCCAGCGCGATCTCATGCAGATTCACATCCGCACCCATCTGGACCTTCGCGGCGTGAACCTTCAGAATCGCCTCCCGGCCGATCAGGTCCGGCTTCTCCACGATCACCCGCCGGTCAAAGCGGCCGGGCCGCAGAAGCGCCTTGTCCAGCGTCTCCGGGCGGTTGGTGGCGGCCAGTATCACGATGCCCTTCGAGCCGTCGAAGCCGTCCATCTCCGCCAGCAGCTGGTTGAGCGTCTGCTCCCGCTCGTCGTTCCCGCCGATCTGATTGTCGCGGGATTTGCCGATGGCGTCGATTTCGTCGATGAAGATGATGGCCGGCGCGGCCTTCTTCGCCTGATCGAACAGGTCGCGCACGCGGCTGGCGCCGACGCCCACGAACATCTCCACAAATTCCGAGCCGCTGAGGGAGAAAAACGGCACCTTGGCCTCTCCGGCCACAGCCTTGGCCAAGAGCGTCTTGCCGGTGCCCGGCGGGCCCACGAGGAGCGCGCCCTTGGGCTGCCTGGCGCCGATGCGCTGGTACTTTTCGGGGCCGTGCAGGTAGTCCACGATCTCCATCAGGCTCTCCTTGGCCTCGTCCTGCCCCGCCACGTCGGCGAAGGTGACGCCCGTGGCGGTCTGCATGTCGTACATCTTGGCGCGGGACTTGCCCACGCCCAGAATCCCGCCGCCCGCGCGTCCCGCCATGCCCTTGCCCAGAAAATGGAAGAGGAAATACAGAAGCACCACCGGGATCACCCATGTGCCGATGAATTCCACAATCGGCGTGGAGCGGTCGATGGGCTTGTAGAAGGACACGCCGTTATCCAGCAGCAGCCTGGTGAGGGACGGGTCATCCACCATGCCCGCGTAGTAGACGCTGTCCAGGTGATCCTTCGATGCATCCCCGGCCGCCTGGGTCCCGTCGTCCAGGATCTTCGAAATCGCGGCCGCGTCCGCGCCGTCCTTCAGTTTCAGCAGCAGTTGGTCGTCCTCGATCTGCACGGTCTCCACGCTGCCGCTCTCCACCAGCTTCACGAACTGGCTGTACTCGATTTGCACCTTGTTGCTCGAGGTGAAAAACGTCGCCAACACATTGACGAGAAACGTCAGCACAAAAAACGCCGCGATCCAGCGCCAGTTGCTCCCGGGCTTTCCGCTGGCGGGCGATCCGCCCGGCACGGGTTTTAGCGGCGGGCCGCTTTTACGCTCCCCCGTGTTTACTTCGGTAATATTGTCCTCGGGCAATCTGTCCTTTGTATCGGTCTCATTCATGTGCGCGCCTCCGTCCCCATGGCCTGGATAAACTCCTACTGTTTATTAGTATAAACGTGTTTGCGTCCAGTCACGCACCGAAGGGCGCCAAAAGCGGCGCGCGCCGGAAAAAGCCATTTTTTCGCCGCGGCCGCGCCTCGATCGGAGGCGGAGAATGCCGGCACATAATTTTGATTGTGCAGGCCGACAACCTTGATTGACAAGTAAAAACCGATTTGCTATAATTTTGAAAAGGAATAAATTCATCGGGTTAATAAACTCTTTCCGCCTTGCTTGTTCGAACAGAATCATCAATCAGGGAGGGCATCATGAAAAACATTGTCGCGGTCAGTACCAATACCTACCATGGTTTTTCGGTGGACGAGGCGCTCGAAGGCATCGCCCGGGCCGGCTTCCGGTACGTGGAGTTGACGGCGGTCCGCGGTTGGACGGAACACATCATGCCCGATCATGACGAGGCTCAACTGAAGCATGTCGAAGACAAGCTGAAGGAACTGGGCCTTGCCTGTATCGCGGTCAGCGGGCACTGCAACCTGACGGACGCGGAGCGGCTGAACGACTTCCGCGCCAACATGGCGCTGGCCAGCCGTTTCGGCGCGAAGTGGATCATCTCCTCCACCGGCGAGGCGCACTTCGGCAAGGATGAAAAGTTCACCGACGACGTATTGATCGAGAACATCAAGGCGCTGTTGCCGGACCTTGAGAAATACGGTCTGAAGCTGGGCATCGAGGTTCATGGCGAATACGGCACGGGCGAAAAGCTCCTGAACATCGTAAAGGGCGTGGGCTCCGACCGGGTGGGCATCAACTACGACACCGCCAACGTCGTGTTCTACGGCGGCAAGGTGCCCAACGACGAGGTCAAGACCTGCCTTTCGGGCGTCAACTACGTACACCTGAAGGACAAGGTGGGCCTGGACAACGGCTGGAACTTCCCCGCCGTCGGCTCGGGAGATCTGGATCTGACCGGCTTTATCGGCTTCATGAACGACAACGGCTTCCACGGCCCGTACTCCATCGAGATCGAATTCACCGCGGACTACACCATGAACCCCAAGAAGCCGGGCGACCTGGCCATCGCGGACCAGGCGGTCAAGGATTCCTTCGATTTTCTGCACGCCAAGGGCATCGTCTGAGGCGGAGGCGGATAAGGTTCCTCCCCGGGCGGCGGCCCGGTTTCACACGGTCCACAAAAATGAGGAGGGGATTCCATGGCAAAAAAGTTTCTGTCCATCCTGATCGCGCTGATGCTCATCCTGGCCACCTTCACCGTCGCGTCTGCGGAGAAGCAGCTCACCTTCGGTTACATCGCCTACCAGATGAGCGACATCTGGAACGAGTATTCCTCCAAGTCGTTTGAGTACGCGGCCAATCAGTTCGGCGTCAATGTCGTGGTGCTCGACTCCCAGAACGACATCGCCAAGTCCGTTTCCGCCATGGAATCACTGATCCAGCAGGGTGTGGACGGCATCTCCATCTTCCCCATCTCGCCGGAACAGGGCGCGCAGCTGGTCACCATGGCCAACGAAGCGGGCATCCCGATCACGGTGGAGAACATCGACGTGGCCAGCGTCTGCAAGCCTGAGCAGTATGTGGCCTCCGTCGGCTGCCTGTACGGCGACATCGGCTACGCCGCCATCGAGTGGCTGGCCAGCAACGTGGAGAACGCCAAGGTCTTCTACTGCGCGGGCGCGGTGGGCGGCGGCGTGTTTGAAGCCTACAAGGTGGGCGTGGACAAGGCCCTCGCGGACAACGCGGGCAAGATCGAAATGGTGGGCCTCTCCAACTCCGACGCCTGGTCCACCGAGGACGGCCTGAACCTGACCCAGAACTTCATCAACTCGGGCACCGAGTTCAACTGCATCTTCGCCAACAACGACCAGATCGCCCAGGGCTGCTACCAGGCGCTGCAGATGGCGGGCCTGACCGACATCCCGGTCGTGTCCACCGGCGGCTCCCCCGACGCCTACAAGTTCCTTGAGGACGGCATCGAGGCCGCCAACATGACGGCGCCCGTGTCCATCCAGGGCATCCAGACCTTCAAGAACCTCTATGAGTTCGTGGTGGACGGCAAGACCCCCGATCCCAAGTTCCAGAGCCTGCCGATCATCCCGGTGGCCGGCGCGGACCTCTCCCAGTGGATCGACTGGTCCGACTTTGAGGCTGCCTACAAGTACGTCTACGGCGCGTAAGCGCCATCCGCCTGCCGTGCCCCCCACCCCCGGGGCCCCGCGGGTTAT
>JAEZTL010000013.1 GCA_023421395.1 Bacillota bacterium | reverse complement strand
TAAGCCGAGTTCTGTCTTGGACGACCATCTATCTAGGCCGGAAGTTGCCATCCGGCTCCAGCGATTACCCGAGGGCGTGACGGGCCGCCACATATGCCCTCCTATCAATCTTGCACCAGGTGGGGTTTACAGAGCGGACATGTCGCCATGCCGCTGGTGAGCTCTTACCTCGCCTTTCCACCCTTACCGGGCACGGAGCCCGGCGGTATATCTCTGTTGCACTTTCCTTGGAGTCGCCTCCACCGGGGGTTACCCGGCACCCTGCCCTATGGAGCTCGGACTTTCCTCGCGTTCGAGCCTTGCAGCTCTCCCCCGCGGCCGTCCGGCGGCCTCACAAATCTTGTCTTCTCAGCCTTCCGGCGGCTGATAGAGAATCCTTCCGCAGTTGTCGCACTCGACGATGCGCTCTCCGGCCTGAATCTGCTTGAGCGTCACCGAGGGCAGCGACATGTAGCATCCGCCGCACTGCCCGCCCACAAGGCGCGCCATCGGCGGCGCCGCGTGCTGCTTGATGTTCATATACCGCTCCAGCAGCTCCGGTTTGATGCTCTTGCCGGCAGCCTCCGCCTTACGCTTGAGCGTGGACAGCTTCTCGCTGTCCCGCTTGAATTCCTGGTCGTAGGTCTGCTTGATCTCATCATATTCCGCCTTGGCCTTCGCCGCGCGTACGCGAATCTCCTTCTGCTGGCGATCGCGCACCTCGGCGTCCTTGCGGATCCTCTGGAGCTCCTGTTCGTAGTGCGAAAGCGTCTCCAGAAGCTTTTGCACCTGCACAATCCGGCCGTCCAGCTCTTCGATCGTCCCGGGCGTACCGTCCTGCGCATCCGCAACCTGCGCGCGCACGACGCCCTCCAGCCGGGACGCCTCATCGGAAACGGCCTCCATGCGGTCGCACATGGTGGCGACTTCCTCTTCGATGCGCTTCATGTTGGCCTGCTGCTCCACGATGAAATCGCGATGTTTGATCAGCTTCAGCCGGTTGGGCGCCTGCCGCATCTCGTTTTCAAAGCGGTCGGCTTCCATATCCACCTGCATGAACGCCCAAAGCATGTCAAGCTGCATTCTTTTCCTCCCATCCGCGCGTCAAAATGGCTCAAAGCTGCTGCCAAAGACGTGCACATTATATTGTAACGTATTTGCGCGCATTTGTAAACGGCTTCTCAAGGCTTTAACCATCACCCGTTCGGTATGGTAATGGCCGGCCTCGATCAGTGTGAGTCCCGCCTCAGTGGCCGCGAGGGCCTCGTGGTGGCGGACTTCGCCGGTCAGGTAGGCGTCACAGCCCGCTTCCTTCGCCTCGGGCCAGAACGAACCGCCCGCGCCGCCGCAGACGGCGACCCTGGCGACCGCTCGGCCGCCGCGATACAGCCGCGGCGTCCCTCCGAGGCGCTCTCCCGCCCGTGCGAGCAGCTCTTCCGGAGAGCCGAAAAACATGCCTGCGCGCAGCCCGTGCGCCAGCGAGCCGACGTCTTCAAGGCCCAACGCTTCGGCCAGCGCGTCGTTCAGCCCCTCCGGCGCATTGTCGTAATTGGTATGGGCGGCGATCAGCGCGATCCGCGCACGCACCAGCTCCGCAAGAAGCGCACCTTCGCCGTCATCCTCCCGGAGGTTTTTTCGCCCGTGAAAGAGAATTGGGTGATGGGTAACGATCAACTGCGCGCCGCCGCCGATAGCCTCCCGAAGCGCGCCGGACGTCAAATCCAGCGCCACCATCGCCCGCTCGACGTTCCAGCCCGGATGCCCTGCCAGGAGCCCCACATTGTCCCAGGCTTCCGCGAGTTCAAAGGGCGCGATCTCGTTCACCAGTTCCAGCATCTGGGCGACCGTCGCCATACCGCACCTCCCGCCACAACCGAAGCTCTTCTTCCATCTCTGGCACCCAGGGCTCGCCGCCCCTTCTGGCCCCGGGCAGCGCACGCTCGATGACGCGCAGCCGATGCTCCGCATACAGCATCAGGCTGTCCGGCCGCTTTTCCAGGAGCACCGGCCCGGCGAGGAGCTGCAGCCGGTCGTAGCGGGCACGTCCGGGCCTCGCCGCGATCACCGGGTAAAACCGGCGGCCCTCGTTAACGAGCGCCTCCCCGGTGATGGCGTAACCGCTTTCCATCAGAAAGCGCCTGACTGCCGCCGCATCCAGATTGGGCGAGAGCACAAGGGACGCGCCCGAGAGCCTTTCCCGTCCGCGATCGAGGATGCCGCAGATCACCTCCGCGCCCATCCCCGCGATCACCGCCGCGTCTAGCGGCGCGTTGAATGCCCCGGCGCCGTCGCCCACCAGAAACTCCGCGCGGCCCTCCAGGCGCAGCTTGCCGATCAGCCGGCGCGCCTTTTCCAGGCTGTCGGCGCTGATGTCCACGAAGCGAACGAAGGCGCACCTGCCCGTAAGGAGCAGGTGCGCGCCGAGAAAGCCATGATCCGCGCCGATGTCCGCCGCGCATTCGCAGGCGGGAACCAGCGACGCGACGGCAGAAAGCCGGGCATCCAGCGTGATGGCCCGCATCAGTCCAGCGAATCCTTCAGCTTGCGCGAACGGCTTGGATGGCGCAGTTTTCTGAGCGCCTTGGCTTCGATCTGCCGGATGCGCTCACGGGTGACTTTAAAGTATTTGCCGACTTCTTCCAGTGTGCGGGCGCGGCCGTCCTCAAGGCCGAAGCGCAGCTTCAGCACCTTTTCCTCCCGGGGCGTCAGCGTGGACAGCACGCTCATCAGCTGCTCCTTGAGCAGCGTAAACGCGGCAGCCTCGGCGGGGGCCGGGGCGTCGTCGTCGGGGATGAAGTCGCCCAGGTGGCTGTCCTCCTCCTCGCCGATGGGGGTTTCCAGCGACACCGGCTCCTGCGCGATCTTGATGATCTCCCGCACCTTGTCCTCGGAAATGCCCATCTCGGTAGCGATCTCCTCCGGCGTGGGCTCGCGGCCGTACTCCTGCAGGAGCTGCCTGGACACGCGGATGAGCTTATTGATGGTCTCCACCATGTGCACGGGAATGCGGATGGTACGGGCCTGATCCGCGATGGCGCGGGTGATGGCCTGCCGAATCCACCAGGTGGCATAGGTGGAGAACTTGTAGCCCTTGCGGTAGTCGAACTTCTCCACCGCCTTGATAAGGCCAAGGTTGCCTTCCTGAATCAGATCCAGAAACAGCATGCCGCGGCCCACATACCGCTTTGCGATGGAGACCACCAGGCGCAGGTTGGCCTCCGCCAGCCGGTGCTTGGCGTCCTCATCGCCGGACTCCATCCGCTTGGCCAACTGGATCTCCTCGTCGGCGGACAGCAGCGGCACCTTGCCGATCTCCTTCAGGTACATGCGGACAGGGTCGTCGATGGAGATTCCCTCGGGAACGGACAAGTCGATGTCCTCGTCGATCAGCTCCAGAATGGGTTCCGGCTCGGGCTCGGAGATCGCCTTGGCCTCGTTGACCACCTCGATGCCCGCGTTTTCCAGCGTTTCCAGAATCTTATCGATCTGATCGGTATCCAATTCCAATTCGCCCAGCTGCTCGATGATTTCTTTATAGGTAAGCACACCCTTGGCTTTTCCCGCCTCGAGCAGCTCCTTAACGCGATTGGCCGCGCTTTGCATCGTCACCTTGCTCAAACGGTCCACTCCTTCCGACCGGTCCTCAGGCGCTCAAGCTCCAGGGTAAGCGCCGACATCTGTTCAATCAGTTCCCGCCGCCGGGACTCCCCTGCGGTTTTCAGCTCCTCTTGGAGGAGTAAAAGCGCGGCCTCCATGCGGCCTGCGCGGATCTTGTTCAGCGAATCCTGCGCGATCTGCATCGCGTTTTTTTCGTCCGCGAAGACCTCGTCCCCCAGCGCCCGCGCGGCCTGAGGCCGCTCGTCGTCACTTGCCCGGTCAAGAACCGCCGCCGCGGACTGTCCCGCGAGCAGCTGCTCCGCCATGCGTTCGTACAGCGGCGTATCGAAGTCCTCGCGTTTGACGGTTTCCCGCGGGATCAGGTTCCTGGCCAGCAGCATGATGAGCGTCCGCTCGTACTTCTGGGTGGCCGTCTCCGTCGCGGGCTTTGCGTCCAGCCGGCGCTCGGGCCTTTTGCGATCAGGCTGCATTCTGACGCCGATCTGGCTCAGCAGCACCTCCCGGGAAAAACCGGTTTCGACACCCAGCCGCTTCAGATAGTTTTCCAATTCCACAGGGTTTTCGACCTTTTTCAGCGTTTCGCAGCTCTTGATCGCGTACCCGGTGCGTCCTTCCTGCGTAGAGAGATCAAACTCGCGCGCGTAGGTATCCATCCGGTAGTCATACCGGCCCACCGGCTTCAACTTGGCAAAGCCCTCGGGCCCGTCCCGCTTGATGAAGTCGTCCGGGTCCAACCCGTCCGGAAACACCAGCGCACGGCAGGGAATGCCCGCCGCCTCCAGAATGTCCAGCGCGCGAAGCGTGGCCTTCTGGCCGGGCGCGTCGCCGTCGTAGGCCACCCAGGTTTCCGGCGCAAAGCGCTTCATGACCCGGGCCTGTTCCTCCGTCAGCGCGGTACCCAGCGTGGCCACCACGCCCGGAACGCCCGCGCGTCGAAGCGCAAGCACGTCCATGTAGCCTTCGACAAGAATCAGTTTGTCCAGTGATCGCTCCTTGCGCACAAAATTAATCGCGTACAGATTTTGCCGCTTGTTGAACACCGGCGAATCGCCCGTATTGAGGTACTTGGGCTGCGCGTCGCCCATCGCCCGCCCGCCGAAGCCCAGCACCCTGCCCTGCGCGTCAATGATGGGAAACATCGCGCGGTTGCGAAACATGTCGAACCGCCTTTGATCTTTACGCACGGTCAGGCCTGCCTGTGCCAACACATCCTCTTCAAAGCCCTGCCGGATCAGTTCGTTTGTCAGATCATCCCACTCGACCGTAGAGGCGCCCAGCCCGAAGCGCCGGATATCCCCGTCGTCCAATGCGCGCTTATGCAGGTAATCCAATACCTGCGCACCTGAGCTGGTCCACAAGACGTCGTGAAAATAGCGCGCAGCGGCCAGGTTGGCGGCGTAGACGCGCTCTTTAAGCGTCCTGTCGACTTCAGGTGAATCGGCGGAGTCCGGAAGATCCAGTCGCGCGCGCTCCGCCAGCAGTTTGACAGCGTCCAGGAACTCCATCCGTTCCATTTCCATCACGAAATTGATGACGGTACCGCCCTTGTGGCAGCCGAAGCAGTAATACATCTGCTCCTCGCCGTCTACGCTGAAGGACGCGGTCTTTTCGTTGTGGAACGGGCAAAGCCCCCAGTAGCGCCGCCCCTTGGGCTTGAGCTGAACGTAATCGCCCACGACGTCAACGATGTTCAGCCTCGCGCGCAGCTCGTCGAGCCACGCGTCCGGGATCCTCCCCGACATGCCGCACACCGCCTTAATTCGATCGCCGGTTCGATCGTAAATAGAATTCGCCGCGTGCGGCGGATTTCCTGCACAAATCCGACGCCGTGCGACAAATTAATCGAAAACGACCGGCGCAACGTCCCGCGCTAGTCTTCCCCATGTGGATGGTATATACCACGCGAAAGCGCAGAAACCCTTCCGGTACATAAAATTAACCTTGCAATCCGCCCAAAAAGAGAATATTCCGGCCGCCGGGGATCTCAGTTCCCCGGCGGCCGGCGTTTTCTCAGGCTTGGGATCAGGCGGTCGGATCGACCAGCTTGTCCACGTAGGTTTTGGCATTGGCCGCCGTCACCCAGCCCTGAACGGTTTCGTCATAGCGATCGTTCTTTGCTGTCTCCAGCGCCTCCGCCTTGATCTCTTCGCGGACCTGATCCAGCGGCACCGCCCCGGAGGTGACGTCCGCGATGTACTTGATGATGTGCACACCGCTCTGGCTGAGCACCGGTTCGGACACGTCGCCCACTTTCTGAAGGGCCATCGCGGCGGTAGTGAACGCGTCGTCCCACATCTGGGAGTCCGCGGAAACATAGTAGCCGTTGGTCTTGGTCGGCTCGGTCTTCATGCCATCGTCCTCGCCGTATTCCTCGATCAGCTTGTCAAAGTCCTCGCCGGAAGCAATCTTCGCCTGGATCTCATCGATCTTGGGCTGAAGCTTGGCGATGGCGGCGGTTTTCAAGGCGTCCAGCTGCTTGGTGAGCTCGTCCTTCTTGGTTTCAAGCTCCGGCAGTGTCAGGTTCTCCAGCGCGGCGTCGTCCACGGCGGCCGTCTCAGCGGTGTCGCCCTCGAGATTTTCAGCCTCGTCTGTAAAATCCTCTTCGCCGGAGGCAAGCGTTTCGTCGGCGGCAGCCTCCGCGGAAGCGGTGGCATCCGGCGAAGCCGTGGTTTCGCTGTCGGCGGCGGCAACGGCCTCATCCGGGCTGATGGCGTCGGAGAATGCGGAAGCGTCGCCCTCCTCGGCGGGTGCCTCGGTCGCCTCGGGATTCTGAAGCTCCTCAATGCGCACGTTGACATCCTCGATCTGCGACTCGAGGTCGATCAGCGAGGACGAATCCTCCTCGGGCAACGTCAGCAGAATGTGCTTGACCGCGCGGTATCCCTCCGGCACCCAGGTAATGGTGTCGCCGTAGGTGGCCGCGTTCTCAAAGTTGTAGGTATCGTCCGTGAAGGACTCCTGATCTTCCGCGACGGAGGCATCGTAGGTGGTCTGAACGGCTTCGTCGCTGACCGTCACATCCTTGGTGATCTCGTCTTTCAGCTTCTCCTGCCAGGCGTTCTCGGTATCGTACTGCTCAATGCTCTCAAGCGTATAGCCGATGCTGTCCAGGTAGTCCACGGCGTTTTGCCGCGTCTCCTGGTCCGTGTCTCCCTGCAGGTAGTCCATGTAATAAGTGACCGCATCCTCATACTCGGCTTGGGCCTGGCTGAGAATATCCGCCTTCTCGTCCTCGGAAAGATCGGTAAGGCCCATCTCCTTGGCCTTGGCTTCGATGATCTTCTGCTGCACCAGCGTATCCAGCACCTGCTGCTTGAGCTCCGTCTTGTCGGCGTCACTGGTGATGGAATAACCGTAGGCCTCGTAGTAGGACAGCCAGTTCTGGTACTCCGCGATGGCGTCGGCATAGGTCACGGTGCCGCCGGTATACTCCGCCACCACCGTCGCGTTCTGCTGGGCCTGTTCGGTTTCCTTGTCGATGGAGACCAATCCACAGCCAGAGAGGGTCAGCACCGCGCAAAGCGCCAGGGCCAGCCATTTGGCAATCGTATTTGTCATCCGATACCTTCCTTTCAATCACCGCTTTGGTTTCATTATACAGGATTTTTCTCAGTTTACAAGCGCATTTGCGGCGGAGGCCAGGCGGAGATGGTTCTTTATTGCGTCCCACGCCTGCTCCGGATACGCCGCCGCGGGCAAACCGGGTCGGGCTTGCGAAAACCGCATAAGTTGCTTCTGCCTGGACGAGATCCCCGTGAAGGCCAGATGCGCGCCGGCCGGGTGGATTTCGCCCGTCTCCTTCCGCACAATCAGCACCGGCGCCACCACCGCGAACAGGCTACGCCGCGCAAGCCGCATCAGCGAAAAGAGATCCCACGCGCGGCAGGCCTCCCCCGTCGGCTGTTTCAGCCCCCGTAAGAACAGGCCGTCCCCCAGCGCGCCGCGCGCGCGCAACACTGGAGACACCGCGACCACCGCCGAAACCGGATATTCCGCCGCCAGAATCAGCGAAAGCGCGCCGCCGGCGCCAATGCCGATCACGGCCACCGACGACTGCGCGCGGTCCAGCCGCGAATACGCTTCCCGTGCCCGGTCAAGCCAGATCCGCCAATTGGACGGCGCCGCGCCGGCCAAAGTTTCACGGCGGGCGTAAAGCGCCGGCGCCGACACGGTAAAGCCCGAACGGTTAAGTTCACCGGCCAGCGCCCGCGCCGAAGACGCGCCGGAAATGTCCGAAAGGATCAGGCAGCCGTCTACGCCGCCATTCAGGAATAATCCGCCGCCTTCAACCCGCTCGACCATGGCGTGTCCCCCCTCCCCGCATCCCTATGAGGGGGAACGAAACGTTATACCATCGCGCGGATGAAGGTGTCTGCCCAGGCGTAGCGCGGCTCGTCCGGCACGAATGCCGGAACTGACGCCCACGGCGCGGCGCGGAACGGCTGATCGACGGACCGCGCGATTTCGATGATGTCTCCGATAATGGCGCTGGCTGTGGGCAGCGAACCCGCGCCGCGTCCGTAGAACATCACGTCACCGACAAAGTCTCCGGTCACCAGAATGCCGTTGAAAACGTCATTCACGCCATGCAGCATGTGGCCTTCGGGCAAAAACGCCGGGGACACCCATCCGGTCCAGCCGTCGCCGAGGCGATGCGCGTGGGCGATGAGCTTGATGGTGCCGCCCATCTCGTGGGCGCGAACAAAATCCGCCTCGGTCACCGACTTGATGCCGGTGGTGGGGATCTTCTTGTCGTCTGAAAATTTCGCGCCGAAGGCTGTGTTGGCCAGGATCGCCAGCTTTCTCCGGGCGTCCCAGCCTTCGAGATCCGCGTCCGGGTTGCCCTCCACATACCCCAGTTCCTTGGCTTCGCCCAACGCCGCCGAAAAACTGAAGCCCGCCTTTTCCATTCGCGTCAGAAGGTAGTTGGTGCTGCCGTTGACGATGCCGGAGATGCTGAGGATGCGGTTTCCGGAAAGGCAGGTGCCCAGCGGCCGGAGAATCGGCACACCCCCGCCCACCGAGGCTTCATAGCGATACATGACGCCCTTTTCCGCGGCCAGCGCATTCAACTCATCGCCCTTTTCCGCCACCAATTCCTTGTTGGAAGTCACCACATGGCGTCCCGCTGCCAGCGCGCGCCGGGTCATCTCATACGCGATGCCGCACCCGCCGATGGACTCCACAAAAATGCGCGTATCCGCGCTTTGGAGCGCGTCATCCAGCGACGATACCTGCCGGACGCCCTCGGGCGCCGCCACAGGCCTCACGTCCAGCACGTGCGTCAGCGCGACATCACGCCCTGCCGCGCGTGAAATTTCCCGCGCGTTCTCCGTCAGCATTTTCATTGCGCCCGAACCTACCGTGCCACAACC
Organism: Bacillota bacterium; assembly: GCA_023421395.1. Lineage (GTDB taxonomy): Bacteria > Bacillota > Clostridia > Christensenellales > Aristaeellaceae > JAEZHK01. The sequence continues at coordinate 12,800 of JAEZTL010000013.1, read as the reverse complement.
CATGATCGCAACGCCCGTCATCTACATCACCTTCTGAATTGATATGGTTTTATATATATGCTGATACGCCTCCAGCGGTGCCGCCTGCGTCCCCTCTGTGGCCACTGCGGCGCCCGCCGCCGCGACGCCCGCCCGAAGCATGGCTTCCAGTTCTTCCCCCGCCTCGAGAGCCACCACGGCGCCGGCCACCATCGCGTCGCCCGCGCCTACCGTAGACCGAACCGGCACGTCCGGCGGCGGCGCGAACAGGCACTCCCCCCGGCGGACCGCCAATGCGCCCTCGCCGCCCAGCGATACCACCGCGGTCTCCACGCCCCGGTCGATGAGCTCCAGCGCGGCGCGGCGCACATCCCCGATCGAGGCAAGCGTCCGCCCGGTCAACCCTTCGAGCTCCCGCCGGTTGGGCTTGACAAGCGCCGCCCCCGCGTCCAGCGCCTGCTTAAGCGCTTCGCCGTCGGCGTCCAAGGCGACGCGGCAACCCTTCGCCGCCAGGATCAGCAAGCGATAATAGTCCTTCGGGCATCCTGGTGGAAGAGAGCCTGTCAGAATCATCCAGCCACCCTTCGCCGCATGAAGGCGAACCCGAGAGAGAAGGGCTTCCAGATCCTCCGCCGTCACCGGAGCGCCTGCCTCGTTGAACTCGGTCACGGCCCCGGCTTCCCGATCAAGCACTTTGACATTGACGCGCATGGAGCCGGGCAGCACCAGAAAATCCGCCTCGACGCCGCCCCCGCGCAGCGCCGTTCCGAAGAAATCCGCGTCCTTTTCCCGCATGATGCCTGTGACAGATGCCTTCGCGCCCAACCTCGACGCCATCAGCGCCACGTTTACCGCCTTGCCGCCGGCGTCGATGCGGGTAGAAAGCGCGCGGTTCGTGCCATACGGCACGAGGCGTGCGATCTCAATGGTGCGGTCAATCGAAAGGTTCAGTCCCACCGCGGTAATCAATCAATTCCCTCCCCCACCGGCGCGGCTTTGAGGCCCCGCCGATTTATCACGGCACCGAATTAAAGCGAAAACTTGCCGTCGATCCGGCCCGGGCAGCGCACCGGCGGCGTTATAGCCTCGCCGTCTGGCGCGGGCGCACGACGCGGGTGCGGTCCTTCGAACGCATTGCAATGCCCAGCACGATGCCCAATCCCGCCATGTTTGTCAGGAGGTTCGAGCCTCCGTAGCTGATGAAAGGCAGCGGAATGCCCGTGACCGGCAGAAGCCCCACCACCATGCCGATGTTTTCGATAATGTGAAACGCCATCATGGCCATCACGCCCAGAATCACATAAGCGCCGAAGGCGTCCGCCGCATGCATGCTCATGACCACCATGCGCACCAGCATCAGAACCAGCGCCCCGACGATCGCTACGGAGCCGATAAAGCCGAAGGTTTCGCCCACGATGGCGAAGATGAAGTCGGTGTGATCGTCGGGGATGTAGTTCAGCGAAGCGAAGCTGCCCACCGAGAACAGCCCCTTGCCGTACATGCCGCCGGAACCCAGCGCGATGCGGGCGTTGGCCATCTGCATGCCGGCGCCGGAGGTGTCCAGCGTCGGATCGAGCCACACGAGGATGCGGTTGGTGCGGAAGTTGCCCTCGGCGGTGTTCATGAAATACCAGACCGGAACCAGCAGCAGAACCGCGATGCAGATCATGCCGATGATCAGCTTATAGTTCGTGCCGGAGGCAAACAGCATCACCGCGAAGATGACGATGTACACGAGCGCCGTACCCACATCCGGCTGCGCTACGATCAATACAAGCGGAAGGCCCACGTAAACGAGCACCGGCACCAGTTCCGCCACGGTGGTGATGGGCTTTTGCCGCCCGGCGAAGAGCTTGGCCATGGAGATGATGATGGCCAGTTTCCCAAATTCGGAGGGTTGCATGGTGCGGTTTGCGTCGGTACCCCAGCGGAACCAGCCCGCCATGTTGCCGCGGCCGCGCTCCATAAACAGCACGACGAACAGCAGCGCGATGTTCGCCCAGTAGATCAGGTTGGCCCACTGAGACAGGTACTCGTAATCCAGGTAGACCATGGACGCCATCAGCACCAGGCCCGCCATGATCCAGAGAATCTGCAGTCTGGCGTAGGTAAAGGGCTGGGTGGACAGCATCTCCATCAGCGACGTGGGCTGCGTCTCCGTCGGGGTGGCGGTGGCGCTGAAGATGCACACCACGCCAAAAAGCGCGATGGCCATCACCAGCAGGAAAAAACCCCAATCGAACGAACGCATCATATGCGTGTTGAACCGGTTGGCCTGTATGAGCTTTGTAATGTGCTTGAAGCGCCGGTGCTCGGCCGCCGGCCGCGCACCCTTCGCCCTTTCGGTAATCCCTCTTGCCGTCATTGTCTAATCGCCCTCGCTATGCGTTTGATCAGCCGTTCGCGCCGGATCGGCCCGATCGGCAGGTCCTCGCCCATGAGCCGGCGAGCAAGTTCTCGAACCGCCCGACCCGCCGGGGATCCCCCCAGCGAAACGGGCTTTTCCGGCGCCGCGCCGGGAACCATGGCGTCCTCCGGGATCACGGCGACGAGCGGCAGGCTGAGCCGCTCCGCGCGCTCCTCGGCCAGCCGGACGCCGGCACGGCCCGCGCATCGGACGCGGTTGAATGCGACGAACGGCCGCAAAATGTCGCACCGCTCAAGCAACCCCGCGACGCGCTCGGCGTCCCGCATGGACACAGGGTCCGCTTGCGTCACAATCAGCGCCTGATCCGCGCCAGCCGCGGCGTTGCGAAAGCCACGGCCCACACCGGCGGGGCTGTCGATCAGCACCCAGTCGAAGCGCTGCTTCAGTTCGTCCATCAGCTCGCGCGAACGGACGGTTGAAAGGGCGTCACTGCCTCGGGTCTGCGCCGCGCTGATCAGTGAAAGGTTGGGCACCGACGGATGCTTCACGATCGCCTGCTTGACGCGGCAGATGCCGTCCGCCACGTCCGCCAGATCGTAGACGATGCGGTTTTCGAGCCCGCAAAGTATGTCCAGCGAGCGCATGCCCATGTCCATGTCCACCAGCGCCACGGTCCTGCCCTCCGCGGCCAGGGCCGCGCCGAGGTTGACCGCGACGGTGGACTTTCCGCTGCCGCCCTTGCCGGACGTGATCACAAGCGACTGTCCCATCCCGCCTCCATCACTCAGCCAGGTGATCCGTCTGAGAGACGGTGGCCGTGTCGCTCTTTTTCAGGCTGTCCAGGTAATACTCAATGACCTTGATGACGCCGTTGGCCGACTTCGCGCCGGCGTAACCGTTCTGAATGTAGCTGACGACCACGATCTGCGGGTCGCTCTTGTAGTCGCCGTAGGCGACCAGCCAGGAGTTGTTCTCCACGTCCAGGTTGGTCCTCTGAGCCGTTCCGGTCTTGGCGGCAATGTTGTAGCGGGATTTCGAGAAATAGCTGGCGGCGGTGCCGTCGTTCTCGACCGAGGTCACCTCCTGCATGCCTCGCTGGATGGCCTCGATATAGCTCTTCGCGCCGGAGATGTGGTTGACCACGGTCGGCTCCTTTTCCAGAATCACGCTGCCGCTGGGAGAAACTACCTTATCCAGAACGTGTACGTCGTAGACGGTGCCGCCGTTGCAGATGGCCGCCACATACCGGGCAACCGCCACCGGCGTCACCTGTGTGATGGACTGGCCGATGGCCGCCATGATGGTTTCGTTGCTCGTCCAGCGCAGATCGTTGATATAATAGTAGAATTCGTTGACCAGGAAGTTGTTGGAAATGTACCGGCTGGGCAGGTTCATGTCCTCCAGCAGGATCTGCTGGATCTTCTTGGGCCATGTGTCCTTGAGGCCGTCGGTGTTGACCACGTCCAGCAACTTTTTGGCCACCTGATCCATGCGCTCCTCGTCGTACTCGATCCCCCGATCCTCACCAATGCGCGTCAGCGCCTTTTTGATCATAAAGGCGGAGTAGATGGGCTTGGAGGTGTACTGCTTGTCAATGGCGCGGTCGGAGTCGTAGAGCATCTGCTGGTTGCCCACGAAGCTGGTGGACTCGTTGGGCACCTCGATGCCGGTTCGGCTGGTCAGGCCCAGAAGCGCGGCCCATTTGGTCAGCTTCTCAGAGCCCATATCGTAGCCGACGGTGAAGAAGAAGTAGTTACAGCTGTTCTTCAAGCCCTCGACCACCGTCTGGTTGGCGTGTTTATAGCGCTCACCGGGGGAAATCCAGCATCTGGGCGGGTGGACGGCGTCGGTCTTCGTAAAGGCGCCCCTGTCGGTGATCACCGTGTCGAGCGTGATGGCTCCTTCCATCAGCCCGCCCAGCGCGGTGACGAGCTTGAAGATCGAGCCCGGCGTATCGCGTGCGGATACGACGCGGTTGTAAAGCGGGTTCCGGCTGTCTCCGACCAGCTCGTTCCACACGGCGGAATCAACGCCCTCGGAGAACATCGAAAGGTCAAAGCTGGGGTAGCTGGCCATGGCCAGCACCCGGCCGGTGTGGGGATCGATGGCGATCATCGCGCCGGTCTGCGCGGTCTGAATTTCTTTGCCCTCGGCGGCGTATTTGCGCAGTTCGGTCCGGTTGTTGGCGCGCCAGGCGCCCGACTTGATCAGCGCATCCTGCTCGGCGCGGATATAGTTGATGTTCTTCTCCAGGTTCTGCTCCATGACCGCCTGAAGCTGCGTATCGATGGTCAGGTACACGTCGTTCCCGTCCAGCGGCGCCTGGTAGGAAATTTCGCGGATGATCTTGCCGCGGTTGTTGACCTCCACCACCCGCTTCCCCTGCCGGTAAGCGATGTAGGGTGTCAGCTGATCCTCCATGGAGTACTCGATGCCGGTCTGGCCCACCATCGCGTCAGTGGCGTAGCCCTTCTCCTTGTAGGCTTCCATGGCGCTGTCGCCGGAGATCTTGGAGATGTAGCCGATGGTGTGGGCTGCCAGCGACTTCTTGGGGTAAACGCGGGTGGAGCCCTCGGCGATGGTGATGCCGGGCAGGTCGTTTGCGCGCACTTCGATCTCCGAAACGGTTTCAAAGTCCACGTTGTAGGCGATGGTTACCGGCTGCGACAGGTAGTTGTACATGCGCGATTGCTGCCACACCGTCAGTACCTTGATCTTTTCCTCGTCTGTCAGGGTGTCGGGAATGGAGTAGTTCTGGCAAAGCCTGTCAAAGAGCTGCTCCTCCGGCACGCCGGTCAGGTAGAAGTTGGCGCGCCACTGCTCTTCCCGCTTGGCCTCGACGGTGGGGCTGTCGCTGCCGCCGTTGAAGTGCCAGACGCCGTCCGCGCCCTTTTCCAACCAGAAGCCGGTGATGGTTTGTTTGCCGTTAGACTCGATCAAGCGGATTGCGTCGAGGATGGCGCGGGTATACTCCGCGCGGTCGGAATCCGAGGAGAGGGTCGGGTCCCGGTAGAACTGCACGTTGTAGGATCGCTTGTCGTAAGCCAGCGGCGTCATGTCGGCGTCGTAGATGGTGCCGCGCATGCCGGTGAGGGTAATGGAGCGGTTGGTCTTGCTGGCAGCCTGCTGGGCGTACTCAGCGCCGCTGGCCACCAGCAGGTCGTACATCTTGAAGAATACGGCCGCGAACACCAGCAGAAGAAGCACGATGCTTCCCACATAACGGCCAATGGATGGTTTCGTGGAAATCCCTCCCTTTCAGGGGTCAACGCCCGGCCCAGCGGGACCAGCTGGGCTTGAGCATGCGGTCATACAGAAGGTACAGCGGCTGGATCAGCACCACCTGAAGCGCAATCCGGATCAGCGCGTCTTGAATGTCCGCGCCGGAGGCGGAGACGCCCGACATCGCCGCGTAAACACCCATAACCGCCTCATAGCCGGCGATGGCAAAAAGCGGGGCGACCACCGGCGTCAGGATGTAACGCTGGAACCTTCGTCCGGCCACGCCAGACACGTAGCCCGCCGCGATGTAGAGCACCGTGCGCAGGCCCATCGGATAGCCGGTCAGGATGTCGATCAAAAGCCCGCCGATCATGCCGTAGAGCGAGCCGCGGGTCCGGCCCAGAAGCAGGCCGAATTCGATGGCGGTGATCAAGGTCATCATCGGCAGGTACCGGCTGCGGATCAAAACCGGAAGAACCGTCAGATCCAGCAGCACGGACACAATCAGTAGAATCAGCGGAAGAAACCTTCGCAAGCGCGTACCTCCTGCGTCAGTTGGCCCAAGCGTCCTCGGGCAGTGAATCGGCTGGGGCGGCGGCATCAGGCGATGCCTCGGGCTGGCCGCTCTCGCCGGGGATCGTCTCGCCGGGCATCGCGGTGGGCCAGTTCCAGAACGCGTCGTCAGGCTGCAGCGTGGCCGTGGCGCCCGGGTTCACGGTGGGCTCCGCCGACGGCGTAGGCGCCGGCGTGGGCCTGGGCGACGGCGTGGGAAGGACCGGCAGCTCCTCGGGAATGCTCTCGATCACCGTGCGCAGCACCAGCACTTCCTCAATGTGCTGGAAGTCCACCGACGGCATGACCACGATGTAGCGCTCCGAGCTGTCCTGCTCGCGGGATACCGCCGTCACCGTGCCCACCTTGATGCCCTTGGGAAACAGCGTATCGACGCCGGAGGTCAGCACCACGTCTCCCGGAGCCACATCAGAAACCGCGGGCAGATAGTACATGTTGCACTCCGGAGTGTCGGAATAGGTCTCGACCTTGCCGCGCATGACGCCGTTGTCGCGGGTGCGCTCGATCAGGCAGGCGACGGCTGAGCGGGAATCGATCAGGCTCAGAACCTTGGCGTAGTTTGCGCCCACCTCATACACGCGGCCCGCCAATCCGTCGCCGGTGACGACGGCCATGTTCTGCTGAATACCGCTGGTCGTACCCACATTGATGGTGAAGGTGTCAAACCACACGCCGGGGTTGCGGCCGATCACTTTCGCGTAGAGCGAATCCTCACCGGAGGCGCTCTCCTTGGCGCTCAGAAGGCTCTTGAGCCGGTCGTTTTCAATGGCTTCCTCCTGAAGCCCCACGATCTGAAGCTTCAGGTCGGTGATCTGGCGGCGCGCGTCCTCCAGATCCTGACCCATCTTGAAATAGTCCCGAACGCCCAAGGCTACATCCCTTAGGTAGGTGGTGGCGGTATCCATCGCGTTGACCACTGGCGAGAACAGCGACCCCACCGCGTTCTCCGCGATGGACACGCGGCCCGGCTCGCGCATCACCAGAAAGAAAAGCAACGCCAGCACCGCCGCCAGCACGAGAGCGCCAAAGGCGATGCGACCCCAGCGGCCGCCTTTTTTCTTTTTTTGTCCAATGCGCGGTTTGACCGTTCTGGCCATCGTTCACTTCTCCCTCAGGACTGAATGCGGACAGCGCCTAGCCTTCCACCGAGCCCGCCTCTCTGGCGAGCCTGAGCAGCTGGTCATCCTCCGCCAGGCGGCCCATGCCCAGCGCCACGTCATCCTGCGGATGCTCGTCCACGGAGACGGGCAGCTCCAGCTTTGCCGCCAGCAGCTCCGCCAGCCCGTGCATCAGCGCGCCGCCGCCCGCGAGCCGGATGCCATCCTCTGCGATGTCGGCGGCCATTTCCGCCGGCACACGGCCGATGGCGTCGCGCAGCGCGTCCACCAGCGCGCGGATCGGATCCCGAAGCGAGAGCGCAAGTTCGCGTGTGGTGATGGGCACGGTGACGGGCTTCCCGGTCTTGGCATCGCGGCCCTTGAGCAGCACCGTCTCCCCCACCATTTCGCCCGGCGCGACCGCGTAGGCGGGAAAACGCAGCGCCAGCGCCTCAGCGTCCTCAGACGCCTCCAGACGCGCAAACTCGCTCAGCTCGAAGGGTTCCAGATCCTCCGGATCGTCGCTGTCCACATCATAATCCGGCAAAAGCGCAGAACCGATGTCGCACTTTAGGTCCTCCGCGGTGCGAAGGCCGATCAGCACGTTCTTTCTGCGGCGGACGAAGCGCACGATGGCCTCGTCAAAGGCAAGGCTTCCGGTGCGCATCGAGCGGGCCGCCACCACACCGCCCATTGAAAGCACCGCGATCTCGGTGGTGCCGCCGCCCAGCGTCACAATCATCGCGCCCCGGGCCGTGTCCACCGTAAGTCCGGAGCCCAGCGCCGCCGCCAGCGGCGAGCGCACGAGGAGCGGGCTTCTCGCGCCGGTGAGCTTGGCCACCTGCATCAGCGCGTCCTTCTCCACCTTCGTCAGCCCCTGGGACATGCTCATCATCAGCTGCGTCTTATCCAGCGACTTTCTGCGCCCGGTCACCTTTTCGCAAAACGCCAGCGTGAGAAGGGCTGCCATGTCTACGTCGGTCACGGCGCCATCCATCACCGGGGAGACCAGTACGGCCTCGCCCGACGAGCGGCCCAGCATCGCCTTCGCCTCGTGCCCGATGGCGATGACGCTCTCCGGGTCAGCCCGAAGCGCCAGCACCGCGGTCGGCTCGCGCAGCGCAACGCCCTCGCCGCCGAGATACACGGTGGTATTGCTGGAACCCAGGTCGATGGCGAGAAAGTTGCCGGTCATCAGGCCCATGAACGCGCCCTCCCGAAGTTTACTGGTATTTCTTGAGCATCAGGCCCGCGGAGCCCACCGGCAGGCCCATCACATTTTCATAGGATCCGCTGATGGACTCCACAAAGGCCGACGCACCGCCCTGAATGCCGTAAGCGCCCGCCTTGTCCATCGGTTCGCCGGTGGCGACATAGGCGGCGATCTCTTCTTCCGTCAATGCCCGGAAGGAAACGCCGGTGCGTTCCGCATGCACCGTCTGCCGCCCGGTGGCCGCATCCATCACGCACACGCCGGTGAACACCTCGTGCTCGCGGCCGGAAAGGCGGCGGAGCATCGCACGGGCCTCGGCCTCATCCGAAGGCTTTCCCAGCGCCGCGCCATCCACCGCCACCAGCGTGTCCGCCGCCAGCACCAAGCCCTCCGTCAGACCCCCGGCCGCGGCCTCTGCCTTGCGCCGCGCCAGGATCATGACGGCTTGCCTCGGCGGAGCGTCCACGCGCTCGTCCACGTCCGGCGCCAACACCTGAAATTGATAACCCATCCCGGTGAGCAGTTCCCGCCGTCGAGGGGACCCGGATGCCAATATAAGTCTTTGACGCGGTTTCAACGGATCCGGTTTCGGCATGGCAACCCCTCCCGAACCAAAAATCGCTTCTAGAATTATAGCACACTTGACTTCGCTTGGAAACCGCGGTCGGCAAAGGGCCGGAAATTTGTCACGTTGATAACACAAAGGCCCAAATCCAGCCAATTAATTGGAAGCAAAAAACAGCGCCATCAACGGCGCCCGCCTTTCGCCCTCGGCCGGTTTCGGCGCGTCCGCCGCCACGATCACGCGGAAACGACAGCGCACCCGCATATTTAACTGAAAATTACGCCCGGCACATTGACATCGTCGCGTTATGGCGTTACAATAATGAAAAATGAATTATTAAGAAATGAATTATTCATTCGGATAGAGGTGCGAGCCTCATAAGTAGCGCGGAAACAGCCCCTCAAAGGGCGCGGACGTCCGCGGGAAAGGGTGGCTCGCCGAAGCGGTTCCCCGTTTGAGCGCGGAACGGCTGGACACCGGCAGAATATGTCTGTGTCTGTCACAATGATTGCATTGTGGAGCGCTATCGCATACGCCGTAACGGGACGGCCGAAGTGATTGAGCTTCGGCCGTTATTTTATATCCGGGAGGGTACACCATGAAAAGAACGCTGGTACTGGTACTTGCCGCAATGCTGCTCCTCGCCGCCTGCGCGTCGGCCGAAACGCTGCGCGTCGGCATGGAATGCGACTACGCACCCTTCAATTGGACCCAGGCGAGCCCCAGCGACACCGCCGTGCCCATCGCCGCCGGCGGCTACGCCGACGGCTACGACGTGCGCATTGCCAAGAAGATCGCGGACGGCCTGGGCATGGAGCTGGAAGTGGTCAAGACCGCCTGGGACGGCCTGCCGATGGCCGTGCTGTCGGGCGACATCGACGCCATCATCGCGGGCATGAGCCCCACCGCCGAACGCCAGCAAACGCTGGACTTCTCTGATCCCTACTACGAAAGCGACCTGGTGGTCGTCGTACGAAAGGACGGCGCCTACGCGGCCGCCACGAAGCTGGCGGACTTCACCGGCGCCCGGATCACCGGCCAGCTGAATACCTTCCACTACACCGTGATCGACCAGATCCCCGGCGTGATCAAAGAGACCGCCATGGAAACTTTCCCGGCGATGATCGTGGCGCTGGGCGCCGGCGCCGTTGACGGCTACATCTCCGAGCGCCCCGGCGCGATGGCGGCGGTGGACGCCAACCCGGACCTCGCCTTCATCACCTTCGCCGACGGAGAAGGCTTCACCGCCTCTCCGGAGGATGTGGCCGTGGCCGTGGGCCTCAAAAAGGGCAGCGAACTGACCGCGAAGATCAACGAGATTCTGGCCGGCATCACCAAGGAGGAACGCCTGGCGCTGATGGACGAGTGCATCGCCGCCCAGCCGCTCTCCAACTGACGGGCAACGGCCCCAGCCCGGCCGGCACCGCCGGCCGGGCTTCATCCGTTCTGAGGAGAGCCTGTTGCGGCGGATTCTGACATTACGGAGGTACTTCTGATGCCCACCACCTTCTTCGGCTGGGTCGGTTACATCCTCAACCAGTACGGTTCGCTGTTTGTGAGCGGCACGATCACCACGCTGATTGTGGCGCTGACCGGCACGGTGCTGGGCTTTGGCATCGGCCTATTGGTGGCCATCGCGCGTTCGACCGAGGCGGCGGACGGCGCGGGGCTCGCGAAGCGCGCTCTGGTCCGCCTTTCCCACGGCCTTTTGGGTTTTTACATCGAGGTGTTCCGCGGCACGCCCATGATCGTACAGGCGATGGTCATCTACTACGGCGCGATGCAGTACCTGGGGCTGAAGCTGCCCAACCTGGCGGCGGCGATACTGATCGTGTCCATCAATACAGGCGCGTACATGGCGGAGATCATCCGCGGCGGCATCATCTCCGTGGACGCGGGCCAGACCGAAGGGGCCCACTCCATCGGCATGACCCATTGGCAGACGATGACCAGCGTCGTCCTTCCCCAGGCCATCCGCAACATTATGCCTTCCATCGGCAATGAGTTCATCGTCAACATCAAGGATTCCAGCGTGCTGAACGTGATCTCGGTCACCGAACTGTTCTTTCAGTCCAAGTCAGCGGCGGGTACTTACTTCAGGTACTTTGAGGTGTTCTTCATCACCGCGTTGATCTACCTGGCGTTGACCTACTCCATCACGCGGCTTCTCCGGTGGATCGAGCGCAGGATGGACGGCCCGGACAACTACACGTTCCTGGGCAGCGAGAGCGACTCCAAGTCGATCATCCGGGTTCACAAGGGGGCGGCAAAATGACGAAACCGATCATCCGCGTGGAGCACCTGAAGAAAAGCTTCGGTGATCACGAGGTGCTCTTTGACGTCAACTTCGAGGCGCAGAAGGGCGACGTGGTATGCATCATCGGAGCCTCCGGCAGCGGCAAATCCACGCTGCTCAGGTGCATCAACCTGCTGGAGAAACCCACCAGCGGCCTCGTCGCCTATCACGGCCGGGATATTCAGGACGGCAGCGTGCCGCTGGCGGAGTATCACGCCAAGGTAGGCATGGTGTTCCAGTCCTTCAATCTCTTCCACAACATGACGGCGCTTGAAAACTGCATGATCGGTCAGACGAAGGTTTTGAAGCGCGGCCGCGCCGAAGCCGAGGAAAACGCGATGCTCTACCTGAACAAGGTGGGGATGGGGCCCTTTGTGAAGGCCAAGCCCCGGCAGCTGTCCGGTGGGCAGAAGCAGCGGGTGGCCATCGCCCGGGCGCTGGCCATGGACCCGGAAATGCTGCTTTTTGACGAGCCCACCAGCGCCCTCGACCCGGAGATGGTCGGCGAGGTGCTGGAGGTCATGCGGGATCTGGCCAGCAGCGGCCTGACCATGCTGGTGGTCACCCATGAGATGGCCTTCGCCCGGGACGTGGCCACCAAGGTCGTATTCATGGATGGCGGGCTGATCGTCGAGGAGGACGCCCCCGAAGCCATCTTCTCAAACCCCAGACACCCCCGAACGCGGGAATTCCTCGCGCGCATCCTCGCCCCTGGCGAGGCTCGGCTGCGGTCTGTCCGCGGCTGAGCGCCCGGCGCGCATGACAGGAGGTTCTATGCCATTTGTCGGAGACATGGCCCCGGATTTCACGCTCCCGGATCAAACGGGCAGGCTCGTCAGCCTTTCGGACTTAAGGGGCCGCAAGGTCGTTCTGTACTTCTATCCCAAGGACGGTACGGCCGGGTGTGCCCGCCAGGCGGAGGCGATGAACGCGCGGCGCGCGGAAATCAAGGCGCTGGGCGCGCATCTTCTGGGCATCAGCCGCGACAGCGTGAAATCCCATGCGAAGTTCGCCGAAGCGCTCGGCCTCTCTTTCCCCATCCTCGCCGATCCGGCGCTGCAGGTGATCAACGCCTACGGCGTATTCCGTGAAAAAACAATGTACGGCAAGAAGGTGATGGGCGTCGTCCGCACGGTTTTTGTGATCGATGAAAACGGTGTGATCGAAGCGGTGCTTGAAAAGGTCAAACCCGGCGGCAGCGCGGACGACGCGGTGCAATATCTGTCCGGAAAAGGCGCATAGTCCGGCGGCTTCCGGGAAATACTGGGGCCGAGGTGAGTCCCTTGGCCAAGCAAGGCATGAAGCGGATCGACCCACGGCATCCCAAGCGCACGCAGATGAACCACTGGCAGAATCTTCCCAAAAACGACGTGGACCCCGTGCCAGAGCGCCGGGGCAAGAAGCCCGACGACCCACCCAAATGACCGATGCAGAAAATCTCAGGCGCAGGCGGCGGGCCCCCCCAAATTGAGGGGCCCCCCCCCGGG
>JAEZTL010000036.1 GCA_023421395.1 Bacillota bacterium | reverse complement strand
CTCTTGTGTTTAATCCTTCTTCTTGTCGCGTCGCACCCGCCAAGGCACTCCGCTCCAAGCGTTTAACTCATCAGAATCTGACTGTTCTTCTCTCTCGCTCTCGCTGTATCGTTTTCAAGAATCGCATGCCGTTTTTCAAGCGGCGAATGTTATTGTATCAAACGGTGAGCACTTTGTCAACACTTTTTCGTGTTAATTCCAGGTTTACCGAGATTGACATCCGGCCGGGTTTTTTCTATTATATAATAACGGAAACAATCCCCGAAAGGGTGAGACCCATGCCCAAACTGGACCCCTATCACAAGAGCCTGCCCTACGGCTACGCGCTGGGCACCTATCCGGCCACGGTGCTGATCGAGGCGCGGCCCGAGGCGGCGCGGCGGCTGCTCCTGAGCCCGGCGGGGTACGGGAGCGAGGGCGTCGCGCTGCTCCGCGAGAAATGCCGCGCGCTGGGCATCCGCGAGGAGGAGGCCGAGCGGGTTCTGCGCCGCGAGTCCAGAAAGGACAATTGCTTCGCGGGCGTCGTGTTTGATAAGTACGACTCGCCGCCCGATCCGGCAAAGCCTCACGTGGTGCTCAGCCAGATCAGCGACCAGGGCAACCTGGGCACGGCGCTTCGCGCCTGCCTGGCCTTCGGCATCCGCGATGTGGCGCTGATCCGTCCCTGCGTGGACGCCTTCGACCCCCACGCGGTGCGCGCGTCCATGGGCGCGCTGTTCCGGATGAACGTGGCGACCTACGACAGCTTCGACGGCTACCGCGCCCGCTACCCGTCCCACGCACTCTATCCCTTCATGCTGGACGGCGCGACGGCGCTGGACGAGGCCGCGAACGCCAGAGAAGCCCTCTTCGCGCTGGTATTCGGCAACGAGGCCTCCGGCCTGCCCCCTTCCTTCGCGTCTCTGGGCAGACCGGTGTTCATCCCCCAGAGCCGGGAGGTGGACTCCCTCAACCTGTCGGTGGCGGTGGCGCTGGGCGTCTACGCGTTCACCCGCCGCTGAGCACGGGCTGGTAATTGTTGCTAATTGTTTAAAAACTATTGACATAATTGATACGAATTGTTACAATTCCCTCGAAACTAGTTTCTATTCTGTTTCAGAGGGAAGTGCAACAACATGAAAACCAAAGCCCGGATCATCGTCCTGGTTCTCGCGCTGCTGCTGGCCACCGCGCCGGCGCTGGCGGCGACCTGTCCCAACGTGAGTGATTCCTATTCCTATAACATCACCTACGGCGGGAAGACCTATACGGTCACCTGCACAAAAGACGGCAAAACCTCCATCACCCCGTGTGACGCCACCACGGCAAAACCCGCCGCAACGGCCTGCCCGGCCGCCACGGTGAAACCCGCCGCCACGCCCAAGCCCGAAGCCACCAAGAAGCCCTCGGCAACCAAGAAGCCCTCGGCGACCAAGAAACCCACCGCCACCCAGAAGCCCGCCGCCACCGCGGCGCCGGTCTCCGGCTCCTCGTTGAGCGGAATGGCCGCCGACGTGGTCAGCCAGACCAACGCCGAACGTGCGAAGCAGGGCCTGCCGGCGCTAAGCGTTTCCAGCGAACTGACCCGCGCGGCTGCCGTCCGCGCCCAGGAGATCGTGCAGAAGTTCAGCCACACCCGTCCCGACGGCAGCGCCTGGTCCACCGTGTCCTCCGCCGCCCGCGGCGAGAACATCGCCATGGGCCAGCAGAGCGCCGACAAGGTGATGGCCGCCTGGATGAGTTCCTCCGGGCACCGCGCCAACATCCTGCGCGCCTCCTTCGGCTCTATCGGCGTTGCCGCTTACAAGGTGGGCAACACCATGTACTGGGTGCAGGAGTTCGGCGGCTGAAGAATGAACGGAGCGCGGCGCCGGGGTTTCGCCCCGGCCCCCCGCCGGGGGAACGGATTGTTCCCCAGGACGCCGCCCCAAAGGGATAAGGGAGATGCCCCGTGAAGCTTTCAATCGTCCCCCCAGGAACGCCGCCGGTACGCGTACCGGCGGCGCTTCAAAGCATCGAAAAACTCTACGATTTTTTCGATGCGAAAGGGGAAAGCCTGCGTGCGCCTGAAATTCTGACGAATTTCCGGGCGGCGCACTGACCAAAGGTGTGGATAACGCCGCCAGTGTGTACACTGGCGGCGTTATCCCGTTCCCGGCGTACGCGCCGCCGGGAACGATGGAACCCCCACGAGGCCTTTGTGATGGTCTGAGCCGCCGCGCCCTTTCCGGGCGCGGCGACTTCCGCGCTTTATACCGGCCGCACCGGCCGGCCCTCGATGTAGCCGCGAGCCCCGCGGGGTTCCATCTGAAATCTGGGTCCGTCCTCCGGCGCCCATTCCCAGCCGAAGCGCTTCGGGTCGAAGCGCTCGACGGCCTCCCAGACGGCGAGGATGGCTTCCTCAAATTTCTCGTCGTCGAAGGGCTCGCCCTGGAACACCATGTACTTCGCGCCCGGGAGGTTGACAAGGTCAAATCCCTCCGGCACGGGGCCGGCATAGTCGGCGCTCACCTCGACGCCCTGGCAGTACTCGGAGGTTCCGCCCGGCCGCATGCCCTCGGGCATCCATAGCCCGACGGACTCGTACAGCGCGCCCTTGACGCTTTCCAGCACCCCCCACACCTCGCAGCCGACCTCCTCGCAGTATTCGAAGTAGTCGGCCGCCTTGATCCCCCGCTTGACAATCACCCTGCGGGCGGGCCGCTCGATGACTTGGGTAAACACGACGTTTGCGGGCATTCGTTCCGCTCCCCCTTCCAGATACTTGTGATAGCTTCGCACGGAGTAATAGGTGAACAGCGGAATGGGCGGCGTCTCCCGGCGGTACCTTTCCGGGGGCAGCCCGAACCGGTGCGAAAACGCCTTGGTGAATCCTTCGTGCGAACCGAAGGCCGCGTCCAGCGCCACGTCCAGCACGCTTTTGTGCGTGTCCCGGAGCGCCCTCGCCGCTTCGGAGAGCCGCACATCCCGGATATAGGCAAAGGGCGTCCTGCCCGTCAGCAGCGAGAACGCGCGCAGCGCCTGCCAGGGCGAATAGGCCGCCGCCCCGGCCAGGTCCTTCAGCGTGATCTCCTCCCGGTGGTGGGCGAGGATGTAGTCCTGCATCCGCTGCACCGCGTCGATCCTGTCCCAATCCGCGCTCATACCGATCACCCGCCCTCAGAATAGCACGTTCGCCCGCCGCCCGTCTTGAACGGGATTGCGCAATACGCGCCGCGGCCCCGCGTTTTTCGCGGGGCCGCGCAAAGAATGGTTTTTTGTCAGTTGACCGCTCCGTACTCGGCGTCGGAACCCAGGAGGTTGAGGCCCGCGAACTTGGGGTAATCCTCCAGGTTCAGATCGACCGTGTAAACAAGGTACCGCCCGCTGCGCACGTTCTTGCGGGTCAGGAAGGTCACGGTGTCGTACACCTTCGTGCCGTCCTTCAGCTCGAGCACAATCAGCCCTTCCGCGGTGGGCGGCACCGTCTGGGTGTAGCGGGTGCGGTTGTAGAACCACAGATCCACGCGCAGCGAGCCGGTGCTGGTGTAATAAATCCTGCGGGCGCTGTTGACCAGCTTGCCCGCGGCGCTCCTGGGCCGCGTGCGGGGGATGGACTGATTCTTGACCACGTACGCGTAACAGTACGCCTTCTTGCCGTTGATGGTCTTGGCGGTAATGAGCGTCCTTCCGGTCTTGCCCGTTGTGTTCGCCGACACCTGGCCGTCTTGGTTGACGGTGGCGATGGACGGCCTTGAGCTGGTCCAGGTGACGATCTGGTTCTCCGCGTAGGACGGGGAGATCGTCTCGGCCAGCATGTATTTTTGGCCGCCAATCAGCGTCAGCTTCGACTTGTCCAGCTTGATGGACCGGGGCAGCGCGCCGGTGGCGGTGACGACGCACTGCGCGGTCACGCCGCTGGTGGCGGTGGCGGTGATGGTGGCGGTGCCGCTCTTGGCCACGGCGGTGATGACGCCCTTGGAGCTGACGGTGGCCACGGACGTATCGCTGGACTTCCAGCGAAGGGTCTTGTACTTGGCGGAATAGGGGGTGAAGGAGGTCCCCATCGCGTAGCTGCGCGCCTGCTCCAGCGTCAGGCTGGACTTCTTGAGCCGCAGCCTCAGCACCACGTAGCGGGAGGACAGCACGCGCACGTCGCAGCTGGCGCTGTAGCTTTTGCCGCCGGAGATGTAGGTGGCCATGATGGTGGCGACGCCGCTGGTGCTGGCGCGGATGCCGGTCACCATGCCGGTGGCGGAATCCACGGTGGCGACGGCGGTATTGGAGCTGGTCCAGTAGGCGCTGTCGCTGTCGCAGGTGAGCTGAAGCGTCCTGCCCGGCGCGATGCAGGCCCTGGCCAGGTTCATGGTGCCGGCGGCCTTGGGCAACCAGTCGTCATTCCCGTCGTCGGAAGCATCCCGGGCGATCAGCGCCTGGGTGCTGCCCACCGGATAAATCTGCATTTCCTGGTATTTTTCCACGGCCTCGCTGGCGAAGGCGTAGGCCTCGCCGACGGTGACGGTTCCGTCCCTGTTGCCGTCGCCCTCGAGGGTTTCCAGCCGGTTGCCGCTCGATTTGCTGCCGCCGTGCTGCCAGCCCATGGCGCTTGTCAGCGCGTCGGTGGCCAAGCCGTAGGCGTCGGACACGGCCCAGGATTCTTCATTCTGAGACGAGGAGGCGATGACGTGGAACTTGGAGCCGGAGTTGATCGCCTTGGAGGTCAGGCCCGAAACGCCCGTGCCGGAGAAGGCCGCGACGGCGTTTTGCGCAAAGCTGCCCGCGCTCCGAGCGCCCTTGCCGACCAGCGCGCCGGAATAGCAGGAGTCCAGCAGCACGATCACCTTGCCGGGCACATTTCCGAGCGCGCTCTGCAATAGGCTGAAGCTGTAGCCGTCGCCGTCCGTTTCGCTGTAGTTCACGCCCACCAGGCCGTTCAGATAGCCGTGGCCGGTGTAGTAGAAGACCGTCACATCGTCGTCGTCCGCGCCCCAGAGCGCGACGGAATTGACCGCCGAGGCGATGCCCTGGGCGCTTTTGTTGCTCAGCGCCGTCACCCTGTCGTAGCGGATCGAGCCCGACTGCAGCGCGAAGTACATGGCGGTCAGGTCGTTTTTGCAGCTGGGCAGATCCGGAAGCACATCCTCGTCGGCCGCGTAGACGCTGTTCCCGATCAAAAGCGCCCGGTAGGTCGCCGTGCCGTCGGAATCGGCCAGCGCGGGCGCGGCCAGCGCGGTCAGAAGGACCAGCGCGGCCAGAATCACCCGGCGGAGCGTCCCCGTATTCATACTCAACATATCCCACGCCTCCGAAAAAGATCGAAAAAGGAAGTAGAAAAGCAACAGTCCGTCTTGAAATTGTAACATTTTCCAGTCACAGCGTCAAGTCCTCTTAAAAAATTCACGTTTGTGACGAGTGGCGCGCTTTTCGGCGCGGCATATTTATGCTAAACTGGTGGAGGCGCCTGCGGGCGCTATCCGATTGAAAATCCTTCAGGCGGGGAGGCGGGGCTATGCAGAAGATCGGCGGCGAAACGCGCGCGCGCATGATCGCCAACATCCTGACCGGTTGCGCCATCGTGCTGTTCGCGGTGGTGCTCTACCGGATCAACGACATCATGAACGGCGTTTCCAAGTTCATGAGCATCCTGTCGCCGCTGATCATCGGCCTATTCATCGCGCTGATGATGCGCCCGCCGATCCGCTTCATCGAGCACATGCTGAGCCATCTGCCGCCGGGGGGCAAGCCCTCCCGCATGCGGATGAAGCTGTACCGCGCGCTGGCGCTGGTGATCATGTACGCGGTGCTTTTTACGCTGGTGATCGGGTTCCTGGTGATCGTGGTGCCGCAGTTCGTGTATTCCGCCCAGTCGCTGACCGGCGCGGTCACCGGCGTGGTCACCGAGCACCGGGCCGACATCGAGTGGTTTTTGCGGGAGTTCAATATCACCGACATCACCGGCCAATCCTCCCAGAATATGCTCCTGCAGTGGGAAGACATCATGCACACCGGCATGGACTACCTGGGTAAGCTGCTCCTGAGCCTGCTGAACATGAGCTACAACATCTGGGGCGTCTCGGTGAACCTTTTCATGTCGGTAATTATTTCCATTTACATGCTCTTCGGCCGGGAAAAGTTTCTGGCGCAGGGCAAAAAGCTGTGCTGCGCGTTTCTCAAGCCGGAGCATGTGTGCGTGCTCACCTATTGGACGGGGCGCACCCACCAGATTTTTACCGGCTTCATTTCCGGAAAGCTGATCGAAACCGTGGTGGTGGGCATCGCCTGCTACATCGGCATGCTGGTCTTCAGGATGGATTACGCGCTGCTCATCAGCGTGATCGTGGCGGTGACCAACATCATCCCGTTCATCGGCGCGTTCCTGGGCGCGGTGATCGGCATCGTAATCCTTTTGATGGTCAACCCGGTCAGCGCGCTGTGGTTTCTGGTGTTCATCGTGGTGCTGCAGCAGCTGGACGGCAACGTGTTCGGCCCCAGGATTCTGGGGGATTCGCTGGGCATCTCCTCCTTCTGGGTGATCCTGGCGATCATTCTGGGCGGCGGGCTCTTCGGGGTGACCGGCATGATCGTGTTCATCCCGATTTTCGCGGTTCTCTACGAAATGATGAGCGCGCTGGTGCGCGACCGGCTGAAAAAGCGCGGCATGCCGTCCGATACCGCGGCCTACGATGCGCCCGGGCTGCCCGAGAGCATCTGCCGCATGCCGCAGGTTCAGGAAAAAATCCACACGGGAAAGGGGAATAAACCATGAATGTGATCGAAAAGCTGGGCATGGGCATGATGCGCCTGCCTCAATCGGGCGGGGAGATCGACCTCGCCGAAACCGGCCGCATGGCGGACGGTTTTCTGTCCGGCGGCGGCGTGTGGTTTGACACCGCCTGGGGCTACCACAACGGCAAGAGCGAGGGCGGCGTCAAGGCCGCGGTGACGGACCGCCACCCGAGGGAGGCCTTCCGCCTGGCCACAAAGCTGCCCGTCTGGCTGGTCAAGGGCCCGGAGGACCCGGAGAAGCTGTTCCATACGCAGCTTGCGCGCACCGGCGCGGCATATTTTGACCGGTATCTTTTGCATGCGCTGAACGGCGAGCGCCTTGCCGCGCTGGACGAATTCGGCGAATGGGCGTTCCTCCGGTCCCTCAAGGAAAAGGGGCTGGCCCGTTCCATCGGCTTCTCGTTCCACGATACCGCCGACGTGCTGGAGACCATCCTCTCCGCGCATCCGGAGGTCGAGTTCGTGCAGCTGCAGATCAACTATCTGGACTGGGAGGACGAAAAGGTTCAGTCCCGGAAGTGCTACGAATGCGCCCGCGCTCACGGCGTGGACATCGTGGTGATGGAGCCGGTCAAGGGCGGCGTGCTGAGCACGCTGCCCGAAAAGGCCGCCGCGCCGCTCAGGGCGCTGCATCCGGACTGGTCCGACGCCCGGTGGGCGCTTTCCTACTGCCTGTCGCTCCCCGGCGTGGCGACGATCCTCAGCGGTATGTCCACCTTTGACCAGATGACCGAGAACATCGAAACCTTCCGCCATTTCGAGCCGCTGGGCGAGGCCGAACAGGCCGCGCTGCAGGAGGCGGTCAAGACCCTGCGCGCCATGCCCTCCATCCCCTGCACCGCCTGCGGCTACTGCGTGGACGGCTGCCCGCAGAAGATCAACATCCCCGGCATCTTCGAAACCGCCACTTCCGTGATGCGCTTCGGCCCTCAGCCCTCGCTCCTGAGCCATTACAAGTGGCTGCTGGCCAACGGCAGCGGCCGCGCGGGCGACTGCATCGCCTGTCAGGCCTGCGAGGGCAACTGCCCCCAGCACCTTGAAATTTCCAGCCTCCTGCGGGACTGCGCCGCGCTGCTGGACGCGTAGCCTCAGGGAACGCCCTTGGGCGGCGCCCCCGGAACCCCCGCCCAAGGGCGCCCTTTGGAAACCCCATAAGGGAAATTAAAAAAGCGGCGCCCTTCTCAAGCCAAGGGGGGCCGCGGCGTCCGTCCGTTCAAGGCAACCATCAGGCGGCAGAAGCCGCCGAAGGTTGCCTGTTTCTTTTCGCGCGGGCCGCTCATACCAAGTAAAAAAATTCATGATTTCAAAGAGGGAAGGATTTTTGATGCGGAACAGGGAGCCAAAACGAGGCGGCCCTTCGGGATACGCCTTCGGCGCGAAATGCAGCGCTGCGTTGAGCGGCAGGCCGCACAGTTCCGCGCAAATAGCCCCGCCTCGACGAATCATTAACGGTTTGGTTTGGTATGAAAACGCAGCGGGGAACCGCGCAAGCGGATTTCCGTTGCCCGCCGAAGCCGGAGCGTTTGCGCTGAGCGCCGGCAAGTTTCGTTGTCTTTACAAGAACAGGCTATTGTGGTTTTGTCGAAAATGCTATTCTTATAATGGATATCGTTTCGAAAAGGGAGGTTCCTCCGGTATGTCCGATTGTAAGCGTTTGAAGGATCGCGTGGTGGTTATCACCGGCGCGGCCCAGGGGTTGGGCGAGGCGCTGGCCAAGAGGCTAAGCGACGAAGGCGCGAAGGTTGTCGTCGCCGACATGAACTACGAGGCGGCTCAGAGCGTGGCCGCGTCGCTGGAAGACGCCATCGCCATCAAGGTCAACGTGACCAGCTACGAGGACTGCGTGGCCATGTGCAAGGCGGCGGAAGAAAAGTACGGCCGGATCGACATGCTGGTGTCCAACGCGGCCATCCTCATCTCCGGCGCGATTGAGGAAATGACCTATCAGCAGTTCGCAAAAGTGGTGGACGTCAATCTGAACGGCTACTTCAACACCTGCAAGGCCGCGGTTTCTTTCATGCGGAAAAACGGCAGGGGCTCCATCGTGCAGATCAACTCCAAGTCCGGCAAGAAGGGCTCCGCCAAGAACTGCGCCTACGCGGCGTCGAAGTTTGGCGGCGTGGGTCTCACCCAGTCGCTGGCGCTGGAGCTGGCGGAGGAAGGCATCCGCGTCAATTCCATCTGCCCGGGCAACCTGCTGGATAGCCCCTTGTGGGTCAATTCGCTCTACGAGCAGTACGCCCGCAACCAGGGCACCACCAAGGAAAAGATCCGCGAAAAGTACATCAACCAGGTGCCCATGAGGCGCGGCTGCCAGTACGAGGACGTGGCCAACCTCATGGTGTTCCTCCTGTCGGACGAGGCCTCCTACATGACCGGCCAGGCCATCAACGTGACCGGCGGCCAGCAGCTGACCTGACGGGCGGCGCGTCATGGGCGATAGACCTGTCGTCATCTGGGGCGCGGGGCGCATCGGCCGCGGCTTCATTGCGGAGGTGTTCTCCGAGCCTGGCTACCGCCTGACGTTCGTGGACATGATGCGCCCGCTGGTCCAGCGGCTGGACGAAGCCGGCGGCTACACCATCTGGAAGGCCACGGGCGAGGGCCTCTCCGAAGTGCGCATCGAAGCCTACGACGCGCTGCACATCGACGACGGCGGCGCCATCATGCGGCGTTTGCTCGAGCCCCATCCCATCGTCGCCGCGGCGGTGCAGGCCTCCATGCTGGACGCGCTGGCGGACATGCTGGCCCCCTACATCCGCGCCCGCGCAATGCAGACGCCGGACGAGCCGATGGACGTTCTCCTCAGCGTCAACCAAATGATGCCGGACCGGGCGTTTTACGGCGCGCTGGAGCGGGTATTCTCTGGAGAGGAGCTGGCGCTCCGGTACGTGCGTGAAAAAGTCGGGCTCGCGGTGACGGTGGTCATGCGCATTACGCCCCAGACGCCGAAGGAATACCTGGAGAAGGACCCGCTGGCCGTATTCACCAACGGCTTTCCGGAACTGGTGGCCGACCAAAAGGGGTTCAGGGGCCCGCCGCCCGCCCTTCCGATGCTGCGCCTGACGGACCGCATCAAGGCGGAGGAGGTGCGCAAGATCTACACGCTCAACATGGCGCACGCCACCGCCGCCTACCTCGGGCTGCCCCGAAAGTTCGCCTACGTCAAGGACGTCGCCGCGGA
The DNA here is from genome assembly GCA_023421395.1 of Bacillota bacterium. Classification (GTDB taxonomy): domain Bacteria; phylum Bacillota; class Clostridia; order Christensenellales; family Aristaeellaceae; genus JAEZHK01. Next base: position 10,581 of record JAEZTL010000036.1, on the reverse strand, counting down.
CGGCGCGCTGGGCCCGATGCTCCGGGAAGCGCTGGAGGAGGCCGCCGTTGGCCTTGTCGGCGAGTATGGCTTCTCCCAAGAGGAGATGCGGGACTGGACGGAGCGCATGCTGCGCCTCATCGAGAACCCTTTCATGCGGGATGATCTTCTGCGTCTGGGCGCGGACAGCCTTCGAAAGCTCAGCCCGGACGACCGCCTGGTGGGCGCGGCCAGGCTGAGCCTCAAGCACGGCGGCACGCCCCGGGTCATCGCCCGCGCCATCGCCATGGGTTACCTCTACGAAAACGGAGACGAGGGCACCCGGACCGTGCGCCGCGCCTGGGCTGAAAAGGGCCTCGCCGGCGCGCTGACGGAAATCTCGGGCCTCTCCCCGGACGAACCGCTCTATCCGCTGGTGCTGGGCGCCAGCCGAATCATTCCATAAAAGACCATTGCATCTAAGGAGGGTTATTTCATGAAGACCACCGCTGTCAGGCTCTACGGCAAAAACGACCTGCGCCTCGAAAGCTTCGAGCTGCCGGCCCTCAAGGACGACGAGATTCTGGTGAAGATCATCTCGGACAGCATCTGCATGTCCACCTACAAGGCCACCATCCAGGGCAGCGACCACAAGCGCGTGCCCAAGGACATCGCGGAAAACCCCATCGTCATCGGCCATGAGTTCTGCGGCGACATCATCGAAGTCGGCGCGAAGTGGAAGGACAAGTACAAGGCCGGCGAGAAGTTCACCATCCAGCCCGCCCTCAACTACAAGGGCTCCATGGCCACCCCCGGCTATGCCTACCGCTACATGGGCGGCGACATGACCTACTGCATCCTGGCCCCCGAGGTCATGGAGATGAACTGCCTCCTGGACTACAAGGCCCCCGCCTACTTCTACGGCTCGGTGTCCGAGCCCCTTTCCTGCATCGTGGGCACCTACCACGCCATGTATCACACCCAGATGGGCAAGTACGATCACATCATGGGCATCAAGGAAGGCGGCTCCATGGCGATCCTCGCCGGCGCGGGCCCCATGGGCCTGGGCGCCATCGACTATGCCATCCATTGCGACCGGAAGCCGGGCCTTCTGGTCGTCACCGACATCGACCAGCCGCGGCTTGACCGCGCCGCCTCCATCTACAGCGTGGAAGAGGCCGCCAAAAACGGCGTGAAGCTGATCTACCTCAACACCAAGGTGGAAAACCCGGTTCAGCTGCTGCTCGATCAGAACGGCGGCAAGGGCTATGACGACGTGCTGGTCTTCGCGCCGGTGGCCGCGGTCATCGAGCAGGGCGACAAGATCCTGGGCCACGACGGCTGCCTCAACTTCTTCGCCGGCCCCACCAATACCCAGCTCACCGCCCAGTTCAACTTCTACAACGTGCATTACAACGCCACCCACATCGTGGGCACCTCCGGCGGCAACACGGCCGACATGATCGAGTCGCTCAAGATGATCGCCGAGGGCAAGCTGAATCCCTCCGGCATGATCACCCACATCGGCGGCCTGGACGCGGTCATCGAAACCACGCTGAACCTGCCCAAGATCCCCGGCGGCAAGAAGCTGATCTACACCGGCATCTCCATGCCGCTGACCGCCATCGACGATTTCGCCGAGAAGGGCAAGACCGACCCGATGATGGCGAAGCTCGCCGCGCTCTGCCCCGCCGGGCTGTGGACCAAGGAGGCCGAGGACTACCTGCTGGCCAACGCCAAGCCCATCGCGGTGTAAACAGCGCATACAAACGCATGATAAGTACCCCGAAAATGCCCGCTTGCGGGCATTTTCAAATGAGAGGCTCCGCGTCATGCCCCCGGGCGGAGGTCCGGCGGCGTCTCCGGCGCCTCTCCATCCCCGTTCCAAGGAGGCCCCATGGCGTACATCGCGGTCGTCGGCGCTCTGAATATCGACATCATCGGCGCGCCCTTTCAGGAACCGCTGCCCGGGGACAGCAGCCCCGGCCGCGTGAAGATCTCGGCGGGCGGCGTGGCGCGCAACATCGCCCGGTCGCTCGTGCAAATGGGCGAAACGGTTCAGCTGATCGCGCCCGTGGGGCGCGACGCCTTCGGCGCCTTCGCCCGGGCGGACTGCGCGGCGCTTCGCATCGGCCTTGAGGGCGCGCTCCCGGCGGAAACCAGCTGCCGCTACCTCGGCGTCAACGGCCCGGAAGGGGATCTGCGGCTGGCGGTGAACGACATGGCCGCCATGGCGCTTCTGACCCCCGAAGCGCTCGAGGCGCGGCTTCCGCTGATTCTGGGCGCGTCGCTCCTCGTATTGGACGCGAACCTGCGCCCCGACGCGCTGGAGTACGCGGCGCAAAAGGCGGCCTGCCCCGTGGTGGCCGACCCCGTGTCCGCGCCCAAGGCGGCGCGGCTCGCGGGCGTCATGCCCCGCCTGACCGCCGTCAAGCCCAACCGCGCCGAAGCCGCGGCGCTGACCGGCCTTTCGCCGGACGCGCCCCAGGAAGCGCTGGCGGGCGCGCTACGCGCGATGGGCGCTACGCATGTGTACCTTTCACTGGGCGCGTCGGGGATCGCGTACCTTGGCCCCGACGGCGGCTTTACCGCGCCCGGCGAGGCCACCCGCGCGGTCAATTTTAACGGCTGCGGCGACGCGGTCACCGCCGCCGTCGCCCACGGCCTGAAGGCCGGGCTCCCGCCCCGGGAGATCGCGCGCCTGGCGATGCGCAGCGCGGCGCGGCAGGCGCTGGAGGCGTGAGAGACGGGCGGGAACGCGGCGGAGGGGCCCTGCCCGGCACCCCGCCAAAGGGCCTCAGGCCCTTTGGAACCCCTGCAGAGGGGAAGACGCAGATCGGGAGGCAGGTATGAACAGGCATCTTTTAATTTCCGAGGAAGTGCGATCGGCCCTTGACGCCGGGAAACCCGTGGTGGCGCTGGAGTCCACCATCATCTCCCACGGCATGCCCTACCCGCAGAATGTGGAGACCGCGCTGAAGGTGGAAAAGACCGTTCGGGATTCGGGCGCGGTGCCCGCCACCATCGCGGTACTGGGCGGCAAGCTCTGCGCGGGGCTGACGGCGGACCAGATCGAGCACCTGGGCAAGCTGGGTACGAAGGCGGCCAAGGCCAGCCGGCGCGACCTGCCGGTGCTGGTGTCAAAGGGCATGGACGGCGCCACCACCGTGGCCGCGACAATGATCATCGCGGCCCTCGCGGGCATTTCCGTCTTTGCCACGGGCGGCGTGGGCGGCGTGCACCGGGGCGCGGAGACCACCATGGACATCTCCGCGGATTTGGACGAGCTGGCGATGACCCCCGTCATGGTGGTCTCGGCGGGCTGCAAGTCCATCCTGGACCTCAAGCTGACCCTCGAATACCTCGAAACCCGCGGCGTGCCTGTGATCGGCTACGGCACGGACGAACTGCCCGCCTTCTACACCCGCAGAAGCGGCCTTCCCGTGGACTACCGGCTGGATACGCCCGAGGAAATCGCCGCGGCCTTCGCCGCCAAGCGCCAGATGGGCCTCGCCGGCGGCATGCTGGTGACGAACCCCATCCCGGAGGAATACTCGATGGACCCGGAGGTCATCGGCCGCGCCATCGACGGCGCCGTGGCCGAGGCGGGCCGCCTTTCCATCGGCGGCAAGGCGCTCACGCCGTTTTTGCTGGACAGGATCCAGAAGATCACGGGCGGCGACAGCCTTTTTTCCAACATCCAGCTGGTGCTCAATAACGCCGCGCTGGCATCGAAGATCGCCGCGGCGCTTTGGAACAACGAATATCTCCACTAGGCATTTTGTGCGGAGGACGCCCCGCAAAGGCGGTCCCCCGCACGGAAAAAACCCTTCGCGCCGGCTCAACCCGGCGCGTTTTGTTACGCGCGGGACCTTTCGCGTGCGAAGGACATGTAAAATATTGTAACGTTTCTCCGAGGGCTGGTGCCGGGTGCAAAAAAGTGCTATAATAATATAGAAGAAAATTTTTAAGGGGTGCCCGGATGTCCATGAAACCCGATCAAGCGCAACAGTACGACGAAAACCAAATTCAAGTGCTGGAGGGCCTGGAGGCGGTGCGCCGCAGGCCTGGCATGTACATCGGTTCCACCGACGAGCGCGGCTTGCACCATCTGGTGTATGAGATCGTCGACAACGCGGTCGACGAGGCGCTGGCCGGCTTCTGCGATCACATCATCGTCACATTACATCAGGACGGCTCCGTGTCCGTGGAGGACAACGGCCGCGGCTTCCCGGTGGGCATTCACCCCAAGATGGGGCGGCCCGCCGTCGAGGTGTGCCTGACGGTGCTGCACGCCGGCGGCAAGTTCGGCGGCGGCGGCTACAAGGTCTCCGGCGGCCTGCACGGCGTGGGCGCGTCGGTGGTCAACGCGCTGTCCAAGCACCTTCAGGTCAACGTGTATCAGGACGGCAAGCTCTACCAGCAGGAGTACGAGCGGGGCAAGCCCCTCTACGACCTCAAGGTGATCGACACGGCCGATCGCACCGGCACAACCATCCGCTTCTGGCCGGATGTCAAGACCGGCGAGGAGCCGGAGCCCGGCGTCTTTGAAACCGGGAACTTCGACTTTGACACGCTGCGCACGCGCCTGCGCGAGATGGCCTTTCTCAATAAGGGCATCAAAATCGAGCTCAACGACCTGCGCGCCGAGCCCGCCCAGCAGAAGGTGTACCACTACGAGGGCGGCATCGTGTCCTTCGTGGAGTACCTGAACCGGCACAAGGAAGCGCTCAACAAGCCGCCGCTTTACATCGAGGGCGTGAAGGATTCCACCACCGTGGAAATCGCGCTGCAGTGGAACGACGGCTTCAACGAGAGCGTTTTCTGCTTCGCCAACAACATCCACACGCCGGAGGGCGGCACGCATCTGGCGGGCTTCCGCTCCGCGCTGACCCGCGTGATCAACGACTACGGCCGCAAAAACGGCATTCTGAAGGCCAGCGACCAGAACCTGACCGGCGAGGACATCCGCGAGGGCCTGACGGCCATCGTATCCGTCAAACTGGTGGAGCCCCAGTTCGAGGGCCAAACCAAGACAAAGCTCGGCAACAGCGAGGTGCGCGCGCTGGTGGATTCCATGGTGGCCGATAAGCTGGCCGTCTATTTTGAGGAAAACCCCGCCGCCGCGCGGATCGTGCTGGACAAGTGCCTCTCCGCCGCCCGCGCCCGCGAGGCCGCCCGCAAGGCCCGGGACCTGACGCGCCGCAAGACGGCGCTGGAGAGTGCCGCGCTGCCCGGCAAGCTGGCCGACTGCTCCGAGCGGGACCCGGCCAAGTGCGAAATCTTCCTGGTGGAGGGCGACTCCGCCGGCGGTTCCGCCAAGACCGGGCGCGACCGGCACTTCCAGGCCATCCTGCCGCTTCGCGGCAAGATCCTGAACGTCGAAAAGACCCGCATGGACAAGGTGCTGGCCAACGCCGAAATCAAGGCGATGATCACCGCCTTCGGCGGCGGCTTCGGCCAGGAGTTCGACCCGGAGAAGCTGCGCTACCACCGCATCGTGTGCATGACGGACGCGGACGTGGACGGAAGCCACATCCGCATCCTGCTGCTCACCTTCTTCTACCGCCATATGACGCGGCTCATCGAGGACGGCCACGTCTACATCGCGCAGCCGCCGCTTTACAAGGTGTCCCGGGGCAAGACGGTAAAATATGTCTACTCCGACGCCCAGCTCCAGGCGCTGCTCTCCGAAATGGGCCGCGACGTAAAACCCGACATCCAGCGCTACAAGGGCCTTGGCGAGATGAGCGCCGAGCAGCTCTGGGATACCACCATGAACCCGGAGACCCGCTCCATGTACCGGGTGACGCTCAAGGACGCCATCTCCGCCGACGAGATGTTCACGCTGCTCATGGGCGACCAGGTGGAGCCGCGCAAGGACTTCATCGAGGAGAACGCGAAGCTGGTGGCGGATCTGGACATCTAAAGGGCGCTGAAAATCCGCAAGCGGCTTTTCAGCGCGGGGAAGAATTCTGCGCGGGCCTGAAATTCTCCTGAATTTCCGGGCAACCCGCTGACGTAAGGCCTTGTTTCCTCCGCCGGTGTGCGCGCCGGTGGCGTAAAACGCGCTTCCGGCGCGCATGTCGCGGGAAGCGACTGGAAGCCGGAGGCGGCCCGGCAGCCCGGTTTGGACTGCCAAATTCCCGATATGCAGCCTGGAAGGGAGCAACATTCGTGCCGGATGAATTCAACATCGGGGCGCTGACGCCCATCGACATTGAGGAAGAGCTCAAAAAATCGTTCATCAGCTACGCGATGGCGGTCATCGTCAGCCGCGCGCTGCCGGACGTGCGCGACGGCCTGAAGCCCGTCCACCGCCGCATCCTGTATTCGATGGTGGAACTGGGTGTCACGCCCGACAAGCCCTACAGAAAGTCCGCCCGCATCGTGGGCGACTGTCTTGGTAAATACCACCCCCACGGCGATTCGTCGGTCTACGACGCCATGGTGCGCCTGGCGCAGGACTTCTCCACCCGGTGCCTCCTGGTGGACGGACAGGGCAACTTCGGCTCCGTCGACGGCGACGGCGCCGCCGCCATGCGCTACACCGAGGCCCGGCTCACCAAACTCGCCATGGAAATGGTGGCCGACATCGAAAAGGAAACCGTGGACTTCTACCCAAACTTCGACGAAACGCTGATGCAGCCCGCCGTGCTGCCCTCGCGGTTCCCAAACCTCCTGGTCAACGGCTCCAGCGGCATCGCCGTCGGCATGGCGACGAACATCCCGCCCCATAACCTGGGCGAGGTCATCGACGGCACCATCCACCTGATCGACAACCCCGACGCCTCCTGCGAGACGCTGATGGGCTTTATCCACGGTCCGGACTTCCCCACCGGCGGCATCATCCTGGGCCGCGCGGGCATCCACGAGGCCTATATGACCGGGCGCGGCCGCATCGTGATGCGCGCGCGCACCGAAATCGAGGCGATGGCCAATAACCGCCAGCGCATCGTGGCCACCGAAATCCCCTACATGGTCAATAAAGCCCGGCTGATCGAAAAGATCGCGGAACTCGTGCACGAAAAGCGCCTGGAGGGCGTCAGCGACATCCGGGACGAGTCCGACCGCACCGGCATGCGCATCGTCATCGAGCTCAAGCGCGATGTCAACGCCAATGTGGTGCTGTCCACCCTCTACAAGCACACCCAGATGCAGGAGACCTTCGGCGTCAACATGCTGGCGCTGGTGGACGGCGCGCCGAAAATCCTGTCCCTCAAGCACGCGCTCGTCCACTACGTGGACCATCAGAAGGACGTGGTGACCCGCAGGACCCGCTACGACCTCGGCAAGGCCGAGGCCCGCGCCCACATCCTGGAGGGCCTGTTGATCGCCCTGGACCACATCGACGAGGTGATCCGGCTCATCCGCGCCTCCCGCACCGACGCGGAGGCCAAGGACGGCCTGATGGCGAATTTCGGCCTCACCGACCGACAGGCTCAGGCGATTCTGGACATGCGCCTTCGCCGCCTGACCGGCCTTGAGCGCGAAAAGATCGAAGCCGAGCACAACGAACTTCTGCAGCTGATCACCCACCTCCAGAACGTGCTGGCCAACGAGTGGATGCTGCTTGGCATCATCAAGGAGGAACTCCTTGAGATCAAGCGCAAGTACGCCGACCCGCGCCGCACCGAGATCACGGCCCTCGACGGCGAGATCGACATGCTGGACCTCATCCAGGAAGAGGACATGGTGGTCACGCTGACCCACTACGGCTACGTGAAGCGCCTTCCGAAGGCCACCTACCGCGCCCAGAAGCGGGGCGGCAAGGGCGTCACCGGCGCGACGACCCGGGAAGAGGACTTCGTGGAGCAGCTCTACGTGACCTCCACCCATGACCCCATCATGTTCTTCACCAGCCGCGGCCGCGTGTACGAAAAGCGCTGCTACGAGATCCCGGAGGCGGGCCGCACCGCCCGGGGTACCGCGATCGTGAACCTTCTGCAGCTGGAGGGCGGCGAAAAGGTCACCGCCATGCTGCCGGTGCCGGAGGAGAAGGTCGAAGGCCATTACCTGATCATGGCCACGAAGAACGGCCTCATCAAGCGCACCGAGCTTTCCGAATTTCAGAACCTGCGCAAAAACGGCCTGATCGCCATCGTGCTGCGCGAGGACGACGACCTGATCGGCGTGGCGCTCACCGACGGAACGCGCGAGGTGCTGCTGGGCACCGAGCGGGGCATGGCCATCCGCTTCGCGGAGGGCGACATGCGGCCCATCGGCCGCGCCGCCATGGGCGTCAAATCCATCGACCTGGACGAGGACGACCGGGTGGTGGCCATGTCCATCCTGGAGGAGGGCGCCGAGGTGCTGAGCCTGACCCAGCTGGGCTGGGGCAAGCGCACCCAGATCGACGAATACCGCGCCCAGTCCCGCGCCGGCAAGGGCATCAAGGCCATGAACCTGACGGATAAGACGGGCCTTCTGGCCGGGCAGCTGCTGGTCCACGAGGAGGAAGATCTGCTGCTCATCACCGACGACGGCATCATCATCCGCACCCCCGTCTCCGCCATCAGCGTACAGGGCCGCAACACCCAGGGCGTTCGCATCATGCGCGTGGACGACGGCGCCCGCGTCGTATGCGTCGCCCGCGCCGAGCCGGAGGACGAGGACGACATAGAGATCGTCGAAAACACCGCCTCCTGCGCGCCGGACGCCTGCATAAGCGCGCTGGACGTCGATCCGGAAGCCGTGAAGAAGGATTTGGACAACGACCTTGAGGAGCCCGCTCCGGAGCCGGAGGGCGACGAGGTGTAGAAGGGGAGCGACGGGGCCCTTGTCCCCGACAGACCCGATGATCCCCGGAATCCCCAAGAGCAAAGGGTGCCGCGCGTTGACGCGCGGCACCCTTTGTTCTTCAGTTGATCCGGTGCAAGGTTATTTTTCTTTCACGAATTCCGTTTTACGCCCGGATAATTTCAAAAAACGGTTGAAAATAAAATGAATCTTATACCAAGTAAAAATATTAATTAATCCAAAGGGCTGAGAGATTTTGGATGCAGAACAAGGAGCCGGAGCGAGGAATAGCAGCGCTATTTTGAGCGGAAGGCGACACCGTTCTGCGCGAAAAGAGCCAGCCCAACGAAGAATTAATGTTTTGGATTGGTATTAGACGCTGATGGTCCGGACGCTCTGCACGTTGGGGTACTCCGACAGGTGCTGCACGATCTCGGGGTACTCCACGGAGCTCGGCAGGCGCAGCTCGTAGGTGTTGGTGTACAGGTTGCCCTTTTCGTTGTTCTCCACGTGGAAGTCCACGTCGAACACGGTGATGTGCTTTTCCTCGAAGTAGCTGTTGATGAAGGGGATCGTCTCCGCACGGTGCAAAAAGCGGATCTCCATGCGCTTGTTGACGTTGACGTGGATGAGGCGCGGCATGACCGTCAGCACGATGATCACCAGCGCGCAGCCGATCCCGGCGATTTCATAGTAGCCCATGCCGGCGGCGATGCCCAGGCACGCGCTGTTCCAGAGCGACGCGGCGGTGGTGAGCCCCACGATCTTCTTGCGGGCCATGATGATGGTGCCCGCGCCCAGAAAGCCGATGCCGCTGACCACCTGCGCGGTGATGCGGCCGACGGTGAAGCTGACGCCGTTTCCCAGCGCCTCCTTCTCAATGGAGCACTCGATCAGCGCGATGATGCAGGCGCCCAGGCACACCAGCACGTGGGTGCGCATGCCGGCGGGGCGGTTCTTGCGTTCGCGCTCCACGCCGATGACCGTGCCCACCAGAATCGCCGTCGCGATGCGCAGCACGATTTCCCAACGGTTCATAGGCATCCTCCGTAATCCGGATTTGTGTCCCATGATTATAGCGCGGCGTTAACCTTCAAGTCAAGGCGCGCCTTCGCGCGGGCGCAGGGCGGAAGTCCTCCCCCGCCGGAAAGGAGCAGCCTTTCCGGCGGATCAAGGCTGCCGGAGGGCGGCATGCGCGGCCGGAGGCTGCCGCCGCATTCAAGCGCGGGCCCGTCCGTGATTTGAAAAATCACAGGGCCCGCGAAAAAATGCCTCCGGCAGACTGCGTCTGCCGGAGGCCCGCAGGAGAAAGATGCGTCAGCAAATTTCTCTTGCCTTAGTACATTCCGCCCATTCCGCCGCCGGGCGCCGCGGGCATCGGGGGCTCCTTGGAGGGCAGGTCGGTCACCAGCGATTCGGTGGTCAGCACCATCGCGGCGACGGACGCGGCATTCTGCAATGCGCTCCTGGCGACCTTGGTGGGGTCGATGATGCCGCGCTTGACCATGTCGGCGTACTCGCCCTTGGCGGCGTCGTAGCCGTAGCCCAGGCTGTCGTTGTGCTTGATGTTCTCGGCCACCACGCTGCCTTCGACGCCGGCGTTGACGGCGATCTGGCGGACGGGCTCCTCCAGCGCGCGCAGCACGATGGCCGCGCCGGTCTTGACGTCGCCGGCCAGGGTCTCCACGAGGGCCGCGACGGGCTTCGAAGCCGCGATCATGGCGGTACCGCCGCCGGGCACGATGCCCTCCTCAACGGCCGCGCGGGTGGCGTTGAGCGCGTCCTCGATGCGCAGCTTGCGCTCCTTCATCTCGATCTCGGTGGCCGCGCCGACCTTGATCACCGCGACGCCGCCGGCGAGCTTCGCCAGGCGCTCCTGCAGCT
>JAEZTL010000012.1 GCA_023421395.1 Bacillota bacterium | reverse complement strand
CGGGGGGGGGCCCGCGGCCTGGATGTATACTGGCGCCGGAAGCTTTCGTTAAGGACAGCCTTCGTTTCAATTTCCGGCGCCTATCTCAACCGCCCCGCCTTTACGAGGAATCCGCCGGCGGCGCGAGGGCGGACCGGCGCGGCCCAACCGCGCTCGTCACATATTGGAAGTCATCGTGCGGCCGCAACGCGGGCAGAGGGTATTCATCGCGCCGCAGGTGGTGCCGCAGTTGGAACAGGTGCTTACGCCCGCAATGGTGGCGCAGGTGGTCGCGCCAGCGACGCCGTTTCCGTTCGTCGTCTGGCAGATGGGCGTCGATCCGGTGGCCATGTTGGCGCAGTTGCGGCGAGGGTACATGGGCAGTGAGAAGAACTCGTCGCACACGTTCTCCGCGAATTCCTCGCAGGGAGGGATTTCGCAGAAGCCGTAGGCCGGGATCATCAGGTCGACCTCCGCCAGGATCTTCAGCGCCACTGTAACGCAGATGGTGATTTCAAACTTGCAGTTGCCCAGGTATTCGCCGGTGACGCAGATGGCGCTGACCATGCTCTCCAGCGTAAAGGGCACGATCGACTCCTCCGGAATGGCCAGCAGCACGTCCTTGACTACGCTCAGTTTGCCGCGTCCCATCCACTCCTGGCAGCGGGCATCCACGAAGAGCACGTCGATCGGGATGTCCACGGTGCACTTCACGCGGGCGAACTGGGGCCGGTCGATGAGCCGGTCGATGGTCAGGTCGTGGATGCGGCCGCAGACCGACGCGGACCGGCAGCCGGAAAAAGTCCACTGGCCGCAGGGCGCGGGCAGCGGGTCCGGGCTGTTGCGCGCGTTTTCCACAGCTTCCGGATAAGTAATGACCCCGTTGGCGCCGCAGGTGCAGTTGCACGAGCATCCGCGGCAGTTGCAGTTACAGGGCGTTCCGGTGGGCGGCTGGCACGAGTTGGCCGTGCCCGGCAGCAGCGGTACGATGTCGGATACCGTGATCTCCACATCGTCCAGCTGTTCCTGTTGGAGGCACGCGTCGTAAACGTTCTTGACCTGTACGCAGATTCTCTCCGTCAGGCCCTGCACCGCGCTGCCGACGATGCTGCCCGGACACTGATCGGCGTTGGCGTTCTTGTAGCTGAAAAAGGACATCGCTACTCCTCCTTCTGATCTGGGCGGGGCGGGGGCGCCGCCGCCCGGTTCGCGGTTTCGTCCGCGCTGTATCCTATGGCGGCGCGCGAAAATGCGTTCGCACCTTGTCATACGGCGGCGCCGGTGCTATACTATCGCCATGTACAAACGATTCGGAAAGCGGGCGCTGGATTTCGCGCTGGCGCTGACGGCGTTGATCGCGCTCGCGATCCCCGGGGCGTTGATTGCGCTGTGGATCAAACTGGATTCAAAGGGGCCGGTGTTCTTCCGGCAGAAGCGCGTCGGGCGGGGGAAGGCCCATTTCATGATCCTGAAGTTCAGGACCATGCGTGCCGACGCGCCCAAGGACGTGCCCACCCATCTTCTGGGGGATCCATACGCCTTCATCACGCGAAGCGGCCGGTTTCTGCGGAAGACGTCGCTGGACGAGCTGCCCCAGCTGATCAACATCCTGCGGGGCGAGATGAGCTTCGTCGGCCCGCGGCCCGCGCTGTGGAACCAGTTTGATCTGATCGCGCGGCGGGACGAGGAGGGCGCGGGCGACGTGCGCCCTGGCCTGACCGGCTGGGCGCAGGTCAACGGACGGGACGAGCTGCCCATCGACGTGAAGGCGCGCTTTGACGGCGAGTATGTGCGGCGCATGAGCCCGGGCATGGACGCCAGGTGCGTGCTGCGCACCCTCCGCGACGCGTTTTGCGGCCGGGGAGTTGTAGAAGGGAAGCGTACCTAAACGGCGATGCCCCGGTGGTTTTTTACAGTCAAAGCGCGCTGAAGGGCGCGCCACCTTATGGAAGGCGAGGACAAGATCCCCATGAATACGACCGAGATGACCGGCTACCTTTCCACCCCGGAGGCGCTTGCCGCGCTGGAGGCGATCTATCCGGGCGACGCGCCCCGCCAGGCGGCGCGCTACCGCGCGCTGGCCGAAACCCACCGGGCGCGGTTTGGCGAAGCCCAGACACTCCTCTTTGCGTCCGCGCCGGGCCGCACGGAGATTGCCGGCAACCACACCGACCACAACCATGGCCGGGTGCTGGCCGCCGCCATCAATCTGGATACCCTGGCCGCCGCTTCAAAGCGCCCGGATACGTTGGTTACGCTGTATTCCGAGGGGTATGAGAAGCCCTTCATCGTGGACCTCAAGGACCTTGATCCCATCCCCGCCGAGTATGAAACCACCCACTCGCTGATTCGCGGCGTGGCCGCGCGCATGGCGGCGCTGGGGTTTCCCGTGGGCGGAATCAACGCGGTGGTGACCTCCAGCGTCTTCAAGGGCAGCGGGCTCTCGTCCTCGGCGGCCTTCGAGGTGATGCTGGTGGCGCTTTTTGACGCGCTCTACGGAGAGGGCGGGATCTCCGCCGAATCCCGTGCGCTGATCGCCAAGTATGCCGAGAACCACTATTTCGGCAAGCCCAGCGGGCTCCTGGATCAGATGGCTTCTTCCGTGGGCGGTCTTGTGACGATGGACTTCAAGGACCCAGATGCGGTTATCGAGGCCATTTCCTACGATTTTTCCGCGAGGGGTTATGCCATGGCGGTGGTATCCGCCGGCGGCGAGCACGGCAACCTCACCAGCCAATACGCGGCCATCCCTGTTGAGATGAAGCAGGTGGCGGCGCTTTTGGGCGCGGAGGTGCTGCGCCAGGTGAGCGCCGAGCGGTTCGAAGCGGCCATCCCCTCTCTCAAGGGCCGCGTCAGCGACCGCGCGATTATGCGCGCGCTGCACTTCTACGATGAGGACGCGCGCATCCCGCGCCTGGTGGACGCGCTGAAGCGCGACGACCTCGCCGCATTTTTCGAAGGCATCGTCGCCTCCGGCGAGAGCAGCTGGAAGCTTTTGCAGAACCTGTACGTGCCGGGCAGCGACAATCAGGAGATGGCGCTGGCGCTGGAAATGTCCCGAAGGATGCTCTCCGGCCGAGGCGCCTGGCGCATCCACGGCGGCGGATTTGCGGGCACCATCCTGGCCTTCGTGCCGTTCAGCCTGATGGACGAATACGCCGCGCGCATGAACGCCGTGTTTGGCGCGGGCGCGGTGACGCGCCTTGGCGTTCGACCGGTGGGCCCGGCCATCATCGGAAAATAACGCGCGGAGGGTTGACAAAGCAATATCCCGGGTTTAATATAGGTGCCACAATCGCATAAACGTCTTCAGGGCGGGGTGTGAATCCCCACCGGCGGTATAGCCCGCGAGCCGAAAGGCCGATTCGGTGTAACTCCGAAGCCGACAGTAATGAAGCCAACGTTGGCTTCTGAGTCTGGATGGAAGAAGGTGTTCTCCCAACTGCCGTAATGGCCCCTGCGAACGTTTCTGCAGGGGCTTTATCGTGAGAGGAGAATACCAAATGACGGGCAATGCAAAAAAAATCTCGCGCATCGGCGTACTGGGCGCGGCGGCGGCCATCCTGTTTCTGATCCCCGGCATCCCGATCTTTCCGCCGATCTACAAGCTGGACTTTTCGACGCTTCCGGCGCTTCTCGGCGGCTTCTCGATGGGACCGGTGGCGGGCGTCATCATTGTGTTCATCAAGGATCTGGTGGGCTGCATCAATTCGGACAGCGGCATGGTCGGCGAGATGGCGGACTTTCTGGTATCCTCGGCGCTGGTCATTTGCGCTTCGGCCTGGTACCGCAGGAACCGCACGCTGAGGGGCGCGCTGGCGGGCATGGGCGTGGGCATCCTGTTGATGACCGCGGTGGGCGCGCTGGCCAACTACTTCGTGCTGATTCCGTTCTACGTGAACGTGATGGGCGTTCCAGAGCCGGCGATCATCGGCATGATGCAGGCGATCATTCCGGCCATCGACAGCTTGGGCAAGTTGATCGCGCTGGCGACGGTCCCGTTCAACATCATCAAGGGCCTGGTGTTGTGCGGCGTCACGGCGCTGCTCTACAAGCGGCTCTCGCCGTTTCTGCACGGATAATTTGGAGGAGAGATGTACCGGACGCATTCGCAGGAGGATACGCAGGATTTCGGCGCGGCGCTGGGCGCGCGGCTGTTGCCCGGCGACAGCCTTTTGATTTCCGGCGACCTGGGCGCCGGCAAGAGCGTGCTGGCGCGGGGTGCCGCCCGGGCGCTCGGGGTGGAGGGGCCGATGCCAAGCCCCACTTTTACCCTGATGCAGCCCTACGGCAGCGTGGTTCACTTCGACCTCTACCGCCTTTCGGACGAAGATGAATTCTATGCGGCGGGCTTGGACGAATTCACCGGCGGCGGCTTTATCGCGCTGATCGAGTGGCCTTTTTCCGGCATGGACGCCGTTCCACGGGTGGAGATCACCATGGAGCGGGGCGAGGCGGAGGACGAGCGCGTCATCCGCCTCGCGACCTTCGGGATGTCCGGCCGCGAGGCGGGAATCATTGAAGCGCTTCGCGCGTGGGAGGATGCGGCGTGACGATCCTTGGAATCGATACTTCCGGGCCGGTGGCCGGCGTCGCGCTGTGGCGGGGCGGCGCTTTGCGCTATGCCGCCGTCGCGGACGCCGGGCTGACCCATTCTGAGACGCTGATGCCCATGGTGGATCAGGCGCTTGCCGCCGCCGGCCTTTCGATCGAAGATGTCGAAATGGTATCCTGCGTCGCGGGGCCGGGCTCCTTTACCGGTGTGCGTATCGGCGTGTGCGCGGCCAAGGGCATCGCGCTGGCCCGGGGCATCCCCTGCGCGCGGGTGGATGCACTCGCGGCGCTGTCCGCAGGCGCCTTCGGTTTTGACGGTGAAATTTGTCCGATTCTGGACGCGCGGCGCGGCCAGGTGTATTGCGCTCGGTTTCGATTTCCCGGGGGCGCGCTGCCCGAGCGCCTTATGGAGGATGCGGCGCTGCCGCTGACGGATTTTCTTTCGCGCCTTCCGACGGACGGGCGATGCCTCTTCACCGGCGACGGCCTGACCGCGCACGCAGAGGCGATCCTTCGCGCGCTGGGGCAACGGGCGGTGCTTCAAAAGCCGCATCTTTCGCTCCTCCGGGCGGAAGCAGCCTGCTATTTGGCGGAAAACGATCCATCCATCCGCATGCCGGGTGGGGAACTGACCCCAATCTACCTTCGAAAGCCCCAGGCGGAGCGCGAGCGCGCCGAGAAACAGGGGAGAGCGCATGATTGAAATCGGCCTGATGACCCTTCTGGATGTGGATGCCGTCAGCGAGATCGAAAGGGAGAGCTTCGCGGTGCCCTGGTCCCGGGACGCCTTTGTCCGCGAGGTCACCGAAAACCGGTGCGCGCGGTATCTGGTGGCGCGCGAGGACGGCATGGCGGTGGCCTACGCCGGCATGTGGCTGGTGCTGGACGAGGGGCATGTGACCAACATTGCCGTGAAAAAGGCTGCGCGGGGGAGGGGCATCGGCGAAAAAATCGCCCGGGCGCTGATGCAGCTGGCCGCCGATACCGGCATCCGCTATATGACGCTCGAGTGCAGAAGGAGCAACCTCGTGGCCCAGTCACTGTACAGAAAGCTGGGTTTTCAAGAGGTTGGCTTTCGCAAACGCTACTACGCCGACAACAACGAGGATGCGCTGGTGATGGCCTGTGAACAGCTTCCCGAGGCGCATCCGGAGGACGATCCGCATATCATGAGCGAATAATACGGCGGTTCCGATCCCGCGCTTCCGAATTATTCGCTTTTCTTTTGCGCCGGGATGCGCTATAATCTTTTCCGGGGTGAACCGATGATCTTTGAGCACGGCGGGCAGTCCTTGTATTACGAGCGGCAGGGAGCGGGAAAGCCGCTCCTCGTTTTGCACGGCTGGGGTGGCAGGATCGAGAGCTGGCTGCCGGTGATTCGGGACTTTTCCGCGCTGCGCGAGGTCGTGGCGCTGGATTTTCCGGGTTCCGGACGCTCGCCGGAGCCGGGCGAGCCTTGGTCCGTCACCGAGTACATGGAACTTACCGCCGCTTTGATACGCCAATTGGACATGGCGGGCGTGGACATCCTCGCCCATTCCTTCGGCGCCCGTGTGGCGATTCTCCTGGCCGCCACCCATCCGGAGTTGGCCGGGAAACTGGTGCTGACCGGCGCGGCGGGGCTCGTCCCCGAACGCACGGGCAAAAAAAGGGCGCGCACCACGCTGTACAAGGCGCTCAAAGGCGCTGCGGAATCCGCCCCGGTCCGGGCGATTTTGGGCGAGGCGCGGGTGGGGGCCATTCGGGAGGCGCTGGTTCAGCATTTTGGCTCCCGCGACTACCGCGCGCTGACGCCCGGCATGCGCGGTACCTTCAACCGGGTGATCCGGCAGGATCTAAGGCCCTGCCTTCCGAAAATCCAATCCCCGGCGCTGCTCATCTGGGGCGCGAAGGACACCGAAACACCGCTCTGGATGGGGCGGGTCATGGAAAAGGAGATCCCGGACGCGGGGCTTATCGTCTTTGAGGATGCGGGTCATTTCGCCTACCTGGACCGCTATCCGGAGTTCCGCGCGATCGTGATGAAGTTCTTGGAGGAGTCAAACGCTTGAGCTGGCTTGACGCAATCGAATCGTTTCTCGTGGCGGCGATCTCCGCCATCACCACCCGGTATTACCTGCACATGCTGCAGCTGGAGAGTTACCAGCTGGACGGCTACGGCCGATGGCTGGGCAAGAACCGGGATAAACTTCTGGGCTGGACGCTCAACATCGGCGTCATCGCGGTGGTGGCCAAGCTGCTGCTGCCGCTGATCCTGACCCTCGTCATGAACCGTGACGCGGCCCGTGTCGTGGCCACCATCGCCGTGGTGATCGGCTTCGGCGCGGCGGCCTGGCGGCTCAACGAAACCCAGTATGTGACCCCGCCCAAAAAGCCGTTGGCTTACACGCCGCGCATGCAGCGGTTACTGGCGGCCACGGGCCTCGTGGCGCTGGCGGCGTCGTTTATCCTCAACTGGCTGGGCGTACCCCCGTACCTTTTGTTCGCCGGCATTCCCTATCTGGCGCTGACGGCGGGGTATCTGATGCAGCCCATCGAGCGGCGGGTCAACCACTTCTTCTTCAGCGACGCGCAGAAGCGGCTCGCGGCGCGGCCCGACCTGATCCGCATCGGCATCACCGGCAGCTACGGAAAGACGTCCACCAAATTCATACTGGCCGCGATTCTGAGCGAAAAATACTCCGTGCTGGCCACGCCCTCCAGCTTCAATACGCCCATGGGCCTTACCAAGGTCATCCGTACGGATTTGGAGCCCCACCATCAGGTGTTCATCGCCGAGATGGGCGCGCGCCATGTGGGCGATATCAAGGAGCTGTGCGAGCTGGTGCATCCCGCCTACGGCGTACTGACCAGCGTCGGCGCCCAGCACCTGGAAACTTTCGGCACGGTGGAGACCGTCGCCAATACCAAATTCGAGTTGATCGAGGGGCTTGCGCCCGGCGGCGCGGCATTCTTCGGCGCGGACGATGGCGGCTGGTGCGACAAGCTCTTTGCCCGCGCGAAGGGCGAAAAGTATCGCGCCGGGCTGGGCTCGGGATACCTTTCGATGTACGCGGAGGACATCGTCTCCGGCCCCTTCGGCAGCCGCTTTACGCTGTCCGACGGCGAGGGCAACCGCGTTTCCTGCGAGACGAAGCTTCTGGGCCGGCACAACATCCAGAATATCGCGCTGTCCTCGGCGGTGGCGAGGCGCCTGGGCATGACGATGGAAGAAATCGCCCGGGGCGTCCGGCGCGTACAGCCGGTGGAGCACAGGCTGCAACTGCTCGAAGGCGCAAGCGGCATGACCATCATTGACGACGCCTTCAACGCCAACCCCGCCGGCGCGGCGGCGGCTTTCGAGGTGCTCTCCGGCTTCACCGGCAGGCATCTGGTGGTGACGCCGGGCCTTGTGGAACAGGGAACCGAGGAAGAGACCTTGAACTTCAAATTCGGCCAGCAGATGGCCGCCGCCTGCGACGTGGCGGTGCTGGTGGGACCGAAGCGAACCCGGCCCATCGCCAAGGGACTGATCGCCGCCGGCTTCGATCCCCACAGCCTTCACATCGTCGCCAGCCTCGCCGAAGCCCAGGCGCTTCTTGGGCGCATCGCGCAGCCGAGCGACGTAATCCTGTTTGAAAACGACCTGCCCGACAACTACTCGGAGGGATGAGGCGGGGGGATGGCGTTGGGCCACCGTTAGGCGCCATAGCGGAGCATCTTGTTCTTTGCTGTGACGCTGCCGGGGTTCTTCCTGTGCGGCCGCTTTGGCGCAGGGTGATTCAGCCATGGCCCAATCACCTTCGCGGGATTCCGTCTCGCGGCCGCGGCAATTGCCATTCGAAGGATCTTTCGCCGGTGCCCGTTTTGCGGCCGCTTGCTGCCATCAGGCCCATCACCGCGGACCACTGTCCCCATTGCGGGCGCAGGCTGACCGGCTAAGCCTGCCACCGCCCTTTCTTGGGACGACTAAAGGGGGTTATTGCATGAAGCTGAGCGTTGCGGTGCTCTTTGGCAGCCGCACCTGCGAACATGACGTTTCGATCATCACCGGCGTTCAGGCGCTGGGCGCGCTGGACCCGGATCAGTACGACGCATTCCCTGTCTACATCGCGCGGGACGGCGCCTGGTACGTGGGCGAGCGCCTCCGGGACATCTCCTTCTACCCGAACTTCGACGCGGCGGAAGTCAGGAAGGTGCTGCCCACCGCCGACGGCGGCAGGCTGCTTCTGATCGACCCGGAGCCGAGGCGCGGCCTCTTTTCAAAGGGCGAGAAGGTGCTGGCCGCGGCGGATGTGGCGCTGCTCGCCATGCATGGCATGAACGGCGAGGACGGGACGCTGCAGGGTATGCTCGAAATGCTGGACGTGCCCTACACTTCCTCGGGCGTGATGGGTTCCGCCGTGGGCATGGACAAGATCGCCATGAAGCAGCTGTTCCGAAGCTGCGGATTCCCGGTGCTGCCGGATACGTGGATTGACCGCGCGGGCTGGAAAAAAGACCGTGCCGCCTGCATCGAAAGGATCGAAGCCGCGCTATCCTATCCCGTTTACGTCAAACCCGCCAACCTGGGTTCCTCCATCGGCATCAAGCGCGCCAATGACCGCGAGGGTCTTGAGGAGGCGCTGGACGTGGCCGCCGCCTTCGACCGCCGCATTCTAATCGAGAAGGGCGTCACAAAGCGCCGTGAAGTCAACTGCTCCGTGCTGGGCTACGGTGAGGAGGCCCGCGCGTCGGAACTGGAGATGCCGCTGGGCGGCGAGGAACTGGTGGACTTCAACGACAAGTACGCCCGCCGCGCCAAGGGCGGCAAGGGCATGCAGTCGCTGTCCCGCCTCATTCCCGCGCCAATCCCGGAGGAGATGGCTGCGCGCATCCGCGCGCTGTCCCTCGACATTTTCCGGGCGCTCGACTGCAAGGGCGTGGTGCGCATCGACTTCATGCTGGACGGGGAGGACGATTCCCTCTACGTGGGCGAGATCAACACCATCCCCGGCTCACTGGCGTTCTACCTGTGGGAGCCGCTGGGCCTCAAGTTCCGGGAGATGCTGGACGAGATGATCCGCTACGCGCTGACCGCCGCCGCCGACCGCCGGGAGAGCGTGTTTTCCTACAAATCCGACATCCTCAAAAACCAGAAGCTGGGCGGCGCCAAGGGCAAGGGATGAGTGCGCGAATGCGCATAAAACGGAAATCCTGCAAGATATATAATATTTTGCAGGATTTTATTCATTTTATCGGGGAATGGGCGGGCTCCGCTGCCAGGGGCTGTGGGAATCGGAGGCGAAGGTCTGGACGGCGCAGCGCTGAGGGGAGCGCCTGAAAATCGAAAAAAACGGTTGTTTCGGCGTGAAAAGGCCAAAAAAATACCACCTTGCCGTTGACAAGGCTTGACAATGGTGCTATTATAGATAATTGCACTAGTATGGGCAATCTGCCCGTTTGCACGGAAACCCTGGAGAAAATCGCGCCCGGAAGGGCTTCATGGGTGGTATTGTACACCCTGCGGGCAAAAAGTGCAATAGGGTCGGTCACAAAAATTTTACAACTTTTTCGAGACTTCTTCCGGATTGGCGGCCCTGGGCCGCGAACCTGTTCGACCGTAGAAAAGGAGTGGTGACCTCACATGGGAAACATGGCGCGGATTTGCAACGAGCACGAGGTGCAGATGGGCAGGCGCACACGCATGACCTTCGCCCGCATCGAGGAATCGCTGCCGGTGCCAGACCTGATCGAGATTCAGAAGAATTCCTACCAGCACTTCCTGAAGGAGGACCTTCGCGAAGTGCTCAGGGACGTGTCTCCGATCACAGACTATTCCGAAAGCCTGATCCTGGAGTTCGTCGACTACTCCCTGGACGATACCCCCAAGTACACCGTTGAAAAGTGCAAGGAGCGCGACGCGACCTACGCCGCGCCGCTGAAGGTGACCGTCCGGCTCACCAACACGGAGACCCATGAGATCAAGGAAAGCGAAGTGTTCATGGGTGACTTCCCGCTGATGACCGAACACGGTACATTCATCATCAACGGCGCGGAGCGCGTCATCGTGTCGCAGCTGGTCCGCTCGCCGGGCGTTTACTACGCCAAGACCATTGACAAGTCCGGTTCGAACCTCTTCTCCTGCACGATGATCCCCAATCGGGGCGCGTGGATCGAGTATGAGACGGACTCCAACGGCGTCATCTACGCCCGCATCGATCGTGCCCGGAAGCTGCCCATCACGGTGCTTCTGCGCGCGCTGGGCTATGAGAGTGACGCGGTTCTGATGGACATGCTGGGCGACGACGAGCGCGTCAGCGCCACCATCGCCCGGGACGCCTCGGCCGAAGACCGTGAGGGCCGCGCCAAGTCCCGCCGCGAGCAGGCGCTCATCGAGATCTACAACAAGCTCCGCCCGGGCGAGCCGCCGTCGGTGGATTCGGCCACGAATCTCATCAATTCGTTGTTCTTCGACCCGAAGCGCTATGACCTGGCGCGGGTGGGCCGTTACAAGTTCAACAAAAAACTGGCCATCGCGCGGCGCATTTCGGGCCTCACCGCGGCCGAGGACATTACGCATCCCTACACCGGCGAGATTCTGGTGGAAAAGGACGGCGTGATCTCCCGCGAAAAGGCGCTGGAAATTCAGGATGCGGGCGTCAACGCCGTCGTGATCCGGACCGCCGAGGGCCGCGCGCTGAAGGTGATCGGCAACAACTTCGTGAACTTTGAAGCGTTCATGAAGGATTACGATCCCGAGCTGTTCAAACAGTACGACCCGTCGGTGGTCCGGCTGCACGAGCGCGTGCACCTGCCGGTGCTGCTGGAGGTGTGCCAGTCGGCCCGCGCCGACGGACTGCCCTTCAACCAGCTGCTCAAGGACAACACGGGCCGGCTGATCCCCAAGTACATCCTGGTGGATGACATCGTGGCCTCCGCCAGCTACCAGGTGGGGCTGTTCCACGGCGTGGGCGAGATCGACGACATCGACCACCTGGGCAACCGCCGCTTGCGCTCGGTGGGCGAGCTTTTGCAGAACCAGATCCGCGTGGGCCTTTCCCGCCTCGAGCGCGTGGTCAAGGAGCGCATGGCGATCCAGGACCTGGACAAGGTGCGTCCGCAGGATCTGATCAACATTCGCCCGGTTTCGGCCGCTATCAAGGAATTCTTCGGCAGTTCCCAGCTGTCGCAGTTCATGGATCAGCCGAACCCGCTGGCCGAACTAACCCACAAGCGCCGCCTGTCGGCGCTGGGCCCCGGCGGCCTCAACCGTGACCGCGCCAGCTTCGCCGTGCGCGATGTGCACTACTCCCACTACGCGCGCATCTGCCCCATCGAGACGCCTGAAGGCCCCAACATCGGCCTCATCGGCTCCCTGGCCACCTACGCGCGCATCAACGAGTACGGCTTCATCGAATCCCCCTACCGGCGCATTGATCCCGAGACCGGCTGCGCCACCGACGAGATCATCTACATGACCGCCGATGAGGAGGACCAGTACGTCATCGCCCAGGCCAACGAAATGCTGGACGAAAACGGCGCTTTTGTCAAGGAACGCGTCACCGTGCGCCGCCGCGAGGAGATCATCGAGGTCGACCGCGGTCAGGTGGACTTCATCGATGTCAGCCCGCGTCAGCTGATCTCCGTCGCCACCGGCATGATCCCCTTCCTCGAGAACGACGACGCCAACCGCGCGCTGATGGGCTCAAACATGCAGCGCCAGGCGGTGCCGCTGCTCGTGCCCCAGGCACCCATCGTGGGCACCGGCATCGAGTACAAGGCCGCCTGCGACTCCGGCGTGGTCACCCTCGCCAAGGAGGACGGCGTGGTGAAGCGCGTCACCGCCAGCGAGGTCGTCATCCGGCCGCAGGGAAGCCCCGAGCACAGCTACCGGCTGTCGAAGTTCGCCCGCTCCAACCAGGGCACCTGCATCAACCAGCACCCGATCGTGAAGGAGGGCGAGGTCGTCACCCGGGGCACCGTGATCGCGGACGGCCCCTCCACCGACGAGGGTGAAATCGCGCTGGGCCGGAACGTGCTGATCGGCTTCATGACCTGGGAGGGCTACAACTACGAGGACGCCATCCTGATCAGCGAAAAGCTGGTCAAGGACGACGTGTATACCTCCATCCACATCGAGGAGTATGAATCCGAGGCCCGGGATACAAAGCTGGGGCCGGAGGAGATCACGCGGGACATCCCCGGCGTCGGCGAGGACGCGCTGCGCGATCTGGACGAGCGCGGCATCATCCGCATCGGCGCGGAGGTTCGCGCCAACGACATCCTGGTGGGCAAAGTCACGCCCAAGGGCGAGACCGAGCTGACCGCCGAGGAACGCCTGCTGCGCGCCATTTTCGGGGACAAGGCCCGCGAGGTTCGCGACACATCCCTGCGCGTACCCCACGGCGAATTCGGCATCATCGTGGACGTGAAGGTGTTCACCCGCGAGAATAAAGACGAGCTCTCGCCCGGCGTCAACCAGATGGTCCGCGTCTACATCGCCCAGAAACGCAAGATTTCCGTGGGCGACAAGATGGCCGGCCGCCATGGCAACAAAGGCGTCGTCTCGAGAATCCTCCCCGAGGAGGACATGCCCTTCCTGCCCGACGGCACGCCGCTGGAAATCGTGCTGAACCCGCTGGGTGTGCCCAGCCGTATGAACATCGGCCAGGTTCTGGAGGTCCATCTGGGTCTGGCCGCCAAGGCGCTGGGCTGGCACGTGGCCACCCCGGTCTTTGACGGCGCTCGCGAAGACGACATCCAGAAGTGTCTGGAGGCTGCCGGTCATCAGGACGAAGACCCGCTCTTTGACCGGGACGACAGGCCCGCCATCCAGTTCTCAAAGTGCGGCATCGGCCACGAGGGCAAGCTGTGGGTCTACGACGGCCGCACCGGCGACCGGTTTGACAACCCCGTCACCGTCGGCTACATGTACATGCTCAAACTGCACCACCTGGTGGACGACAAGATTCATGCCCGTTCCACGGGTCCCTACTCGCTGGTCACCCAGCAGCCTCTGGGCGGTAAGGCGCAGTTCGGCGGTCAGCGCTTCGGCGAAATGGAAGTCTGGGCCCTCGAAGCCTACGGCGCCAGCCGCGTGCTGCAGGAGATCCTGACCGTCAAGTCGGACGACGTGATCGGCCGCGTCAAAACCTACGAGGCCATCGTCAAGGGCGAGAACATCCCGGAGCCCGGCATCCCCGAGGCTTTCAAGGTGCTCATCAAGGAACTGCAGTCGCTGGCGCTGGACATCAAGGTGCTGGGCGAGAACAAGCAGGAGATCGCCATCCGCGAGTTGGAGGACGAGAACCTGAACGAGCAGGAGACCAAGGAAGAAGTGGTCATCACGCCGGAAGAGTCCTTCGGCGAGGAGGAGATCGATGCCGAGAGCTTCGACTTCGACGACCTGGCGCTGGACGACGACCTGCTGGACGACGACTTCTAAACCGTGGCGTTCGCCCGTGCTTCGAGGAAAAAGGAGGTAAAATTCCTTGTTTAATCTGACGAATCTCGATTCCATCCAAATCGGTCTGGCGTCCCCCGAAAAGATTCGCGAGTGGTCCCACGGCGAGGTCGAAAAGGCCGAAACCATCAACTACCGCACGCTGAAGCCGGAACGGGACGGCCTGTTTTGCGAGCGCATTTTCGGGCCCACCAAGGACTGGGAATGCAACTGCGGAAAATACAAGCGCACCCGCTTCAAAGGCGTTATCTGCGACAAGTGCGGCGTCGAAGTCACGAAAGCCAAGGTGCGTCGCGAGCGCATGGGCCACATCGAGCTGGCCGCGCCGGTGAGCCACATCTGGTACTTTAAGGGCATCCCCAGCCGGATGGGTATGCTGCTCTCGATTTCCCCCCGCGCCCTCGAGCAGGTGCTGTACTTCGCCAGCTACATCGTGCTGGACAAGGGCGAGACCACCCTTGAAAAGAATCAGCTGCTCAACGAGGCCGAGTACCAGAGGAAGCTGGCCGAGTACGGCCCGGACGCCTTCCGCGTGGGCATCGGCGCCGAAGCCGTCCGGGAGCTTTTGCGCGAGCTGAATCTGGATGAGCTGTCGGTCACCCTGCGCGAAGAGATCAACGAGCTGACCAAGAAAGAGTCCGGCCGCGAGACGGAGGGGCAGAAGCGCGCCCGCATCGTCAAGCAGCTGGAAGTCGTCGAAGCTTTCCGCCAGAGCGGCAACAAGCCCGAGTGGATGATTCTGGACGTGGTGCCGGTCATCCCGCCGGAGCTTCGCCCCATGGTGCAGTTGGACGGCGGACGCTTCGCCACCGCCGACCTCAACGACCTCTACCGCCGCGTGATCAACCGCAACAACCGCCTGAAGCGGATGCTGGAGATGGGCGCGCCGGACATCATCGTGCGCAACGAGAAGCGCATGCTGCAGGAGGCCGTGGACGCACTGATCGACAACGGCCGCCGCGGCCGCGCGGTCACCGGCGCCGGCGGGCGTCAGTTGAAGAGCCTTTCTGACCTCCTGCGGGGCAAGCAGGGCCGCTTCCGCCAGAATCTTCTGGGCAAGCGCGTCGACTACTCCGGCCGTTCGGTCATCGTGGTCGGCCCCACGCTGCAGCTGTATCAGTGCGGCCTGCCCAAGGAGATGGCGCTGGAACTGTTCAAGCCCTTCGTCATTGAGCGGCTGGTCAACATGGGCTCCGCCGTCAACGTCAAGACCGCCAAGCGTGCCGTCGAGCGCCTCAAACCCGAGGTGTGGGACGTGCTGGAGGAGGTCATCCGCGACCATCCGGTGCTCCTCAACCGAGCACCGACGCTGCACCGCCTGGGCATTCAGGCGTTTGAGCCGGTGCTGGTAGAAGGCAAGGCGCTCAAAGTCCACCCGCTGGTTTGTACCGCCTTTAACGCCGACTTTGACGGCGACCAGATGGCCGTACACGTGCCGCTGTCCATGGAAGCCCAGGCCGAGGCCCGCTTCCTGATGCTGTCGGCCAACAATATTTTGAAACCCCAGGACGGCAAGCCCGTCGTTTCGCCCACCCAGGACATGGTCATGGGCTGCTACTACCTGACCCAGATCCGCGAGGGCGACAAGGGTGAGGGCAAGCTGTTCACCGACACCGACGAGGCGCTGATGGCCTACCAGACCGGCGAACTGTCGCTGCAGGCGCGCTGCCACATCCGGATGAAGAAATTCATCGGCGGGGAATGGGTCAGCCGCATCGTCGAAACCACCATCGGCCGCGTGATCTTCAATGAGGCGATCCCCCAGGACATGGGCACCGTGGCGCGCAATACCGTCGATGACATGTTCAAACTGGAGATCGACACCGAGGTGGACAAAAAGCAGCTCGGCAAGATCGTCGACTCCTGCTATCGCACCCACGGCGTCACGATCACCGCGCAGATGCTGGACAAGATCAAGGCGCTGGGCTTCAAGTATTCTACCCGCGGCGCGGTCACGGTGTCGGTGGCGGACATCATCGTGCCGGAGGAAAAATACAAGATTTTGCAGGAGGCCGAAGAGCAGGTGCACCGCATCGAGCGCGAGTTCAAGCGCGGCCGCCTGTCCGAGAATGAGCGCTACACCTCCGTCATCCGCATCTGGGAGACCGCGACCAACGACGTGACCAGGAAGGTTATGGAATCGCTGGACAAGTTCAACCCGATCAACATGATGGCCCAGTCCGGTGCGCGCGGTTCCGTCAACCAGATCCGTCAGCTGGCCGGCATGCGCGGCCTGATGGCCTCGCCTTCGGGCAAGATCATTGAGCTGCCCATCCGCGCCAACTTCCGCGAAGGCCTGACGGTGCTTGAGTTCTTTATCTCCTCCCACGGCTCCCGCAAGTCGCTGGCCGACACGGCCCTCCGAACTGCGGACTCGGGCTACATGACCCGCCGCCTGGTGGATGTTTCCCAGGACATCATCGTCCGCGAGGTGGACTGCTTCGAAACCAAGGGCGAGCGCGTCCGCGGCCTCCAGGTGCAGGACATCGTGGCCGACGGCGAGAACATCGAGGCCTTCCAGGACCGCATCCGCGGCCGCGTATCCGCCGAGGATGTGACCGATCCCGCCACCGGCGAGGTGCTGGTGCATCTGAACGAGCTCATCACCCACGACGTGGCGGTGAAGATCGTGAAGGCCGGCGTCAAGGAAATGAACGTCCGTTCGGTGCTCACCTGCCGCAACGAGCACGGCGTGTGCGCCCGCTGCTACGGCGCCAACATGGCCAACGGCAAGCTTGTGGATGTCGGCGAAGCGGTGGGCATCATCGCCGCCCAGTCCATCGGCGAACCCGGTACGCAGTTGACGATGCGTACCTTCCACACCGGCGGCGTCGCCACCGGCGACGACATCACCCAGGGTCTTCCCCGCGTCGAGGAGCTGTTCGAGGCCAGAAAGCCCAAGCGCGAGGCGACGCTGGCCGAGATCTCCGGCGTGATCTCCCTCGCCACCGACAACAAGAAGCGGCGCGAGCTGGTCATCACTTCGGACGATCACGAGGTCAAGCGCTATCCGCTTAACTACGGCTCCAAGCTCAAGGTGCAGGAGGGCGACCGCGTGAACGCGGGCGACGAGCTGATCGAGGGTTCCGTCAACCCCCACGACCTGCTGCGCATCCTGGGCGTCAAGGCCGTGCAGGAGTACCAGGTCAAGGAAGTGCAGTCGGTCTACCGCCGTCAGGGCGTTGAGATCGCCGACAAGCACATCGAGGTCATCGTGCGGCAGATGCTCCGGAAGGTCAAAGTGGACGACGCCAACGATACCGAGCTTTTGCCCGGCGCGCTGGTGGACATCTTCAAGTTCGAACAGGAGAACGAGGCCACGATCCTTCGCGGCGGCCGCCCCGCCACCGCCAAGCGCGTGCTGCTGGGCATCACGAAGGCTTCCCTCGCCACCGACTCGTTCCTGTCCGCAGCCTCCTTCCAGGAGACCACCCGCGTGCTGACCGAGGCCGCCATCAAGGGCAAGAACGACCCGCTCTTGGGCCTCAAGGAAAACGTCATCATCGGCAAGATCATCCCGGCGGGCACCGGCATGAAGCGGTACAAGAACGTGTCCATCCACGAAGCGTATTAACGAAGCATTGAAAGCCCCGGAGGGGATTTCAACGCGATGGGAAGGGCCCGCGCGCCCGAATTTACGGGCGCGCGGGCCGACATGAGGAATTGTTTCTACCACCGGTAAACGCGCTGGTGGTAGAAACGGCATTCCCGGCGTACGTGCCGCCGGGAACGATTCAAACCTTGGAAGCGTTGCACGCCACCCGGCCGCCGCGGCGGCGCGAATTTCGAGAAACATGTCATAACCCAGCGTTTACAAGATTTCATTTGACAAACAAGGGACATAATGCTATCCTAATTGGGTTCGGGACCGGGGGAGGTATGCGCATATGCTGGAGAAGCTTCGCCGCGGCGACAAGGTGGTCGGCTCAAGAAGGCTGGTCAAGGCCATCGAGGCTGATGAAATCGCGATGGCGTATGTGGCGTTGGACGCGGACCTCCTGGTCACCAAGAAGGTCATCGAACTCGCAAGACAGAAAGGCCTGCCCGTCGTCGAAATCGATTCGATGAAGGCGTTGGGCGAAGCCGCCGGCGTTCAGGTGCCCACCGCGGCCGCCGGAATCAAGAAGGCTATCGTGTGACGAGGGTTGCGTCGCATTGAATAGAACCACCCTACGAATCAAGGAGGTGCTTCCATGCCCACGATCAACCAGTTGATCCGTAAAGGCAGGGAAAAGGTTATTGTTAAGTCCGGTTCTCCGATTCTGGAGAAGTGCCCGCAGAAGCGCGGCGTCTGCCTGTCGGTCAAGACGCTCACACCCAAGAAGCCCAACTCGGCGCTTCGGAAGATCGCGCGCGTCCGCCTGACCAACCAGATTGAAGGCACGTGCTACATTCCCGGCATCGGCCACAACCTGCAGGAGCACTCGGTTGTGCTGATCCGCGGCGGCAAAGTCCGCGACCTGCCTGGTGTGCGCTACCACATCATCCGTGGCGCGCTGGATGCGGCGGGCGTTGCCAAGCGCATGCAGAGCCGTTCCCTCTACGGGGCGAAGAGACCCAAGAAGTAATCGCCTTCGCCGCCTCATTCGCACTACACCCTAAGGGTCTGAGGAACGCGGATCTTTTGGGCAGCGTGTGGATGAGTCGGGCTTTCCGGCAGCGCCAAATGCCGGGGCGGGAAGGCCGATTGATCCAAAGGTTTCCATCTAACCGTGCTTTACGAGTTTTTTAGGAGGGAAATACGATGCCCAGACGTGGTTTCATCCCCAAGCGGGAAGTGCTGCCCGATCCGGTGTATAAATCCGAGATCGTAACCAAGCTCATCAATCAGATGATGTACGACGGCAAACGCGGCGTGGCGCAGTCCGTGTGCTATGATGCGTTTGAGATGATCGCCTCGAAGACCGGCAAAGAAGCTGCCGAGGTATTCAACGCCGCCATCGCCAACATCATGCCTGCCATGGAAGTCAAGGCCCGAAGGGTCGGCGGCGCCACTTACCAGGTGCCCATCGAGATCCGCCCTGAGCGCCGTCAGACGCTGGCACTCCGCTGGCTGATCGCTTTTTCCAGGAAGCGCGGCGAGCGGTCCATGAGCGACCGGCTGGCCGGCGAGATCATGGACGCCGCCAATAACGCTGGCAACGCCGTCAAGCGCCGCGAGGATATGCACAAAATGGCCGAAGCCAACAAGGCGTTCGCGCACTACCGCTGGTAAACATGATAGACCGACCATTTATGATGCTCAGTTTTACGCGAAAGGAGGCTTTCGACAATGGCGAGAACCCATACGCTGGATAACGTTAGGAATATCGGCATCATGGCCCACATCGACGCGGGCAAGACGACGACAACGGAGCGCATCCTGTTTTACACAGGCCGCGTGCACCGCGTCGGCGAAGTACACGAAGGCATGGCGACAATGGATTGGATGGAGCAGGAACAGGAGCGTGGCATCACGATCACATCCGCCGCGACCACTTGCGAGTGGCGCGGCCATCAGATCAACATCATCGACACGCCGGGCCATGTGGACTTCACCGTCGAAGTCGAGCGCTCCCTTCGCGTGCTCGACGGCGCCGTCGCGGTTTTCTGCGCCAAGGGTGGCGTAGAGCCCCAGTCGGAGACCGTCTGGCGTCAGGCCACCAAGTACGGCGTGCCCCGGCTCGCCTACGTCAACAAGATGGACATCACCGGCGCGGATTTCCACCGCGTGGTGAACATGATGAAGGAGCGCCTGCATGCCAACGCGGTGCCCATTCAGCTGCCCATCGGCGCGGAGTCCACTTACGTGGGGCTCATCGACCTCATCAAGATGAAGGCCGAGATCTACGTTGACGAAATGGGGACCAAGCACGACGAGACCGATATCCCCGAGAATCTTCGGGCTGAGGCCGAGGAGTATCGCGCCAAGCTGGTGGAGGCTGTCGCCGAAACCGACGACGACCTGATGATGAAGTTCCTCGACGGTGAAGAGCTCACCACCGAGGAGCTTACGACCGGCATCCGCCGTGCGACCATCCGTGGCCAGATGACCCCGGTGCTCTGCGGCACGTCTTACCGCAACAAGGGTGTTCAGCCGCTGCTGGACGCCATCGTGGACTACCTGCCCTCGCCGCTGGACATCCCGCCGGTTACCGGCGTGGCGCCGGGCGATCCGGACAAGGTGCTCGAGCGCAAGGCCGACGACAGCGAGCCGCTGTCCGCGCTGGCCTTTAAGATCATGGCGGACCCGTTCGTCGGCAAGCTGGCGTTCATCCGCGTGTACTCGGGCGTATTGACCTCGGGCAGCTACGTGTACAATTCCACCAAGGGCAAGCGCGAGCGCGTCGGCCGCATCGTGCGCATGCACGCCAACCACCGCGAGGAGGTTGAAGAGGTGCGCGCGGGCGATATCGCCGGCATCGTGGGCTTCAAGGAAACCACCACCGGCGACACGCTGTGCGACGATAAGAATCAGATCATCCTGGAGTCCATGGAATTCCCGGAGCCGGTCATTCGCGTCGCGATTGAGCCCAAGACCAAGGCGGGTCAGGACAAGATGACGATGGCGCTCGTTCGCCTCGCCGAGGAAGACCCGACCTTTAAGACCTACTCCGACGAAGCCACCGGTCAGACGATCATCGCGGGCATGGGCGAACTCCATCTTGAGATCATCGTGGACCGGCTGCTGCGCGAATTCAAGGTCGAAGCCACCGTCGGCCGTCCCCAGGTCGCTTACAAGGAATGCATCCGCCGGTCCGCCAAGGCCGAAGGACGCTACGTGCGGCAGACCGGCGGCCACGGCCAGTTCGGCCATTGCTGGATCGAAATCGCGCCGCGCCAGCCCGGCGAAGGCTACGAATTCATCAACAAGATCGTCGGCGGCGTGATTCCCAAGGAGTACATCGCCCCGATCGACGCGGGCATCCGCGAGGCCGCCATGAGCGGCATTCTGGGCGGCAACGAAGTGGTCGATTTCTCGGCGACCGTCTACGACGGCTCCTACCATGAGGTCGACTCCTCCGAAATGGCGTTCAAGATCGCGGGTTCCATGGCCTTCAAGGAAGCACTGCAAAAGGCCGACCCGGCGCTGCTCGAGCCCATGATGAAGGTGGAAGTGGTCGTCCCCGACGACTACATGGGCGACGTGATCGGCGACGTGAGCGCGCGCCGCGGCAGGGTGATCGGCACCGACGCCCACGCCGGCCTGCAGTCCATCCACGCCATCGTGCCGCTTTCGGAGATGTTCGGCTATTCTACCGACCTTCGCTCGCGCACCCAGGGACGCGGCACCTATTCCATGCAGTTTGAGCACTATGAAGAAGTGCCAAAGAACATCGCGAACAAGATTCTGGGCGTTAAGTAAGAACCGATAAACGATTAGGGAGGAACCAAGGGATGGCGAAGGCAAAATTTGAGCGCAATAAGGTACACGTAAACGTGGGCACGATCGGCCACGTAGACCACGGCAAGACGACATTGACGGCGGCGATCACGATGGTGCT
>JAEZTL010000016.1 GCA_023421395.1 Bacillota bacterium | reverse complement strand
GTCCTCTCCTTCTCCGACAACTCGTACAGGCTCGCCCACAGAAAGGAGATTTTCTAACCCGATTATCCTTCCAAACTAGGGATTTTTGTTTGCCATTTTACGGGGATTTCTGCTTGACAGTAACAGTACGCAACGCGTACATGAGCTATCGATTGGGGGAGACGTAAGGATGTATCTTCAGGATATCCTGCGCTCCATCGTCACGAACGCGATGTTTACCATGCTGCTGTTTACGCTGGCGCGCCCCAGGTGCCGTCCTCAGACGCGATGGGTGACGCTGGCGGCGATCGTGGTTTTTGATCTGGCGCTGAACATCGTTTTCTATCTGCGGAATGACTATACGACGCTGGGAAAACTGGACATCCTGTTTTTCATCCTTGTTGGCGCCGCCGTAAAGCCACTCTTTCACGAAACACTCCTGCAGTGGCTGTTCAATTGCCTCACCGCCATGAATGTCTACGCCGCCACAGTCATTGTCAGCTACTACCTCTGTTGGCTGTTTCCGCATCCGGGTTACGCCGTCACGGTGCTGCGTTTTCTCCTGTTTGCGGCTGCGATTATTCTGTTTCGCAAGCGCCTGAGCCCTCTTTATCGCCAGGTGGCGGAGCAATGGAGCGTCTACCTTCTCGTTGCGGCAAGCCTCTTTATGAATTTCGCATGGTATTTCATGGCAAGCGACGATGTGGAGCGGACGCTGGGGGAGAATAACGTCCCGCTCCTGTTGCTTGTACTACTAATGCTGCTCGTTTATCTCTCTATTTTTATTTCTCTCAGAAAAACCTTGCGCGAGGCGGCGCTGCGGGAAGAAAACCAGAAAATCCAGTCCGACCGGGAACTGACTCGCCAGCGCCTCTTGCTGATGGACGAGACCGTGCGCCAGATGAGTATCGTACAGCATGACCGCCGCCACTTCAACAACACGCTGCTTTCCCTGCTAGAGCAGGGTGAAACGGACAGGGCTGCCGGCCTCATCCGGCAGCAGAGCGGGGCGCTGCCGCAAAAGCCGCAGAGCTACTGCCAGAACGTGTCGGTGAACGCCGCCGTTTCCTATTATGCCGAGCTTGCGCAGCAGCGGGGTATCCGCTGCGCGCTGCGGTTGGACATCCCGGAAAAGCTGGACATTGATGAGCTTTCGTTGACAATGGCCGTATCAAACCTGATGGAAAACGCCATTACGGCCGTTTCTGCCCTGCCTGTGGAACAGCGCGCGCTGCGCTTTACCGCCGTGAACGCGGGCCAACTCATTTTGGAACTGATGAACCCCTATGACGGCGAGGTGCAAACAGGCGAAAACGGTTTTCCCATATCCCGCCAGGAAGGTCACGGCAGGGGTACCCAAAGTGTCGCCAAGTTCGTGAAGGATTGCGGTGGCGAGCTGGCGTACGAGGTTTCGGGCGGGATACTCAAGGTTCGGCTGATGGTGTGAGAAAAGACACGAAGGCGTTTGCCAATCTTTGTTTTTCCTGAATTCGACAACAATAAGCGGAAAATCGCGCCTTTTAAGCAGGAAGCAGGTGCTCCCTTCATTTTGATGCTATCCTCTATGCAGGAAAGCAAAGAAGAGAGAGGGAGTGTTTTCGTTGAGCGGAACTGATAGACGGCGAGAAGATCAGGCGCTGTCCGCCCCCAATTCCGGCGGCAACGTATGGCCGAAACAGAGCTGCCCCGCTTTTACGCCACGTAGCGGCGCGGCGGAGCAGACCTGTTGGTACTGCATACACGCCGACTTCCATCTGGATAAACCCCGCGCGCTGGATGTGGGCATTTGCTGCTGGCCGAAGAAGATGTAGATCGAAAATGCGGGGCATCGCCCTGACACCGCGCCTTCTACCCACATGGAGCATTCATAGCTCCGCGCCGTCCATCCGGTCGGCAGATATGAATTATTGGAGGATATGAAAATGAGGTTTCTTTCTTTATTATTGGTGCTCGGCATGGTGGTGTCTCTCGCGCTCGGCACCCCCGGATACGCAGCGAAAGCCGAAGCGACGGAAAGCGCCGCTTTGTGGGAAGCCGGCGGCGCGAAAAATAAGATCGTCGTCATCAGCGACCTTCATCTCGGCATCGAGGACCGCTATACCGAAACGCTGAAGAACCTTCCGCTGCTCATTGATTTCCTTCAGCGCCTGCAAAACACCAAAGATGTACGTGAGTTGGTGATCGCCGGTGATTTCCTGGACGAGTGGTTCCTGCCCGTCTACTATCCCAGATACACGGATCAAAGCCAGTTTTACAAGGACGTGCTCGCCAACAACCGGGGTGTGATCGACGCGTTGAACAATGTGATCGACAGCGGAATCAAGCTGGTCTACGTCATCGGAAACCATGACATGACGCTGGAGGCCGAAGTTTTGCAGGAAGCGATCCCCGGCATCGTTCAAGCCAGGGATGCCGAAGGGCTCGGCACGTATTACACGGGCGACCGGAACGAGATCGTCATCGAGCATGGCCACCGTTACGATGTGTTTTCCGCGCCGGACACGGTCACCAATCGGGAACTGTGCGGCAATGACGACACCATTTTCCCCGCGGGGTATTTTTACGCCCGCTATGCCGCCACGTGGGTGCTGGAGGGCCGGCCGGAGGTGAAGAAGGATCTGCCGGTGATCACGAACGTGCCGGACAAGAGCGATATAGATCAGTACGGCGCGTATCTGTATTATTCGATTCTCAAAAACATCTCCGCGCAGATGACGCCCAACGAGGGGCTTGATGAGAAGATCTTCGATCTGCGCGTCTCCGGATTTGACGACGCGTATACATATCTCGATTTCTACCCGGCCCAACAGGAGGACGGGACGATTTCCGCGCCGGTGCTGTTTAAGAACATTCAGCGCACATGGGCCGAGCGTCAGACGATCAACAATGTCAAGGTACCCAACAGCTTCCTTGAGGCGGTGGCCGGAACCTTGGATTGGGGGTACTTTTCCGGACAGGCAAAGGCGCAGTATCTGAGGAATCCGGACGAGAACGTGGACGTGGTGGTGTTCGGCCATACCCATGTGCCCGCATACGAGGACATGGGCGACGGGAAGTACTACATCAACGACGGAACCTGGATCGATCACAATACGAACTATCCGGATGCCCCCCGCACGTTTGCGGTCATTGCCACAGGCGATAAAGATCAGGTTGCGCTGTACAGCTATATGGAGGACGGCTCTCTGAGCGACATCGGCCAAAGCGTCAGCGCGACAGAAGGCGGGAATCCCGCGGCCGATAAAACCGCTGCGGAGGCAAGCCCCGCTGGCGCTTGAGGCAGATTCAGCCTGAAACTTGTCAGCGTTGAAGGGAATATTCCCAAAGCGCGCAAAGCGGCGGCGTACAAAAAAGTTGCGGAGAGCATGGACACTGCCGAACTTCCATCGCAATTCCACTTTCGCGACGGCGGCAGCCCGAGTGTGTGATGCGAAGGTGAAAACCACGCGTCAGGGGACTATTGGTTGTTTGAAATCCCTGTCACAGACTTGAAATGCCATGCAAGCGATCGCCTGCTCCTCATCGTTGAAATGCTGAAGGGCAATTAATGTTACTCTTCAAGGGCGGCGTGATCCGGTCAATGGGTCCCGAATAGACTAACTTTACGCGGTCACACGAGTAAACATGGAGGTTCTGAGGTGAAGAAAATTTGGGGATTGGCCATCTTACTGGGAACGATGTTGTTGCTGTGCGGTACGGCGCTGGCGAGCGGCCCTCGATGCGATGAGTGCGGCAGCTACGACACCGAGTGGACTAATGATTATAGGAGCATAGCCTCTAACGGTCACGAGCATTATTACTACTGCAAGAACCCGGACTGTTTTCTCAACATATACGGAACCGGTAAGGGGTCTATACAAGAAATGTGCTCGTTCACCATTCCCGCCACCTGCACGAAAGGCCTTTCGTGTGTTTGCGGCAACACTTCGGGCGACCCGCTGGGTCATACCGAGGCCGTCGACGCGGCGGTCGCGCCCACCTGCACGGAATCTGGGCTGACGGAG
Organism: Bacillota bacterium; assembly: GCA_023421395.1. Classification (GTDB taxonomy): domain Bacteria; phylum Bacillota; class Clostridia; order Christensenellales; family Aristaeellaceae; genus JAEZHK01. The sequence goes on along the minus strand of JAEZTL010000016.1, from coordinate 62,257 downwards.
GGCAAGCACTGCTCCGTGTGCTCCGCGGTACTGGTCGCGCAGCAGAGTGTCCAGGCGACAGGCCATACCGAGGCCATCGACGCGGCGGTCGCGCCCACCTGCACGGAGCCGGGGCTGACGGAGGGCAAGCACTGCTCCGTATGCTCCGCGGTATTGGCCGCGCAGCAGAGTGTCCAGGCGACAGGCCATACCGAGGCCGTGGACGCGGCGGTCGCGCCCACCTGCACGGAAACGGGGCTGACCGAAGGCAAGCACTGCTCCGTGTGCTCCGCGGTACTGGCCGCGCAGCAGCCCATCCTGGCGCTCGGGCACGATTATCGGGCGACCGTCACGCCCCCCACCTGCGTCAAGGAAGGATATACGACCTGCACCTGCGCCCGCTGCAAGCGTACCTATGTGGCTGACGAAGTTAGAGCGCGCGGCCATTTCTACGGCGTGTGGACGAGCAACGGCGACGATACGCACCGCGCAACCTGCCAACGCGGTTCATGCAAACACGTCAAGACCGCGAACTGTGAATACGCCGAGGTGACCGTGAATGACCAGATCGTGAACGTCTGCGTTGTGTGCGGCGCGATGAAAGACATCGAAACGGAGAAGGGCAAAACGGCGGCCCCGTTCCCGCCCCTTCCGGGTACGACAGTGGAACCTGTAGGCAACAACACACTGCCTCGCGGTCAGTTGACCGTGCATGGTCAAGAGATGCCATTTGACGGCGCGTTATACGCTCTGACCATCGCGTTTGAATACGCCGGGCGGAGCTCAGCGCTATCGGGTCCCGTGCGCGTGTCCGTACCTTATCAAAGCGCAATGGCGTTCAAGCTTTGCCACATAGTCAATGAAGCGCTGACGGATCTCCAGTTTACGTACGAAAACGGCATTCTGAGCTTCGAAGTCGATCAGGCGGGGCTGTTCTTGCTGATCGCAGCCGAATAAGCAAATTCAGCCTGTTAGTCGGAAGGCATATAAATATCGTAAAGTCTTTCGGCCGTTACATACGTCAGATCGCTGACGACACAGGCTGAGCCCATTAATTATGTGCTTTGCTTTTCAGATGTGTCAAACATCGCTTTTAACAAACCGCCCGTTATTTCGACAAACAGCCTGCCCCTTGTCGGACAGGCTGTCATTTCATATCCCCGACGCAGTTGCAACGATAGTTCGGCGTGCTGCTATGGGTTTCCCGTGAGACGTAATACCAAGTAAAAATATTAATTATTCCAAAGGGCTGAGAGATTTTCGATGCAGAACAAGGAGCCGGAGCGAGAAATAGCAGCGCTATTTTGAGCGGAAGGCGACACCGTTCTGCGCGAAAAGCGCCAGCCCAACGAAGAATTAATGTTTTGGATTGGTATCACACGTTCAGTTTCGTGCTTAAGTTTTCTTCAATGCACGAAGCGTCTTCAACGCGTCTGAGCAGTCGAAATTCTGGATCAAGCGTTCCATCTCCCTTGCCGCGTTGCCGTAAGAGCGAATCAGATTGTCCTTGGACGCGTCGAAAAGCTGGATGGCCGACGCGTCGTTCCGGGCCGGCAAAGCATCCAACCGGGCGAGAAGTTCGTTCATCTGTCCGGGGCTACCTGCCGCTCGCGGGGTTTCTGGTGCGGGAATCGGTGGGAGAATGATCTTTAGTTTGACCATCACCCGATCCAGTTCCAGGGACAGTTCCTTCGCGCAGGCTGCGACCACGGACTCCGCTTCGGAGGCTGCCGCGGCCTGCTCGAGCCTCCCCGAAAGGCGTTGAAGTTCCTTCAGGCCCAGCGTGCCGGAGGCCCCCTTGAGCGCGTGGGCGACTTTGCGGATGTCAAGCAGGTCGCCCAAGCCCAGGATATTCAAAATCTCCCCGCCGTCCCCGGCGTGCTTCCTCTGAAACAGCCTGAGAAGTCTTGTGAAATGCCGCACATCACCCAAACATTGATTCCAATCCGAATTCAACATCCAGGCCATCGATCCCCCTCGGCAGCTCGATGGCATCCGCATCAGATGACCCACAGGATTCGACGACGAAATCCGACCAAACGGCATGCGCAGAACTGTCTTCCGGCAATTCTCCGCGTCTGATCGGAAGCCACGCAATCAGGTGCGTATAGCGGTCGTCGATCTCGACAGGCTTGGCAGAATGATCGTTCATCCCCGCCAGCAAACATCTCTGCCGGTCCTCTTCAAAGGCGTTGGCTGTCATCGCCAGAATGGGCACATTCGCTCCGCGTGGAGCTGATCGGATGGCCCTGGTTGCCTGCAGGCCGTCCATGATGGGCGTCTGGATGTCCATCAGGATCAGGTCGAAGTCGCCTGTACTGGCGGCTTCCACTGCTATCTGCCCGTTGTCGACAATGATCACCGCCATTGAGCACGCCCTTGAACTTCTGGAGGTTGCCGAAGTCGGTGGTCATGGAGGTCTGCCGGAAGGTTCCGCCGTACATGGGCACGAGGTCGCAGGTCATCTGCGTTTCGTCCTCGGCGATGAGCATCTCCAGCGGGCGGACGATGAGATTAGCGATTGGGCAGACCCGCCCGCCCTTCACACGGTAATACCGCCCGTTCTAATCGATGATGACCGGTTCTCCCTCCGGGGAATAGGTCTATTCGGTGCGCGCGATGGCTTTCGTGATGAGGATATCCGCATTCCCCTGCAGGCCGATTCAGGACCGCCTCCCCGCGCTTTCATTGATATGCCCTTATGCGAATATGAGAAAAGTACCGCGGGTATTGCCCCCACCCGGTAAGTTTTCCTTGCCTCCTGGCTGGGAATACCGGCCAGCAAGCTGTCAAAGTAAATTTTCCGAGTCATATTGACAAAACTTGATTTGGCGCATACAATGATCACATCAAGTATTTTAGATTTGGCAGGTGCGCTTATGGAAACGATCTATGAGAAAAACGCGAGGGTCTTCAAGGCCTTTTGCGACGATAAACGCCTGCGCATCCTGGACCTTCTGCAGGGTGGCGAGAAATGCACCTGCAAGTTGATTGAGGAGATGCGCATGCCCCAATCCACGCTCAGCTACCACATGAGAATCCTTTGCGAGTCGGGGATCGTGGAGGGGCGGCAGGAAGGAAAATGGACCTACTACCGGATCAGCGAGGAAGGCGGCCTTGTTGCGATGGAAATTCTGAAAGGGTTGATCGCATCCCGATCGGATGAACGGCAGGCGTATCCGTGTTGCGTGAAGTGACGGTCTGCCTGTTTCAATGAAACCCGGGTTATCGGTTGGATCAAGATAGAGAGGCAATAAAACGTGCAAGCATTAATGACGATCTGGGATTTCTTTCAAAATCAAATCCTCGGCATGAAATGGCTGAACACGCTGATTGAGCACGGTCTTTCAGCGGTCGGCCTGAGCGCAACAAACCGTTGGGTAGGGAGCCTGCAGTTCTTCCTCTACGACGTGATCAAGATCACGGTTCTGCTGTGTTTTCTGATCTTCCTCATCAGCTACATCCAAAGCTACTTCCCGCCGGAGCGGAGCAAAAAGATCCTCGGCCGATTCCACGGCATCTGGGCGAACTGCATCGCGGCGCTTCTGGGCACGGTGACGCCGTTCTGTTCCTGCTCGTCGATTCCGCTGTTCATCGGCTTCACCTCCGCGGGTTTGCCGCTCGGGGTCACGTTCTCATTTCTGATCTCCTCGCCAATGGTGGACCTGGGCTCGCTGCTTCTTCTGATGAGCATCTTCGGCGCGAAAGTTGCGATCATCTACGTCGTGGTTGGGCTGATCGTCGCTGTGGCCGGCGGTTCGCTCATCGAGAAACTCCGCATGGAGAAGTACGTCGAGAGCTTCATCATGACCGCTGGCGGCGTAGACATCGAATCGCCCGACCTTACAAAGCGGGACCGGCTCCAATACGCGAAGGAGCAGATGCTTGCCACCTTCAAGAAGGTTTTCCCGTACATCCTGGTCGGCGTGGGGATCGGCGCGGCGATCCACAACTGGATCCCCGAACAATGGGTTGCCCTCATTCTTGGAAGCAATAACCCTTTCGGCGTTGTCCTGGCGACGTTGATCGGCGTTCCGATGTACGCGGATATTTTCGGCACCATTCCCATCGCGGAAGCGCTGCTTGGAAAGGGCGCGCTGCTTGGCTCCATCCTATCGTTCATGATGGCGGTCACGACGCTGTCGCTTCCGTCGATGATCATGCTCCGAAAAGCGGTAAAACCGAAGCTGCTGGCGCTGTTCATCGTGATCTGCACCGTCGGGATCATCATCGTCGGGTACTTCTTCAACATGTTGCAGGGGTTTATTCTGTAGGAGGCGTTCGATTTGGTTGGCGCATGGTATCCCGTCGTCGATTATTCGACCTGCATGGAATGCGGAACCTGTGTGGCGAAATGCCCGCACGGCGTCTATGATGTGTCAAAGGCGCCGACACCGGTTGTGAAACGCCCGAACGAATGCGTCGACCACTGCCACGGCTGCGGGAACCGCTGTCCGGCCGGCGCGATCACCTATGTCGGCGAGGACACGGACTGGATGCCGCCAAAAGGCAGCGTGGGAGAGGCGTCCGCCGCCTGTGGGTGCGGAGGCAGCGGCGAATGTGAAACGGCGGCCGAAAAGAAAGCCGTCGTGGAGTACCTGTATCTTGATCGGAGCACCTGCAGCCGCTGTATTGAAACGGATCACGAGCTGGATGAAGTCATGATGGTTCTGACGCCCGCCCTCGAGCTCGCGGGGCTGGATGTCGAGTACAAGAAAGTGGAGATGTCGACGGCGGAGATCGCCGGAAAGTATCGCTTTCTCTCGTCGCCAACCATCCGGGTCAACGGCCAGGACATCTGCGAAAGCGTTGCGGAGAACCGCTGCGGATGCTGCAGCGAGATCAGCGGCGCGGACGTCGATTGTCGGGTGTTTGAATATGACGGGCAATCGTATGAGGTGCCTCCGAAGGGGATGCTCGCCGAAGCCATTCTCCGCGCCGTGTTTTCCAAATCTGACGGCGGATGCGGCTGCGGGAACTACGAGTTGCCGAAATCCCTGAAGGCGTTCTACGATGGAAAAAAACAGAAATCATGCTCATGCAGGGGAACCTGCTGTTGATGGATCCGGCAAAACGGATCCGGACCGTCGCGCCAGCGAACGGAAATACGGAAAGCGGAACGCGGCAATCATGGCGCAATGGGCACACGGATTTGCGACATCGGGCGTTATCTATTCTACCTCGGATTCCAGGGAAGGGGCATGCGCGTTCAACGCAGGGTGCGAGATGTTTACGATTATTCTATACGTGCTTGCCATCGCGGGCCTTGCGCTATCGTTTTACAAGGATCGCGGAAAAACGAAAGCGGCGCTCAAGAAAGCCTGGAAGGCATTTGAGAACATCCTGCCTCAGTTCCTCGCCATTCTGATCCTGATCGGGCTGGCGCTGGCCATACTGAGCCCGGAGATGATCACAAGGCTGCTGGGAACGAGCTCCGGCCTCTGGGGCGTATTGGCGGCGTCCGTCATCGGGGCGATCACGCTGATTCCGGGGTTTGTCGCCTTCCCACTGGCCGCCGCGCTATTGAAAAACGGCGCGGGCTACATGCAGATCACGGCGTTCGTCTCCACGCTGATGATGGTAGGTATCGTTACGATGCCTCTTGAAATCAAGACGTTCGGAAAACGCGCGACGATCGTCCGGAATGTATCCGCCTTCGCGTTCTCGCTGATTGCGGCCGCTGTGATCGGGGTGGTGTTGTAGATGGCGAAAACCGTCAAGCGGTACGGCGTGTTCTTTCTGCTGGTTCTGGCCAATATCGTGATCGGCCTGGCCTTGCCGGATATCGGGCGGAAAGCTCTGGACATCACGAAGCGAAACCTTGTGGAAATGCTATCGGTCATCCCGCCGATCTTCATCCTTTTGGGCCTAATGGACGTGTGGATAGACAGGGCAACCATGATGAAGTACACCGGAAATGGTTCCGGCATCCAAGGGATTCTGATCGCGTTTCTCCTCGGCTCCGCCGCCGCCGGCCCATTGTATGCGGCTTTTCCCGTCGCCGGGGTGATGCTGAAAAAGGGAAGCAGCCTGATGAACGTGTTCATCTTCATCGGCGCGTGGTCGACGACGAAAATCCCGATGCTGACCTTCGAAGCCGCCAGTCTGGGCCCAGCGTTTACGCTGACCAGGCTCGCCCTGAGCATTGTCGGCATCATGATCATCGCGGCGGTCACCCAAAAGTCACTGAGCGGCGCGCAACAGCGCGAAATCTACGAAATCAATCAGTAATCAAGGAGGACGACATCATGGGACTGTTTGGAAAGAAGACGGCGAAGGAAGAGGCTCCCTGCTGCTGCGGCAATTGCGACGCCGAGCGCATGGAGAAGGCGGAGACCGCAAAGTCGGAAGGCGCTTCTGTCAAGATATTGGGCAGCGGCTGCGCAAAGTGCAACCAGCTTGAAGCCGCGACGAAGGCGGCGCTTGAACAGCTTGGCATGGATCCGGCGATAGACCATGTGCGGGATTTTGCGCAGATCGCGGCCTATGGCGTGATGTCTACGCCCGCGCTGGTGGTGGATGGCAGGGTCGTCTCCTACGGCAAAGTGCTGAAAACCGACGAGGTGGTCACCATCCTCAACAAGGTCAGGGGATAGCGGGGATCCCCAACGCGCCGTTTGGGTGATGCCAGGCGGCGCTTTCTTGTCCAAGGATTCCGGTTTATGTAAAATGTACCGGGCGCATTGGCCATCATCGATATATCGCATACGATGGTTGAATCGACGATTATCGATTCGAGGTGGTTGAGTGGGAAACGAGAACACGAAGCACACTCAGGTGTTCAAGGCGTTTTGCGATGAAAACCGGCTGACGATCCCGCGGATGCTGCGCAGTGGTGAGAAATGCGCGTGCAAGCTCCAAGACGCTCTGAGCATTGGGCAGTCAACGCTTTCGCACCCTATGAAGATCCTTTGCGAATCGGGAATCGTGAACGTGAGAAAAGAAGGCAAGTGGGCGTACTACTCCATCAGCCCAGCGGCAAGAGAACCGGGGCTTCAATTGATGACACAGTACACGGAGATTACCAGCGACGAACCTGACTGCGACTGCCGGGAATGAATCACGATGCATCGCGAAAGGACGAGGGGTATGAAGGCAATAATTGACAAGAGGAAGTGCGCGTCGGACAGCCGCATCTGCAAGCCGCTCAGGGAATGCCCGACCGGGGCTATTTCATGGACGGAGGATGAGGACGAACCGATTGGCTCCCGCATGGAGATCGACCCGGAGAAGTGCGACGGATGCGGTATTTGCCTGCCACTGTGCTGTGGCAACTGCATTGAATTGAGGTGACGAGGATGGAGAGCGGGAAAAGTGGAATCGGCTTCTTTGAGAAGTACCTGACGGTTTGGGTCATTCTTTGCATGGCGACCGGGGTGCTCATCGGCCAATTCCTGCCGGGAATTCCAGCGTTTCTCGGGCGTTTTGAATACGCAAACGTGTCGATCCCCATCGCGATTCTTATCTGGCTGATGATTTACCCGATGATGCTGAAGGTGGACTTCCAGAGCATTCGCAACGTCGGCAAAAACCCCAAGGGCTTATTCCTTACGTGGGTGACGAACTGGCTCATCAAGCCCTTCACCATGTTTGGCATTGCGTGGTTTTTCTTCTACGTGGTTTTTAAGGCGCTGATTCCAGCCGACCTCGCGCGCGATTATCTGGCGGGCGCGGTATTGCTGGGTGCTGCACCCTGCACGGCGATGGTCTTCGTCTGGAGCCATCTGACCAAGGGCAACCCCGCCTACACCGTGGTTCAGGTGGCGACGAACGATCTCATCATCCTTATCGCGTTCACACCGATTGTGGCGTTCCTGCTTGGTGTAGGCGGCGTCCAGATTCCGTGGGACACGCTGATTCTGTCGGTCATGCTGTTTGTGGTCATCCCGCTGGCGGGCGGTGTGATCACCCGTACCCAAATGACCCGGCGCAAAGGCGAGGAATACTTCAATGGCGTTTTCGTCCCCAAATGGAATAACGTGACCATCGCAGGGCTGCTTCTGACGCTCGTCATCATCTTCTCGTTTCAGGGCAAGGTGATCCTGCAAAACCCGCTGCACATCCTCTTGATCGCGGTTCCGCTGACGATTCAGACGTTCCTCATCTTCTTCATCGCGTACCTCTCGGGCAAGGCGCTTAAGCTCAAGCACGATATCGCCGCGCCGGCGGGCATGATTGGTGCGTCGAACTTCTTTGAGTTGTCCGTGGCCGTGGCGATTGCGCTGTTCGGCGCGCAGAGCCCGGTGGCACTCGCCACCATTGTGGGGGTGCTGGTGGAGGTCCCGGTCATGCTGACGCTCGTCAAGATCGCCAACAATACGAAGGAGTGGTTTCCGCATGAGTAAACAGAAGGTCGCGTTCATCTGCGTACATAACAGCTGTCGCAGCCAGATTGCCGAAGCTCTGGGAAAGCGCCTTGCCGGAGATGTGTTTGAAAGCCATTCCGCGGGCACGGAACTGAAGGACCGCATCAACCCGGACGCCGTGCGCCTGATGAAGCAGCTCTACGGAATCGATATGGAGCTCACCCAGCGGCCCAAGCTGATTGCGGGATTGCCCCCGATTGACGTGGCCGTCACGATGGGCTGTAATGTGGCGTGTCCTTCCCTCCCCTGCAGGTGCCGTGAGGATTGGGGGCTGCCCGATCCGACAGGACAGACTGACGAAGCGTTCGTTAAGGTCATCCAGGAGATCGAGGAAAAGATCATCGCTTTACGGCAAAGCATCACGAACCCATAGGGCCTGACGCATACCCCGCATGCGGCATCGTTTCGCCATACGGACCCTCGGCCGCCGCGTTTTATATCAACGAATGTCCCCATAGGACATCGGTTCCGGAAAAAGGCCCGCCAAATTCGGCGGGTCTTCCACGATTCCTTCCACGTTCGGGCGAGGGCGGGCGGACGATCAGATCATTTTGAAGGGGTGGGCCCTATCGCCAGGTCTATTGCATAACTCATATTGCCATCGGGGCGCCGGGCGCAGACTGTAAAACCGAATGGTGCGAACCAGTCAGCGACGAAGCTTATGGCAGGCTGGCTTTGGAAGAATAAGCGATTTTTTCAGGCGGCCACCCTCATCGGGTGGCTGTCTTCCGTCTCGGGCTCCGAGAATTTAGAAATCACTGACTTCGTCACAGAAGTCGCGCTGACAGAAAACTCTGAACACACCCGTCGGCGCGCCCGTGAACGGGTTCAGGTACTCCTTCATGCTCATCGGCTCGGCGATCTGATCTCCTTCCGACTGCTTCCGGATGTACTTCGCGATCGCAGTTTTATGGCGCCCGACCGTATCCACGCAGTACCCTCTGCACCGGAAGTACCGGTTCCCGTACTTGTCCTTCAGGCTCGCAAACCTGTCGAAGATCATCAGGCTCGTTTTCCCTTTCAAGATCCCCATGAACCGCGATCCCGGCATCTTCGGCGGGATATTCACCGGCAGATGGGTATAGCCCGGCATGCGTTCGCTTCCATGACCTCCGCCCCGTTCCGCTCGCACACCGTCCGGATCATCTTCCCGGTCTCTGCTCGGTACTTCCCATAGATTGCCTGCCGGCTGTACTGCGGGCTAATACGATGCGCTGTTGACACCGCCGTTTCGCGTGTGCCGGACTGCCTGTGTCATTACTCATTGACTGTTCCTCCTATCCTTGGCTTGGCGCGACTGCCAGATCGCTCCCATTTTAGCATAGGAGGATGTTCTTATACCAAGTAAAAATAATAATTATTCCAAAGGGCTGAGAGATTTTCGATGCAGAACAAGGAGCCGGAGCGAGGAATAGCAGCGCTATATTGAGCGGAAGGCGACACCGTTCTGCGCGAAAAGAGCCAGCCCAACGAAGAATTCATGCTTTGGATTGGTATTATTCATCGCTTTAGCCTTTTGCCCATCGGCCTAGCCGGTGGTTCTCCGGACAAGAGACCGCCCGCCGGCCAACGGGCCGGCGGGCTTTTTGCTTTGTGCTCCCGGCAGAGCGGAAGCGCGCCACGGAATCCTCCTCGCGCCCCGATTCGGCGTTCGTCACCGCGCGAGTTCGAACCAGAAAGTGCTGCCTTCGCCCGGGCGGCTGACGACGCCGTACTTCGCGCCGTGCATCTCCAGAATGCCCTTCACGATCGAAAGTCCCAGCCCGGTGCCCGCCTTCTGGCGCACGTGGTTTTTCGCCTTGTAGTAGCGCTCCCAGATGCGGGGCAGATCCTCCGCGGCGATGCCCTCGCCCCGGTCGGCGACCTCCACGCGCACCGCGCCGGGAACGTCTTTCACGGTCACGTAGATCGTTTTATCCTCGCCAATGTGGTTCATTGCGTTTCCGATCAGGTTGTACAGCACCTGCTCGATGCGGCGCTCGTCGGCCTTCGCCGTCTCGGCCCCGCCGATCTCCGCCTCGAAGCGCGCGCCTTCCCGGGCGAGCAGGGGTTCAAACCGGGACATTACCTGACGGGCGATCCCGCCCAGATCCGTTTCCTTCAGTTCCAGCGCCATGCCGCCCGATTGCACCTGGCTGAGCGCCAGGATGTCGCTGACCAACTCGGTCAGCCGGTCGGACTCGGCCGTGATGACGCCAAGATGCGCCGCCCGCTTTGCCGGGTTGTCACCGCTGATGTCCCGGATCAGCTCCGCATAGGCCTTGATCATCGTCAGCGGCGTTCGCAGGTCGTGGGAGACGTTGGCGATCAAGTCCCGGCGCAGGCCCTCCACCTTGCCGAGCTCCCGGCTGGCATAAGCGAGCGTGTCCGACAGCCGGTCCAGCTCCGAACAGAAGCCCTTGTCAAAGGTTTCGGGAAAGCGGCCTTCCGCCAGTTCCCCGGCCTGTCTGGTGATCGCCGCCACGGGCTTTGCGAAGCGCCTGGCGATCAGGTACGCGATGATCAGGCCCAGTATCAGCGCCGCGAGGCTCACGTACAAAAGCTGCCGGCGCAGAATTTCGATCGTCACGTTCAGCGGATCCAGCGGCGTTGAGATGTACAAAACCGCGCCGTCCAGCTGTGCGCCCAGCACCAGCGTCCGCGCCCCGCCCGACTGGAACGTATAGCGCACGCGGCCGTCGGCGCTTTCGCTCAATTTTCCAAGGAAGCTCTGATAGTCCGAAGGCAGGCTGCGCGAAATGCCGCCGCGCCCCTTGCGATCGCCCATGCGCGCGCTCGTGTGCTCGTCGGTGGAATAGGACACGGAGCCGTTCTCGTCAATCAGATACACCAGGATGCTGTTGTCGTAGGCCGCCCGGTCCAGGAGATCCTCGAAGTCCGCCTGGTTCCGCGCCGCCGCCAGCCGGTCGGCCACCGCTTCCAGCTCCCGGGTCATCATGCCCTCGTACAGGCTCTGCAAAAACACCGTCTGGAGCAGCCACAGCATCCCCAGAATTGCCGCGGCCAGCAGCGTAAAGTATTTGAACAGCTTAAAGCCGATTGAGTGAACATCAAGTTTCAAATTTATACCCCACCCCTCGGAGCGTGACGATCATGTCCCGGTACGGCCCCAGGTTTCCGCGCAGCAGCTTTACCTGGGCGTCCACGGTGCGGTCGTCGCCATAGTAATCGTATCCCCAGACGGCGGAGAGGATCTGCTCTCTCGTCAGCGCGATGTTTTTGTTCTGCGCCAGGTACTGGAGCAGTTCGTACTCCTTGGGGGTCAGGTCGGCCTTCCGCCCATCCACGGTGACGCTGCGGCCCAGCGTGTCGATCTTGAGGCCCCCGAACGCCAGCGCGCCCGCACCGTCGCCCTTTTGTGCGCACGAAGCCGCCTGGTGACGCCTGACGATCACGTTCACCCGCGCCAGCAGTTCCTTGGGAGAGAAGGGCTTGACCACGTAATCGTCCGCGCCCATCTCGAAGCCGAAGAGCTTGTCATACTCCTCTCCCCGCGCGCTGAGCATCAGAACCGGAATGTCCTTTTCCTTCCGGATCTGCTTGGCCGCCGAGAAGCCGTCCAGCCGGGGCATCATCGCATCCATGATCACGATGTCGTAATCCCGGGCGCGGCACATCTCCACCGCCTCCATGCCATCCCGGGCCTCGTCGGCCTCATAGCCTTCGAACTCCACGTATTCCCGGATGACCGCACGGATGCCCTGTTCGTCATCCACGATGAGTATCCTCACGCCGCCCGCCTCCTGATGCTGATGGGCAGATTATACCACGCGCCCGCCCATTCGCAAAGGGCGGGGAGGTTTCCCCTCCCCGCCCCGCGCTGAAAATCCTCGCAGTTTTTACCTGCGGCCGCCCTGGCCGCCCCGCATGCCGGAATTGCCGTTCTGGCTGCTGCCGTTCCGGCCCCGGCCGAAGTCCTCACCCATGCCGAACCCGCCGAACATGCCGCCCTTGCCCATGCTCTCAATGCCCGCGGTATTCAAAGTGCTCGTCAGCGTCTGCCGCGCCTGCCGCATCGTCTCGAAGGCGCTCTCAATGGCCGAATTGGTGCTGGCATTCTGGGAAATCTTGCTCCACAGATCGTCCTGGCCCACCGCGCTCAGCGCGTCCGCCTGGGCCTGAGTCAACTGGCCCGCGGTGACGAGGGCCTGCAGGGACGCCGTGCGCTCGTCGCCCGTCTTCTGGTTGGCTTCATAAAACGCCTTGTACTGGTCGGCCGTCCAGCCGGACTGATCGAGCTCACAGAGCGACGCCCGGTTGGTCCGGAGCGTGGCATAGGCATCGACGTCCGCCTGGGTCACGGCGCCCGCCGTCACGAGGTCCTGCAGCACCTGATCCTCCACCTGCTCGTAGAGCGCGACCGCGCTGTCGTAGGCGGTCTTCTGCTCATCGGTCAGGCCGCTGACATCCAGCCCGTAGCCGCCGAGTCCGCTGCCGTAGCCGCCGAGGCCATTGCCATTGCCGCCGAGGCCATTGCCATTGCCGCGGCCCATCGGCTGGGTGGTGGTCGCACTGCTGGTTCCGTCCGCCGGGGTCGTCGTGGTCGCTTCAGTCGCCGGGGCGGTCGCCTGGGTCGCCTCCGCCACACCCAGCACCGGAATTGCCACCGCCAGGACCAGCGCGACGAATCCCGCGCTCCACTTCATCTTCCGATTGTTCCTTCTGGTCATGTTTTCCATCTCCTTTTCATCCTGTCCGCCTTTCCTGGGGACGAGTACATCATAGCGCCGCCATGCGCAAGCCGTGTGAAAGCCACCGGGAAGCTGTGTGAAATCGGACGCGGCTTGAAAGGCGGCAGAAAGGCTCGCAAAATGAAAAAAGGCGGTCGAACGCGACCGCCCCATACGGGCTTGTGACGCGGCCTCCGACTCGGCGAAAGCCCGGCGCCAGGCTACTCCGCTTTGTTCTCCTTGCCGACGGCCTCCCGGACGTCAAGGCGCCAGACGGCCGCGCGGGTGGAGGCGCGCACTGCGTAGGCTTCCGCCTGCCCGTCCCCCGGCAGGTATTTTTCAAAATAGCGGGACATGATCTTCCGCTTTTCCTCGATGTCCGTCACTTCGGAGATCACGCCGAACGCCATGGCGGACCGAAACAGCAGCGTGGTGTGCTCCGGGTCCCGAAGGGTGTAGGTGGTGCAGCTCGCGCAGGCGCGCCCGTCCCGCCGGAACAGATCCACCGCCAGCCCCTCCAGCGCGGTATGGAAGCAGAGCGCGTCGCCGATGCGCACCACGCAGAGCGGAACGTTGTAGGGTGCGCCGTCCTCCCCGTTCACCGCAACACAGGCGTACTCGGCCGCTTCAAACTGCTCCATGGCCCAGGCTTCATCCCGATAGCGATCCTGCAAATGCATGCGATTCATCATTCCTTCTCCTTATCGGCCGGTTTTTCGGTGCTTCGGATGATTTGCCGGAAGACGGCGGGCAGCGCCTGCTCCACGTCCGGCAGGTACACGCGCTCCCCAAGTTGATGGATCTCCTTTCTGGCCGGGCCGATGACCAGTGCGGGGATTTCCAGCGCCGCCATGCCGCCGATGTCCATGTCATAGAGGCTCGCGGGCAGCGGCATGTTGCCCATCACCCGGCGCGCGCTCTCCGGGTTCGCACAGGACATGTAGCTCAGGTCCATCATGGCCTGGGAGTAATCCTCACGCTCGGCGCGAATGCCCTGATCCTCCAGCGACCGGATGGCGTCCCGCACGATGGGCGCGACATCCTTTTGCAGAAAATCGTTGTTGACCGCGGGATAGTAGGGCGGGGCGATGCCCGCCACCATCATGGCCCCGCCGCCGGCGAACGCCATGATGTCGCGAATGTATTCGACGCTGGCCGCGAGGAGGTTGCCGCCGCCGGCGACCAGCCGGGCGCTTCGCGCCTTGGCCTCCCGCCGATAGTCTTCAAACCCGCTCCGCGCGTAGGTCTCGGCCTCCAGTTCCTCCAGCGTCACCACCCGGACGGCAAAGTTTTTGCGCCGGTCCGGGCCGATCCTGCCCGTCCGCTCCATGTCGTCCAGGCAGGCCTCATAGCGCATAATCAGCGCCTCCGCGGCCGACCGGCAGTTTTCAAGGAGCCGCTCCATCAGCGCGACGGGGTCCGTTCCGCAGAAAAACGTCATGTTGAACGCCGCCGCCGTGTATTCGGGCATGGATACGTCGTACCCCGCCTTGAGGTCGCGCACCATCTGCGCGGCGGGCGGTTCCGTAAAGAGGCTGCCGCCTTGGGACAGGAAGGCGGTATCGTACTCGGTTTCCCGGATCACGTTTGCGATCAGGTGGGCTGAATTGATCCCTCGCAGCATGCTGGCGCTGTGGGCCGGAATGCCCCGCGCCACCACCACAGGCAGGATTTTGCCCGCGCTGCCGTTGATGACGGGGTGCGGCGCGCCCTCCGCCCGTTCGACGGGCTCGCTGACCACCGCCACGGCGTAATCCAGGCCAAACCGCTCCCGCAGCAGATGGTACAGGCCGACCGCCTGGCGCGCGCCGGCGGAAAGGTTTTCTTCGTCGCTGACCGCCGTGAAGAGCACGTTGACCTCGCCGGGTTCATATTCGTACAGCGCGTTCAGGTTCAGCGCCAGCCCGGCCTTCATGTCGGCGCAGCCCCGCCCGAACATCCAGTTTTCATCCGCGAGGTCGCGCCGCAGCTCCTCGTCCTCCGGCGGAGCGGCGGAAAGGGCCGATCTGAGCGCGTATGGGGCCAGCGCGTACGGTTCGAACACGCCGTAACAGGCGGTATCCACCGTGTCGTAGTGGCCGGTCAATACCACGGTGCGCCGGCCGCTCCCCTTCTTCAGCGCCCAGACCACCGGGCGCCCCAGCGAATCGCCGCCGTCCCACGCCCCGCAGCAGTCGGGATGCCGCGCGAAATAGGGATCCTCCCGGACGAGATCAAGGATCTTCCGCGCCACGTCCCGTTCCCCGGCCGTACCCGTGACGCCGCGTGCGCCCACCAATTCCAGCAATAGCTCCCTTACCGTTCTCACAGGCATCCTTCCTCCCCGGCGAGGCGTTCAAATTCGTCCGCCATGGTTTCAAAATCGCCCAACGCGTCCCTCCAGAAGGCGATTTGCGTGAGGTCCAGCCCCATATTCCCGCCCGCTTCCTCCACGCTCAGCGTACAGGTCTGCTCCAGGAACCGGTCATAGCGCTCAAAAAAACCTTGCGGGTCGCGCCCATAGGCGCGATAGAGCCCCCGGGCAAACAAAAGGCCGAAGGCGTAGGGGAAGTTGTAGTAGTGGAAATCCGGAATGTAGTAATGCACCTTGTCCACCCACATGTAGGGGTGCATGGCGTCCGGATCCAGGCTGCTCCCGTAGGCGGCGCGCTGGCTCTCACGCATGATGGCGCAGAGCGCATCCGCATCCAGCCCGCCGCCTTCGCGCCGTCTGAGCACTTCGTCCTCGAAGAGAAAGCGGCTGAAGATGTCCACGACCACCTGGGTCGCGCCGGAGAGCACGGCGTTCAGCCGGTCGAGGCGCTCGCGCCCGGACGTGCCCGCAAGCGCGCGCTCGTACACCAGGGTTTCGTTGAAAGTGGACGCCGTTTCGCACACCGGCGTCGGGGCGTCGCGCATCAAAAGCGGCAGGCGGAACATGCTCCGGTCGTGCCACGCGTGGCCCAGCTCGTGGGCCAGCGTCACCACACCCGAAAGACTGCCGTCGAAGTTGGCGAAGATCCGGCTCTCCCGCGCGGTGTGCAGCGGGATGCACATGGCGCCGCCCTGCTTGCCCGCGCGCGGCATGGCGTCGATCCAGCGGTTCCGGAAGGCGCTGTCCGCAAAAGCCGCAAGGCCCCTGTCCGCGCCGGAGAACGCGTCCACCAGAAAGCGCCGCGCTTCCTCCAGGCTGAAACGGCGGCCTTCCCCGAAGAGCGGCGCGCCGATATCGCAGTAGGCAAGGCCCTTTTCGCGCCCCATAAGGCGGGCCTTAACCGCGAGAAAGCGCCGGAAGGCGGGCAGCGCCTCCCGGATCGCGGCGTTCAGCGCGTCCAGCGTGGCGCGCCGCATGCGGGAGAGGAACAGCATCCAATCCAGCACGCCGTCAAACCCCTTGAGCTTCGCGATGGCGAGGGCCTCGCCCTTGATGCCGTTAAGGCACGCGGCGAACACCGCCGCCGATCCGCGCGCGGCCTCGATGTCCGCCCGCAGGGCCCGAAGGCGCACTTCCGGGTCTTCATCGGCAAAAAGCGCGCGCACCTGGGTGACGGGGAGCGTCCGGACTTCTCCGTCAAGCGTCACCTCCGCCGTCATGCCGGCCTCCATGACGCCCCGAAGGCGGCCCCAACTCTGGCCGCCCGTCTGCTGCATACGAAGCACCACAGCTTCCGTCTCCTCCGGCAGGATGTGGGGCGCGGCCTCCGCCTGACGGCGGAAAAAGGCGGCGTACGCCGAAAGCGCGGGGGCCCGCGAAAGCGGCTCCGCCGCACCCGTTGTATGGATGAGCCGAGAGAGAGCGCTCACCGCGGCGGCATTCCGCGCGCCGGCCTGATCCAGCCGCTCCAGCGCGTTCAGGGCATCCTGCCGGGCGCTGGACGCGATGTGCAGCATCGTCGCGAAGGTGGTGGTCTTCGAAGCAAGATTGAGCGCGCCGTCGATTCGCCCGAGCGCCTCGGCGCAGGTTTTTTCGCCAAACGCTTCGGGCGTCAGCGCCTTCACATAATCCAGCGCATCCTGCGACGCCTCCAGCGCCGCGCCAAAATCCGCCTGCCAGCGGGGATCGTCCAGCCCGGCGTACAAAACCGAGAGGTCCCAGGTTTCCGGCCGCGTCATGTTGCCTCCATCTCCTTACGGGCAGTAGTCGATGGCCTGAAGCACCGACTCCAGCTGTACGCTTACCAGCCGCCTAATCGACGCCGCCTCATACGCGCACCCGGCCTCGAGTTCCCGGCACAGCCATGTCAGGCGCTCGTCCAATCCGTCGCGAGCGCCGGTGAGCCGCGCCCGCTCGCCCGCGTCCTCGCGGCGCGCAAGCTCGAAGGCGCAGGCCCGCAGGGCCAGCGCCAGATCCAGCGCCTCGAAGATTTCCGAGAGCCTGAGGCTGTCCAGCGCCTCGGCCCGGCTGGCGGGGCGGTCAAAATCCGCGCCCTCCCCCGCCGCTTCCCCGGCGTCATAGGCGGCCATGGCGTCATCCACCAGGAGCGGGAAGGGGTTATCCTCCCCGAAGAGCGGACGAACCTCACGCCAGCACCCGCGCAGGAAAGCGCTGTGCCGTGCCCTTCGCAGGGCCTTCTCCCGAAGCGCGTCCCGGCGGCTGATGCCGGAGGGCGCCTCGTCGTCGATCCCCCGGACCAGGAAATACGGGAGCTCCGCCATCAGCACAAGACTCTCGCAGATGGTGGCGACGTAGTCCGCGCTGCATGTGCCCGAGGAGAGCTCGCCCTCCGGAACCGCCAGCCCCAGGCGCGCGCGGTACTCGTAGTACTGCCTGAGGCTCATCATGCTGTGCACGGCTTTCGAATGCTTGGTGATGTAGGGCGATTCCGGCTCCCCGAGGTGCAGCGGGACGCCCTGCCGGAGCGCCGCGCCCTCCAGCTTTTCGCAAAGGCTGGGGTCGCCGTTTGTGACGTACCAGTACGCCCCGCCAAAGGCGCTGTTGTGCAGCGAATAGACCAGTTGCGGCCGGAGCCGCCCGACGAGATCCATCAGCGCCCGCGTTTCGGGAATCGGGCGGTCAAACCACATGCCGTTATAGCGGAACGGGAACGTCCACTCCACCTGCCGGGAGCCGGCGGGCCGGTAGAAGCCGCGGATGTACCGCTCCAGACTGAACGGGCCCTTGAACCAGCCTTCGTTGAGCCGGGTACCATCGGGGTCGATCGAGGGGATCAAATACCAGGTCATCCCCGTCTCCCGGAGAAGGCCCGGGTCGCCCGCCAGGATTTCCGCCAGGGCCAGGAGCGTCATGGCGCCGATGGGCTCGTTGGGGTGCGGGCAGGCGAAACACAGGGCGTTTTTCGCCCCGTCGCCCAGCTTCAGGCACCAAAGATCATCGCCCTGGCGGGACCGCCCGGCGCTGAACCGGGTGACGGCGCCGGGGAATCGTTCCGCCAGCTCGCGGCCCCGGGCCGCCATCTCATCCACGGTGTAGAACGCCTTGGAATCCGGAATCCGGGAGAGGATGCTCGGTATATTCATTGCACACCTGCGTTCGTCAGAATGGGATGGAATCCCGCCCGCGGGGAGACCCCGCGGGCGGGAGCGGAGCGCTACCTGTCCAGCCAGACGTAGGTAAACTCGCCGTAGCCGGTCTTGCCGCGGGCTTCCTCGCTTCCGGGATGGCCCTTCACAAACTTCCAGTGCGGGTAGTAGCCGATCCACTCGGAGAGGACGTCGTAGGGCAGATCCTGCGCCATCGCGGCCTGCACCTTTTGATAGAGCGGCGCGCGCTCCTCAAAGGTGGCTTTGGCCAGCGCCTCGGTGAGCAGCTTGTCCACCTCGGGATTGGCGTAGCCCATGTAGTTCATGTAGCCGCCGCTGGAGACAGAATTGCCGATGGCGGAGACTTCGGGGCCCTGATAGTCGCTGGTGAGGGCCAGCTGGAAGTCCTTGTTCTTGACCACCTTTTCGTCGAAGGACGCATACTCCAGCATGTTGATGGTCACGTCGATGCCGACGGCCGCCATCTGGCTCTTGAACACCTGCGCCAGATCCGGGAAGGGCGAATAGTTCATGGTGTCCAGCGTCACCTTCAGGTAATTGCCGTCCGCGTCCTTGACGAGGCCGGATTCCTCCATCAGCTTGCTGGCCTTCTCAACGTCGTAGGCCGGCACGGTGACGCTGTCGTCCACCGCCCACTGGAACAGCGGGCTCAGGAAGTGTTCGGCCTTCAGGCCCACTTCCTTGAGGGCGATGGACATCATCTCATCCTGATTGATGGCGGCGGCGACGGCCTGGCGGAGCTTGAGGTCGTCAAAGGGCGCCTGAACCAGGTTGAACCCCACGATGAAGCGGCTGGGGTAGATATTGACCTCCATTTGGATGTCGGGATTGGCGCGCATTTCGTTGTAGTCCGTGGAGGCGAAGACGCCCAGAATGTCGTATTCGCCGGCGAGGAAGGCGGTCTTGGCCGTGGTGGCGTCCGCCACGAAGGCGAAGATCACCTGATCCAGATACGGCAAATCCGGGCCCATAAAGTAGTTGGGATTGCGTTTGAGCGTGATGCGCATGCCCTGATCCCAGCTGTCGAACACGAAGGGGCCGGTGCCGACGGGGGGCTGAAGGGCGTCCGCGCCCGTCCAATCCTTGCCCTCGTAAGCGTGCCGCGGCAGGATGAACGTGCCCTGATAGGCGATGTTGTACAGGAACGCCGCGTCCACCGCCTTCATCCGGAAGACCACCGTATTTTCATCCGGGCATTCGATGGAGTCCACCTGCGCCATCACGTAGGAGGCGAAGGTTCCCTTGTCTCGGATGGTTTCGAAGGTGAACTTGACGTCGTCAGAGGTCATCTTCTGGCCGTCGCTGAAGAGCACATTCTCATAGAGATGGAAGGTGTAGGCGAGGCCGTCAGCGGAAACCTCGTAGCTCTCGGCCAGGTCCGGCAGCACTTCCTGCATGCTGTTCAGCTTGATCAGCCGGTTGAAGCAGTTCTGAATCATCCAGCCGTTGTTGGCGTCGTAGTTGCCGTCGGGGTTCAGGTTGGTCGGCTCCGTGCCCAGCGACATGAGCAGCGTTCCGCCCTTTTTCACGTCGGCGGGCGCAGCCACCTCCGCCAGCGCGGCGGGGCCGGCCGCAATGCCCAGGCACAGGACGAGCGCCAGGAGTGCGGTCAAGGTCCTTTTAAGTTTCATGACAAATCCCCCTTCTCCTCCATAGAGTTATGATCTCCGCCACAAATGCCTCGCGGCGGCGAATCAACTTTTTTGCAGCGCCTCCCGCGGGCGCGGGGCGTCAGCGCCCGGCCGCGCAGGCGCAGCGCACGGAATGCGCCCCGTCTCCCACGCGGAGGAGCGGCTGGGCCTGCCCGGCGCACGCCGCGCACGCCTCGGGGCAGCGCGGTGAAAAATAGCAGCCCGCCGCCCGATCCACCGGAGAGGGCGGTTCGCCCTCGAGCCGCATCGGCTGAAAGGGCGCGCGGGGGTCCGCGCTGGGGCAGTTGGAAACGAGCGCGCGCGTGTACGGATGGAGCGGGCCGTCCAGAACCTCGCGGGCCGGGCCGATCTCCACAATCTGCCCCAGGTACATCACCGCGATCGTATCGCAGATGTAACGGGCGGTGGAGATGTCGTGGCTGATGAAAACCACGGCGGTATCCTTTTCATGGGCGAGCCGCCCCAACATGTTGATGATGTCCGCGCGCACGGATACGTCCAGCATCGAAACCGGTTCGTCCGCCACGATCAGCTTCGGCCCCAGCAGCATGGAGCGCAGGATGGCGATACGCTGGAGCTGCCCGCCCGAGAGTTCGCCGGGGTAACGGCGGAGAAAGTTCTCCGCCGGCCGCAGTCCCGCGCCCTCCAGCGCGCGGGCGGCCATTTCCAGGCGCTCGGCGCGATCCCTGCCGATGCCGTGCAGCTTGAGCGCGCCCACAAGCACCCGCTCGATCCTGTGCCGGGCGTCGAAGGTATCGAAGGGATTCTGAAACACCATCTGCGCCCGGCGCCTCAGAGCCTTCCGGTCCCGCCGGTTCAAAAGCGCGACGGACTGCCCCTCCAGCGCGACGCTGCCGGAGGTGGGCGGCTCGAGCCCCGCCAATACGCGCCCCAGCGTGCTCTTGCCGCAGCCGGTCTCGCCCAATATGCCCAGAACCTTCCCCCGCGCGAGGCATAGGCTCACCCCGTCCACCGACTTGACAACGGCGCTTCGCGCCCCGCCGCCCGCGCGGCTCTCGTTTCTTATGTAGTGCTTGGTCACGTCCACCGCTTCCAGCACGCAGCCAGGGGACTCGTTCATATCAGACGCCCTCCTTGAGCAGATGGCAGGCGGCGCTGTGGCGCGTGCCCTGCGCGCGCATCGCCGGCTCTTCCCGAAGGCATATGTCCGCCGCGTATGGACACCGCGGCGCGAAGATGCAGCCCGCGGGCGGCTCGTGCACGTCGGGCAGCGCGCCGGGGATGCTCCGGAGCGGCGCGCCCTCGGGCGCATGGAGGTCCGGGAAGCTCTCCATCAGGCACCGGGTATACGGGTGGGCGGGCGACACCAGCACGGTTGTCACGGGGCCATACTCCACCAGTTTTCCGGCGTACATCACGGCCACCTCGCGGCATGTGGAGGCCACCACTGACATGTCGTGCGTCACCATGACGCGGGTGAGGCCCAGTTTTTTCTCCAGTGCCATGATCTCGCCGAGGATCTGCGTCTGGGTGATGACGTCCAGCGCCGTGGTCGCCTCGTCCAGGATCAGAAGGCGCGGGTTCAGCATCAGGCTCAGCGCGATGCTCACCCGCTGCGTCATGCCGCCCGACAATTCGTGCGGGTAGAGCCGGGCCACGCGCGCGGGCAGGCTGACCATCCCAAGCAGCTCGATCACGCGCTCCATGGCCTGCCCCCGGGTGGCGTCCGGTTCATGTACGCGGTAGATGTCGCTCATAAAGGCGCCCACCCGGTGCACCGGGCTCAGCGCGTTCATCGACTTCTGGAATACGACGGCCATCTTGCGCCAGCGCGTCCGGGCCAGCGCCGCATCGTCCATTTGGATCAGGTCCTCGCCGTCCAGCAGCACGCGGCCGGATACGGCGGCGGCCTTGGGATTCAGGATGCGCAGCGCCGCGTGCATGAGCGTGCTCTTGCCGCTTCCGGATTCCCCCACCACGCCCACCGGGCAGCCCTCCGGCACGTCGAAACTGACGTCCCGCACGGCGTAGGCCCTGCGCCCGTCGTCATAGGTCACGCTGACATGTTCAAAACGAAGAAGAGCCATTTTTGTTCTCCTATACCGCGTTGCGCAGCTTGGGGTTCATCAGAATGTTCAGGCCCTCGCCAATCATGAAAAACGCGATCACCGTGTATACGATGGCCAGCCCGCCGAACACGCACATCCACCATCCGCTGGTGATGTAGGCCTTTCCGTTGAAGATCAGCTGACCCCAGCTGACGATGTTGGGATCGCCCAGTCCCAGGAAGGAGAGGCTGGACTCCGTCATGATCGCCGTGCATACGCCCATGGTGGTGTTGGCCACAATGGGGAAAAGGCCGTTCGGGATGATGTGGCCGAACATCACGCCCAGGCGGCTTTCGCCCACCGCCTCGGCCGCCAGCACGAAGGTGCGGCTCCGGAGACTCATCGCCTGAGCGCGCATGATCTTGGCGTTGCCCGTCCAGCCCGTGAGGCCGATCACGACCATCACCTTGCCCATGCCCGAGCCGAACAGCGCGATCACGATCAGGATCAGGAAGAACGTGGGCATCATCATGAAGGCGTTGATGAATTCGCCGATCACCGTATCCACCTTGCCCCCGAAGTAGCCCGCCACAACGCCGATCAGCGTGCCGACGACGGCGGAGATCAGCGCCGCCGTGATGCCCACCATCAGCGAGGTCCGGCTTCCGAAGACGATGATGGACAACACGTCCCGGCCCAGGCCGTCGGTGCCCAGCGGATGAAGCGGGCTGGGCGGGGCGGCCAGGGCTGTGGAAATGGCGTCCGGGTCATGGGGGGCCAGCGCGGGCGCCGCGGCCGCGACCGCGAGCAGCAGCGCGAGCATCGAAAGGCCCAGGCACAGCCGCCCATTCCGCCGAATAAATTCCCGAACATTCAGGCTCATCGCATCCGCCTCCTTACGCCCTGTCCTTATGGGATACGCGCGGATCCAGCGCGGCATAGAGCATGTCCACCGCCACCATCACCACCGCCACGGAAAGGCTCAGCATTAAGTAGATCCCCATCAGCACCGGGTAATCCCGCCGGGAAATGGACGTCATGATGTAGCTGCCCATGCCCGGCCAGGAAAATACGATCTCGACCAGCGCGGAGCCGGTCACCACGTAGGCCATGTAGATGCCCACGGCGGTGACGGTCGGCAGGATGGCGTTTCGAAACACGTACTTGCGGAAGATCTGTTTTTCCGGCATGCCGGCGGCCCTGAGCGTCACGATGAAATCTTCGCCCAGCGTCTGGAGCATGGACGAGCGCGAAATCCGGAAAAAGTACGGCACCTCCAGCATGGCCAGCGTTGTCACCGGCAGCACCATGTGCCGGGCCACGTCCAGCCAGTACGCGAAGCCCACGTAGCGCTGGCGCACGTCGATCATGCCGGAATACGGCAGCCACCGGAGGATGGAGGCGAACACCAGCATCAGCATCAGCCCCAGCCAAAAGGAAGGAAAGGCGTCGAAGAAGTAGGTGATGCCAGAGAGGAAGTTGTCCAGCTTTCCGCCCACCCTGCGCACGCAGGCAATGCTCATCAGAATGCCCAGAAGAACCGCGATGAAAAGCGCCGTCAGCGTCAGAAGGGCGGTGTTGCCCAGGCGGCTCAGGATGAGCCTCGACACCGGCTCGTTGGTGTAGTAGGAGACGCCCATGTCGCCTCGCAGCAGGTTCCCCACGTAGCGGAGAAACTGCACGGGCAGCGGCTGATCCAACCCGTACTTGGCCGTAATCGCCCGGACCTGCTCTTCGCTGGGCGTCTCGGTGCCCACCAGAAGGCGCGCGGGGTTGCCGGGGGCCAGGTGGATCAGCGCGAAATTGATGACAAGCACCAGCATCACGCAGATCAGCGCGGTGACCGTGCGCTTTCCCAGGTATTTGCGCATGCGCTCCCCTCCAGTTCCTCAATAAACTTGCATAGGCCCAGCGCGGCCATGGTTTCGATATACCGGGCGATCGCCCGGGCGCTGCCGCCGCCGGCTTCCATTCGCACGCGGCGGACGATCTCTCCCACCGTCTTCACGCCGTCCATGTGGTACTGGGTCAGAATCTCCGCCACGAAAGCGTCCCGGTGCCCGCAGCGGAAGCGGGCGCTATAGTCCCGGACCGCTTTCTCCCGCACCGGATCCCCGCCGGTATGGGAAGAGAGCTGATTGACCGGGGCGGCGTACGTGCGAACGGGCACGCGATCGTCCCCGCCCCGGGGCACGGCCGCCTTCCCTTCCCCGGCCATGGCCGCGCCGAGCCTCAGGATGCGGCGCTTCGCGCGTCGGATTACGGCGTCCGCGTCGGGCACGAGCCGCGCGGCGCTCTCCGCGCAGGCGATGTAGTAGGACTGAATGTAGCCGCAGGCGAGGCGCCTCGGGATGGGTCCGCGCTCGTCCCCGATTTCGGCCAGCTCCTCCGCGAAGTGGGCGGCGGAATGCGCGAGGATCTCCTCCAGCTGCAAAGCGTCCAGCGTGCACAGGATATACCCGTAGCCTGCCGCCAGCGCCGCCGATTTGGCCAATAGACGCGGGCTGACGACGTCCGGGGTGTCCCCGCTGGTGTGGTAGAACCTGTCCGGCCACTGCCCCAGCATCGGCGCGGGGATTCCGATGGTCGGGTCCTGCAGGATGAAATGGTCGCTCCCCGCCGTGAAACCGCAGGTGGCGCTGTTGAAGCGCGGCACGCGGCTGGTGGCGGAGAAACCGGCGGTCTCCTGCCGGAGGGCGTCCAAAACGCGCCGGGCCAATTCAAACGCCACGGACGGGCAGGCGTGGGACAGCCCGCTCAGCGTCAGCGGCCCGTAACCCAGGTCCTGCCTGCCGCCCACCATGTCCAGATTGAGCGCGGCCGCGACGTGTCCGAACCCGTCCATGCGGGAGAGGTGTGCGTAGAGGCCGGTAAATTCGGGGATCAACAGCGCCTTCAGGCCGCGCTTGAGGGGCGGCAGCGCGCCTTCGTCGGTCAGCCGCTTCACGGCCCTGAGCGCCTCGAGCGCCGCCGCCACGCCGCTGGCGTTGTCGTTGGCCGAGGGCCGGGGGTGGCACAGATGGGCGACCAGCCACACTTCCTCCTTCGATTCCCCCGGAAGCTCCAGCACCACATTTTCAAACGCGCCGTCCGTAAACGCCGCATCCACCCGGCAGTCCACCATCGGGCGCGTCCCGGAAGCGGCCGCCGCGCGGCAGATCGCAGCCAGGCGGTCACCCATCCGGGGTGTGATCACAAAGCCGAAGGGCTCGATGTCCGGCGGCGATTCCCACCAGAAGGTGGTATACTTGCGGACGTCCATCATGTCCGCGCGGCTGCGCCCCGGACTTTCCGCCACGTGGTCGGAGAGGAATCCCAGCGCGCCGCGCGCCCGCACCGCCCACAGGTAGGCGTTAAAATCCTCCCGGATGAAGAGCAGCCTGCCCGCGAGGTCCACCTCCGCGTACGCCGCGGGATCGCTGCCCCGGTCCATCGGCACCAGTTCCAGCGGGCCGCCGTCGTAGGGGAAGCTCTTTTGCATCACGCCGAGGGGCTCGGCGGTGAAGTCGGCCAATTCCCAGGCCTCCGGCGCGGCCAGGCGGCAGAAGGCGGCGCGGCAGTTCCACTCCGGGAAAACCCCCATGGTGAGGTATTTCACGCCGTAGGCGGCCTCGTAGCTGTCCACGCGGGCGCGGATGCCGTAATCTTCGGCCCGCGCGGCTACGGCCCGGGCGGCGTCGCGGTAGCCCTCGGACGCCTGAAGCCGGTGGAAGCCTGAAACAAGCCGCACCGTGTCCATCATCTGCGCCTCGCTGACGCCCGGGAGAATTTTGCCGACGATGTCCCGGATCATGACGCCGCCGCCTTCCCGGCGCCGCTTTGCACAAGGCCCTTTTTCCACTTGCCGAGATGATAGTACGGCACCAGAATCGCAAGGCCCATCACCCAGCCGGCGGCATAGCACCAATGCATGTTGTTCGGCCCAAACCGCCATGTCAGAAGATAGGCCGCCGGCACCCGCGCCAGCCACAGGCTGACCAGCGTGGCGGCGGTGGGCACCAGCGTCTGCCCCGCGCCCCGGAGGATGCCGATGTACATGTACTGCAGCGTGGAGATGAAGTAAAGGGGAATGACCCGGACGAGGTATGCGTTGCCCGCGTCCACCACGGCCTGATCCAAGGTAAACAGCCGCATCAGCGGCGTGCGCAGCGGGATCACGATGGCCGAGAGCACCGCGCACAGCGCGAGCGACAGCCAGATCGCGGCGCGCGCGCCCTCCCGGACCCTGTCCTGCCGCCCGGCGCCGATGTTCTGACCGGTAAATGTGGTTACGGCGGCAGCGAGGCTCGTCACCGGCATGAACACAAAACCATCCACCTTGACCGCGGCGTTGTACCCCGCGATGAACACCGCTCCGTAGCCGTTGATCAGCGGCTGCATCACCATCATGCCCAGCGAGAACAGCGCGTTCTGAAGGCCGATGGGTACGCCCACCTTCAGCGATTGCCAGAAGGACGCCGGGTGAACGCGGAACTGCCGGAAGGCCCCGCCAATCTCCGGGTATTTCCGGCGGATCAGCAGGATGCTCAGGCCCCAGCTGAACGCCTGCGAAAGCACCGTGGACCACGCCACGCCGGCCACGCCGAAGGGCAGCACGGAAACCAGCAGTACCGCCAGCAGCACATGCAGCGCGCTGGAGGCAATCAGGATGAGAAGCGGCGTCCGGCTGTCCCCGATGCCCTGCAGGATGTTGGCGTTCACATTGTAACCGAACTGGGGCAGCATGCCCACGTAGTAGACGACCATGTACAGCCTGGCATCCGCGAAGATTTCGGCGTCGGTGTTCAGAAGGTGCAGGAAGGGGTCGATGGTGAAAATGCCAAGGAGCGTGATGGGTACGGCGATGATCAGGAGGAACGTGTTCATCGTGGAGACCGTCGCGCGCACCTGGTCCATGTCCCGTTTGCCGAAATGCTGGCTCACCAGCACCGACGCGCCCAGGCCAATGCCCAGGAAGATCGACGTGAGCATATAGGTGATTGGAAACCCCACGCCCACGGCGGCCAGCGCCTGAGTGCTGACGCTTCGCCCGACGACGATGCCGTCCACCACCGTGTACATCTGCTGGAATAAATTGCCCAGAAGGATGGGGATCGAGAAGCGCAGCATCAGCGGCAGGCACTTACCCGCCGTCATATCCACCGTAGCCCCGCGTCGCTGATTCGTCACACGCGCTCCCCCCTCCGGCCGATGATCGCTTTGACCGCTAGTGGTTCGACAACTACAGAAGTAGCGTAAGGCCACCGAGAGATTTTCGTCCCTGGCCAGGAGCCGAAGCGCAGGAATAGCAGCGCTATTTCAAGCGGAGAGCGACACCGCCAGAAACGAAAAGATCCGGCGGAATCGATGCTTCTGTAGTGGGAGGACCGCTAGTCCACGAACTGCTCGTGGTAGCGGTTGGCCTCCAGCAGCCGTTCCGGATTGTGCTCCACGATGTAGCGGGACATGAACTGCACGAAGGCGGAAACCGGGCTCACATCCAGCTGCTCATGCCCCGGCCGCCCGCCGCGCAGAAGGCGAAACACCAGCGCTTCATCCGCTATGGCGGCGAAGGGATTCAGCGCGCTGTCGGTGAAGAGGATTACGCGGCTGCCCCGCGCCTTCGCCGTGGTGACGCAGTTGTGGGTGTAGGCGTAGTGCGGCGCGAAGGAGACGGCCAGGATCAGGGTCTCCGGATTCATGAGGCCGAGAACGTCGTTCCAGTCGTTGAGGAGCCTGCTGAAATACACGTTGTCGCGCATGCCGTACATCCGGTGCAGAAGCTCCGCCGCGATGCCGAAGGAATCCATGTACCCGATGATCAGCACGTTCCGCGCGCCCATCAGCGCGTCGCAGACGCGCGCGAGCTGGCCCATATCGATGTTCCGGTACATGTGCGCGAGGTTTTCCAAGGCCGCCGCGGCTTCGCCCGGCGGCTCTGCGGCCGCGGCGGCGGCCGCCTCCGACGGCTTCGCGATGACCGCCGCGCCCTGGAGGCTCCTTTGCATGCTGGCGTACCCGTCAAAGCCAACGGCCCGCGCAAACCGCACGATGGTCGCCGGGCTCGTGCCGATTTTTTCCGCCAACTCCGCCAGAGGCAGAAACAGCGTATCGTCGTAATGCGCGCCGAGATAGCGGGCAATCTTCTGCTGCGACTGCGACAGGGTGGCGTACCGGGCTTCGATCGCCGCCTGAAACGTCATCGCGCCCACCCTTTCAGAAACATTTGTTTCACACTTTAATATGCTGAAATGTTTTTTTCAATCATATCATCCGTCCCACGAATTGTCAAATATAAAATGGCCGGATGAATCTACGCAACATGCATATACGGTGAAACGCGCGCGCCGGAAACCCGCCGCCGGCAGGAGGCGGTCCCCGGCCTGGCATCCGTTCTTTGGAGGGAAAATTGTTCAATCCCACTAAATTCCGGGCACAAAACGCGCCGGCAGGCCGAAAAACCGGCCTGCCGGACGTGGAAATCGAGGACTTCGGCGAATGCCGTCATTGTGCAGGTTCGAAATTGTATACTTGCACTTCCATTTCTGTGCGACAGGCGATGGCGCGGCCGCTGCCTTCCGGGCGCCTCCGGGACGGCCGTCAGGACAGTTCGGATTGCCCGGTGTACAGCCTGTAATACCGGCCTTTCAGGCGCACAAGCTCCTCGTGGCTGCCGCGCTCGAGGATCTCGCCGTTTTCCAGCACGATGATCGCCTTGGCGTTTCGCACCGTGGAGAGCCGGTGGGCGATCACGAACACGGTCCGGTTCTCCATCAGGCGGTCCATGCCCGCCTCGATCAGCCTTTCGGTGTGGGTGTCCACGGAGCTCGTGGCCTCGTCCAGGATCAGAACCGGCGGATCGGAAACCGCGGCCCGGGCGATGGCGAGGAGCTGCCGCTGCCCCTGACTCAGGTTGATCCCGTTTCCGGTGAGCATCGTATCGTAGCCGTCGGGCAGGCGCTGGATAAAGGACTCCGCGTTGGCCAGCCTGGCCGCCTCCTCGATTTTCAGCCTGTCCGCACCCGGATTGCCGTAGGCGATGTTCTCGGCGATCGTCCCGGTGAAGAGGTTTGTGTCCTGCAGCACCACGGCGACGGAGCGCCGGAGGTCGTCCTTTCTGATGTCGCGGACGTCAATGCCGTCGTAGGTGATGCTGCCGCCGGTCACATCGTAAAAGCGGTTGATAAGGCTCGCAATGGTGGTCTTACCCGCCCCGGTGGAGCCGACAAAGGCGATCTTCTGACCGGGCTTGGCGTACAGGTCGACCCCATTCAGGATCGGCCGGTCGGGCTTGTAGCCGAAGACCACGTCATGAAAGCGTACATCGCCCCGAAGCGGCACCAACGTTTCCCCGCCCGGCGTTGGGACGCGCCACGCCCAGCCGCCGGAGGGCGCCCGGCAGGGCCGGAGCACCCCGTCCGGCCCCGCCTCCGCGCGGGTCAAGGTCACCGTGCCCCGGTCCAGCTCCTCCGGCTCCTCCATGATCTCGTAGATCCGCTCCGCGCCGGACAGTGCCGCCAGAATGAAGTTGAACTGCTGCGAAAACTGGTTGATGGGCATCGCCGTCTGGCGCACGTAGACCAGAAAGGACGTAAGGCTCCCCAGATCCATCATGCCGGCGATGGCGAAAAACGCGCCAATGCACGCGGTGAGGGCATAGTTGAAGTAGGAAATGCTGACGACCACGGGGATCAGGGTACCCGAATAGGTCACCGCGCTGGCGGCGGCGTCCTTCAGCCGTTCGTTGCGCCGCTCGAATTCCTCAAAGTCCCTGTCCTCATGGTTAAAGACCTTGACCACTTTCTGGCCTTCCACCATTTCTTCCAGAAACCCGTTCAGGCTGCCCATATGCCGCTGCTGCTGGGCGAAGTACGCGCGGCTCTTCCGGCCGCTTGAGCGAATGAAAAGGAACATGCCAAAGAAGGTGGCCATCACCACCGAGGTCAGCCGGACATTCAGCAGCAGCATCACCGCCACCGTGCCGGTGATCACCACAAAACTCTGGATCAGCACGGTAAAACTGTTGTTGAAGGCCTCGGAAATGGTGTCGATATCGTTGGTGAAGCGGCTCATCAGTTCGCCGTGGGTTCTGGCGTCAAAAAAACTGAGCGGCAGCTTTTGCAGCTTGCCGAAAAGGTCGTCCCGGATTTCCCGGACGATCTGCTGCGCCACCTTCACCATCAGCTGGGAATACCCGTAGGACGCTGCGACGCCGACCAGGTATACCGCCCCCATGAAAAGGAGAAACCTCGCCAGGCCGGGGATGTCGCCCGGCAGGATGTAGTCGTTCACCGCGGGCTTCAGAAGGTATGTGCCGAAAACGTTGGCCCCGGCGCTCACAATCACCATCAGCGAAATGACCGAAAGCGCAGGCGCGTGCCCCTTCGTGTACCGCCAGATCAGCCTCAGCGGCTTTCGGATGTCCCTGGGCCGCTCGCGGGATGCACTCTTGGCCCGCCCCATCATACCATCGCCCCCTTCCGCTGCAGCGCGCAGATGTCCCGGTAGACGGGGCTTGATTCCATCAGCTCCCGGTGGGTACCGACGCCGGTGATTCTTCCGCCCTCCAGCACCACGATCTTGTCGGCGCTCTCGATGGCGCTGATCCGCTGGGTGATGATGATCTTGGTCACATCCCTAAGCTCCGCCTGGAGGCGCGCGCGGATCTTCGATTCCGTGGCGGTGTCCACCGCGCTGGTCGAATCGTCAAAGATCAGCACCCGGGGCCGCTTTAGGAGCGCCCGCGCGATGCAAAGCCGCTGTTTCTGCCCGCCGGACACATTCACGCCGCCCTGGCCCAGGTCCGTCTCATAACCGTCCGGCAGCTTCGAAAGGAATTCGTCCGCGCAGGCGATCCGGCAGGCCCAGTCGAGCTCGGCCTGGGTCGCGCGTTCGTTGCCCCACAGAAGGTTTTCACGGATGGTGCCGGAGAACAGCGTGTTCTTCTGCAGCACCATGCCCACGGCGTCCCGGAGATGGGCGACGGCGTACTCGCGGACGTCGCGGCCGTCCACCTTGAGGCTTCCGCCCGTCACATCATAGAGCCGGGGGATCAGCTGCACCAGCGAGGATTTCGCGGCCCCCGTGCCGCCGATGATCCCCACCGTCTCCCCGGGCCGGATGTCAAGGCAGAGGTCCGACAGCACGAACTCCTTCGCCGTTTCCCTGTATTTGAAGGAAACGTGCTCAAAGGCGATGCTTCCCTTTTCCACCCGGCCGTTCCACGCGCCGTCGGTGATATTTATCCGCTCGTCCATCACCTCGAAGATGCGGCTGGCGGAGGTCATGGAGCGGCTGAGCATCAGAAACACGCTGGAAATCATCATCAGCGAATTCAGAATCTGCAATACGTAACTCAGAAAGCCGGTCAACTGGCCCACCTGCATGGCGCCGGTGTGGATGTAACCGCCGCCGAACCAGAGAATCATAAGGATCGTGGCGTACATGACCAGCTGGAAGGCGGGCATATTCATCACCGCGTAGCGGAACGCGCCTTGGGAGGCTTCCCGAAACGCCTCGTTGACCTCGCCGAACTTCTGGCGCTCGCCTTCCCCCTTGACGTAGGACTTCACCGTGCGAATGGCGATCAAGTTCTCCTGTACGATGGCGTTGACCCGGTCCAGCGCCTTTTGCATCTTCCGGTACATGGGGCGCAGCTTCAATAGGATCGCGATCAGCGCCGCCGCCAGAACCGGAATGGCGATCAGAAATACCACCGCCAGCTTGGGGCTGATGATCAGCGTCATCATAAGCGCCAACGCCAGCATCACCGGGCCGCGCACCAGCGGGCGGATGCCGTTCACAATGGCGTTTTGCATGATGGTGACGTCGCTGGTGAGCCGGGTGATCAGCGAAGGCGTGCTGAAGCGGTCCAGGTTGGAAAAGGAGAACTGCTGCACTTTTCTGAATTCCGCCTTGCGCAGCTCCGCGCCAAACCCCTGCCCCGCCAGCGCGACAAGCCGCGCGTACAAAAGCCCCAGCACGAGGCTCACCAGCGCGCAGGCCGCCATCAGAAAGCTCTTCATCAAAATGTAGTTCCTGTCCCGGTTCGCGACGCCCACGTCGATGATATCCGCCATGATCATGGGGATCACCAGCTCGAACGCGGTCTCCAGCGCGACGCAGGCGATGCTTCCGTACAGGTATTTGCGATAACGGTCAAAGTAGACAAAAAACGCCTGATCATAGGTACTCCTTCGGACGCGGCGCCGTCTATTCCATTTCTTTGCCGGACAGATTCCGGTACATGCGGCATAGGAAAGCAATGAACTGCGCTCGCTCGGCCTCTTCAAATCCCTCGAGCGCCACTTCTTCGATCGCCGCGCAGATCCGCTGCCATTTCCCGTACACCGCCCGGCCTTTTTCCGTGATGGAAACCGATTCGGCCCGCTTCCGCTCCTCCGGGTTTGCGCGGCGGATCAGACCGTCCTGCGCCATCTTGTTTAGAAGCTGCGACACAGTGGCCGGTTCAATGTCCAACGCGGCGGCGATGTCCTTTTGCATTGACCCATCCCGCTGCGTCAGGTAGCCGAGGATTTTCGGTTGCCCCGGGGAGAGCCCGATTTCCGTCATGCCGGGCCGTATGCGGTTTTTCTGCGCGTGGAAAGTCTTGTACAGCGCCCTATAAAGTTGAATGTCCACCGCGGTCGCCCCTTTAATAAGGATTCTAATTGTTAGCATGCTGATTATAGACCTTTCCCAGGACCCCGTCAAGCCCGGGATGGCGGACAAACAGAAAAGCGGCTCCGGCTTGGGCCGGAACCGCTTCGGGTTTCCTGGTTCTGGGTCGGGGTTTTCACCCCGCGAGGCGCGCGCCGCGCCCGGCGCGCGCCGCACCCGCGACGACGAGCGCCGCGATGACGACGCACAGCATGAGCGTCACCCGGGTGTCGCCCACCCAAGCGCCGATGAGCGAAGGGAATACCGCGCCGCCGGCGGTGGAGAACAGCATCGTCACGCCGCAGGCCGCACCGCTGCGGTCGGGAAACACCCGGGAGGAGAGCACGAAGATCATCGTCCACACCGGGCCACAGCCAAATCCGAAGAGCAGCACCCCCGCGATGCGAAGCGCATGATTGGGTGCGAGCAGCGTCAATACGACGCCCACGATTACGAACAGCGTGAAGAATTTGACCGAAAAGAGCTCCCGCCCGCTCAGAAACACGCCGATCAGCCGGCTGACCAGCATCGAAGCCCAGAATAGAGAGATGGTCAGCGTCGCCAATTTCTCCCCCGCGCCCTTTTCCAGGAAGAACTGCTTCAGGTACGCAGGCGCTACGGACTCGTAGCCCATGTACAGAAAGATGAGCAGCACGTAGAGCAGAAACGTTCGGTTTTTCAGCAGCGCGAAGCTGTTGATCCCGCTCTCCGGGTTCACCCGGACGCGTTGGCCCCGCCCGCCCAGCGCAATCCCCAGAAACAGCGCAAAAAAGGCGGCCGCGCAGAGGGCGAATACGCCGCGGTATCCGCCGCCGCCCGCCAGGTGCCAGGCGATCAGGGCCGGGGCGGCGATCGCGCCGATGCCAAAGCCGATCTGCGAAAGGTTCATCCAGAGCGTGGCGCGCGCGCCGTTTTCATCGGTCAATAGCGCGCTGCCCATTGACTCCGCCGGGCCGAACCCCACGCCCAATATGAAGAGCCCGAGAAACGTCGCCGCCGCGCCCGCCGGGGCCGCGATGCCGGCGAGGCCCAACGTGAGGAGCAGCGTGCCGGCGGCGACGATCCGCCGCTTTCCCACCCTGTCCGCCAGCGGGCCCGCGAAAAACACGCTCACGCCGGAGCCCACCATGTATACCGAGATGAATACGCCCACGCCGGAGGGCGGCAGGCCCACCGCCTCGGCCATATGGGTAAACAGGCTGGAAAGCGACGTGGCCGTCGCGCCCAGCATGGCGATCAGGGTGCACATCATGAGGTTCTGCGTCAGTACGCGCTTTTCCATCCGGTCCCCTCCGGTTCTTATCCCTAATCCGCTCACGCGCACCAGCGGCGGATGAAGTCCGCCAACGTCCGCGCCACGGTCTCAAGGCTCGCCACGTCCACCCATTCGTCCGGACCATGCAGCCGGCCGCCCACCGGGCCGAAGATCACAGACGGAATGCCGCCCAACTCGGTCAGCGCGAACATGTCGCAGGAGAACATCGCGCCGCACACCTTCGGCGGCGCATAGGGCGATAGTGCGCCCTGGAGCGCCGTTACGCCCGGGTGCGCGGGATCGGTGGCCGACGGCCGGCAGTAGTGGTACTGCGGCTCGATTTTGAGAATCTCCGGATCGCGGAAGCGCGCGCGCAGGAAATCGTTCAATTCCCGCTCCAGTTTTTCGGCGCTCTCGCCCGGGTAGGATTGCATGACCAGCTCGACCCAGGCGTCGATCGGCGCGGACAGCTGCCCGCTCTCATAGGCCTCTCCCGCCTTGACCTTGGTGACCACCACCTGCGCGCCCTGCACCGTGCCCGCCCAGAGCGGGGGCTTCGGCGCGGTTGCCATGCGGTGGTCGCTGAAGTCTCGGATCAGGCTGAGGAGGTCGGCCAGATCGTAGGCGAGGTTCGGGATCTCCTCCCCCGTATAGGGCATGCCTGCGACGCCGCGCATGGAGAGCCTGAACACCATGCCGCCCACGCAGGCGGGGCAGATATCATGGCCGCTGGCTTCCGGTACGATGGCGAAGTCCGCGTTGATCCCCTTGAGGCGCGACGCGATGGTGCCGTTGGCGCCGGCGTATTCCTCATCCACCACGCTCTCGAGGATCACGTCGCCGCGGGGGCGGAAACCCTCGTCCTTCAGCATGCGCACCGCCACCGCCGCCGCAGCGAGACCGCCCTTCATGTCTGCGCTGCCGCGCCCATAGAGCCTGCCGTCCAGAACCTTCGGCTCGAAGGGCTCCGTGACCGTCCAGGGCAGCGGCTCGATGGGCACCACGTCCATGTGCCCGGTGATGAGCACCGATCTGCCGCCGCCGCTGCCGCGCCAGGTACCCACCAGATTCTCGCGGCCCGCGAGGTTCCTTGGCAGAAATTCCGGGTTCGACGGGTACTCCGGAAGCTCCGAAGGCGAAAACCGGTCAATGGCGAGGCCCATGGACTCGTAGAATGCCGTCAGCCTCGCCTGACCCGGCCCCTCGTTGCCGTCGGGCGGAAAATTGACCGTTGGGATGCGAATCAGGTCTGACGCCAGGCGGACGATCATCCCCCGGTAGTCCTCCATCGCGAAACCCTCCCTTCAGCCGATGACGATCGGCTCCCTGCGCCAGGTGGTCAGCTGCTCGAGACCGCTCTCGGTGACCAGCACGCAGTCCTCGATGCGCACGCCATAGGTGTGATCAGCGATCCAGATGTCGATGTTGAACACCATGTCCGGCGCGAGAATGCGGCCGGTGCGGTTGTCCACCCAGGGGTCCTCGCACTCCTGAAGCCCGGTGGAGTGGGCGGGGCCGTAGAGCGACGTGCCGGAAAGGCCGTATTTCGCCAGCCGCGCCTGGAACTTATCGTACACGAGGGCGAAGGGCACGCCGGGGCCCATGGTCCCGATCGTCTCGTCCATGCACTCATGGGCAATCCGGATCATGTCCATGTGGCGCTCGGGGAGCTTTCCGATGATCAGCGCGCGGCCGATGTTGCCGCAGTAGCCGTTATACTTCGCGCCCAGCGACAGCTGCACCATCGAATCCATCGAAAGAACCCGGTCCGTGGACTTGCACAGGCTCTGGTACGTGCTGGGCCCCGAGGTGACCCAGACGGGGTAGCCGGTGCCCTCCGCGCCCATTTCGTAGATCTTGCCGCGCCAAAGAGCCTCAAGCTCCCATTCCCGCATGCCGGGCCTGGCCGCCGCCACCGCGAATTTGGCGGCCTCCTCGGTAATCCGGCAGGCTTCCCGGATGAGGCGGATTTCGTTTTTGCTCTTGACGGTGCGCAGGTCCATAATCAGGTCCCCGGCGGGTACGATGGCCGCGCCGTCCGCGCCGGCCTCGATGTCGGCATAAATGACGTGGGGCAGCGTGTTGACGTTGGCGATGCCGATGGTCCGGATGGGCATGCGGCCGCGCAGCTCGTCCAGGATCATCCGGAAGTTCCAGGGATTCACCGGCTTATCCCACTCCGGCGCGCCGGTTTCCACGTACATCGGATGCACCCGCACGTCGTCGATCTGGGCAAACTGCACCGCGAAGTCATAGGACTCCGGGCCGCCGGTCAGGAGGATGGGTTTTCCCTCCGCGGGTACGAGCACGCCGACGAAGTCGAATACCGCCCAAAAGTTGGTCAGGTACCGGACGGTGGCGGACTCGCAGCCGCAGGCGTGGGTCACCAGAAGGTCGAGTCCTTTTTTGCGCATCGCTTTCTGAATGTTCTCAATGCGGAGGTCGTACTCCTCCCTCGGAATCTGCATGATGGGCTGGCTCATGAACGCATACCTCCCGTTTTTATACCAATGGAAAACATGAATCACTCCAAAGCGGCGAGGAATTTTTGATGCGGGGCAAGGAGCCGGAGCCAGAAATAGCCGCGCTATTCTGAGCGGAAGGCGACGCCGCTCCGCGCGAAAAAACCTGGCGCAACGAGTGATTCATGTTTAGAATCGGTATTACGCGCAATGGGGCGGCGGCACTCGGCCGCCGCCCCGGTAAAGAGAATTTAGCCGACGTACTTCATGAAGTCCGCGATGTTGCTGGCGTCGATGACGGACAGCTCGATGTTCTGGGCCTTGGGCACTTCCTTGCCCTCGAAGTAGGCTGCCACGGATTCCAGAGACAGCTTGACGATGTTGGCCGGCGAGACGCCGATGCACATCTTGTAGTAGGCGTTGCCCTCGTTGATCATGTTGAACGGCTCGGCGCCCCACGCGCCCGCGGACACCACGATGGTGCCGGTGTTTCCGGCCAGCTCCAGCGCGGTCACGGCGCCCTGCGCCGCGTTGTCCACCGCGCCCCAGATCACGTCGATGGGCTTGGCGATGTTGTTGGTGACGATGTTGGCGGCGGACTCACGGGTCTCGCCGAAGTCCTGGTTGAACACCCACTCGATGTTCTCCGCGCCCATCAGCTCTTCCAGCTTGGCCACGAACGCTTCAGAGCGGACCTTGGTGTGCACGGCGTTGAGCATCGCCAGGACGCCCACCTTGACCTTGCCGCCCAGGTTTTCCTTGGCGTAGTTGGCAATCCACTCGGCCGTCAGCACGCCGGTCTCGGCATGGTCCCAGGCGACGTGGGTAACCAGCTTGTCGTAGCTGGTGCCGCTGTCAAAGGCGAACACCGGGATGCCCGCGGCGCCGGCCTGCTCCAGGGTGGGCACGATGCCGTCGGAGTTGACCGGATCGAGCAGGATGGCGTCGTAGCCCTGGGTGATGAAGTCCTCAACCTGCTTCTGCTGGGTCTCGGCGTTCAGGTTGCCATCCTGGATGTTGACCTCGCCGAAGCCCATCTCGGGGGCCTGCGCCATGAACTCGTCATAGACCGCTTTGCACCACTCGTCGTACATGGTGATGTGCGCCACGCCCAGCTTCTTGCCCGCCCAGGGCTTGTCGCTGGAGTCGGCCAGGGCGACCGTGAAGACGCCCAACGCCAGGATCATCGCCAGAAAGAGGGATACCAGTTTCCTGAGCTTCATGGATCCTACCTCCCAATATAGTTTGCCGCGCCCGGCGCGGCGGGGTCACGGGGTGGAACAGAGGGGCGAGGTGATTTCACGCTCTGGCGGATCCGCCGCCGCGTCAATCCGCGGTTCTCTAGACGCAAAGCGCC
This sequence comes from Bacillota bacterium, assembly GCA_023421395.1. Classification (GTDB taxonomy): domain Bacteria; phylum Bacillota; class Clostridia; order Christensenellales; family Aristaeellaceae; genus JAEZHK01. Next base: position 24,388 of record JAEZTL010000016.1, on the reverse strand, counting down.
ATAATGGCCTCCTGCGAGGCTTCCGAACGGTCCATCACGCCGACCTCGCGGCCCTCGTGGATGACCAGAATCCGGTCGCTCATGCCCACGACCTCGGGCAGCTCCGACGAAATCATGATCACCGATTTGCCCTCGCGCACCAGTTGGGTGATAAGGTTGTAAATCTCGCTCTTGGCGCCCACGTCGATGCCCCGCGTGGGCTCATCCAGCACGATGATCTGGCTGTTGGCCAAGAGCCACTTGGCGATGACCACCTTCTGCTGGTTGCCGCCGGAGAGGTACTGGGTTTCAGTATCGATAGAGGGCGTCGAGATCTTGAGCTTGTCCACGTACTCGTGGCTATAGCGGCGCTCGAGCTTTTTATCCATCACGCCCTGGTGGGACACCACGTTCATGTTGACCATGCAGATGTTTTTCTGCACGGTGGCGATCTGCACCAGGCCCTGCTTTTTCCGGTCCTCCGGCACAAGGCCCAGCCCCTTCCCGATGGCCTGGCGGAAGCTCTGGAATTTGACGGGCTTGCCATCCAGCAGCACCTCGCCGGAATCGGGCTTATCGATGCCCAGCACCGCCCGCACCAGCTCGGTGCGCCCCGCGCCGACCAGGCCCGCGATGCCCAGGATCTCGCCCCGGCGCAGCGTGAAGCTGATGCCCTTCAGCACGTTTTTCCGCTTGATGTCCCTGGCTTCCAGCACCACCGGCCCCGGCTCGATGCCCGAGCGCGGGTATTCCGTCTTGACCTCGCGGCCCACCATCATAGACACGAGCTTCGTACGGTCCACGGTGGAAACCGGCACCGTCGCGATGTGGCGGCCGTCCCGAAGCACCGTCACGTTGTCGGCCAGGTCGAAGATCTCCTCCATGCGGTGAGAGATGTAGATGATGGTCACGCCCTGGCTTCGCAGCTGCCGAACCGTGTGGAACATGATGGTCTGCTCCTTGTCGGTCAGCGTGGCGGAGGGCTCGTCCATGATGAGCACCTTGCAGTTGCGGTTGATGGCCTTGCAGATTTCCACCATCTGCTTCTGCGCCACGGAGAGAGAGGAGACCTCCGCGTTCACATTCAGCGGGATGCCCAGCTGCTTTAAAAGTTCCGCCGCGCGCAGCCGCATGCCCTTCCAGTCCACCATGCGGTTCTTGTAAAGGAGGTTCCCCAAGAACACGTTCTCGGCCACCGTCAGCGTTTCGGAGAGCTTCAGTTCCTGGTGGACGACGCTGATCCCCTTCATCTGGGAATCGATGGGGGCCTTGAACGCCTCCTTATTTCCGCCGAGCAGCACCTCGCCCTCCTCGGGGTGATAGATGCCCGCCAGGATCTTGATCAGCGTGGACTTGCCCGCGCCGTTCTCCCCCACCAGCGCGTGCACGGTGCCGCGCTCAATCTGGAAGGACACGTCGTCCAGCGCCTTCACGCCCGGGAAGCTCTTGGAGATGTTTTTCAGTTCCAGGATGATATCGCCCAAGGATAACGCCTCCCCGCGCCTATTTGGTCCGGTTGCGGATCACGTCCAGCGCCACCGCGCCGATCATGACCACGCCCTTGAGCACGTCCTGTACGAAGGGGTTGACGTTGAGCATGGTCATGCCGTTGAAGAACAGCATCAGGAAAATCGCGCCGAACAGCGCCTGGATGATCTTGCCACGGCCGCCCGCGAGGCTGATGCCGCCCAGGATGCAGGAGATCATCGCGTCGAACTCGTAAAGGTTGCCGTTGGTGAGCGCCGCGCTGTCAAGCCGCGTAACCAGAATCACGCTGCTGACGCCGCACAGAAGCCCCGCGATGGTGTAAACCAGCATGCGGTACATCTTCACGTCGATGCCCGCGAAGTAGGCCGCCTCCTGGCTGCCGCCCATCGCGTAAAGACTCCGGCCGAACTTGGTCTTCTGCGCCAGGAACATGAAGAGGAGATACAGCGCCAGCATGATCACCACACTGACGGGCACGCCGTAAGCGGTGCCGCCGATGAAGCCGCGGCCGATAAACTGGATCTCCTTGGGCATGCCGGGAATCGGCGAGGCGTTGGTGATGATCTTCGAAAGGCCCTTGGCGATCATCTGGAAGCCCAGCGTCACGATGAAGCAGGGGATGCGCGCATAGGCGATCAATACGCCGTTGGACATGCCCACCGCCGCGCCCACCAGAATCGCGCAGAAGATCGCGATCCACGGATTGAAGCCCGCGAACTTGATCAGGTACGCCATTACGCAGGAGGTCAGACAGACGTTCTGACCCAGCGAAAGGTCGAATTCTCCGGTGGTGACGATGAGCGCCTGACCGATGCACACCACGGCGATGGGCACCGTCTGCGCCAGGATGTTGCGCAGGTTATTGTAGGTGAGGAAGTAGGGCGACGTCAGCGTGAAGATGATCATGAGAAGCACGATCGCGACCACGATGGCGTACTCCTTGGTAAACTTGGAGAGCCTCGTGCCGATGGAGGAGTGCCTTTCAAGAGCCAGGTCGTTCATACTTGTTTCTCCTTCCCGGATTTCGTCAGGGCAGAAGCCGCTTCGTGGTCATGCGCAGGTAGTTGTGGTTGGGGCGGAAACCCTCCGCGTAGGCTACGCCGGACTGGAAGCCGCGAACGCGGGAGCAGGTGCGCGTGAATTCCAGAAAGTCGATGTGGTCGTGCTCCAGCATCCAGCGGATCTGGCTCTGGTGACAGGAAAGCGCTTCCAGCTTGAGGTCGATGACATCGGAGATGTCCACGTATTCGGTGGGAATAAAGCCGGTGCCCGCCACGGTGTCCATGTGGTAGATCGGGGTCACGCCCGCGACCGGCTTTCCGGACGCCATGTCGTAATGAGGGATGCTGGCGCCGAAGGAGGCGCGCAGCGTCGCCAGATACGCCTGCATGTGGTCATTCATGTAATCGTGGTCGTTGTGGGTGATGATGATGTCCGGCTGCACCTCCCGGATCACCCCGGCGAGCCTCCGAACCAGTTCGTCATTCTCGGCCGTGACATAGAGGTCGGGAATGTCGATGGCGTAGTGCGCGGCGCCGATCACCTTGGCCGCGTCGTCCGCCTCCTTCCAGCGGATCTCCCGCAGCGCATCCGGCATGATCTCGACGTGGCCCAGGTTGCCGTTGGCGATGTGGCAGACCGCGACCTCGTGGCCCAGCCTCGCGTATTTCGCGAGCGTGCCGTAGCATGCGATTTCCAAATCATCCGGATGACAGCCGATTCCCAATACCTTCATGTCCCAAATGATCTCCTTCCCTAGTATCAGTAGACTACGCGGCCCACCATATGCTGGAGGTTGACCGGCAAGCGGTTGAGAACCTCCACTTCCGCGCCCATCTTGGCCAGCGTCTTTTCCACCAGCACATAGTCAAGGCCCGGAATGACCACGTCGTTCCAATGGTTGCCGATGCCCCGGATGGCCACGTCCAGCATCGTGATGATCTGGACGCCTAGCGGCTCGTCGCTCGCCAGCGTAATCGCGCCGTAGAACTCCTGGCATTCGGTATACCCGCCGTTGTGGGTGCCGGTGTAGGGCTTCTGGCGCACGAGATCGATCTTTTTGCCGAGGCGCTGGCACACGGTTTCCTCACGGTTTTTGAAGTAGCTGCACAGAGCCTGTTCCTGGAAGCGGGCGGGCAGGTTTTCCCAGGCGACGCGGCGGTAGGCCTCGAGCCCCACATGGTACGCGCCCTCCACGAAGTCGATCCAGTACTTTTGGTCCTCGGTGATCCGGTTCGGATCCAGCGTGGCGATGACGGTGCAGCGCTCGCAGGCGGTCAGCCCGTCGCACTTGGGCGCGACGCCCAGGTGCACGTAGTCGCCCTCCTGAATCACGCGGTTAAGCGCCTTGCCGATCAGCGTGCGGTTGGCCTCGCCGCTGGTCACCATCACGTCGAAGCCGAACCCTTCGGAACCCAGCGCCTGGCCGATCAGGTACCCCCACTGGGAAACCTCCGTCTCCAGCATCCCGGGCTCCAGCACCGCCAGCATGCCCTCGATCATCGCGTCCGCGATCCAGGCGGCCTGCCGGGTGAGCTCGATCTCCCGGTCGGACTTTTCGTACTTGGCCTTGAAGTAGACCTCCTGGCAGTCCACCACATTTTCTTCGCCCACTAGGCTGCAGAAATACTTGTACACGCTGACCGGCAGCACCTCCCGCGGGGTGAGGAGGCCGATGGTCCCGGGCATGCGGCCCGCCGCCTGAACGAGCACATCCTCCACGCGCTCGGCGTCGATGGGGTACTCTTCGTCGGCCAGCTTGAGCATCTCCACCTTGTGGATGGACGCGCCGGACCGGTAGCCCAGCTGCTCCGCCACGTAGCCGCCCTCGAGCCCCGCCAGAATGTGGAAGCCGCCGGGGCCCAGAATGCCGGCGATGGGCTCGATGGAAAGGTTCGTGCAGCCGCCCAGATAGGGCACGTCCCCGCAGTAGTGCTCGTCAGAATAGACGATGCCGCAGTCCACGCCCAGTTTCTTAAGGCCGTCCATCACGGTCTTCTGCCGGCCGAGGAACTCCGCCTTTTCAACGCGCAGCGCCTTGTCCATCTTGGGCGCGCGGGCGAGGATCGTATCCACCTTGGCCGCCTTGGTCATAAAGGACTCCATGTGCATCCCTCCATCGCGTGTTTACGCCGGGTCAGTCGAGGGCGGCGCCGGTCATGGCCAGATAATGCTCATCCGGCACATAGGCGGGAATCGAATTGCCGGAGCCCAGCGCGTAGCCCTTGCACCCCGTGATTGATAAGAGATTCTCCGCCCGGGTACGAATTTCCTCCGGGGTTTTGCGGCAAAGATAATCCACGTCGATGCCGCCCAGCACCGCGATGCGCCCGGCGTACTCCCGGTACGCTTCCTCCACCGGCACGATCTTGTCCTCGTAGGAGTGCCGCGCGTCAAAGCCCATCGCGATGATGTCCTGAAAGATCTCCCGATACGCGCCGCAGGAGTGCAGTATGGCGTACTGTCCGCCCCCGTGGGCCAGGCGGCAGCACTCCTTGTACCAGGGGAACACATACTTTCGCAGCTGCGAGGGCGCGATCAGCGTCTGCGAGTGGAAGCCCCAGTCGTCGTTGCAGAGGATCGCGCGCACGCTCTTCAGCGTCAGCGCCTTTTTATAGAAAGAAAGAATGATGCTCCCGATGCGCGCGAAGATATCCTCTATGAGTTCTTCGTCATCGTAGAACATCAAACACAGATTGTCATATCCAATGAGCGCGGTGGCCGTCTCCAGAATGCCGTCGGGCGCGGCCATCACGATGCCCATCCCCCCGGGGAGCTCCTCCGCCAGGCGGTCAACATAGGAAAAATCCATCCCCGCAAGGTCCGGCCACGGATAGCGGTCAAAGGACGCGCGATCCGAGATCACCGCCGCATGGTTGAGCGAGCGCGACGCCAGCAGTTCATCCGGCTGGGACGCGGGAAAGACCCACGGGCAGGAAAGCGTCACGTAGTCGTAGCCCGCGGCCATAAACGCCTTGGCCAGCCGCGCGGCGCCGGCGTAATGGCCGGGCGCGGCGCTCTCCTCAAGGCCGCTGAAGCGGGTGTAGAGCCGCTCGTTCAGAAAATATTCGAACAGCGTGGGCCGTCCGGGCATTTTCCGCTCCAGAACCGCCGCCAGGTTTTCAAAATCGGGCCGCCGCTCCTTGGCCATTGCACCATTCTCCTCGCAGATGGATTCGAGCCGGTAAAACTGCGTTGCGGTTCAGCCGCAGAGCATGACCGTCTTGATCGCGCCCGCGTCCTGGCCGTAGAGCGCCTTGAGCGCTCCGGCCTCCGCCAGCGGCAGGCGGTGGGTGATGATCGCCCCCGCGTCGACAGCGCCCTGCCCGATCAACCGGAGCGAGAGCGGAAAGTTGACCGCAGGCTCCGCCAGGGAGGTGATCAGTGATTTCTTGTTCATGACCATGTGGTTGACATCGATATTTGAAAACGCGCCGCCCGAAAGCGTGATGCCCGCCACCAACGCGCAGCCGCCGTACCGGACATGCGCCAGCGCGTCGTTCGCCAGGGCCGGCGACGCGGCCACGAGGGCGGCGTCATAGGCCCCCTCCCCGAGCGAAACGGCGGCGCCCCGGGTAAAGAAGATTTCGTCGGCGCCCAGCGCCCGCGCGGTCCGCGCCGCGCCCGCGTTGCGGAGGCTATCCGGATCCCGGGCGATCATGTCCACCCGCGCCGCGCCGCGCACCTTCGCGTAGGCGGCGCTGAGAAGCCCGATGGCCCCCATGCCGTAGATCAGCAGCGAGCCCATGGGCGGCAGGTTCAGCCTTTCCACGCAGCTGATCGCCACGGCCAGCGGTTCCGTCATGGACGCGGTCACCCAGTCGATGCCCTCGAAGCGGTTGAGCATGTTCTCGTGGACGACCATCTGATCCGCCATGCCGCCCTGCCCGTCCAACCGGTAGGGGTTTTGACACAGGTCGTAGCGCCCAGACTTACAGGCCTCGCAGGCGCCGCACATCGTCACATCCTCGACGATCACCCGGTCGCCCGGCTTCACGCGGGTCACCTCCGCCCCGGTTTCCACCACCTCGGCGGCGATCTCATGGCCCAGCGCGATCCAGTCCGCGCTGTCCCGGAGAAAGTGCAGGTCCGTGCCGCAGACGCCGCAGGCGCGTACGCGTACGCGCACCATGCGCCCGGAGACCGGGCGGTCCGGCACAATCCGGAGCTGTGTGTCAAAAAAGGCTTTGCCGAAGAGGCTCTTCATGGCGCTCCCTCCGCCCTGCGAAATGGGCCGGCCGCCCCCGCCCCCGAGCGGGGGCGGCCGGCACGGTGCGCTGAAACTCAGCCCTGAGAAATGACGTCCTTCCAGTTGTCGATGGTGGCGACCTGTACGCCGGTATTAATGAAGGGGCCGCCGATGGCCTCGTCATAGGGCGCGTCGATGGTCTCGCCCTTGATCAGCTTATAGAGGCTCATGACGGACTGATAGCCCATCTCGTAGAAGTTCTGGCCCACCGCCACGTCCAGCACGCCCATCTCGAAGAAGGCGGGGGTGGTCTCGGCGAAGATGTCCACGGTCACGATCTTGCGGGCGGGGTCCGCCATCTTCCACGCGTTGGTCTCCGGCATGGCGCTGGGCGCCACGGTGTAGGGCCAGCCGCCGGCCATAAACCAGGCGTTGATGTTGTCGCCCTCGGCGCGCGTGTAGGCTTCCACGCCCTCGATGGCCTGGTCCACGTTGTCGTCGCAGGCGTAGGAGTAGACCACTTCGATGTTGGTGCCCGCGATGGCGTCCGCAAAGCCCTTCTTGCGGGCCTCGATGTCGTTGGCGCCGGGGATGCCCTCCAGCTGTGCCACGCGCACCTTTTCAAGCCCGGAATCCTTGAACAGGCTCACGATGTACTCGCCGCAGGTATAGCCGGCCTTGTAGTTCTCGGTGCCGGCGTAGAACAGCCGCTGGGAGTTGGGGGAATCGACGTCGTAGCAGGACACCTTGATGCCGGCGGCGATGGCGCGGTTGATGACGTCCTTGAGGGCGTCGCCGGTGGTGCAGGAGATCGCGATGCCGTCGACGCCCAGATCGATCAGGTTGTTCATGATCTCGTTCTGGAGCTCGGCCTCGGCGCGCAGCGGAGACTGCCACTGGGTCTTGATGCCCAGCTCCTCGCCGGCGGCCTTGACGCCCTTTTCGGCATCGAGGAATACCACGTTGCCAAGCTGTTGGCCGATACCTACGATCGTGATGTCCTCGTCGGCCAGGGCGGGAAGCACAGTCAGCGTAAGAAGCAGCGCGAGCAGAATGGATACGGTTCTCCTCATGGTTGCATCCTCCTTATTTTCTCTCCCGGCTTTCGCCGAAAGGGGTTCCGAGGTCATTTCCTGCCCTTGCGCAGCTGATCGATGGTGACGGCCAGAATGATGACGCAGCCGATGATCAGCGTCTGCCAGTAGGAGTCGACGGAGAGCAGCACCAGCGCGTTTCGCAATACGCCGATGATCGCCGCGCCGATGATCGTGCCGGTGACGGTTCCCTCGCCGCCGGACAGCGACGCGCCGCCGATGACCACCGCGGCGATGGCGTCCATTTCAAAGCCGATGCCGGCGGTGGGCTGCCCGACGCCCAGCTTGGAGGCGGTGATGATGCCCGCCAGGCCCGCGAGCGCCGCGCCCAGCGTGTACACCAGCACCTTCAGCCGCCGGGTGTTGATGCCTGAAATGCGGGTGGCCTCTTCGTTGCCGCCCAGCGCGAAGATCCGCCGGCCGGTGGTGGTCATGTTGAGGAAGACCGCAAAAAGCACCGCGATCAGCACCATAATCCAGATCGGCACCGGAACGCCCAGGATGTAGCCCTGGCCCAGCACGGTGAATTCCACCGGCAAACCGGTTACCGGATACCCCTGGGTGATGATGTAGCAGACGCCGCGGGCAATCTGCATGGTGCCCATGGTGGCGATAAACGGGGGAAGCTTCAGGTACACCACCATCAGGCCGTTGACGAGCCCCACCACGGCGCCCATCAAAACGCCCGTGAGGATGCCGAAGGGAAGCGGCGCGCCGGAGACCACCATCATGGCGGCGATCACGCCCGCGAGGCCGTAGGCCGAGCCGATGGAGAGGTCGATGCCGCCGGTAATGATGATCATGCTGACGCCGATGCCGGCGACGGCGATGGCGGAGAACGAGCGCGCGGTGGACAGGATGTTGGAGATCTTGATGAACGCGGGCGACACGACCGCCATGATCGCGCACATCACCACCAGAATCAGGAAGATCGAGATCGTCGAGGACTGCTTAACCAGTTTTCTGCCCGGATTAAGGCTCGCCTTTTGCGTCATGGCCTTCCACCCTCCCGTTAGGATACCGCCATCTTCATGATGGCCGTCTGACTCGCGTCCCCGCGGCTGAGCACGCCCTTGATCCTGCCCTCGTGCATCACGACGATGCGGTCGCTCATGCCCAGAATCTCGGGCAGCTCCGAAGAGATCATGATGATGGCGACGCCCTGCCCCGCCAGCTTGCTCATCAGCGCGTGAATCTCCTTCTTCGCGCCCACGTCGATGCCGCGGGTGGGTTCGTCCAGAATCAGGATTTTGGGGTTCGTCGCCATCCACTTGGCGATGACCACCTTCTGCTGGTTTCCGCCCGACAGGTTGATCACGCGCTGCTCGCGGGAAGGGGTCTTGACGCGCAGCGATTGGATGTATTCATCCGTCAGACGGTCCTCCGAGCCAGGGTCGATGAACCAACTCCTGGCCACCTTCCGAAGCGCCGCCAGCGTCACGTTGCGCTTGACGGACATGCCAAGAACCAGGCCCTGCTCCTTGCGGTCTTCCGGCACAAAGCCGATGCCGCATCGGAGCGCGTCGACGGTGGAACGGATCGAAACCGGACGGCCGCCCACGAGGATCTCGCCCGATTCCCGCGGGTCGATGCCTGTCAGCGCCCGCATGACCTCGCTGCGCCCCGCGCCGACCAGGCCCGCGAACCCCAGGATCTCCCCGGAACGGACGGTAAAGGAAATGTCCGTGAGAAAGCCCTTGGTGGAGAGGTTTTTCACCTCCAGCGCCACGGGGCCGATCTCCACTGTTTCCTTGACGAACAGGTTCTTGACCTCCCGGCCCACCATCGCGGCGATGACGTCCTGCTCCGTGACCTGGCCGGTGACCATCTTTTCCATCATTTCCCCGTCGCGCATGACGGCGATCTCGTCGGAGATCTCGAAGATCTCGTTCATGCGATGGGAAATGAACACGATGGCGACGCCCTTGTCCCGCAGTTTGCGGATGATGCCAAGGAGCGTCTCCGTCTCGCGGTCGGTCAGCGAGGAAGTCGGCTCGTCCATGATGATGATGCGGGCATTGAAGGAGAGCGCCTTGGCCACCTCGATCATCTGCTTCTGGGCGGTGGAGAGCCTGCGCACCCGGGTGTCCGGGTCAATCCCAAGGCCCACCTCTTCCAGAAGCTTTCGCGCTTCGGCGCGCTGGGCGCGCTTGTCCACAAACCCGGCGCGGGTTTTCGGCTCACGGCCCACGAAGATGTTTTCGGCGACGGACATGTTGTTGAGAAGGTTGAATTCCTGATAAATGATGGAAATGCCCAGGTGCTGGGAGGAGAGCGGGCTTTCGATGTCCACGGGCTTGCCGCCCAGGAATATCTGGCCCTCGTCCATCCGGTACACGCCGGAGAGCACCTTCATCAGCGTGGACTTGCCGGCGCCGTTCTCGCCGACCAGCGCGAGCACGGTGCCCGCGCGGACGGCCAGATCGACACGATTGAGCGCCAGCACGCCTGGGAACGCCTTGGTGATGCCTTTCATTTCCAAAAGGGCGGGACGCTGCTCACTCACGGACGCCTCATCCTTTCCATAGGCGGTTGAATGGTCAGTTGGTGTCGGCACAGAGGGGGCCGGCCAGCTCCCGGAGGAAGAACAGCCTGCCGGGCAGCGTGGGGATGTAGCTGGAGGTCACGAAGCGGGTCGGACCGTAGCGGAGTGTCATCCAGAAGCTCATGCCCTGCCACTGCATGCCGCGGGCGAGGATGCCGTCCGCGCCGCCGATGGCATAATCCGAGGAGAAGAGCAGCGCCGGTCCCACGGTGTTGGCGTAGCACGGGATCAGCGGCCAGGCGCTTCGGAAGCTGGTGATGGCGTTTTGCTCGATGGTGAGGGGATGCAGCCGCGCGCCCAGGCGGTGGGTGGCCTTTTTCCATTCCTCGTCGGAGGAATACTCCAGCGCGAAATGCGGCTCCCAGAACGCGATGTGGCACATGCGGCCGATGCCGTAGACCAGCACCTGCTTGGCGCCTTCGGCCCGGAGCGAGGCGATCTTTCCGGCATAGGCGGGCAGGTTGGCCTTCGTGGCGAAGTTGCGCTGGGCTTCCGGAACCGTCAGCGCGCCCAGGGGTTTGAAGAATGCTTCGATCATCGCGTTCTGGAACGCGGCCGGGTCCTCCGGCGGCAGCGTGCTGCCGGTTTCGTCGCTCCACTCATCCATATTAAAGGTATGTACGTGGGCGCAATCGACATTCCATTCCTTGAGGAAATAAACCGTCCATTTGTACATGCCCATCGGACCCACCGGGAGGATCATGACGAGCTTGCGCCCTTCTTCCTTCGCCAGCCGGATCTGCATCGCCATCTCGTGACCCATGTAGGCGCCGAACTCCTCCAGGTTATCACACACGACGGGCTTGAAGCCCTCGTTCCAGAAGGGCTGCGCCTCATCGTAACTCTCCGGCGGATTGGAAACGCAGGACTTGATGCGCTCGATGTCCCATCCCTTGGGGAACACCTCTTCGAAATAGGATCCCTTGAGCGTGGATACCATGTCCATAACCGATCCCTCCACATCCTACTTGCGTGAATAGGGCGCGCATATTAATACGACCGTCGAACGAATACAGGTATATTATGACATCATCCAGGGCGCTTGTCAATCCGGTGCCGAAAAAAAAGCGCTTGTTGAGAAAAAATTGTTTCTCTGCAAAGCCTATGGCATTCTTTGGCTCCGTGTACTATAATGACTTTGATTACCGGCTGAACAAATCTGTGCGGTTGCACCGATCCGAGAGAGGATTGAGCACATTCATGAAGTATCTACCGGGCGGTTTGATGAGCGGTGAAAAACCTCCGGCGCAGCAGGCGATCAAGGAAGAGAACATGAAGCGTATCTTCCTGGAATTGCACCGGAAACGCGAAATGACCAGGATCCAGCTCTCTCGCTCGACGGGCTTGAGCACCGCGACGGTTTCGGCGCTGGTGGACGAGCTGGTGCGGATGGGCTTGTTTTTTGAGACCGGGCCCGCAAAGACGGACAGCATCGGCCGAAAGCCCATCAACCTGCGCATCCGGCCGGAAAGCCGCCAGCTGCCGGTGATTTCGCTGAACCGCTGGGGCGCGCGGTTTTTGCTGTACGACCTCGACATCCAGCCGCTGGAGGAGCTGTTCGTCCCCCACGCCTCCGACCAGTACGGCGGGTTTGAGGACACCGATTCGGACGGCAACCCTGACACCGGGGACGATTACGCGGCCCTGATCCGCAGCGTCCTCGCGAAATCCCGCCTGTTCGACCCGGCCCGGGCGATCGCCCTTTGCGTCGTCTCGCCCGGCATCTTTGTGCAGGAAAAGGACGCCTACTCGCTGTCGGCGCTGCATGTGTCCTTCTCCCGCTCGGTCATGGCAAACCTCGAGCGGGAGATCCGGGTGCCCATGTTCTTCGGAAATTCCTCCATGTCCCACGCCTACGCGGAAAAGAAGGCGCTGGACGCCACCGGCGCGGAGGTGGCCGACCTGATGTACATCTACGTGCGGGACGGCGTCGGCGCGGGCATTCTCTGCGGCGGGGACCTTTTTCTGGGCGCGGAGGAAACCGCGGGAGAAATCGGCCATGTGACCATCAACGCCCGGGGCAGGCGGTGCGTATGCGGCAACCGCGGATGCCTGGAACAGTACGTCAACGTGGATACCATCATCGACGAGGTCCGGCGCGCCCTGCCGGACGGCGAACCCGCCGGGCAACTGACGCTGGAGTGGATCGGCGACGCTTACGAAAAGGGCCATGCCGCCGTTTCCGCCGTGCTGGACGACATCGCCGAAAAGCTGTTCCGGGGCATCTACAGCGCCATCTGCCTGACCGGCATCAAGCGCATCGTGATCGGCGGCGGCATCGAGTGCCTGGGCGGCGCGTTTCTGAATAAGCTGCGCTCCTTCCCGGAAGAAAACGGCGGCCGTATGCTGATGCGAAACGTCACCATCGACTTTACGCGCTCCGGCCCGGCCGGCGACGCCACCGGCATCGCCAATTACTTCCTCGACAAGGTGTTTACCATCACCGCGTAGCGCCGCGCGCAGATCTCCGCGAGGGCCACAGGCGCGCAGGCTTCCTGCCACGCATAAAAAACCTCGGGTTTATAGCGATTTGACCCCGCCCCCGCGCTTTTGCGCACGGGGGCGGGGTTGTTGATGGAATCCGTTCGATGGACGGATTTTCAGACGCTCTCGCCGCAGGGGAAATCTCCGTCGGGTTTCCCTCCGCCGGCCCGGCTCTGCCCGATCCGTTGGATCTGCCGGTGCAGGCCGCTGAAGTTGTCGACGCGAACGACGTTTTCCGCCTCGAACAGGGCGTTGGCGCGGGACAGAAAACACAGAACGGTCGCGCTCTTCCGAATCTCGTCCACGTTCTCCCATTTGTCCTCGACCATCACGTCGACGCCGCGCCGGGCGCAGGTTTCCCGCTTTCGGGCCGCGTCGGCCTCCTCCGGGCAGAACTCCACGCCGTCGTACTCAAACCGGTTCCCCATTAGCCACAGGCGCAGCGCGAGCCGCATCAGCGTGCCCCGCATGCCGTGCTCGCACGTGCCGGGACGGGAGGAGACGATCCATACCTCGTGGCCCTCGCGCCGAAGCGCGCGCAGCACCCGGGCGGCGTTGCGCCGGGGCGGCCAGAACAGCAGGAAGCGGAGGGCGTGCCTCGCCCAGAACGCCGTTTCCTCCTCCGGCGTACAGCCGAACACCTCCCGGACCCCATACCCGTTCGGGTTAACCGCGATGCCTTTCACGATCCCCCGGCGGGAAATGCCGTGGGCCGCCTTGTACCGGCGCTCAAAATAGCGCGCGCCATACGAACTCAGAAACGCATCCACATCATTCAAAACGCCGTCCACGTCAAAGGCAATCCTCATTCCGACACACCTCCGGCCGTTGGCCCTCTCCTTTGGCGATGACGCCGGCGGGCCCGATGGCTCCACGATACCGCAAGCGATCCGTCAGGACAAGCCTCTCGGCACGAAATGCGCGTTTTCCGTCTCAAAATGCATCTGGGTTCCGGGCATCCTCCGAATCCGCCCGCCGGGAAGCACGGCTAAGGATCCAGCGGCAGCGCCACGGTGGCGGTGAACACGCCCTCCTGCAACTCAAAGCGGGCCTCCCCGCCGTATTTTTCGGCGGCACGGCGGATGGACTTCGCGCCGATTCCGTGCCCGCCCGCTCTGGTCGTAACGGGCAGACCGTCCTCAAAGGCCACCGGATGCCCGCACGGGTTCTGGCAGCGGATCACAAGGTGCGCGGCGCGGACGGACGCGACGAGCTCGATCACGCGCTCCTGGCCCTCGCCCAGGCCCGAAAAAGCCTCCAGCGCGTTGTCCAGCATGTTGGAAAAGATGCCGACCAGATCCACGTCGTCAAAGCGCATGGCGTCGGGCAGCGTCAGCCGCGCATCCATCCGGACACCCCGATCCTCGGCCGCCGCCGCCTTGACGTGCACCACCGCGTTGACCGTCGGATTGCCGCAGAACACGGTGGGCGCGCCGCGCCGCTGGGCCTGGATCAGGTTGTTCAGGTACGCGGCGGCGCCGGCGGCATCCTCGCGGAGCAGCATGCCGAGCGTGTTGAGGTGGTTACTGATGTCGTGGCGAAGCACCGCCGTCTTTTCGATCTGGTTTTGGAGCTCGAGGCTGTGCCGCATCTGCACGTCCTGCATCCGCCGCAGCTGCGCGTTCTCCGATTCCGCCCGCGCCGCGCGGATGTTGCGCTTCACGGTGCCGTAAAGCGCGATGTCGGCGGCCACATTCAGCGCCACGCAGAAGACGAGCACATAAAACTGGGACGATATCATGTGCGGGTTGAGCCAGAGCACCAGCATGCTCACCAGCATCGTCAGGCCCTGAGCGGCGATGAAGAGGGTATACCCGGCCCAGTTGACGCCCTCCTCCCGCCCGCGCCGCATCGGAAGGAGCATCAGATACAGGATCGGCAGCAGCAGCGCCACCTCGATGCCGTTTCGCATCAGCTGAACCGGCGTCTGGGCATAGCCCAGGTCCATGTCGATCCCGCCCGTCATCAAAGCAACGATCAAGGTGGAGACCGGCACCGCGATCATCTCGCCGGCCAGCAGCACCGAGGCGCAGTACGCCCTGCGGAAGAACCGCTCCCTGGGGTAGAGGACAAAGACAGGCGCGAAGAGAAACGCCAGCTGAATCGGCGCGCTGATGAAGGGCCACCTGTCCGCCTGCCGCACCAGATAGGTGCCCAGCGCGTAAAAGACGACGGCGCCGCTCAGCGCGCCGGGCCCGCGCCGGGGCTTGAGCGCCCCGTTGACCAGCCACAGAAAGGTCACATAGCAGACGAGGCCGTTCAGGATGTCCAAAGCGTTGGTCCACGTCATAGGAACCGATCCCTCTCGATTTCTTGCGTACCGGCGCGCTTAAGGCTCGGCCGCCGCGGCGCCGTTCAGAAGCGCCCGCCGCGCCGGGGCGGCGTACAGGCGGCTGACGGGCACGACGCCGCCACCGCTTAGTTCGATCTGGTTTTTGGAAATCGAAATCACCCAATCCGGGTTCACAAAAAAGCTGCTGTGGCAGCGGACGAAGCCCGCCCCGCAAGCCTTCAGCAGGGACTCGGGCCGCTCGTAGGTAAAATGCTCTCCCGCGCCGGTCACCACCCGCGTCCTGTGGCCGGTTCGTTCTAGATACTTGATGTCGCCGGCCCGGAGAATCGTCGTCTGCCCGTTGAAGGCGATCGAAATCTTCCGGCCCTCGAGGCGCCGCAGCTTTTCCAGCGCCCGGCCGACGGCCCTGTCAAAGCGTTGCTCGAATTCGCTTTTCAGCACGAAATAGACGTGATCCACATCGTAAACCTCCGTGGCGCACTCCAGGCAGCCGGAGAGGAATATGACCTGGCAGCGCGGATTGAGCGCGCGGATGCGGCGCGCCACGTCGATCCCGCTCTGTTCCATCCGGACGTCGAGGATGGCGATGTCGATCTCCCGGGCCACCGCGGCGTTCAGCAGCCGCTCCGGCGAGGCATACGCCTCGACCGTAGCGCCCGTGAGCGCGGGGATGGCCCGCACCCGCTCGACGGTGCGGCGCAGGTGAACCTGCTCGTCGTCGCACACCGCGATGTACAAAATGTCACCTCTTACGCTCAAAAAAATCTGACAATATTATACTATAAAGCGCGGTGTGCGCGCAACGCCGGAAAGCGGCGGAACGCGCGGTCAAAAGCCCGCCGGCCGCCTTGGGTACGCGCCGGATGGTTTTCTTGACGGGAAGGGCGTTTTGCGGCAGAATAGAGTCAGCACGCGCCAAGGCCGCCGGAACCGGCTAAAGCCTTGATGCGGCTTGCCAACAGGCGGATGGAGATGGCGCTATGGAGATCTACTGGAGCGACGATCCCGCGGACAAGGACGTATTCGTCAGGCAATGCGGCAGCGAGGTGTGCGCGCCCGGCCATCAATATGGACCGGCGGTGCGCGATCATTTCCTGATCCACTGCGTGGCGTCCGGCAAGGGCGTCTTTTACGCCGACGGCCGGGCCTACCCCATCGGCGCGGGTCAGGGCTTTATCATCTTCCCCGGCCAGGAAACCACCTACCGCGCGGACGATTCCGACCCCTGGATCTATGGCTGGGTGGGCTACGAAGGCCGCACCGCGGCGATCCTCACGGAGACGGTGGGCCTGACGCGGAGTGAGCCGGTATTTTCGCTGGAGGCGGAGGCCGACCCGTACGAGCGCATCCGCCGCATGTACCGCGCCGCTTCCGGCATGCGGCTGGGAGACCTGGCGATGGTGGGCGGGCTGTATCAGCTGCTGGCCGAGATCGGCCAGGGCCGCGCCTCCGTCCAGGAGGAGACGCCCGGCCGCTACTTCAAGCGGGCGCTATGGTACCTTGAGGCCAATTATCAGCGCGACGTGCGCATCACCGACGTGGCGGCCTTCGTGGGGCTGAGCCGCTCGCAGCTCTTCCGCGTGTTCCGGCACGCCGCCGGGGTGTCTCCCCGGGAATACCTGAACCTGCTGCGCGTCGAGCGCGCCGCGAAGCTGCTGCGCGCCACCGGCCTGTCGCTGGAAAAAGTGGCGTTCTCCTCCGGCTTTCTTTCGGCGAAGCGGCTGAACGCGGCGTTCCGCAAGCGCTACGGCGCCTCCCCCAGCCAGTACCGAAAAACGCGGCCTCCGGCGCCGGAACGCGCCGGAGGCCCGGGGCCCTGAAAAAAGAACGAAATGTGGCCGACGCGGGGGCGTGGCCGCCGCATGGCGCTCGCGTCAGGCGCGGTGAAACACCAGGGTGCCACCGTCCAGGCTGATGGTCAGCAACTGCTGGTCCTCCGAATAGAGCGCCTCGGCCGTAGAGGATCCGATGCTCAGGTACAGCTTCCGGTCCTTCCATTCGAAGGACCCGCTGCGGTCGAAGTTGTAGTCGGCGCTTCCGTCCGAGGAAAAGGAGCGAAGGTTCAGCCGGCCGCCGCGCTCCAGCGTCATCACCGCCCGCATGGGGCCCGACTGGACGCTCCATGTCCCCAACAGGTCCGGCGACGCGACGGCGGAGATGCTTCCGGGGCCGAAGACGGCGCGGCGCAGCCCATCCGGCCCGCCGACGACGTAAAGCCCCACCGCCAGCACGATCAGCGCGGCCGCCACACCCATCAGCCAGAACGCGGCGCCCCGCCCGCGATCGGGCTTCGTCCGGGACTTCAGGCCCGGCTTCGCGTAGCCGCCGTTCCTACCCCCGCCAAGGGGCGCCGTCTCCCCGTCGTCCGAAGGCTTCCGCGGCTTGAATTCTCTCCCTCCACCCGGTTCAAAATCCAGGCCAACCGTATCGCCGTCGTTTGACTCCTCGCGCGGCGCGTTGCCCTGCCCGCCGAAGGCGAGGCCGATCGTACCCGTTCCGGGCCCCGTCTGTCCCTCGGGCCGGGACGGTCCCCCGCCCGCGCCGCCCTCTGCCGGCTCGGCGTTTGGCGGGACCGGCGGCAACGACGGTTCCAGCGGGCTGCGCCCGCTGTCCAGCCGGTTGCCCCTGCCAATGTCCCCCATCAGGTTCTGCGGCGATAGCCGGTCCCGCTTGATCAGGCCCTCCAGCGCCTCGCCCATCTCCCGCGCGGAGGAAAAGCGCTGTTCGCGCCTGAACGCACAGGCTTTGAGCACGATGCGCTTCAGATCCCTGCAACCGTATTCCGGTGCGGGCAGCGCGTCTCCCTGCAGCCTGCGCGTCAGCGCGCTCTCCCGATCCCGATGGGTGGGCGTCTCCATCAGCGGCAAAAAGGGCATCCGGTTGCGGTTCAAAAGCCGGTACATCACCAGCCCCAGCGAATAGATGTCCGCGGAAAAATCCACGTCGCCGTACCGGTAGATCTCCGGCGCCATGTAAAGCGGCGCGCCCTTGACAGACAGATGGCTGACGGTCTTTTCCAGCGTCCGCGACACGCCAAAGTCCCCCAGCTTGAAAAGGCCGTCTTTGGAAATAAAGATGTTGTCCGGCTTGACATCCCGGTGCAGGATCTTGCGCTGCTCACACAGCGCCAGCGCGTCGCAGATGTCCGCGCCCATCCGGACGACATCCCGCTCCGAGAACGGCGCATGCTCGATGTGCTTGTCCAGCGGCGTCAGAAGCTCCATCCGGATCAGAATATCCCAGCCGATCTCCCGCCGCCGCTCGACGATGCTGTGATCCATGTAATTGACGATGTGGCTGTTGCCGCTGAGGCCGCTCATCAGCAGGATTTCGTTTTTCAGCGTGCCGATCAGCCCTTCGTAGTAGGCGCGGATGTCCTGGTCGCTCATGTTTTCCGAGCGCAGCCGGTTCATGTCGCCCTCGCGCTGGGGCAGCGCGATCCACTTGAGCGCGCATTCCTGTTCGATGCCGAAGGCCTGCTCTCTGCGGCGAATCCTGTAGACCGTGCCGTAGCTGCCCTCGCCGATGGGCTCCTCCACGTTCCACGCACCCCAGAGCGGCTGCATGGAAATCAGGCGTTCGGAAATTTTTGACGGCATCGACGGTTCCCCCTCGTTGCGCTTTCGCCGGCATTCTTATTCGATAAAAAAGTCCGTATTTTCCAGTTGATCATAATACGGAGCCACCGGGCGATAATCGGTAATCGCATTGTCCCCGAGCCAGAGCATTTTTAGATTCCTCAAACCCGACAGCACTTTGATGTTCGAAATCCTATTCGTGTTCAGTTGAAGAACCTCAAGATCGGTCAGACCCGCCAGCGGTACAATGTCGACAATCTCGTTATCCGTCAAGGAAAGCTTCTTCAGTTTAACAAGGCCGGATAACGGGCCTATGTCTTTTATCTGATTTCGCCCGGCATACAGCTTTTCCAGGCTGGCAAGGCCGGAAAGCGCGCTTATGTCCGAAATTCGATTGTTATATAAGGTAAGCTCCTTGATGTTGAGGAAGTATTGAATCCCCCAAATCGTTTCGATGCCCTTTGAATCCAGCGAAAGATGGGTGACGCCCGCGGCGTCCTCGACGGTAAGCGCTCCCTCCGGTTTTCGCAGCGCTGCCCGCACCGCCTTCTCCATATTCGGATCGGCGAATCGGATCACCTGGGCCGTCTGCTCAGGCGGCGCCGAACTCATCGCCTCGGCGGATTCAGAGGGCTTTGCGGTATCGGAAAACAGCGTCTTCAGCAGCGGCACGGTGGCAATGCCGGTCACTGCCTTCCGATAGGCGCCCTCGAACCGCTTGACGGCAAGGGCCGTGCTTTCGCCGTAGAAGCCGTCGGCCTCACCGGCATAATAGCCCAACTCATACAATCGGTTCTGCAGCGCCGTCACGCGCAGCCCGCTGTCGCCCTCCCGAAGCTCCAGATACTCCGGATCCGCCTCGGGTGAAGGCGCCGGGGTCGGACCCGGAGTCGGCGCCGGGGTCGGCGCGGACGGCAGCACCTGCGTGGTGGGATTCCCCCTCAGCACGATGTAGCATCCCCGCTCGCTCAGCGCCCACAAAGGGGATGTATCGACGATGCCGTTGCCCGAGAGAAACAGTTCCCGAAGCCCGCTCAATTTCTCCAGCGGTGCGATGTCCGCCAGACGGTTGTCGGAGAGGTCCAGCGAAGTCAGTTTTTTGAGCTTCGCCAGCGGCCGGACGTCCTCAATTTGGTTGCCCGACAGGTCCAGCGACGTTAGGCCGGTCAGGTCCTTCAGCGGGGCGACATCCCGAATCCCCATGCCGCCGAGGTTCAGTTCTGTCACCAGCGCGAGGTCGGCCACGGCGAGCGCCCCCTCCGGCTTGCCCGCCGCCGCCCGCGCCGCCGCTTCCACCGCGCCCCGCATCGCGGGATCGGGGAACAGCGCCTCCATCGGCACGCCCCCATCGCCCTCCCCGGCTTCCTCCATCATTCTGAAGATCTCGCCCCACGCGTCGCCGGGCACGGCCGTTGCCGCCGCGGCGCGCCCCGCCTCCGGCGACGGCAGGAGCGAAAGAAGCAGCACAAAAAGCATCAGAGCGGCCAAACGCTTCCCTGTTTTACCCATCCCCATGCTTGCCCCCTTCGCTCCGTCTCCAGGCGGGGCGGCATCGCCCCGGTGCCGTTTATTTGCTGGTGATCTTACAGCCGGGATGCGCGTTCTTGAACGCCTTCTGGTCGGCCTTGGAGATTTTGCTGCCGCTCCACTGGATGGATTCGAGATCCAGATCCATGATGGGCGAGATGTCCTTCACACCCGTCCCGTTGATGAAGAGGTCGCGCAGCGCGTAGAGCCCGGACAGCGCCCGGATGCTGGTCACCCCGGAGTTTTCGCTGACGCTCAGCTTTTCCAGCGCCGTCAGCGACGCCAGCGGCGACAGATCGCGGATTTCATTGCCGCTGACCGACAGCCGGTACAGTGACTTCAGGCCCGACAGCGGCGACAGATCGCTGATGTCGTTTTTGGCCACGTCCAGTTCCAATAGATTGGTGCAGTAGCGCAGGTCCTCAAGGCTCTTGATGCCTTTTTTCTGGCCTTCCTTGGCGTTTCCGCCCTCCTGGCCGATGTAGCGCAGCCGCGCCAGATCGGTTACGTAGATGTCCTGATTGGCCATGCCCAGCGACGTGCGGATGATCCGCTCCATCGCCTTGTCCTTGAAGGCGTACGGCGTCGGCCTGGGCGTGGGCTTCGGGGTGGGCCTGGGCGTCGGCGTCGGCACGGGCGTCGGCGTCGGCACGGGCGTCGGCGTCGGCGTGGGCCTGGGCGTCGGCGCGGGCGTCGGCGTCGGCGTGGGAACGGGCGTGGGCGCGGGAGTCGGGGTCGGCGCGCTGTTCATAACGGCCGATGTGGGATTGCCCGTCAGCGTGATGTAACAGCCCCTTTTCTCCAGCGCCCAAAGGGGAGACGTGTCCTCGATTTCGTTGTTTGAAAGGAAGAGCTCTTTCAGACCGCTGAGCTCCTCCAGCGGCGAGACATCCGTCAGCAGGTTCTTGGACAGATTCAGCCGCTCAAGGCTTCTGAGCGCCTTCAGCGGCGAGGCGTCCTGAATGCGGTTGCTCGAGAGGTCGAGTTCCGCAAGGCTGGTCAAGCCCGCGAGCGCCGAAACATCCCCGATGGCGTTGCTGGAGAGATTCAGTTGCTCCAGCGCCGTCAGGCTTCCCAGCGGTGAGATGTCCCCGATCGCGTTTTCGGAAAGGTCCAGCCGCCTGAGGTTCGTCAGGTTCTCGAGCCCGGCGAGGTTGTTGATGTTCTGCCCCTTGAGATCCAGCGACTCGATCTTCGTGAAGTCCTCCAGGTTGATCGTGTCGTCCACCCGGTCCGGCAGTGCCCGGATCGCGCTTTGGACCTTCGAGCGAAGCGGGGCATCCGGGAACTGCCCCTCAAGCCATGCGTCGGTCGCCTGCATGAGCTTGTCAAACAGGGTGCCCATCTCCCCGTCCCCCGCGCCGGGCGCCGACTGGGCGAATCCCAGCGGCATCGCGGCCATCAGCGCGGTCAGACAAAACGCGAGAACCCTCCGCCAGCTTTTCCGTTCCATCGATGTGTCCCTCCCCCAAGGAATTCCTGTCAGACCCGGCCCGTATGCGATTCCCCGTGCCGGCGGGTTGCCGCCGGGCCGCGCCCGGGATATGCGCGCTTGTTCTTTCGCCCGTTTCCAGACGGCTCCCGGCCGTCCCGCTACGCTTTGTCGCCCTGCGTTTCCGCCCCGCGCATCTGGCGCTGCAGCGCGTCGGCCTTGATCTTGAACTCAAGCTGCTCCTGATCCTGGTACCCGAGGGCGTGCACCACCTCGATCTGGTCGTTGTTGAACATGTACATCCGTTCCGCACCCATGTAGCCCTGCGGATAGATCACGCCCACGTAATCCCACAGCGTCCCATCCTCGTTGAGCTGCTTCTGGCAAACGCCGGCGATCATCAGTTTGCGCTCGCCGCCCTTAAGCCGCACGACCGATCCAATGGGCAGAATTCCGGAAACCATCATATTCAATCATCCTCCGATTTCATTTGCGTTGTGTCGCGTCCGAGGGCTCAGAACAGGCTCTTGAAGAAGCTTTCGGCCGCGCCGGTCACGGCGTTCACCGCGCCGCCCACATCCACCGAAAGCGACACGCTGGCGCCGATTCCGACCGCCGCGCCGATGTCAAAGGAGACGACCCCGTCCTCATACCCCACGTTCGCATGGGCGCCGATTCCGATGCTGGCCTCCGCCGAGCCCTTGACGTCCACGCCCGCCACCGTGACGCCGCCCTCGACGGATGCCGAGGCCACCGTTGCCTCCGCGGAAGCGTTCACCGAAGCCGTGGGATTGAAGTTTCCATCGGCGTCAAACATCGCGACGGTGCCGGTGGCGCCCGCAGCGCCGGTCAGAAGCTGAACGTCCGTACTGCCGTAAGCGCCCAGCATGTCGTTGCCGATGGAATCGCTCCAGGTGGCCGAGAGCACCCCGAAGCCGACCATGACGCCGCCGGTAGCGTAGGGCGAAAAGATCAGGTTGCCGTCCGCGTCCCGCCGGTACATCCCAGCAGAGCCTTCGGCGCTGACGTTGGCGTAGAGCGCGGAAACATCCACCGTGTCGGAATGGTAGCCGTACATTTCGCCGCCGGCCTCGAAAGTTCCGGAAACGGTGGTCGCGCCCAGAATCTCCCCGGTGATGCCCTCCTTCAGCCTGCTCAGAAGGCCGCCGCCGAGGAGGCCGCCGCCCAGGATTTCCCCGAGCAGGCCAAGCCCCGAGTCCGTCTCGCCGCCCTCCGGCAGGATTCCGGAAAGCGCCGCTGAGGCTCCGAAGAAGCCCGCGCCCGTCCCCAGCGCGTCCTCAACGGCGCTCTCCCGCATCAGGCCCACCGCAATCTGCCGTTCGCACTGCTCGAAAGTCTGCGCGCTCTGCCGGACGCCGGCGCCCAACCGCCCGGCATACCCGCCGCAGGCGCTGAGCGTGAGGGCATAGCTGGCGATCGCGGACCGAACGCCGCCGTGATGCGGCGCGGCGATGGTTCCGCGGAGCACGGGCGGAGCGGCCTTGACCCGGTATTCGATCGTCGCGGCCTGCGCGCTGATCCCGTTCAATACGCCCGCCAGATCCTCAAACGATGCGGACAGCGTAGACAGCGTGCGCGCGCATTGATCGAGCGTTTCCGCGTTCACGAGAATCTCTCTGCCCATCCGTATCCCTCCCTGCGACTTATCTCGATCGATCCGGCCTCATTATCGCACCGGGCTCCCCGGGCAGGCAAGCGCGGGTGACGAAATGCGCGTTTTCC
Organism: Bacillota bacterium; assembly: GCA_023421395.1. Lineage (GTDB taxonomy): Bacteria > Bacillota > Clostridia > Christensenellales > Aristaeellaceae > JAEZHK01. Next base: position 1,037 of record JAEZTL010000016.1, on the reverse strand, counting down.
GCCGTGGGCCGCCGCATCCGGTTCTTTTACCAAGTAAAAATAATCATTATCCCAAAGGGGCGGGGATTTGGGATGCGGAGCAAGGCGCCGAAGCGAGGAAACCCTTCGGGATACGCCTTCGGCGTGAAATGCAGCGCCATTGTGAGCGGAAGGCGACACGGGGCGGGTGATTCAAATCCATTTGAATCACCCGGTCGCGAAGCGACTTGGTTTCCCCTCAGGGGAAACCAACCTTGCCCGCGCCATAAGACCCAGCCCGACGAATCATGATTGTTTTGGATTGGTATTAGTTCTCCTGTCGTTCAAACGTCAGCCGCCAGCCTTGGATCTTCCCCGTAACCGTGTCGGCGTCCGCATCGTAGCGCCAGTCGCTCCCGTCGCCGAAATCCGGGGTGTATAGCGCGTCTCCCGCCTCAAACCAGCGGCCGGACTGCGAGATCACCGCTTCGCCGTTCACGGTGCAGGTGATCGCCATCGTTCCGTCCCCGGACAGCGTAAGAAGAACCCTGAAGGAGCCGCCGCCCGCCTCCTGGCTGATATCGCCGGTATAGCTCCACGTGCCGGCGGCTGGAGAATCCACCGTCGACGCCGCCCGCGCAAAGCGGATTCTGGACTGCCCGTCGGTCAGCTCGATCGCATCGGACGCCGGGAGAAATTGCGCCGAGGCCGAGCTGTTCCCGATGTCGAGTGACAGCGCCGCCTGCCCGTCCCAGATAAAGCGCCCGGCGGTCTCCTGCGGGGCCTGATGCTCTCCGTCAGAGGCGTACTGCTCCAATGTGATGGAGCCGTCCTCACCCAGCGTCATGCGCACCAGGACGTCGCCGGTTCTGCATTCCCAGGCCCCGTAGGGAGAGGGGGCTGCCGTTTCTTGCGGTGTCGGTTCCGGCGTCGGCTCCGGTGTCGGTTCCGGCGTCGGCTCCGGTGTCGGTTCCGGCGTTGGCTCCGGTATGGGTTCGGGCGTCGGCTCCGGTGTCGGTTCCAGCGTTGGCTCCGGCGTCGGCTCCGGTGTCGGCTCCGGTGTCGGCTCAGGCGTGGGC
>JAEZTL010000020.1 GCA_023421395.1 Bacillota bacterium | reverse complement strand
TCACGAGCCTTGACAGCGCGAGGCTGACCATCGGCGGGAGCTCGGTCCTGTCACAGAGCTATAAGACGGACACGGCGGATTTCCGCGTGTTCACCGGCCTGACCTACGATGTGACGCTGACCGAGGGCGGCATGAGCCATAAGGGCTCCATCCTGTGTGATGACCCGGCCGAGGTCTATAACGCCCCGATGTGTACCCTCAAGGTGCTGTTCCCGGGCTTCAGCTCGGTGCAGGCCACGCTTAACGGCCCAAGCGGGTTTGTCAAGACCAATTCCTACCTTAAAGACAGCACGGCTTTCTCGGTGTTCCAGGACACGCCCTACAGCGTCCGCCTGACGATCAAGGGTGTGGATTACTGGTATACCGATGTGGACTGCCGCGCCGACGAGGTGACGCTGGGTGCGTCTACCGGCGTAAGGGTTGTTTTCCCGGGCGTTGAGGCGCAGAATGTGAAACTGACCAGCGCCTTTGGCAAGGTCTATAGCACCGGCGGCTGGTCCCGAGACACCGCAAGCTTTACGGTTCCCAGCGGCCTGTACACCGTTTCGGTCAACCGCTACGGCATGGCGCACACCTATGCCGGCCTGGTGGTTATTGGAGACAGTACTGTCTACACGGTGCCGACGGCGAAGCTGACGGTGAACTATCCCGGGGTGGAAGCGCAGAGCGTGACGGTCTCGACGGGTGGCAGCGCGGCGCTCAGGACGGGCGGGTGGACCAATGGCACGGCGGTCTTCACGGTATTTGACGGCCTGACCTACGACATCACGGTCAACCGCTACGGCATGGCGCACGAAAAGCAGGGCCTGACGGTGAACGGCGATACCGCCTATACGGTGCCGACGGCGAAGCTGACGGTGAATTATCCCGGGGTGGAAGCGCAGAGCGTGACGATCTTGACGGGCGGCAGCGCGGCGCTCAGGACGGGCGGGTGGACCAATGGCACGGCGGCCTTCACGGTGTTTGACGGCCTGACCTACGACATCTCGGTCAACCGCTACGCGATGGATCACACCGGTACCGGCATTTTCGTCAGTGGGGATACCGTCTACAACGTGCCCTTTACGACGCTGACGGTCAGTTTCCCCGGCGCAACCGGCGTTACGGTGATCCTCGCCAAGGGCGGAACGGAATTTGGCAAGGCGACCGGCGCGACCGACAGCGCCCAGTTCAGGCTGTTCCAGGGGAACACCTTTGACCTGACCGCAACCCTGGGCTCAAACACCCATACGGGTACGGTCGCCTGCAGCGCCGACAGCCAGACCTACGACGTGCCGCTGGGCGATCTGGGCATCGTGGTTGCCGCGAAATCCACCTCGATTGCGCAAATATTCTCGAGCGGGCTGCAGCTTCGAGTTTCGGCGTTGGTGTCGCTGATCACACGGCTGCTGCGCATTCTGTTCTGACGGAAGGAGGACCCCGCCTCCGGACCGGCCGGGGTTTCGATCAACCGCAACAACCCTGTGAGACTTCAAGCGTTCCCGGCGCCTTCGGCGCCGGGAACGCCGTTTCTTCCTCTTCGGCGCGTACGCCGGGTGCGGAAAAGGCGAAAGAAGCGGCGTGACGCCCAGAATTTGCGGACTTCAGGCGCGCGAGGGCTTCTCTATTTGCAAAAACAGTCGGGTATTTGATGTTCGGCGCCCCCGGCCCGGGCTTTTCGCGCCCCGGGAACTATGGCGGAAACTGGGCGATGCTGGAAAATTCACGCCGGGGGATTGACGAGACTCGCCGGCGGGCCTATAATGTGAGGCACCCTAACAGTTTGGAAGCTTAACAGTCAGCGGACGAACGGAGTGATTTCATGGATCAACAGCGGCAGTTGCCCGAGCGTTTCTTCACCGCCATCGGTGAAATGCGCCGCTATCTGATGCAATCAAAGCCTTTTTGCGGCATCACCCATAGCGAAATGTCCATCCTGCACCTGATCGACATATGCATCAGGCGGGGAGAACGCGCATCGACCACTTGGTTGAGCGCCCGGATGGGGTTTACGAAGTCCTCGATCTCGCAAACGCTGGGCGCTATGGAGGAGAAGGGGTGGATCCACCGCTCGATCGACCCCGACGATCGGCGGCAGACGGCCATCGACCTGACGGACGAAGGCCGGCAGAAGATGCAGGAGGTCTACCGGGAGGGCATCGCCCGGATTGGAAGTATCCTGGAAAAAATGGGCCGGGAGGAAGCCGTGAGATTTCTCGAGCTGATGGAGAAGTTCCTGGCTGGCGCGAAGGCCGAATTCCAGCGGAAAGAGTGAAGGCGATTGAAAAAACTGGTTGGCTCTCTGGCCCCTTACACCGGGTATGTGCTGATTGCGGTGGCGTTGCTTTTTACACAGGCGATCTGCGATCTGACGCTGCCGGACTACATGTCCGACATCGTCAATACCGGTGTCATGGATTCAAACATCCCCTATATCTGGCAGATGGGCGGCAAAATGCTCCTGATCTCGCTGATCAGCGCGGGGGCCTCGATTATGGTGGGCTACATCGCGGCCTTTGTTGCGGCCAACGTGGCGGGCGATCTTCGCAGCCGCGTCTTTCAAAAGGTGGAATCCTTCTCGAGCGCGCAGTTTGACAGGTTCTCCACGGCTTCTCTGATCACCCGCACCACCAACGACGTGACACAGGTGCAGACGCTGCTGGTCATGGCCATCCGCTTCGTGTTCTACGCGCCCATCATGGGTGTGGGCGGCGTGATCCACGCGGTACAGAAGTCCTCGTCCATGACTTGGATCATTGCCATCGCGGTGATCTGCCTGATCGGGCTGATTCTCATTTTGCTGGCGTTGGTCATGCCCCGGTTCATGTCCATCCAGAATCTCCTGGACCGCATCAACCGCGTCGCCCGGGAAAACCTCGAGGGCATGCTGGTGATCCGCGCGTTCAACACCCAGAAGTTTGAGGAGAAGCGCTTTGACAGCGCCAACAGGGACTTCGCGGGGACGAACCTCTTCGTCAACCGCGCGATGAGCGTGATGATGCCCGCGATGATGCTCATTATGAACCTGACCACGCTGACGATCGTGTGGGTCGGCACCCGGCAGGTGACCACCTTTGACATGAAGATCGGCGACATGATGGCGTATATGCAGTACGCCATGCAGATTATCATGGCGTTCCTGTTCCTGGCGATGATGTTCATCCTGGTGCCCCGGGCGATCGTGTCCAGCGACCGCATCCAGGAGGTGCTGAAAACTGAACCCACCATCCTGGACCCGGAGCAGCCGGAGGCTTTCCCGGAACCCTTCAACGGCGAGGTGCGCTTTGAGGATGTCAGCTTCCGCTATCCCGGCGGCGAGGACGATGTGCTGCACGGCATCAGCTTTGCCGCGCGGCCCGGCACCACCACCGCCTTTATCGGAGCCACCGGCAGCGGCAAGTCGACGCTGATGAACCTCCTCGTGCGTTTTTACGATGTGACCGGCGGGCGTATCCTCGTTTCCGGGCGGGATATCCGGAAAGTGCGGCTCAAGGACCTTCGCGGCAAAATCGGCTACGTCCCGCAAAAGAGCGTGCTGTTCTCCGGCACGATCCGCTCAAACCTGGCCTACTCGGACCCGCAAATGCCCCTTGACGCCGTTCGTCGCGCCGCGGACATCGCCCAGGCGGCGGACTTCATCGAGGAAAAGCCCGGCGGCTACGAGGATCCCATCGCTCAGGGCGGCACGAACGTATCCGGCGGTCAGAAACAGCGGCTGTCCATCGGCCGCGCCATCGCGAAAAACGCCCCCGTCTACGCGTTTGACGACAGCTTTTCCGCGCTGGACCTCAAGACCGACGCGCGGCTGCGCGAAGCGCTGGGCCGGGAGCTTGCGGGCGCGACGATCCTGATCGTGGCGCAGCGGGTATCCACGGTAATGAACGCAGACCAGATCGTGGTGCTGGACGGCGGGCGAGTCGCCGGCGTGGGAACCCACCGGACGCTTCTCGAAACCTGTCCGGTCTACCACGAGATCGCCGCTTCGCAGCTCAGCGAGGAGGAATTGCTCAAATGAACGCGCAACAACGCAAAGGCGCTCCGGCACCTGGAATGCGGATGGGCCTCGGCGGCGGGGGGCATATGGCTGGCGGCGCGCCGCCCCAGAAGGCAAAGGATTTCGGAAAATCCCTGAAAACGCTGGCCGGGCGGCTCGCGCCCTATCGGATCAACATCCTCATCGTAATGGTATTCGCGGTGGCTTCCACGGTGTTCTCCATCGTCGGCCCCAAGTTGCTGGGCAACGTGACCACCAAGCTGGTGGAAGGGCTTATCGCCTGGTACACAGGCATGGGCCTTCTGACCGACATGGCCTATATCACCCGGATTCTTACCTGGCTGGCCGCGCTGTATGTGGTTTCGTCGATCTGTTCCTACGTGCAGGGCTACATCATGGCCGGCGTGGCCAACGACATGACATTCCGCCTGCGCCGCGAGATCTCCGAAAAGATCAACCGGCTCCCGCTGGCCTATTTTGACCGGCTGACCCACGGCGAGGTGCTCTCCCGCATCACCAACGACGTTGATCTGGTCAACCAGACGCTCAACCAGAGCTTGACCCAGCTGGTGACTTCCTTCGTGACGGTGGTGGGCGTTCTGAGCATGATGCTCTCCATCAGCTGGCAGATGACGCTCCTGGCGCTTGTCGTGCTGCCGGTCTCCGGCGCGGCGATGATGTTCATCGTCAAGCGCTCCCAAGGCTACTTCGTGGCGCAGCAGCGCTATCTTGGCTCGCTCAACGGGCAGATTGAGGAGATGTACGGCGGCCACAATATCGTGAAGGCCTTCAGCGGCGAAGAGGAGGCCGTGCGCGCCTTCGAAAAAGACAACGAGGCGCTCAGGAGCACCGCCGCACGAAGCCAGTTCATGTCCTCGATCATGATGCCGGTGATGAACACGATCGGCAACTTCGGCTACGTGGCGGTGTGCGTGCTGGGCGGGTACCTGGCGGTCAAAAAGGTTGTGAGTATTGGCGATATACAGTCCTTTATCCAGTACATGCGCTCCTTCACGCAACCCATCGCCCAACTGGCGTCCATTTCCAATACCATCCAGTCCACCGTCGCGGCGGCGGAACGGGTGTTTGAGTTCCTGGAAGAGCCGGAGCAGAGCCCGGATCCCAGCGCCATCAGCGAGGCGGAGATCGCCCGCATTGAGGGCGAGGTACGGTTCGATCATGTGCGCTTTGGCTACGACCCGGAGAAGATCGTCATCAAGGATTTCTCCGCGCTGGCCAAACCCGGCCAAAAGGTGGCCATCGTCGGCCCCACCGGCGCGGGCAAGACCACGATCGTCAAGCTGCTGATGCGCTTTTACGAGCTCAGCGGAGGCCACATTGAGATCGACGGCCACGACATCCACGAATTCTCCCGCGAGCAGCTGCGCAGCCTCTTCGGCATGGTGCTGCAGGACACGTGGCTCTATAACGCCACCATCATGGAGAACCTGCGCTACGGCAGCTTTGGCGCCACCGACGATGCGGTGATCGCCGCCGCCAAGGCCGCCCACTGCGATGAGTTCATCCGCGCGCTGCCCGGCGGGTACACCATGATGATGAATGAAGAGGCCACCAACATCTCTCAGGGCCAGAAGCAGCTGTTCACCATCGCACGCTCGATTCTGGCCAACCCGCGGATTTTGATCCTGGACGAGGCCACCTCCTCGGTGGATACCCGCACCGAGATCCTGATCCAGAAGGCGATGGACTCCCTCATGCACGGCCGCACCAGTTTTGTGATCGCCCACCGGCTGTCCACCATCAAAAACGCCGACCTGATCCTGGTCATGCGGGATGGCGACGTGGTGGAGCAGGGCACCCACGAGGCGCTGCTGGCGGCGAAGGGCTTCTACGCGGACCTGTACAACTCTCAGTTCGACGAAAACGAATAGAGGAAAAATCAAAGGGAAGGGGAATTTATTTATGGAAACCGCTGCAACCCCCAAAAAGTCCGGCAGGGCCGCGCTCGTCATCCTGATCGTGCTGATCGTGGTGATCGCCGCGCTGGTCGGCGGCTACTTCGTGCTCCGGGATATGAACACGCTTACCACCGACAACGTGAAGGTGACGGCCGACCTGCACATGATCGTACCCGCCGGGTCGGGCGAGCTCAAGCGGCTGATGGTGGCCAAGGGGGATACCGTGGCCAAAGATCAGATCATCGCCCAGGCGCAGAATACCGGCTACCTCAAGTCTCCAGTGAACGGTGAAATCGTCGAGTGCGATGTGACCCAGGGCCAGATGGTCTCCCCGTCCACGGTGATCGCGGTGGTGGCGGACACCCGCGACATCTACATCCAGGCCAACATTGAGGAAACCGCCATCCGGCGCGTGCGCGCCGGACAGGTTGTCCGGGTCAGCCTGGACGCCTACCCCGGCCGCGCGTTTTCCGGCGTGGTGCGGGAGATCGACAAGATCACCCAGAACGCCATCTCCGGCAACGCCATGAGCTACTCCACCAGCGGTACCTACACCAAAGTGACGCAGACCATCCCGGTGAAGATCGACTTGAGGGATAAAATCAGCCTCAGCGACCTGATCGGCACCAACGCGACCGTCACCATCCAGCTCGGCTGACGAAGGAGGAAGAAAACATGATGAAACCCGAACGCAAGCGCGGAAATCCTGCCCTGACGGTGATCCTGGTTCTGATCGTGCTGGTCCTGGGCGTGGCGGGCGGCGTGCTTCTGACCCGCGGTCTCGGCGACGGCCTGATGGGCGACATCGCCGGTACAGCGCCGGTGGACTATGCGGAAGCGGACGGCTATGCCGAGCCGGCGGCGGCGCTGCCCACGCCCCGCGCGGTGAACCCCGCCGGGGAAGCCGTGTCCGGCGCGGCCCAGACGCAGGAGGGCGTTGCCGCTGCGCCGGTCAGCGCGGAGAACATCGTCTCCGGAGACGGCGCGCTGACCGCTCAGGACGGCGCGGACGTTTTGACCCCCGCCGCCGTCACCATCATCCAGCTGCCCGTCAAGGCGGGGGACGAGGTGCTCCGCGGCGACGTGCTGGCCCGGGTCGATGTGGACAAACTGCGCGACACGCTGGGCGATTTGAAGGTGCGCCGCGATGATCAGGAGAAGGTTGTAAAATCCCTCTCCGGCGACAAGGCCAACGAAACCGTGTATTCGCCGGTCAAGGGCCGCGTCAAGAAGGTGTACGCCGACGAGGGCGAGGACGTGCAGACGGTCATCGGCCGGGACGGCGCGCTGGCGCTGCTTTCCACCGACGGGTTGATGCGGGTCGGCTTCGTGCCCACCGATATGACCGGCGTCCGGGTCGGCGCCTCCGTTTCGGTAAAGGACGACCGCGGCAACGACTGGGACGGCCGTATCGCCTCCATCTCCGGCGCTTCCGGTGAGATCACCGTCACCTTTACCGATGACGGTCCCGAGCTCCACCAAACCGTTTCCGTCTACCTGGGCGCGCTGATTGGCAGCGGCTCCGCCGAGATCAATTCGCCCCTTACCATCACCGCCACCGGCGGCACCGTGGACGACGCCAAGTACAAAAACAAGGAAAACGCCTCCGTCTCCAAGGGTACCGCGCTCTTCGCCCTCAAAGACGTACCCATTTCCGACGACTACAAATCCGCGCTGACCAAGCGTCAGGATATCCTGGATCAGATCGCCCAGGCGGAAAGCGTGCTCGACAGCGGCGAAATCACCGCCCCGGAGAGCGGCATCGTGGATGTGGTGTATCAGAACATCACCAACGTGCCGCTGGGCAAGGATACCGCCATCCTCTCGCTGTCCTCCGACGAGAAGCTGGACATGGTCATCACCGTGGACGAAATGGACGTGGTGAAGCTGGCGGGCGGCCAGAGCGCCGCTGTGACCGTCAACGCGCTGGACGGGCAGGTTTTCTCCGGCAGCGTCAAGAAGATTGCCTTTGTCGGGAAGCTCGTGGGCGGCATCACCATGTACGACGTGACCATCGAGATGGACAATGCCCCCGGTATGCGCGTGGGCATGAGCGGCTCCGCCACCATCGCCGTGGACTGATCTCCCTCTGATAAGCCGCCCGCGTATAACGCGAGCGGCTTATCGCGATAAAGCGGGAAAAATGCGGCCGACGTGTTAAACCCTGCGGGATTGTGGGTAATAACAGGAAGAAGCCGGCGCAAGGACCGGCACGAAACCCGGGAACACAGAATATGCGAAGGGATGGTTGAATTCATGAAGAAGTATGTTTGCTCCGTTTGCGGTTATGTCTACGACGAGGCCGCCGGTGATCCGGACAATGGCATCGCGCCGGGCACCAAGTGGGAGAGCCTGCCGGAGGATTGGGTTTGCCCGCTTTGCGGCGCGTCCAAGAGCGAGTTTTCCGAAGAATAAATCAGGGGAGGCGGTCCGAAGGGGATGAAGTACGTTTGTTCCGTCTGCGGCTACACCTACGACGAGGCCGCGGGGATCCCTCAGGCGGGCATCGCGCCGGGAACCCGGTGGGAGAACCTGCCGGATACATGGGTTTGCCCGCTCTGCGGCGCGCCCAAGGCGGAGTTCCGCCCGCTGACGGCCGCGCCGGCCGCAGCCCCGAAGCCTGTCGCGGCCGCGAGTGTCCGTGATGAAGACTACCGCGAACTGAACGCGCTGGAAAAGAGCGCGCTCTGCTCCAACCTCGCCCGTGGCTGTGAAAAACAGTATAGATCCCGGGAAGCCGCGCTGTTTCGCGAACTGGCGGACTGGTTCAAAGCCGCCGCGCCGGCGGCGGAGGGAAGCTATGAAGCGCTTCTCGGTCTGGTCGAAGCGGACCTCGACTCCGGCATCCCGGAAGCCAACGCCGCCGCCTCCGCCGCGAAGGACCGGGGCGCGCTCCGCGCGCTGGTCTGGGATGAAAAGGTGACCCGAATCCTCCGGTCGCTCCTCGTTCGCTATCGGGACGGCGCGTTGCCGGAAGGTGCGGGCGTGTTCGTCTGCACCATCTGCGGCTTTGTTTTCGTGGGAGACGCGCCGCCGGAACTCTGCCCGGTCTGCAAGGTGCCCGGGTGGAAGTTCGAAAAAGTGGAGGGGAGGTAGCCACATGATTGCCGTGCGAAACATCCGGCTGTGTACGAAGGACTGCCTTTGCCTATACGTATGCCCCACCGGCGCGACGGATACCGAGAACAGCGTGATCGACGTGGAGAAGTGTACCGGCTGCGGTGTGTGCGCCGGGGCCTGCCCTTCTGGCGCCATCTCGATGGTGCCGGAAGTCTACCCGCCCCAGCAGCCGAAGGCGGAACCTGTCGTTCAGGCGATGCGCGCGCTGATGCGCGGCAAGGCGCGCCAGGAGGCCGCCGCCGCGAGCCTTCCGGGCAAACTGGCCGCGGCGATCGAGAAATCGAACCGCATTATGGCGGAAGACCTGATCCGCGAGGCGGGTTACATGCTGCCTCAAAGTGGCAACGCCCGCGAATTTCTGCAGTCGCTTCTGAACGCACCCCAAGGGGAGGGCTTTCCCCGGGAGGCGGTCGGTTCGCTGCTGGCGATGATCAAACCCAACGAAGAAACGGAGGAGAAACCGATGGAGAAGTGGAAATGCTCGGTCTGCGGTTATGTTCATGAGGGGCCGATGACCCCCGATTTCAAGTGCCCCCGCTGCAAGCAACCCGCTTCCGCCTTTGTCAAGGTGGAGGATGCGCCGGCGGCGGGCGCCAGCAAGTACGCCGGTACCAAGACCGAGAAGAACCTGGAGGCCGCCTTCGCCGGCGAGAGCCAGGCCCGCAACAAGTACACCTATTTTGCTTCCGTCGCCAAGCGCGAGGGCTTCGAGCAGCTGTCGGACATCTTCCTCAAGACCGCGGGCAACGAGAAAGAACACGCCGAGATCTGGTTCAAGGAGCTGGGCCATCTGGGCACCACCGCCGAGAACCTCAAAGCCGCGGCCGAGGGCGAGCACTACGAGTGGACCGAGATGTACGAAGGCTTCGCCAAGGACGCCGAGGCTGAGGGCTTCCCAGAACTGGCCGCCCGCTTCCGCCGCGTCGCCGCCATCGAAAAGACGCACGAGGAGCGCTACCGCACGCTTTTGATGAACGTGGAGATGCAGCAGGTGTTCGAAAAGGCCGGCGAGGCCATCTGGGAATGCCGGGTTTGCGGCCATCTGGTCATGGGCAAGAAGGCGCCCGAGGTCTGCCCGGTGTGTCTGCACGCCAAGAGCTACTTCGAGATCCGCAAGGAAAACTATTAAGGCCGGAAGGGCAAGGCATTCGCGCGGGTTTTTCCCGCGCGAATGCGCTTTTGTGAGCATGAAGCAATCCCCTGCGTGGGATAATGCTTGTATCAACCCAGGAGGGACTTCATGAAGAAATATGACCTGGTGGTGGTGGGCAGCGGTTCCGGGCTGATGGTGCTGGAGGCGGCGCTGTCGGCGGGGCTGACGTGCGCCATCGTCGAAAATTCCAAGTTTGGCGGCACCTGCCTGACCAAGGGCTGCATCCCTTCCAAAATGCTGGTGTATCCGGCGGATCTGATCCGCGAAGCCGGCGAGGCGGCGCGCGTCGGCCTGACGTTCCAGCCGCCCCAGATGGATTGGGAGAAGATTTCCGATCGCATGTGGGGCCAGATCGGCCACAGCGAGGGCATCCTGAAGGGCCTCAAAGCCGCGCAGGGTCTCGACGTTTATCAGGGCGTCGCGTTTTTTACCGGAGAACGGCGCATGGCTGTGCGGTATGAAAGCGGGGAGGTTTCCCCGGAATTTACCGCCTCCGCCTTCGTGTTGGCCGCGGGCGCGCGCTCCTTTGTGCCGCCGGTTGAGGGCCTTGAGCAGGCGGGCTACGTGATGCCGGAGACGTTCTTCGGCCCGAAATTTCCCAAGAAGCCCTGGAAGAGCCTCATCATCGTGGGAGGCGGCGCCATTGGCGCGGAATTCGCGCACATCTTCTCCGCCTTTGGCGCGAAGGTGACGCTGGTGGAGATGAAGGATCGAATCATCCCCACCGAGGAAGAGGAAATCAGCGCCTTCGTCAAGGATCAGTTTGAGCGCAGCGGCATCGACGTGAGGATCGGCGCAAAGGCGCTGTCCGCCGGGGTGGAGGAGGGGCTCAAGGCCCTCGTCATCGAGGACGCTGCCGGGAAGCGGGATAAAATCCTGGCCGAGGAGATCTTCGTGGCCTCCGGCGTAAAGTCCAACGCGGACCTTCTTCAAACGGACAAGGCGGGCATCGCCACCGACAAGCGGGGCTGGATTGTCACCGACGAGCACCTCATGACGAACCGGCCCGGCATCTTTGCCATCGGCGATATCAACGGAAAGTTCCAGTTCCGGCACAAGGCCAACTACGAGGCGTCCATCCTGATCGGAAACCTCCTGGGCGGCGAGAAAAAGGCTGCCGCCTACAACGCGGTGCCCTGGGCCATCTTCACCTGGCCGCAGGTGGCCCATGTGGGGCTGACCGAGCGGGAGGCCCGGGAAAAGGGCCTTAAAATCGGCGTGGCGCGCAACCGGTATTCCTCCGTCGCCGCCGGCATTTCGATGGGCTACGGCCCCCGATCCGAGGACAACGGCTTTGTCAAGCTGATCCTGACGGAGGACATGCGCATCGTCGGCGCGCATGTGGTGGGGCCCTATGCCGCGATGCTGGTGCAGCCCTTTGTATACCTGATCAACGCCGGCTGCCCCTGCCAGACGCGGGATAAGGGCAAGAAGGCCGCCCGAAAGCCCGTGCTGGACGAGGACTGCCCGTTCCTCAGCAGCGTCCGGCCGGTGGCGGAATCCATGGTCATCCATCCCTCGATGAACGAACTGGCCGCTTGGGCGGTCGAAGATGTGGACTGGGGCGAATAACGCCGCTCCGGAAAGGAAAACCAATGGCGAAATACGCGATCTTTGCGTTTAACGGAAGCCCCATGTGCTTTACCCACGCGTTGATCAACGCGCTGAATTTGGAGGCGGAGGGCCATGAGGCGCGCGTCATCATGGAGGGCGAGACGGTCAAGCTGATCAGGGCACTGACCGAGTCCGGCGACAAACTGTTTCTGAAGGCCCGTGAGGCCGGGCTGATCGACGGCGTGTGCCGCGCCTGTTCGTACCAACTGGGGGTGCTCGAATACAACGAGGCCTCCGGGATTCCTCTGCTCAGCGACATGTTCGGGCACCCGTCCTTTTCCGCCTATATCCAGAAGGGGTATCAGATCATGACGATGTAGCGTCTGGAAGCCGGCCGAACCGCCCGCGGCATTGCCGCGGGCGGTTCGGCTTAACATCAAACGTCTATTGGAAAAGTTCGGGAGTGATGCTATAATAAGCCGTTATACCAAGTGAATATATTCATGATTCTAAAGGCCCGGACCAACGAAGAATGACTATTTTGGATTGGGATCACGAGAAGATGCAATGAACGTGAGCCGCCCGCGCGGCAGAATCGGAAAATGAACCAATCGGTCAAGGCCTGGGCGGATGCTGGCGGCGGTGCCGTATGGGTTCGCGGGCTCCGGCAGGTGTGACGCGATCGTTCCAACCAGGCCACCCGCTTCACCGGGCGAAGCCTTGTGCGCCGCCGGGATATCGCCGCTGTGCCGGCACCCTGCCTGTATAAGCGGCCCGCCGCCGGCAAAGCCGTCCCTCCGGAACCGGATGACGCAGGCGCCCTGGCCTGCTACTGCTGGCGCGGCGGGCCCGGGGATGGTATAATGGGGTGCATCCGGGTGGCGGCGCGGCGTAGATCGCTCAGAAAAGGAGCCAGATGTATGGATCGCAACAGCGCATGTTATCAGGCGTACCTTGAAATTCTTCGGGAGGAACTGGTGCCCGCGATGGGCTGCACGGAACCGGTGGCCATCGCCTACTGCGCGGCGCTGGCCCGGCGCGCGCTGGGGGAAATGCCGCGGAGAGTGGAGGCGCGCCTCAGCGGCAACGTGATCAAAAACGTCAAGAGCGTCACGGTGCCGGGCACCGGTGGGCTCAAGGGAATCGCGGCGGCGGTGGCCGCCGGCGTGGTTGCGGGTGATCCGGACAAAAAGCTGGAGGTCATCGCCGGGCTGACGGACGAGGCGCGCGCAAAAATCCGGGATTTTCTTGAAAGCGTGCCCATCCGCGTTTCCGCGGCGAATACGGACCGCTCGCTGGAGGTGTCGATCACCGTCCGGGGCGAAGATTCCTGCGCCACCGCCTTCGTGGCCGACAAGCATACGCATCTGATCTTTCTGGAAAAGGACGGGGAGACGCTGTTTCGGGAGGAGCCCCAGCCGGAAGATACGCCCGAGGCCGACGACCCGCTGACCATGGGCGGCATCTATGACTTCGCCGCCACCGCATGCCTTGAGGATGTGAAGGACCTCATCGACCGGCAGATCGAGCTCAACACCCGTATCGCCCAGGAGGGGCTCTCCGGCGAGTGGGGCGCGGGCATCGGCAAGGTGCTGCTCGCCTCCGGCGCGGACCTGCCCACCCGCGCCAAGGCCATGGCCGCCGCCGGGAGCGACGCCCGCATGGGCGGCTGCGCGCTGCCGGTGGTCATCAACGCGGGCAGCGGCAATCAGGGGCTGACGGTGTCGCTGCCGGTGATCACCTACGCCCGGGAGATGGGCGCCTCCGACGAGGCGCTGTGCCGGGCGCTGCTGCTTTCCAACCTGGTGTCCATCCACCAGCGCTACGGCATGGGGCGGCTCAGCGCCTTCTGCGGCGCGGTGTGTGCCGGGGCCGCGGCGGGGGCGGGCATCACCTACCTCAAAAACGGCGGCTACGAGGCCGTTTGCCACACGGTGACCAACGCGCTCGCCATCACCAGCGGCATCGTCTGCGACGGCGCGAAGCCCTCCTGCGCGGCCAAGATCGCGGCATCGGTGGATGCAGGGCTCCTGGGCGGACGTATGGTGGAAAATGGGCGGGGGTTCTCCGCGGGCGAGGGCATCGTATCGGAGGACATCGAAAATACGCTGTCCAACGTGGCGCGCCTGGGCAAGGACGGCATGCGTGAGACGGACCGGGAGATTCTTCGCATCATGGTGGAGTAATAGCATACTGGCTCACGGCCCGCGCGGGGCGGCTTGCGCGGGCCTTTGTGTTGTCCGGAACTTGCTTTGAGCGGCCCGATCCCCTATAATGAACCGGGAGGGATGGGATGAAACGCTTTTCGCCGTGCCTGCCTGCGCTCCTGTTGGCGCTCCTGTTGGCGTTCGGCGCCTTCTCCCCGGCCAAGGCCGGAGGGAAGACCGACTGGGAGGACATCCGCTACTGGTACGCCCTCCTCACCGAAGAGAACCGCCCAGTGCTGGGTGCGCTGATCGACGAAGAGGGCGCCTATGACAGCGCGGAGGAGGTGGGGATGTACCTCTTCCTCTATGGCGATCTGCCCGGCAACTACATCACCAAGGCCGAAGCGCGGGTACTGGGCTGGCCGGGCGGCGCGCTTGAGCCGTACGCGCCCGGCAAGTGCATCGGCGGCGACCGCTTCGGGAACTACGAGGGACTCTTGCCGGAGGACGGACGCTACGCCGAGTGCGATATCGATACGCTGGGGGCTTCGAGCCGAGGCGCGAAGCGGCTGGTGTTTGACGAGGACGGCGCCATCTTCTACACCGAGGACCACTACGAAACGTTCACGCTTCTGTACGTGGGAGGAGATTGACATGCGCAAGGCACGGATCGACTGCGCGAAACTGACCGGGCGGGATGAAGCCCACGAATACCTTGGCGTCGCGCTGTCCGACTGGGATTACCGCGGCCACAACCTGGACGCGCTTTACGACGTCCTGACCAGCCTGCCCGGGGAGATCGTGCTCTCCGGCGCGGCGCAGGCGGAGGTGTACGCTCAAAAGGTCCTCCGGACGCTCCGGGACGCTGCCGCCCGCAGCGACGGCCTCTCGCTGACAGAGGAAACCGGCGTCAGAATCGGCGTGGGCGTCTACATCGTGCGCGAGGCTGCGCGGCAAAACCTGGCCGGGACGCTCCGGCGGCTCGCGGAAACAGGCTATGAAGGCGCGGAGCTGCTCGGCTTTTTTGGCGCGGCGCCCGGGGCGCTTCGCGTTATGCTGGAGGAAGCGCATATCGAGGCGCTGGGCGATCATATGCCGGTGGAAGTGTTCCTGAAAGATCCGGATCGGGCCGTCGAGGAACACCTGGCCGTGGGCTGCCGGCGGCTCACCCTCGCCTGCGCGAAGGAACGCATCGCGTCGGAACCCTTCGATGCGCTGGCGCGGGACTTTGAGAACGCGGCAAAAATCTGCCTTGGCGCGGGCATCGCGCCCCTTTATCACAACCATGACTTCGATATGTCCGGAGATGAGCCCTTCGCAGCGCGCATGCTGGACGCGGTGGGCCTTCTCCGCTTCGAGCCGGACGTGGGCTGGATGGTGGTGGCGGGGCAGGACCCGGCGCGTCTCATCGAAAAATACCGGGCCAGGATTCCCGTCGTCCATCTGAAGGACGTGGCGCTGAAGGACGGCGGCTTTGCCTTCCGCCCCACCGGCTACGGCGGTGTGAACATCCCGGCGCTCCTGCCCGGCATCCTCGCCGCGCGCCCCGAATGGCTGGTGGTGGATCACGACCTCGCCTACGGCCGGGACGCCTACCGCGATCTGGCGCTGAGCTGCGAGTATGTCAAGACGCTGCTCTCGATTTCGCCCTGACGGGCATCACCCATAGGAGGCATGGCCATGTACAATCCATCCCCTGCCCGGTATGAAACCATGCAGTACCGCCGCTGCGGGGCGAGCGGGCTAATGCTGCCGGCGATCTCGCTGGGGCTGTGGCACAACTTCGGGGACATCACGCCCTTCGGCGCGCAGCAGGCGATCCTCAGACAGGCTTTTAATCTGGGGATTACCCACTTCGACCTGGCCAACAACTACGGCCCGCCCTACGGCGAGGCGGAACGGAACTTCGGTATTCACATGGACCGGGACTGGCGGCCCCACCGGGATGAGCTCGTCGTTTCCACCAAGGCGGGATACGACATGTGGCCCGGTCCCTATGGCAATTTCGGCAGCCGGAAGTACCTGATTTCGAGCCTCGACCAGAGCCTCAGGCGCATGCATCTTGACTACGTGGATATCTTCTACCACCACCGGCCAGATCCGGACACGCCGCTGGAGGAGACGATGCTCGCGCTGGACCAAATCGTGCGGAGCGGCAAGGCGCTCTACGTGGGCGTCTCCAACTACCCGGCGGAGCGGGCATCGGAGGCGATTGCCATGCTGCGGCGGATGGGTACGCCCATGCTCATTCATCAGCCGCGATATTCCATGCTGGACCGCTGGGTGGAAGGCGGCCTGACCGATGTGCTCCGGCGCGAAAAAGTGGGCATGATCGCCTTTGGCCCGCTGGCGGGCGGCGTGCTGACCGGGAAGTATCTGGGCGGCATCCCTGCGGACAGCCGGGCGGGCCACGACCCCCGCTACCTGAAGCCTGCCTCGATCACCGAGGACAAGCTGAAAAAGGTGCGCGCGCTGGCTTCTGTCGCCGCCGCGCGGCAGCAAACCCTCTCCCAGCTGGCGCTGAACTGGGTGCTCCGGGACGATGTGGTGACCAGCGCGCTCATCGGCGCGTCCCGGCCCGAGCAGGTGGCGGAAAACGTCCGCGCCCTCTCCGCCCCTCCCTTTGAAGCGGCGGAGCTTGAGACCATTGAGCGCATTCTGGCAGGCGATTAAAAGGCCCGGGCCTGCGGACGAGCGCCGCGGGCCCGGCATCCTTTCTGCGGTCATTTCAGGTGCCGGGGCGTGATGCGGTCGTACTTTTGCATCAGTTCGCGGTAGATGGAACCGGTATGTAAGGGCTCTTCGGTTTCGAAGGAGCGGTCCGCTCCGGGCGGGGCCTCGCCCACCGAGGCGATGCCGCCGGACACTCCGAAAACCTGCGGCGGTTTCAGGCTCACGCCCTCGCGCCGGGCGCGGCAGATCAGCTGAAATGTTCCGTTCATTGAATCCCTCCTTCCATTCTGGCCCGCTTCATCTTATGCGGCGTAACTTTTTTGTGTTTTCCAGTTATTGAACCCTTGCCATAAAGGACGGATATGTTATAATAGAATAAGTGTATTACGCCCGAAAAAGAGAGGCGGTCTTGATATGGCTAACGCCCGACCCGGCGGCCCTCGCCGCCCCGGCTTGGATTATTACGAATACAAGCGCCTGCACGAGCAGCGCTTCCAGCAGGAGGCTGAAAAAACCGAAAAGCCCGCGCCCGTCAAGCCCGCGCGCCCGGTCAAGCCCCCGCAGCAGGCCATGCCGGAGCGGGAAGAGGCTGCGCCGGAAACGCCGGTGAAAGCCCAGGAGAGCGAGTTCGAGGCGCCGGATCTGCCGGAGGACGCGCTGGACCTTCCGGAGGACGAGGATGAGGAGCGGCCGGGGGAGAAAAAATCCCTCTTTACCGGCATGAAGGCGCTGATGAAAGGCGTCTCCCGCCGCGTTCCGGAGGAGGACGAGGAACCGGAGGATGCCGGACACGAGGCATACCGCCCCCCCAAGGGCGATGCGGATCCCGAGCCGGAGGATGAGGCGGACGGGGACGAGGACGAAATCGACCCTGACGCGCCGCAAATTGACAACCCCATCGGCGACGCGCTGAAAAAGGTCGGCGGGCTGTTCCGCATGGCGCGCGTTAGGCTGGCCGAGCGGCGGGGTGTTCCGGAGGCGGACGAGGAAGGCCAGGACGACGAGGACGCGGACGAGGAGCGTTCACCCGCCCCGCACGATGCGGACGCGGCGGAACCGGTGCTCTCACGCCGCATGCGCAAGGCCGCCCAGGCTCAGGAACCGGCCTCGGAGCCGCCCATTCTCGATATTGAACCGGTGGACGTGCGCGAGGTAGACGAGCTGGTGTCCCAGCCCGGCACCACGGTGCATACCGGCTTTGCCGAGGACGAGGAGAAGGACGAGGGCGAACCGGACTCCGATGACGCAGACGACGAGGACGACGAGGACGACGACCTGCCCTCCACCCGGGGAACCAGGCTGTTTGGTTTCTTCAAAAAATTCCGCGGTCGCGGCCAGGAGAGCCAGGCCGACGAGCCGCCGTACGAATCGGCGCAGCCGGATGGGGAGGACCAGTTCATGGACGAAAACCAGAAGGCGGCGTTGACGCAGCGCCTCTCCGAAGAGCTCGAGAGCGCGCCCTCGCTCTCCCGCAAGGAGCGCAAGGCGTTGGCCGCCGGAAGCGCGGCGCGCTCCGCAGCGCCCGCAGTCCCGGCCGCACCCGCGGTTGTCGCACCCGCGGCTGTCGCGCCCGCGGCTGTCGCGCCCCTGGCGCCCGCGCCGGTTAAGGATGCCTATGCGGTGGATGAGCCGACACAGGAGTTCCGGCCGCTGCGCGTCCGTGCGCCGCGCCCCGAACCCGTACGCCCGACGGAGCCGGAAGAAGACGACTACGGCTACGACGAAGAGGATGAGGACGACGATCTGCCGGTGCGCCGCGCGCCCAAACCGCCCAAGGAGAAGAAGCGCCGTGTCTATCAGGACGAGGATCTTGACGAAGAGGATTACGACGACGGCGACCGCTACGGCAACGAATACGACGACTATGACGAGTACGACGAATACGACGACTACGACGAGGATGACGAGCGCTATGACGACGAGTACCACGTCAGCGGCGGCCGGCGGTTCCTGGGCTTTTTGAAGGGCCTGGTGCTGTTTGTCCTGTTCCTGGCGGTGTGCGTGCTGGCGCTCAGGCAGCTGGAGGCCAGCCGGCTGATCTCGCTGGGCGGCCTGCGCGACGCGGTGGGGCAACTGAGCCTGATCCTGCCTTCGCCGGAGCCTACCGCCATGCCGGAGCCCACCCCGATGCCCGCGCCGGAGGTGACGGCCGAGCCCACCCAGGCGGCGGATGCCGCCGCGCTGGAGACGCCGGGCGCCGACATCGCTCAGGTGGAGACGACGCCGGATCCCAGCACATCCAATTGACGATTGGTTTCGCGATTCCGGCAGCTTTGCTATGCCGGAATCGTTTTTAAGCGAGAGGTGAAGCAGCATGAAGTACGTGGTGGCGCTGGACCAGGGGACCACCAGTTCCCGCGCGGTGCTGTTCGATGAGACGGGCGCGCTGGTAGCGGCCCACGGCATCGAATTCGCGCAGCTCTATCCCGAGCCCGGCTGGGTCGAGCACGACCCGGATGACATTCTGTCAACCCAGATCGACGCGCTGCGCGCGGCGGTCAAGGCCGCCAAGATCGATCCCGGGGATATCGTGGCGGTGGGCATCACCAACCAGCGGGAGACCACGCTCCTATGGGACCGCGATTCCGGCAGGCCGCTGTACAACGCCATCGTGTGGCAATGCCGCCGCACCGCGCCACTGGTGGAGCGGCTCAAGCAGGACGGCATGGGCTCGGTCATCCGCGACCATACGGGCCTCGTCGCAGACGCCTACTTCTCCGGTACCAAGCTGCAGTGGCTGCTTGAGCATGTGGACGGTGCCAGGGCGCGCGCAAACGAGGGCGAGCTTTGCTTCGGCACGGTGGACTCCTGGCTGGCCTATCACCTGACGAACGAGCGCGTACACGTGACCGACGCCACCAACGCCGCCCGCACCATGCTCTTTAACATCTATGATCAGGAATGGGACCCGCTCTTGCTCCGGGCGATGAACATCCCGGAAAAGCTGCTGCCCCGGGTGGTGGATTCCGCCGAGATCGTGGGCACGCTGCGCAAGGACATTCTGGGCGTCGAAATTCCGGTGGCTGCGCTGGCGGGGGATCAGCACGCCGCGCTGTACGGGCAGGGCTGCTTTACCTCCGGTATGGTCAAAAACACCTATGGCACCGGCTGCTTCTTGCTGATGAACACCGGCCTCAAGCCGGTTCGCTCCGGCAGCAACCTGATTACCACCATCGCCTGGCGCGTGGACGGCGTACCCCGCTACGCGCTGGAAGGCTCCGTATTCATGGGCGGCGCCACCATCCAGTGGCTGCGGGACGAGCTCAAGATGATCGAAACCGCCGCTGAGAGCGAAAAATGCGCCCTCGCCGTATCTGACAATAACGGCGTATACCTGGTGCCCGCCTTTACGGGCCTTGGCGCGCCCTACTGGGACATGTATGCCCGCGGCACCATCGTGGGGCTTACCCGCGGCGCAAACCGCAACCATATCGTACGCGCCGCGCTGGAGTCCATTGCCTTCCAGACCCGGGATGTGCTGGAGGCCATGATCCGCGACAGCGGACTGAAACCCAGCGTGCTCCGGGTGGACGGCGGCGCCAGCCGCAACAACTTCCTCATGCAGTTTCAGGCGAATCTGCTGGGCATACAGGTGCTTCGCCCCATGGTCACGGAGACCACCGCCCTCGGCGCGGCAATGCTCGCCGCCCGCGCGGTGGGGCTGTGGGATACGGCGAAGCTCCAGACCATCTGGGCGCCGGAGAACCGCTTTACGCCCGCCATCGATGCGGCCACCCGTGAACGGCTTTGCGCTCAGTGGGCCAGGGCCATCGAGCGTTCGAAGAACTGGGCGGAGCGGTAAGCAGCCGCCAAGGGGTGCTGCCCCTTGGACCCCCGCCAAAGAGTCTGGAGCCTTTTAGAATCCCCCATAGGGAAATAAAAAAGCATGGGAAGGCAGTTTCGCCCCATGCTTTTTGCTCTTTTTTGGAGAGGCCAAGGGGAGATGATCTCCCCTTGCGGGTGGTTCGAAGGGCGGAACCCTCCGGTATTGCCGTACCCCCGCGACCTACACCGCCGCGCGGAAGCCAAGCGGCGAAAGAAACCGCAGAAGGCCCTCTTGCCCGGCCCCGTCCGCCTTGTAAACGCCGGCGTCCGCCAGTACGCGGGCGCACTTGACGCTTAAACCCTGTCGGATGGCGGCCATGGCCGCGTCTGGGGAGAGATTCGCGCCGTGCTCCGCCGCCAGGAGCTTGACCCATTCGTAGTGTTTTGCAACCGGCGAGTCCGCCCCCGGTGCGCGCGACAGTGGAATTTCGCCGGTCAGGTACTTTCGGAGGGCCTCCAGTTCGGAGAGCAGCCGTCCCGGCAGGATAAAAAGGCCCATCGTCTCGATCAGGCCGATGTTCTCCTTTTTGACGTGGTGCAGGTCCTCGTGGGGATGAAAGATGCCCAGCGGATGGTCCTTCGAAGTGCGGTTGTTGCGAAGCAGGAGATTCAGCACCCACTCGCCCCCCTCACGCCGCAGGATGGGCGTAATGGTGTTGTGGGGCTGGTCGGTCTCGGCCAGGATGTTTAAAGCTGGGTCGGAGTGGACGCGCCAGGCGGCGAGGATCTTTTCCGCCAGATCAATCATCGGCGCGGATTCGCGCCCCGTGAGCCGGATGCAGGTCATCGGCCAGTCCACCACCGCGGCGCGTACGCCCGGCTCGGGACAGAGTAGGGCCGTCCGCGTTTTCGCCTTGTCCATGGGGAAGGTGTACTGGCCGCCCTGGAAGTGGTCGTGGCTCAGGATTGATCCGCCCACGATGGGCAGATCCGCGTTCGCGCCCAGAAAATAGTGGGGGAACTGGGACACGAACTCGAAGAGCCGAATGAAGGTACCCCGGGAGATCTTCATCGGCGTGTGTTTTTCGGACAGTACGATGCAGTGCTCGTTGTAGTACAGGTAGGGCGAGTACTGGAAGTGCCAGGGCTCGCCGGCGAGGGTCAGTGGGATCATCCGGTGGTTCTGGCGCGCGGGGAAGCCGGGGCGGCCCGCATAGCCGGGGTTTTCTACGCACAGCATGCAGCGCGGATAGCCCACCTGTGCCTTTTTGCGCTCGGCAGCGATGTCCCTGGGGTCTTTTTCGGGCTTGGAGAGGTTGATGGTGATCTCCAGCTCACCCGCCGGGGACGGTGCGAAGAAGCGCACATTGCGGGCAACCTGATCCACGCGGATGTAATCCGAGGCACGGCACATGTGATAGAACCAATTGGTGGCAGCCCTGGGGCCTGCCTCCCGGTACAGCGCGGAGAATTTCGTGCGCACCTCCCAGGGCGACGGCGTGACGAGGCCGCAAAGCCGGGTTTCAAACCGCTCCCGGGCGCCGGCGGTGTCCTCGATCAGGCCGCGCGCCGCCGCGATTTCGCTCAGTTCCCGCACCAGCGGCGTGACCGTGGCCGCCAGAGCCTCCGGAGCCGCGGCATCCGGGTCCGGCGCGTCCATGCCCATGGCGTCCAGCAGCAGGTTCTGGATATAGCGGCGGTCATAGGAGGCCGTGAGAGCGGCATTCTCGGCAAAATCAATGAGTCCCAATATGGCGCGCGTCGCGCGGTTTTCCATCAAAATCCCCGCCTTTGAATTGCTGGATATAATTTTACCATATACGCACGGCTGTCACAAGCCGATTGAGGTTGACTTGTGGGTTCTTGTGGTATAATGAACGTAAAGAAAGGGGAGTATGCGCATGCTGGTGAAGAATTGGCCGGAGTTGGGCCGCAAGGTGAGCGCCATCGCGCTGGGCACGGCTCATTTCGGGGCGAAAATGCCGGAGGATATCGCCTTTCAGGTGATGGATGCCTACCTTGCGCTGGGTGGAAACGTGCTGGACACCGCCCGCGTCTACGGGGATTTTGATCTGGGCATTCCGGGGATCAGCGAAAAGACCATCGGCAAGTGGCTCGCCGCCCGGAAAAACCGGGAGGATCTGGTTCTGAGCACCAAGGGCGCGCACCCGCCGTGGGGCTATTTTCTGACCCCCAGGCTGGACCGGGCGAGCATCCTAGGCGACATGGAGGAGAGCCTGGAGGCGCTGGGCGTATCCGGGGTGGAGCTGTACTACCTGCACAGGGACGACGAGAGCCGGCCGGTGGGCGATATTCTGGAGACGCTGAACATGCTCACGGAGTCCGGCAAGGCGCAGCTCCTGGGCGCGTCCAACTGGAAGACCGCCCGCCTTGAGGAGGCCAACGCCTACGCCGCCGCCCATGGGCTCAAGGGCTTCTCGGTCAACCAGCCCCAGTGGAGCCTCGCCTTCCAGCACCGCGTGGCGGACGTTACGCTGGTGCAGATGGATCGCGCAATGTATGAGATGCACCGGAAGACCGGCATGGCCGCGATGCCCTATTCCTCCCAGGCCCAGGGCTTTTTGACAAAGCTCTTCGAGCTGGGCGAGGACAGGCTGCCGGACGCGCTGAAGCGCGACTTCGTGAGCGAGGACAACGCCCGGCGGTACCAGGCGGTTCTCAAAGTCCGGGAAGAAACCGGACTCAGCGTGGGGGCCATCGCGCTGGCGTTTTTGACGGGGCAGAAGGACTTTTTCACGCTGCCCATCGTGGGCGTCAGCAGGCTCTCCCAGGTGGAGGCGCTGCGCGAGGCGTCAGACGCGGTGCTGCCCCCGGCGGCGCTCAGCGCACTGAACGCCGCCGCCGGACTCGCCTAGCGCGGTCCGCGCTCCGGGTTTTGACGCCCGCCGGAAAATTCTGGCGAATGACGTGATATTTTCTTTACCGATTCTGTCATATCTCCGCCTTTTCGGGCATAACCTGTACCGAAAGGGCGGATGATATTATGGAGAAGATCAAGCTATTGATGGCGGACGACAACCATGCGGTGCTCTCCCAGCTCTCCGAGTTTTTCGGCAGGAAAGCGGACATTGAGATCGCCGGCTGCGCCCACGACGGCGTGGAAGCGCTGGCCTTGATCGAAAAGACCGCGCCCGACATACTGCTCCTGGACATCATCATGCCGCGGCTGGACGGCTTCGCGGTGCTGGAGGCGCTCGCCGGCGCCGGCCCCCGGGCCATCATGGTCACGGGCCTGGCTGGAGATGAGTTCATCGGCCGTGCGATGCGGCTGGGCGCCAGCTATTACATGGTGAAGCCGGTGGACACCCAGGTGCTTTACGCCCGGGTCAAGGAGGTCGCCGGCATGAAGGGCGACAGCATGGCCGAGCCCAGAACCCCGCCGATGCGCTCCCGGGACGAGCAGGTAACGGGGCTGTTCCTCTCCATCGGCATCCCCGCCCACATCAAGGGTTACCAGTACCTGCGCGAGGCCGTGCGGATGGTGCTGGAGGACAGGGATCTGCTGGGCCGCATCACGAAAGAACTCTATCCCGGCATCGCGCGGCACTTCGGCACTTCCGCCAGCAAAGTGGAGCGCGCCATGCGCCATGCCATCGAGGTGGCCTGGAGCCGCGGAAGGCTGGAGAGCGTCAACCGGCTCTACGGCTATAAGGTGTTCTCCGCCGAGGATAAGCCCACCAACGGCGAATTCATCGCGCTGGTGGCGGATAAGGTGGGCGCGCCCAAGAGTGATACGATATCGGCCTAGCGGGCGGAGGAAAACGCTTTCCTCATTTTTGCGGCGCGGGGGAGCCATGAAAAGGCTTCCCCGCGCATTTTGGACCCCGTCCCGAATGCCGGCCGTCGGCTTTGCGGCGGGCGGCATTTTTGTGATTCAGGAAGCGACGCCTTGCACGTTTCGCGCACCGCATGGTATAATTCTCATGCATCTACACCCAAAGGAGCGATGGAAAATGCGGCTTGGCGCGCTTGAGGCCGGCGGCACCAAAATGGTGTGCTCGATCGGTGACGAAACCGGTAAGATCCTGGACAGGGCGACTTTCCCCACGCTGTCTCCGGCGGAGACCCTGCCGCCGATGATCGAATACTTTCGGCTGGCGGGCATCGAGGCGCTTGGTATTTCCAGCTTCGGACCGCTGGACCTCGACCCCGCCTCTCCCACCTACGGCTACGTGACCACCACCCCGAAACCCGGCTGGGGCAATTGCCCGTTGCTGCCTGAGTTTAAAAAGGCGCTGAATGTGCCGGTGGGCATTGATACCGACGTAGGCGGCGCGGCGCTGGCGGAATTTCAGATGGGTGCGGCAAAGGGCCTGAAAAACTGCGTGTACGTGACGGTGGGCACCGGCATCGGCGCGGGCGTCGTGGCGGAAGGGCGGCTGCTCCACGGCATGGTGCATCCGGAGTGGGGCCACATGCTGCTCAGGCCCCACCCGAAGGACCCGATGCCCCGGGGCGTCTGCCCCTACCACGACGGTTGCCTCGAAGGGCTCGCCTGCGGGCCCGCCATCGACAGGCGCTGGGGCGTACCCTCGCGGGAGTTGCCGAGGGATCACATCGCCTGGGAGATTGAAGCCTATTACCTGGCGCAGTTCTGCGTATCGGCGCTGGTGGCGATCTCCACGGAAAAGATCGTGCTGGGCGGCGGCATCATGCAAGAGAAATTCCTGTTCCCGATGATCCGGGAAAAGACGCTGGAGATGCTGAACGGGTACGTGGCCGCCGATCAGGTGCTTCATCACATTGACGAGGTCATCGTGCCGCCGGGACTGGGCATCCACAGCGGCGTCACCGGCGCGCTGATCCTGGCTGCGGAGGCTGCGAAGGGGTAGAGGGGAACGCCGGGTTTCCACCCGGGGGAGTTCCCTGGGTTCCCGCCGCAGCGGAGGGAGCGCGCGAGCGCCGTTTCCGGCCGTGAGAGGCGCAAAAGGGCGGCCCGAAGGCCGCCCCGGACTATTGGCAAAGCTTCGGAAGGGCGCATCCGGCGATATGTGCGCCGGATGCGGCTGGGATTTTGATAAAGGACAGGCAGAACCTGTCCGGATCAAAATCCCTGCCCGCCCAACTTTCGCACGGATAATCCGCGGATTTTCAGAAATTGGCCTCGTTCTCCCTCTGACGAGAGCTTGCATCGCAAGAACGAGGAGGGCGTGCCGACAAAGTCAGCGCGCAAAAAAGGCGGCCCGAAGGCCGCCCTTTTCGATGAGCTCGACTCAAGCTTCAACCGGGGCGCCTACGGGGCAAACCCCCGCGCAAGCACCACAGGAAATACAGGTTTCGGCATCAATGACGTACTTGCCGTCACCTTGGGAAATCGCGCTGACAGGGCATTCACCCTCGCAGGCGCCACAGCTGATGCACTCATCGGTAATTACATAAGCCATGAAAAAAATGCACCTCCTTATTTCAAAAGTGATTGTATTATAACATCCTCCTCAAACCAATGCAACTACTAATTTTGACAGGAGGCCATATGAATTCGCAGATGGAAGAGGCCCGGAAAATACTGGAGAACCTGACGCCGCTCAAAACGGATTGCGGCGCGCTGTGCGCGGCGGCGTGCTGCCGGGCGGACGAGGACGGCCAGGGCGGCGTGGGGCTGTTTCCCGGTGAGGAAGCGCTTTATGGCGGCGCCCAGTGGGCGCGGGTGGAGGACGGCGTGCTCTATTGCGGCGGAACCTGCCCCCGGGCCGCGCGCCCGCTGGGCTGCCGCATCTTTCCGCTGACGCCCTACCGTAAAAAGGGCGGCGGCCTGGGCCTTAGGATTGATCGCAGGGCTTTCGCCATGTGCCCGCTGGCACCCTCGGGCGTCCGGGCGCTGGATCCCGCCTTCGTGATGGCGGTGCATAGGGCGCTGATGCTGGTGGACGAAACGCCGGAGGGACGCGAATTCCTGAACGGCTGGATCCGGCGGGAGCGCATATTTCGCCGCGCTGTTTTGTAATATTTCTTTGCGCGTTTGCCCATAATGAGGGAGAAAAACGCGCAAAGGGGTGCTTATTTTGCAGCATCGATGGAAAATGCAGCCGGCCCTATGGGCGGCGGTGGCGCTGGTGCTCATCGCCGCGGCGATTTTGACGCTGATCCTTCTCAACCGGCCCGAAGCACGGGCGTATCAGGATGCCGTGCTGGTGTACGCGGGGGGGACGGCGCTTTGAGCGAGGCCGACAGGATCAAGCGCTACAAGAAGTTGGTGGATCAACGCACGCCGGGCAGCAACCTTCTCCGGGACTGCCTCCGGGCTTTCTGGGTGGGTGGGCTGATCTGCTCGATCGGCCAGGCGATCACGATCTTCGGCAGCGAGGTTTTAAAGCTCAACGTGCTGGCGCTTGGCGCCTTCACCCCGTCGGTACTGGTGTTTCTGGGCACGACGCTGACGGGCCTGGGCGTCTACGACCGGATCGGTGAATACGCGGGAGCGGGCTCCATCGTGCCCATCACCGGGTTTGCCAACTCCGTCGCCGCGCCGGCGATGGAGTTCCGGCGAGAGGGACTGGTGCTGGGCCTGGGTGCGAAGCTGTTCCTGCTGGCGGGGCCGGTGATCGCCTATGGCGTGACTGCGTCCATCGTCATCGGCGTCATCTACTATGTGGCCGGACGGTGGTTTTCGTGAGGCGCGCGGGCAGACGGACGTTCGCGTACGAAAGCGGGCTCGTGCTGCGCGCCGCCGCGGCCGTCGTGGGGCCCAAGGAGGGACAGGGGCCGCTGGGCTTGGATTTTGACGTGGTGCTGCCGGACGACCTTCTGGGCATGGCCTCCTGGGAGCAGGCGGAGAGCGAAATGCTGCGCCGGACGGTCGAATTGTGCGCCTCCAAGGCAGGCATGACGGTGAAAGCCGTCGATCTGATGCTCGCCGGGGATTTGCAGGATCAGATCACCGCTTCCGGTTTTGCCGCGCGGGCGCTGGGCATCCCGTTTTTCGGGCTGTACGGCGCGTGTTCCACGTTCATTGAGTCCATCGTGCTGGGGGGGGCGCTGGTGAATGCGGATTTTGCGCAGACGGCGGTGTGCGGCGCTTCCAGCCATTTTTGCGCGGCCGAGCGCCAGTACCGCTTTCCGCTGGAACTGGGCAATCAGCGGCCGCCCTCCGCCCAGTGGACCGCCACAGCCGCTGGCGCGGCGCTTGTAACGCGGGGCGAACAGGGCCTGTGCCGCCTGACCCACGGCACGCCGGGCCGCATTGTGGATTACCAGATCAAGGATGCCAACCACATGGGCGCGGCGATGGCCCCGGCGGTGGCGGATACGCTGACCGCTCACTTTGAGGACACGGGACGCGGCCCGGATGATTACGACCACATCGTCACCGGGGATCTGGGAAACATCGGCCGGCAGCTTCTGATGGATCTGATGGCGGAGCGGGGCATGCCCATCCGCCCCGACAGGCTCAGCGACTGCGGCGCGTCGCTCTACGCGCCGGAGCAGGACGCCCACGCCGGCGGCAGCGGCTGCGGCTGCATCGCGTCGGTGCTGTCGGCCCACTTCCTGCCAATGCTTTCCGGGCCCTTCAAACGGATCCTGGCACTGGGCTCGGGCGCGATGCTCAGCCCCGCTACCACGCAGCAGGGGGAAAGCATCCCCTCGATATCCTACGCGGTCGCGCTGGAGGCGATGTGATGGACACGTTCTGGCTTTTTGTGAAGGTGTTTTTCGTGGGCGGCGCGCTGTGCGCCATCGGCGAGGTGTTGATACTCAAGACACAGCTCACCAGCGCCCGCATCCTGGTGCTCTACGTGGTGGCCGGCGCGATCCTGACCGCGCTGGGGCTGTATAAACCGCTGGTGGACTTTGCCGCCGCCGGCGCCACCGTTCCACTGACGGGCTTTGGGTACTCCCTGGCCATGGGCGCCATCGACGCGGTGCATGATTTTGGGCTCATCGGCGCGCTGACCGGCGGGCTGACCAATACCGCCGCCGGAATCGCCACGGCAATCCTCTTCGGAATTCTCAACGCGATCATCTTCAAGCCCGCGGCGAAACCGTAGGCGCCCGGGGAATCCACGCGGCCTCCGCAAACGAGCGGGGCCGCGTTTTTACGTTCTTAACCGGAATAGCGCCGAAAAACCGTGGCGCCCCAAAAGGTTTTAACTTAAAATATTTTTAAGTTAAAAAGAAATGAGGGGCCGGCATGAATGAGGTGCAGCGGGAGCGTCTGAACGCGTTTCTTGTCGGGACGTTTGGCAGCATCCTGACGCTGGAAGAGCGGGCGCTGGCGGGGCCGGGCAAGGGCCTGTCCGTACGGGAGATGCATGTGATCGAAACCGCGGCGGCGCTTACGGCCACGGGCCGGAATACCATGAGCGCGGTGGCGGGCGCTCTGAACATCTCCGTGGGGGCGCTGACCACGGCGGTGACGACGCTGATCCGCAAGGGCTATCTCTCGCGCGGGTCGGACCCGGACGACCGGCGCGTGGTGCGCGTCTTTCCCACGGCGCTGGGCCGGGAGGCCAACGAGCGGCACCGGGCCTTCCACCGCGACATGCTCCGCGGCGTGGAGCAGGCGCTGGAGGAGGAGGACATCGAAAGACTGACCCTCGCGTTGGAGCGATTAAAGGAGTTTTTTGAACAATACGCCGTGAAGGGATGAAGAGGATGCACATCGTCGTCGACAGCACCTGCGATATGACGCTGGAGGAAGCGCGTTCGCTGGGCATTTCCGTGATGCTTCTGAAGGTGTTCTTCGGGGAAGAGGGATACCGGGACAAGGTGGATCTGAACGGGGAGCAGTTTTTTGAAAAACTCAAAACCAGTCCCCAGACGCCCACCACCACGATGGTGACGCCCCAGGACTTTCTGGAGGAATTCGCGCGCCATCCCAATGAGGAGATCCTGGTGATCACCATCTCGTCGCACCTGAGCGGCACGGGCCAGTCCGCCTGGGTGGCCAAGGCACAGGCCGCGCGGGACGACGTCTATGTGGTGGACAGCGGCTCCGCCACCATTGGCCACCTGATCCTGGCGCGCCAGGCGGTGCGGCTCAGGGATGCGGGCAAATCCGCCGGCCAAGTCCGCGATATTTTGGAAAAGCTCAAGCATCGGCTGCGCGTCTATGCGGCGCTGGATACGCTCAAATACCTTGTCAAGGGCGGACGGCTTTCGGGTGCGGCGGGCGCGTTGGGCACGATCCTGTCGCTCAAGCCCATCATTCGGGTGCGGGACGGCGTGGTGACCAGCGTGGACAAGGCGCGGGGCTCCCGCGCCGCCATCCGCAAGGTGGCGCAGCTTGTCGCTCGCGAGCCCATCGACCTGAACCTGCCGATGGCCTACGCTCACGCGGGGGATCTGACGACGCTTACGGAGCTCTCCGACGCGGTGGGGGTCGATGCGCCCGCCATCTGGCTGGGCAGCGTAGTCGGCGCGCACGCGGGCCCCGGCGCGGTTGCGGTGGCCTACTTCGCGAAGGCGTAAAAGCGGAAGATGCACGCACCGCCGCCCCTTTCGGGGCGGCGGTGCATATCGGTTATGGAACGGATGGTTTGCCGAGCAGGCATCTGAGCGCGGAAAGATGCTCCTGAGCGGCCAGCGGAGACAGCCTTAGCGCCTGAAAAAACGCGCGGCGCGCCTTCTCACGCTGCCCGGCGCGGACATAGTGGGGCACCAGCTTGTCCAGCCGCGCGCTTAACGCCCTGGGATGCGCCCGGAGATAGTCCCGGTGGAGTTCGTTCAACCGCTCCAGCCCCTCAATGCGGCTCTGAACGTTGGTGGAAATGCGCGCGCCGCCGTCCACGTGGTAGAGCGCCAGCGGCTCTTCCACGAAGTCCATCGGGTAGTTCCGCGCGATGCGCAGCCAGAGCTCGTAATCCTGGGCGGACTTCATGAGGGGGTCAAAGGGCCCCACGTCCGTGAGGCAGGATTTTCGCATCAGCGGAAAGGAGGTTGAACCGATGAAGTTTTCCAGGATCAGCCGGTCAAACACCCGGCCGCGCGCGGGCCAGGGCTTGCGCGGCCGCCTTAGACCGGTTGCGTCATCCACCGTCCACGAGCCGCAGCCGATCAGCGCATAATCCGCGCCCCGTTCGTTCATCAGCCGAAGCTGTTTCTCCAGCTTATCCGGGAGCCACTCGTCGTCGTCGTCGAGAAAGGCCAGGAAGCCCGCGCGCGCGCGCGCGATGCCGGTATTCCGGGCGGCGCAGGCGCCCTGGTTCGTCTCGTGGCGGATGTACTGGACGCGGTTGTCGCCCAGGCCCTCGAGCATCCGCCGGACCTCGTCGCGTCCGGCAAAATCCTCGGGGCTGTCGTCCACCACGATCAGCTCAATGGCCGTGTGGGTTTGGTTGAGCGCGCTCTGAACCGCGCGCTTCAGGATGCGCGCGTCCCGCCTGCAGGTGGGGATCACGACGCTGATCAAATCGTTTGGATTCATGCGAGCCTCTTTTCGGGTTTTCTGCGTATGCCGTGATTATACCAGAAGGCGCGCCTCGCTTCAAGGCGATTGCGCGCGGCAAGGCCGTGTGCTATAATAAGAAAAACCGGCGCGAGGGCGGGCTTTGTGGCGTGTCCCGCGCGGGGCGATGCACGAGGAGGCCCCATGAGCGCGCCAGCAGTAAGCGTCATCCTGCCCATCTACAATGTGGAGCCCTATCTGGAGCGCTGCCTGCGATCGCTTCAGGCGCAGACGTTTTCCGATTTCGAGGCGATCCTCGTGGATGACGGTTCACCCGACGGCTGCGGCGCGGTGATCGATCGCTTCTCGCGGGAGGATGCGCGCTTTGTTCCGTTGCATCAGGCCAACGGCGGCGTGGGGAAAGCCCGAAACGAGGGGATCGCGCGCGCTTCCGGGCGGTTTATCGCCTTTGTGGACCCGGACGATTTCGTCGGTCCGAACTACCTGAAGCACATGGTGGACGCCCAGAAAAAAAACGACGCCGACATGGTGCTCGCCCGGTACGTCTCCCTCAGCGAGCGCACGATGCGTCAGGTCTGGAACGTGCCCCACGTACCCCCGGTCTTCGTTTCGAGGGCGGATTTTTGCGCGGCACTGCCGGAACTGTATGGCAAAAACCGCATCGGCACCCTCTACGCCAAGCTGTTTAAGCGCGCGCTGCTGGAGGATCTGCGCTACCGGGAAAAGATCAAAATGCGCGGCGACGTGATCTTCGTCACCGAGATCCTGGAGCGCGCGATGACTCTTGAGATCATTGACGACAGCGACTATTTCTACGTCCGCTACGCGGTCCGCGGCATCACAAAGCAGGTGGACCCGGACCTCTTCCTTACCCACATCGAAGTCAACCGCGCCATCCGCGAGCGCATGGAAACGTGCGGATGGATGAGCGAGGCGATGGCGCGCATGATCGACAAGCGTTACGTCGACGCGGCCAGACTGTGCGTCGCTTCTATCCGCAGCGGTCCATGGACCCTTGAGGAAAAGGGCGCATACGTGGACAGGATCCTCGCCAACCCGGAATTCCGGGCGGCGATGGAGCGCCTAAAGGATGGTTACCCCGGCAGGGCGGACGCGTTGATGCGCGAGGGTACGGGCGCGGAACTGGTCAGATACCTGGACGGAGAGGATCGCCTGAGAGCGCCGCTGATGCGCGTGATGCGGCCGCTCAGCACCCTGTGGGCAAGGTTCCGGCGCTTTTTTACCATGGGCCGGTAGGCGCGGGCCGCTACCGCCTGCGCGAATGGAAGCCTTTCGTGGGTTTCCCCGGGTCGGTTCAAGGCTGAGGGTTCGGGAAACCGGTGTTTTTTCTGCAAAAAGAATGCATTCGGTAATTTTCCTGGTTAAAATTTATTCAAAGATCAACACTTCCCGTTCGTTAAGTGGTAATATAGATATGATCAATCACCAACCCATACATTGGAAACCGGGTGCCGTCATCATGCCCTCGGGCGTTGCGGCGCGGTTTGGCACAGGGGGTGTCGTCGATGGGCGCTGATGCGCCCGCGCTGCTCATCGTGGATGACGTTGAGCATAACCGGGCAATCCTGCGAGATATGTTTCGCGAACGCTTTGATTCGCTGGAAGCAGGTGACGCGCCTGAGGCGCTGAACCTCTTTGAGCGCAACAAAGAGCGGATCGCGCTGGTTTTTTTGGATATCAACCTGCCGGGGACGGATGGCTTTCAGATGCTGCGGGAGATGCACGCGCGGGGATACCTGCCCGGCGTTCCGGTGATGATGATCGCCTCCGGTTTATCCCCCGAAAAGGCCGCGGCGGCGCTCCGGCTCGGCGTTTCGGATTTTGTCGAACAGCCCTTCAACGCGGAGATCGTCAAGCGTCGGGCACTGCGCCTTGCGGAATGCGAGCGCGAGCGTGTCAGCGTGGAAGCGCTGGTGGAGGCCAGGACCCATGAAATCCGCAGGGCCAACCGGTACGCCATCGAGGCGCTGTCCACAATTGTGGAATTTCGCAGCGGTGAGACCGCGCAGCACACCCGCAGAATTTCGCTGGCGACAAGGTTTCTGTGCCAGGCGCTCTCCAAGCACTATGTGGATTATAACCTGACGGACACCATGATCGACGACATCGTGTGCGCATCCGCGCTGCATGACGTGGGGATGATCGCGGTGCCGGAATCCATCCTGAACAAGCCCGGCCGCCTCAGCGATGAGGAATTCGAGATCATGAAGCGCCACACACTCTACGGCGCGCAGGTCATCGAACGCATCTCGGCGACGGGTGGCGAACGATTCTTCGCCTACTGCCGTGACATCTGCCTGGGCCACCATGAGCGGTGGGACGGCAACGGCTACCCTGGGGGCATCGCGGGGGACGAGATCCCCATCTGGGCGCAGATCGTGGCGCTGGCGGACGTCTATGAGGCGCTGACCAGCGAGCGCGTGTACAAGCCACCCTTTACCCATGAGCAGGCGCTGGGCATGATCGAAGCGGGCGACTGCGGCGCGTTCAGCCCGAAACTGCTGGCCACGCTCAATCTGATTGAAGCTCGCCTTAAGAGCGCGCTGGATGAAATGGCGCAATACGGCGATTCCGCACAGGGGGATGTGCCCGACGAACCGGCAGAGCAGCTCTCGCCCCGCGCACTCAAGTTGCTGGAGCACGAGCGCGAGCAGTACAAGACTTATGCGTCGTTGTCGGGCGAGGTGCTGATTGACTTTGACTGCGAAAAAGACGCGCTGACCTTCTCCGGACGATTTTCGGACCATTTCGACGGGGAGACGGTGGTGGAAGCCGCGCTGCGCGGCGAAGGGGTGAGCCGGTACCTGTATCCCGGTGACCGGGAGACGCTCGAAAGCGCCATCCGGGCTGCTTCGGCGGAGGCGCCGACCATCAAGATCGACCTGAGGCTGCTCACCAAGCGCGGATGGTACGAATGGTACGAGGCTGTGATCCGCACGCTGTGGTCGGTCGAGACGCCTTACCGGTGCACGCGCGCGCTGGGCAAGCTCACCAACATCGATCAGGCGGTGCGCGAAACCTGCCGCCTCAGGGAGCAGGCTACGCGGGACGTGCTGACCGGCCTTCTCAACCGCGTCGAAACCGAACGCTGCATCAAGCAGCGGCTGATGGAGGGCGACGAAGTGGCCGGCGCGCTGCTCTATATCGACATCGACGACTTCAAGGAAATTAACGACAGCCGCGGACATGGCTATGGCGACGACGTGCTGCGCAAGATCGGGCAGGCCGTACACGCCAACATCCGGGAGACGGATATCGCCGGGCGCATCGGCGGCGACGAGTTCGTCGTATATCTCGACCGGGTGCGCTCCGACGAGGGCATCATTGGCAACGTGGAGCGGCTGATCTCCGTGATGCGGCAGGGGTTTTCCATCCGCTCGGAGCGCATGCCTGTCTCGGTTTCGGTGGGCGTCGCCCGCTTCCCGCAGGATGGCTCCCGTTACGAAACGCTGCTTGAAAAGGCCGATCAGGCGATGTATTCCGCCAAGTACAGCGGCAAGGGTTCCTACGTATTCTACGCGCCGAATCAGATCGCGCAGCAGTAGACGGCAAAAATGAAGCATGCCGCCGCCCCTCCGCAGCGGGACGGCGGCTCTTTCATTCCGTCAGCCGCCGACTGCGCGGTGGCTGCGCAATGGCGCAGCCGCTCGTGATTGCCCGAAAGGCAGCGCCGCGGCGTTGAATTTTCTGCAGGAAGCTGGTACAATGGGGTGGGGTTTTAGTCCGGCTTCGGGTCAGGGCGTTTCAACGCGTCCTTAAGCGGTACGCGGCTTCCGTCCGGATACTGGACGAGGGTGCTGTCCAGCGCCTGCCGGGTGCCCGCCTTAAAGTGCTCCACGTACTGGCGGCGCAGCGCCGCGCGCTCCGCCTCCTCTTCCGGGGTGAGCGCCCGCTCGCGGGCGAGGCGCGCAAGTTCGTTGATGCGCCGGGTCATTTCAGGGGTCATGGGTTCACGCTCCTTTCTGGATAATTTCGGCGCGCGGCCGCGAAAATCCTGCCGCGCAGGAGGACACAATGATTCGGGGAAAATATTTGACCTCTTCCGACGATGTTTCGCAGGTGCTCGCGCTGCGTGGGGATGTGGCCAGGGCCGAAGGGCTCGAATCCGGTGAGGACTGCCACGACAGGATGGCGGTCTACGCGCTGGTCTTTGACGAGGACGGCGCGCCCGCGGGGAGCGGGCGGCTCTATTTGGACGAGGACCGCTTCGTGATCGGCTGCGTCGGTGTGATGCCGGACAGGCGCAAAAAGGGCCTGGGAGATCTCATCATGCGGATGCTCATCTTCCGCGCGAAGGAACTGAACGCGCCGGCCGTGTATGCGCTGATCCGCCCCGGCGAAGAGATGTTCTATGCCCGCTACGGCTTCAAGCCGAGCGGGGAAGCGTGCGACGAATGGGGGCAGAGTGGGCTTTTGATGCGCGTCGAGGCGGGTGAGATCGCCCCGAGCGGCTGCGGCGGACACGGGGCATAGATCGGTGATGCAGGCCGCCCGGCGCTTTCGCGCCGGGCGGCCCAATAAAATCAATCCGAAAAAGGAAATGACGCGCTATGCGTTGGTGGGCTCCAGCAGGCCGTAGTCCCCATCCTCGCGGCGGTATACCACACCGTAGGTCCCCGTGTCCTCATTGAGGAACAAGTGGAAATTGTGGCCCAGCATCTCCATCTGCGTGATGGCTTCGTCCACGCTGGTGGGCTTGACGCTGAAGCGCTTGGTGCGCACCACCTTGTGGGCCTCGGGCGCCTCATCCACCGGCTCGGCCAGTTCGGGAGATTCCACCTCGAACGCCCCGGCCCGCAGCCGCTTTTCAATCTTGGTGCGATGACGGTGGATCTGGCGGACGATCTTGTCCATCACCTTGTCGAGACATGCGTTGGCCTCTTGGCCGGTTTCCTCGGCCCGCAGAATCGAGCCTGCCAGAAGAATCGTGATCTCCGCGGATTTCCGGGTGCCGTGCTCCTGGGAAAGGCGAACCTCAACCTCGGAATCGTCGCGCAGGTACTTGTCCAGCTTGCCGACCTTTTTTTCTATTTTGGCGCGCCATCCGTCCGAAATATCCAAGTTTCTGCCTGTAATCGTGATACGCATCGGTCAAACCTCCCGAATCATTTTATCCTTGGATTGGGTGCGGGGATTTTCTTCGCCCATGGGCACCGCCTCCTCTCAGGGGGTAATGATGAGTATATTCTATATGGACGGCAAAAACTCCTTCTGAACATTAATTTTTTGTTATTGGTTTTTCAGCCCCGACGCGGCCGCCTCGTCCAGCATCAACTGGGCGTTGGGGTGGAAGCGCAGAATGGATGCCGGGCTGTCCGGCGATACCGGCCCCTTTGCCGCGCGGGACACCGCCTGGGCCTTGTCCGCTCCGGTGGCGATGAGCAGCACCCGTTTGGCCTCCATGATGCCGCCTATGCCGAGGCTGATGGCCTCGCGGGGCATTTTCGCGGGATCGTCAAACCAGCGGGCGTTGGCCTCCAGCGTGGAAGCGGTCAGCGTGACCACGTGGGTACCCCAGGTATAATCCTCCGCGGGCTCGTTAAAGCCGATGTGGCCGTTGAGGCCAATGCCCAATAGCTGCAGATCGATGCCGCCCGCCGCTTCGATCATCCGGTCGTACGCGCGGGCGTTTTCCGCCGGGTCGCCCAGGCCCGAGGGCACGTGGGTGTTGTCCGGGTCGATGGGGATGTGCAGGAAAAGCTGCTCGTTCATGAAGCGCCGGTAGGCGCAGGGATGGTCGGGCGCGAGCCCCACATACTCGTCCAGGTTGAAGGTGCGGGCGCGGGAGAAGTCCACAAGGCCTCTTTGAGCCAGATCGATCAGCGATTGGTAGGTAGGGATGGGCGTGGAGCCGGTGGCGAGGCCCAGCACGCTGTCCGGTTTTTGGTAAAGCTGCGCGGCGAACACCATGGATGCGGCGGACGCGACCTCTTCCGCGCTGCGGAACACAAAAATCTGCATGGCGATCCTCCTTTGTAAGCCTGATTCTGCGTTATGGAATGAGCGCGAGCCGGAGCATATTCAGCGCGTGCTGGCAGCTGAGGGTGCGGATCCAGGAACGGTCACCCAGGAACTGAAAGCGCTGCACTTCCGCGCCGTCGGGGCCGGCGATTCCGATGAACACCGTGCCCACGGGCTTTTCCTCCGTGCCGCCGTCGGGGCCGGCGATGCCGGTGACGGAGAGCGCCCAGGTTGAACCGGCGGCCGAACGCGCGCCTTCCGCCATTTGCCGTGCGCAGGCCTCGCTGACGGCGCCATGAGCGGCGAGCACTTCCCGGGTGACGCCCAGCGAGCGCACCTTGGCCTCGTTGGAGTAGGTGACGTAGCCGGCCACGAGCGCCTTTGACGCGCCGGGGATATCAGTAAGCATCGCCGACAGTTTACCGCCGGTGCAGCTCTCCGCCAGCGCGATGGTCTCGCCCCGGGCGAGGAGTTTTTCGAGCACGGCGCTTTGCATCGTCTCGTCGCGCCCCTCGGCGTAGACGGCGTCGCCCAGACGCCTTTTGATCTCGGCCTCCACCGGGTCCATCAGCGGGGCCAGGTCCTCGCCCGGCGCGCCGGAG
Source organism: Bacillota bacterium (assembly GCA_023421395.1). GTDB lineage: Bacteria > Bacillota > Clostridia > Christensenellales > Aristaeellaceae > JAEZHK01. The sequence goes on along the minus strand of JAEZTL010000020.1, from coordinate 12,020 downwards.
GCCGTGAGCCGGGCCGTCACCTCGCCCGCGCCGCAGTACAGCGCCAGCGTCGGGTTCTGGCTGTGGAAGAGGTCCAGCAGAATCGTCTCCACGTTGGATTCTCCCACGCCGAAGATGCGGAAGAACCGGGAGGAGAGATTCATCTCCCGGCGGGCCAGAATGTAGGGCTCCAGCTGCTGCTCGAACATGTCCCTCAGCTCTCTCGGCGGTCCCGGCAGCACCGCCACCGCCTTGCCCTCCGCCTCCACAATGCAGCCGGGCGCGGTGCCGCGCCGGTTGGGCATCACAATGGCGCCCTCTGGGAAATAGGCCTGCTTCAAGTTGTTGTCGGACAGCACCCGGTCCGGGTGGATGCGCTTCATGCGTTCCAACAGCGCGTCCATGCTGGGCTGATGCAGGCGCATGTCGAGGCCGAAATGCGCCGCCACCATCTCTTTGGTCAGGTCGTCTTCCGTGGGGCCAAGACCACCGGTGGTGATGACCAGATCACTGCGGGAGAGCGCGGTTTTCAGCGCCTCTTTCACGCGATCGGGGTTGTCCCCCACGACGGTGTGGCGGAACACCGTCACGCCCAGTTCCGAAAGCCGGCGCGACAGGTACTGTGCGTCGGTGTTGGCCACCTGGCCCATGAGCAGCTCCGTTCCGACCGACAGGATTTCGCAGATCATTTTGTAAAGACCTCTCTGTTTTGCAGGATGTAGGAAGCGCAGGACGCGATCGACAGCACCACCGAGCCCCAGAGCAGCACCTCGCCGCCCTGGGCGCACCAGAGACCCAGCACGGGGGCGAGTACCAGCATCGGGATTGCCACCATCTGCAGCGCCGTCTTGTATTTTCCCAGCTTGTCCGCGGCGATTACGCGGCCTTGGGCGGTGGCCACCAGTCGTATGCCGGAGATCACGAACTCCCGGGCGAGGATCACCACCGCGGCCAGCCAGGGCGCGCGGTTCTGCGCCACCAGAAGGACGAGCGCCGCCATCACCAGGAGCTTGTCCGCCATCGGATCCATCAGCTTGCCGAAGTCGGTTTCCTGGCCGTGCCGGCGGGCGTACCAGCCATCCATCCAGTCCGTCAGCGACGCGATGACAAACGAAAGCGCCGCCAACACCTGCATAAGCGGCGTATTCACGCTGAGAAGCGCCACAAACGCCGGGATCAGCCCGACGCGCAGGATGGTCAGCCGGTTGGGGAGGTTCATTGCACGGCCTCCCCGTCAAGATCATACTCGGACGCGCCGGTGATCTGCACTTGTACATATTCGCCCGGCGAAAGCGTCCGGCGGGATTTGACGCGGATCAGGCCGTCCACCTCCGGCGCTTCCTTCCGGGAGCGGCCGAGGTACCGACCGTTTTCAAAGGATTCCACCAGTACCTCGCAGGTTTCGCCAACGCGCGCCCGGTTGATTTCAAGCGAAATACCCTGCTGCAGCCGCATCAGCCGGTCCAGGCGGTCCTTTTTGACCGCCTCGTCGATCTGGCCGGGCATTTCCGCCGCGGCGGTGCCCTCCTCCGGCGAATAGGAAAACGCGCCCAGCCGGTCAAACCGCGCCCACCGGACAAAATCGAGAAGCTCTTCGAATTGCGCCTCGGTTTCGCCGGGGAAGCCCACAATGAACGTGGTGCGAACCAGGATTCCCCGCACGCGGCACGAGGCGATCAACTCCCGGATGAGTTCCGGAGAGCCCCGGCGGTTCATGCGGCGCAGAACCTCGCCGCTGATGTGCTGCAGCGGCAGATCCAGATACGAACATACCTTCGGCAGGCCGCCGATGGCGTCCAGCAGCTCGTCCGTCACGGTGTCCGGGTAGCAGTAGAGCGTCCGGAGCCAGCGCACGCCGTCAATTTCGCTGATCTTCCGGAGGAGCCCCGCCAGATTGACTTCCCCGGGCAGGTCGCTGCCGTAGCGGGAGGTGTCCTGAGCGATCAGCGTCAGTTCCGTCACGCCCCGGGCGGCGAGGGCTTCGCACTCCCGAAGGATCGAATCCGCCGGGCGGGACTGGTAGCCGCCCCGGATCAGCGGGATGGCGCAGTAGGCGCAGCGGTTGTCGCAGCCGTCGGAGATCTTCACATACGCCGAGTGGGACGGCGTGGTCAGAAGGCGCGGGCTGTCGAAGAAGCGGCCGCACTCGCCGGTTCTGAGCGGGCGCTCGCCGCGGAATGCCTCCTCCAGGATTTCCGGCAGGTTCTGATACTCCGCCACGCCGAGCACCGCGTCCACCTCGGGCATGTCGTCCCGGATCTCCTTGCCGTAACGCTGGGAGAGGCAGCCGGTGACGATCAGCTTTTTCAGCCTGCCGCCGTTTTTATAGCGAGCCATGTCCAGAATGGCGTCGATGGACTCCTCCTTGGCCGACTGGATGAAGCCGCAGGTATTGACCAGGATCACGTCCGCCTCTTCGGGATTGGCCACCACGCGGTAGCCGTGCTGGGTCAGAATGCCCAGCATCACCTCGCTGTCTACCCGGTTCTTTGAGCAGCCCAGCGACACAAGTCCAACCGTTCTTTCCATAAAACTCCTCACGAATCGCCGAACAGCAGCTTGAACTGTTCGCGCGAGATCAGTACATTCCGGGGCTTTGCGCCGTCGGCCTGGCCGACGATGCCCCGCTTTTCCATTTCGTCGATCAGCCGGCCCGCTCGGGCGTAGCCCACGCGCAGCCTCCGCTGGATCATGCTGGTGGATGCCTGCCCGGCCTCGATCACCATTTCCACGGCCTGAGGCAGAAGGCTGTCGTATTCATCCTTGGCGTCGTCCTTCTCGGCGTCGGACATGGCGGCGTTTTCCAGGTGCTCAATGACGTCCTCGTCATAGGTGGTTTCGTGGCGCACCTTGATGTAGGATACGATGTCGTTCACCTCGTCGTCCGACACCCAGGCGCCCTGCACGCGGGCGGGCTTGTTGACGCCGGCGGGCGCGAACAGCATGTCGCCCCGGCCCAAGAGCTTCTCCGCGCCGCCCACGTCCAGAATCGTGCGGCTGTCCACCTGGGAGGCCACGGTGAAGGCGATGCGGGAGGGGATGTTGGCCTTGATGACGCCGGTGATGACGTTGACGGAGGGCCGCTGCGTGGCGATGACCAGATGGATGCCCGCCGCGCGGGCCAATTGCGCCAGGCGGCAGATGGAGTCCTCCACCTCGCCGGGGGCGACCATCATCAGGTCCGCCAGCTCGTCGATAATGATCACGATCTGCGGCATGGCGGGCTCGTCCTCGGGCCTGTGCAGGTTGTAGCCCTTCATATCGCGCACGCCCAGTTCCGCGAACTTCTTGTAGCGCCCGCTCATCTCGGCCACGGCCCAGTCGAGGGCGCTGGCTGCCTTCTTGGGATCGGTCACCACCGGCACCAGAAGGTGCGGAATGCCGTTGTAGCTGGACAGCTCGACCACTTTGGGGTCGATCATCATCAGCTTGACTTCGTCGGGCGTGGCGCGGTAGAGGATGGAACATACGATGCAGTTGATGCACACCGATTTGCCCGAGCCCGTGGCACCCGCGATCAGCACGTGGGGCATCTTGGCAAGGTCGGACACGATGTAGCGGCCCGCGTTGTCGCGGCCCAGCGCCACCGCCAGGCGCGACGGATGCTTGCGCGCTTCCTGGGACTCCAGCACGTCCCTCAGCGGCACCACCTCGATGGTATCGTTGGGCACCTCGACGCCCACCGCCGCCTTGCCGGGGATCGGCGCCTCAATGCGCACGCTGACCGCCGCCAGGTTGAGGGCGATATCGTCCGCCAGCGCCGTGATGCGGCTGACCTTGACGCCCGCCGCCGGCGACAGCTCGAACCGCGTGACGGTGGGGCCGTGGGCCACGCCGATCAGCCGCGCGCTGATGCCGAAGCTGGCCAGCGTTTCGATCAGCTTCTTGGCTTTGAGTTCGTCGGACTGCTCGCGGTTTTTCACCTGGGAGGGCTGCGCCGCGGCGAGAAGATCGATGGGCGGGTAGTTGTAGGCGTCCGGATCCGCCGGTTGCTGCCGGGCAGGCTGCGGCTCCGGCTTTTTGGGCTTTTTCACCGACGGCGCGATGATCACCGGCCGCTTTTCCTTTCGGACGGCGGTGGGCTCGAAGGGCGGCTCCGGCACTGCGTCGGGCGTGGACTCCGGCTCGGGATCGGGCTCGGCGGAGAAGACGAGTTCCTCGTCCCCCAGCTTGACCTCTTGCCAGTCGCCGCCGGCGAATTCGGCCTGGCCCCGGGTTTCGTAGGGCGCGCGTTCCGCCACCTCACGTCCGTCGGGCTGAGGCGGGAGCGGCTCCGGCTCGGACTTGTGCAGCGGTTCCGGCTCCTTGACCCGGAGCTTCTCCGCCTTCGCGCCGGCGGGGCGGCGCTTGGCGAGGAAGTGAGGCACGTCCGGCTCCTCCGGGCCGTCCTCCGCCGGATGCACGCGGGGTTCGCCGGGCAGCGGATCGTCCGGGTGGATGCGTTCGATCACCATCTCGCGATCGCCGGAGGAACGCCGGATCGGCGCCTTCGGCACATCCCAGTTCTCCAGATCGTCGCTGTCGGGCATTTTAGCCCTGGACGCGGGCTGAGGCTTTGCGGCCCGCCTGGCGGGCCGGGGGTCGGAGACCACCGCGGCGCCGCCGGCGTAGACCGTGGGCACCACCATCGCCTGCTGGCGCTCAAGGGAAGCCTGGCGCTTCTCGTCGGCCCGCTGGCGCGCGTGCTCCACATACTGGCCGTAAGACTGGCGCACCTTGCCGCCCAGCCGCCGAAGCGAAATCTTCCGAAGCAGGATCAGGTCCGCCACCGCCAGGGTGCACAGCACGACCACCGAACCGAATATGCTCTTCTGAGCGATGTATATGTGGACGGGCCAGGAAAAGAGCGCGCCCAAAACACCCGCTCCGCCCTGCCTGTAGCGATAGGACTCAAAGACGAAGTTGCTGAAGCTGTCAATGCTGGCGGGCGGATGAACCGAATCAAACGCATGCAGATGCCAGACCGCGCAGATGAAAAGCGGCAAAAGGAACGTCAGCGCCAGCCGCCCGGGCCGCACCCTGCGCTCACGGTTTGAAAAAGTGGCGAGCGCGCCGATCCAGACGACCATCAGCGGCACCAGGAGGTAAAGCGAGCCCGCAATGCCCCGGAGTACGCCCGTGACAGCCCTGGCGGCCTCGCCCTCGGCGAATGAAAAGTACGCAAGCAACAGCCCGGCGCCCATCACAAGGACACCCAGCACCTCGCGCAGAAAGCTTCGATCCTCGGGAGGCTGCGGCGCCGGCGCAGCCTGACGCGGCTTCGCCGCGCGCGGCGCGGCGGCCGTTGTCCCGCGTTTTTTGGTTGAACCCGATTTGCCCGCCATCAAACCCTCCGAAACGCATCATTTCACAAATATAGTATACATCAGACCAGCGGCAAATTCAACTTTGCTCTTTCGGGGGGATTTCCCCCGCGCCTTCCAGAAGCCGCGTCAGGGCGCCGCCGTGGAGGATTGCCAGATGATGCAGCGCGCGGGTCAGACACACGTACAAAAGGCGCGCGGCGGCGGGGTCCTCGGGGTATTCGGCCTCGCCGGCATCCGCCAGAATCACCGCGTCAAACTCCAAGCCCTTGACCGCCGTTGCCGGGGCCAGCATCACGCCGGAGAGGGCGTCCGCAGCGTCCGCGCGGAGCAGCTTCGCCCCCAGTTCGCCTGGCAGCGCCTTGAGAAGCGCCTTCAGCCGCGCCTCGTCCCGGCCGATCACCGCGATGGAGGCCATGCCCTGGGCCTGCCATACCCGGGCAAGCCGGGCCACCGCCGCCGCCAGCGCGCCGAGCCCGGCGGCTGCCTCGACCACCGGCGCGCTGCCGTGGCGCAGCACGGTTTTGGGCGGGGCGATGCCCGGTGCGGGGAAGCGGGCGAACACCTTTTCCGCCATCGCCATGATCTCCACGGTGCTGCGGTAGCTGACGGTCAGTTCCCGCCGGACGGCCTCGCGGAGGGAAGGGGGCCGATCCCAGTCGGTGATGCCGCCCGCGCCGATGGACTGCATCAGGTCGCCCACGGCGGTGACCGTCGCGCCCGGCGCGATGCGCCGGATGAGCGCAAATTCCAGCGCGCTGAAGTCCTGTGCTTCGTCGATTACCAGATGGCGCGCGTCCGGCCTTTTGACCTCGATCATCCGGAGCGCGATCAGCCCCAGCGCCGCCAGGTCGTCCCGGGCGACATTGCCCTTTTTTTCAATGCGCGCAAGCGTCCGCCGGCAGGCGTCGGAAAGCGCCCCGCCGCCTGCCTCCGCCCGGTCCGCGAGCCAGGCGCGGTATACCCGCGCCGGGTCTGTGGGCGGGAAGGCAGCCATCTCCCGCTTGAGGAAGGGCTTCACCTCGCCCTGAACCTGCGTAACACGTTCGTCCAGGCTCCTATATAGGATTCCCAGTTTTTCCCGGAGCATCGCGGGATCGGAGGTTGCCAGGCGAATTTTCTCCGCGCGCCGGGCGGCCTCGTCGGTCAGAAATTTTTCAATCGTCCTCGCCGCGCGCCGTACCCGGGCGGACAACTGCTTTTCGAACTCCTTCAGCCGCCGCGCCATGGGGAAGGGGGCTTCGTCCACCAGCAGAAAGCGCTGAAGCTCCGCGCGGTCATAGAGCCTGACCGGGCCGAAGGCGATGTCCCGGTTGGCGAAAGACGCCTCGTAGGCCGAGAGCCATTCATCCAGATGCGCTTCATTCTCCGGCGCGCCCTTGGCGCGGGCGTCCGCCGTTTGATCCTGCTGCGCTTCCGGCGGCGGGACAAACGCTGCGGGCAGCGGCATCAGCGCGCGTAAAAAGCCCTCGAAGGTGGTCTGCCGCACGCGCTCCACGCCCAAATCCGGCAGTACGCCTGCGATGAAGTTCAGAAACAGCGGGCTGGGGGCCAGAATCACCATTTGATCGGGCTTTAGCTGCGGGTAGGCGTACAGCAGGTAGGCGATGCGGTGCAGCGCCACGGTGGTCTTGCCGGAACCCGGCGCGCCCTGCACCACCATGGATTTTTCCAGCGGATGGCGGATCACCAGGTTCTGCTCGGACTGAATGGTGGTCACGATGTCCCGGAGGCGCTCCGACGTGCGCTCCGAAAGCACCTTTTGAAGCAGCGCGTCCGCCGTGGCCAGATCCACGTCGAAGAGGCTGACGAGTTCGCCCTTCTCGATGCCGAACTGGCGCTTGAGCGTCAGCTCGCCCTCGATCGTGCCGTCCGGCGCTTCGTAGCGCATGGGCCCGATCTGGCCGGAATAATAGAGGTTCGCTACCGGCGCGCGCCAGTCGGTGACCACGATGTCCAGACTGTCGCTCTTCATCACGCCCCAGCGGCCGATGTAGTAGACGTGCCTGGCGTCGCGCTCTGCAAAGTCGATCCGTGTGAAGTAGGGGCGCTGGGCGGCGAGGGCCAGGCGCCGCGCCGTCTCCTCGGCGCGGGCGTAGAGCATCTCCCGGACGGGCAGCGCGTCCGGCAGGCTGCGCCGCGCTTCGGCCAGCGAGGCGTCGGAGCGGGCGAGCTCTTCGTCCGCGTGGACGCGCTCCTGGCGGATGGTCGCGAGGGTGTCGTTCAGGTGCGCGCGCTCCTCCCGGAGCGCGGGATGATCCTGCATACCGGCCGCCTCCCGTTCCGTAGGATTAAAATCGAAGGAAACTTGATTATAGGCCGAAGGGCCGGCCTCAATCAAGTTAAATTTTGGAGAATCCTAGACGCGGTTTTTCGCGCTTCGGTATAATGGAACGGGGGTGAGGGCGATGACCAGAGGGCTGACGCACGTCTACACCGGCGAGGGCAAGGGGAAGACCACCGCCGCCGTGGGTCTGGCGCTTCGCGCGCTGGGCGCGGGACTTCAGGTTCGCATCTTTCAGTTCATGAAAAACCAGCCCACCGGCGAAATGACGGCGCTTGCAAAGCTCGCGCCGGGCATTCTGCGCCGGGCGGACTGCGACGTGAAAAAATTCACTTGGGACATGACGCAAGAGGAAAAGGGGGCCTGGGCGGAGGCGCAGCAGGCGCTTTTTGACGAGGCCTGCGACGCCGCCTGCGACAAGGACGTGGACCTGGTGATTCTGGACGAGGCGCTGGGCGCGGTGGGCGCGGGCGCCATCGGAGAGGATCAGCTTTGCTACCTGATCGGCCACAAATACCGGGGCACGGAACTGGTGATCACAGGCCGCGGCGCCGGCGAGAAGCTGATCGCGCTTTGCGACTACGCCACCGAGATGCGCATGCTCCGCCACCCGTATGCGGCGGGCATCCCGGCGCGCAAGGGTATTGAATATTGACGGCGTTGACATTCCGCCGCCATCCTGCTATGATTTTTAACGGAACGTTACCAAAGGGAGCGAACGCATGAATCTGCCAAACCTTCTCACCGCGCTGCGCATCGCGCTGATTCCGGTGTTCGTCCTGACGTATGAGCGCATCGCCCCGGCGGCGTCGCTGCTCATTTTTCTGGTGGCCAGCCTTACCGATTGCCTGGACGGGTACCTCGCCCGCAAGTGGAACCAGATTACTTCCTTCGGCAAGCTGTTTGATCCGCTGGCGGATAAACTCCTGCTGCTCTCGGTGCTGTTCTGCTTCGCGCGGAGCGGGCTTATCCCCTGGTGGGTGATGATTGTGATGGCGGTCAAGGAACTTTTGATGATGACGGGCAGCATGTGGCTCCTCCGAAAGAGTGTGGTGGTGTCGGCCAATAACCTGGGCAAGGCGGCGACGGTTCTTTTTATCCTGGCGCTGACGCTCGTCTTCCCCTGGCACCCCGCCGGGTGGATGACGGTGGCCGGCAAGGTGCTCATTTACGCGGCGGTGGCGCTTTCGGTGGCGGCGCTCTTTGTATACGCATATGGCGCGCTGGCCGGTCAGCGGCAGAAGCAAGGTTAAAATTGACTTAGCGCGATTGACGGCGCGGAAATTCCCGATTATAATAGCCGTACATCTCCATACCGCCGATGACGAAGAGGAGTAGGCGAAATCCCCCGCAAGAGAGGGCGGCCCACCGGCTGCAAGACCGCCTCGGGAAGGGTTCGCGCGAAGGTCGCTTCGGAGGCTGCCGGGTGACAGTCAGCCCGCAGGGGCGCGCCCCTTACAGCGCGTGGAGGCGGCGTATGCCGCAAAAAAAGGTGGTACCGCGGAGCGATTCGCCCTTTGAGGGGGATCGCTCTTTTCATTTGGAAAGGAGCGTCAGCGTGGAAAAGCAGTTTGAAATGGACAAGGTGTTCTCGCCGCAGGAGGTGGAACAGCGGCTCTACAGGGAATGGGAGGAGAGCGGCTACTTCGTCGCGAAGCGGGTGCCGGGCAAGAAGCCCTTCGTCATCATGATGCCGCCGCCCAACATTACCGGCCAACTGCACATGGGCCACGCGCTGGACACGCTGCCCCAGGACGCGCTGACCCGCTACCACCGCATGAAGGGTGACCCTACGCTGTGGCTGCCGGGCACCGACCACGCCTCCATCGCCACGGAGGTCAAGATTGTGGACGCCCTCAAAAAAGAAGGGCTGACCAAGCAGGACCTGGGCCGTGAAGAATTTTTGCGCCGCGCCTGGCAGTGGAAAAACGAATACGGCGGACGGATCACCCGCCAGCAACGCCGCCTTGGCGCCAGCTGCGACTGGACGCGCGAGCGCTTTACGATGGACGAGGGCCTCAACCGCGCGGTGGTGGAGGTGTTCGTGCGCCTCTACGAAAAGGGTCTGATCTACCGTGGAAACCGCATCATCAACTGGTGCCCCGTGTGCAAGACGGCACTGTCCGACGCCGAGGTGGAGTACGGTGAGGTGACCGCCAGCCTCTGGCACATTCGCTATCCCGGCGAGGACGGCGGTTACGGCGTGGTGGTGGCCACCACCCGCCCGGAGACCATGCTGGGTGACACCGGCGTGGCCGTGAACCCCGGCGACGAGCGCTACACAGACCTCGTGGGCAAGAACGTGATCCTGCCGCTGGTGGGGCGCAAGCTGCCCGTGGTGGCGGACGAATACGTGGACCCCGCCTTCGGTACCGGCGCGGTCAAGATGACGCCCGCCCATGACCCCAACGACTTTGAGGTGGCCCAACGGCATGACCTGCCCGTACTGCGCGTTCTGAACGACGACGGCACCATGAACGAGGCCGCCGGGCGCTTTGAGGGCATGACCCGGCAGGAATGCCGCAAGGCGGTGCTGGCTGAGCTGGAGGCGCAGGGCCTTTTGGTCAAGATCGAGCCGCTTACCCACAACGTGGGCGCTTGCTACCGCTGCCACGACACGGTGGAGCCGCTGGTATCCACCCAATGGTTCGTGAAGATGAAACCGTTGGCCGAGCCCGCCGTCCGGGCCGTGCAGACCGGAGAGCTCAAGTTTGTGCCGGAACGATTCACCAAGATCTACCTCAATTGGATGGAGAACATCCGGGACTGGTGCATCTCCCGCCAGCTTTGGTGGGGGCACCGCATCCCCGCTTACTACTGCGCCGACTGCGGCGAGATGATTGTCGCCCGAAAAGCGCCGGACAGTTGCCCGAAATGCGGCGGCACGCACCTTCATCAGGATGAGGACGTGCTGGACACCTGGTTCTCCTCGGCGCTGTGGCCGTTTTCCACGTTGGGCTGGCCGGAGGAAACCGAGGATCTCAAATATTTCTATCCAACCAGCGTCATGCTGTCGGGCTACGACATTATCTTTTTCTGGGACGCCCGGATGATCTTTTCCGGGCTCGAACAGATGGGCAGCCTGCCCTTCGATACCGTGGCGCTCCACGGCCTGGTGCGGGACGCCCAGGGCCGCAAGATGTCCAAATCGCTGGGCAACGGCATCGATCCCCTCGAGGTCATCGACCAGTACGGCTGCGATGCGCTGCGTTTCTCGCTGGCCATGGGCGTGGCCCCCGGCGGCGATGTGCGCGTGTCCAATGAAAAGTTCGAGGCCTTCCGAAACTTCGCCAACAAGGTGTGGAACGCCGCCCGCTTCGTACTGATGAACTTGAAAAACGAAGCGCCCGCGCCCCTCTCCGCCATCAATCCTGCGCTTCTCGAAGCGCCGGACCGCTGGATTCTGACCAAGTACAACGAAGCCATCCGCGGCGTGACCGCCGGGCTTGAATCCTACGATCTCGGCCTTTCGGCGCAGAAGATCTACGACTTCGCGTGGAGCGAATTCTGCGACTGGTATATCGAGATGGCCAAGCCCCGCCTCGCGGACGAGGCGGGTGCGCCGGTGGCCCGCGCGGTGCTCTACCACGTGCTGATCGGGCTTTTGAAGCTGCTGCACCCGTTCATGCCCTTCATCACCGACGAGGTGTACCATCACCTGCCGGGCACGGAAGGCTCCATCATGGTTTCCAGCTGGCCCGAGACCGACGCCGCCCTCGACTTCCCGGAGGACGAAGCGCGCATGGAAGGCGTGATGGATATCATTCGCGCCGTCCGCAACCTTCGCGCCGAGATGAACGTGGCCGCCGGCCGCAAGGCACGGCTCATCGTCCGGCCCCGTGAGGGTGCGGTCGATTGGAAGGGCGCCATCGCGTCTTCCGAAACCTACTTCAAACGCTTGGCCTCCGTCAGCCAGCTGGAACTGATCGGCGAAGCCGATCTAAACCCGGATAAGTCCGCCTCCGCCGTCACCGACGCCGGGCAGCTGTTCATGCCGCTGGGCGATCTGGTGGATATCGACAAGGAGCTGACACGGCTCACCAAAGACCGCGACGCCACCGTCCGCGACATTGCCCGAGGCGAAGCGATGTTGAAAAACGCGGGCTTCCTCGCAAAAGCCCCCGCTCAACTGGTGGAAACCGAAAAAGCCAAGCTGGAAACCTCGAAAGTGACGCTGGAAACCCTCGCTGCGCGCATCCGGGAGATTGAAGCGCTCCGGTGACGGGCGCGCAAAGAATCGTTGCCTGGACAAAGGGGTGGATGGCGCCGCCAGCATGCATGCTGGCGGCGCTATCCAGTTCCCGGTGTGCATACCGCGGGGAACGTTTGCAACCCTGATGGTACTTTGTGAATGGTCGGCCCGCGCAAGCGCGGGCCTTTTCACTTTGTGAAGGAAAGGGAATAGGGCCGATGGCCCAGGCAAACTGGATTTGTGGACACTGCCCTGAGCCTGT
>JAEZTL010000007.1 GCA_023421395.1 Bacillota bacterium | reverse complement strand
TGTTCTCCGGGTCCTCCACCGCCGGGTCCGTCACCCCTGCGTCCGTGATCTTCCAGCCCTTCTCCCGCAGGTGCGCGCACACCGCCTCCTTCAGCGGATACCCCGCGAAGTCCGCCCCCACCAGCAGTTCCTTGTCCTTTATCTTCTTCATACGCTCGTCCTCCTCGCAGCGCCCCCGGCATCGCCCGGAGGGCTTTCTCCGCTCATTATAGCATCCGCCCTGCGGCAAGTGTCAAGGGGTTCCCAGGCTTTGCCGGCGCAAGAATTCCCGCCGCCGCATTGACACGCGCACCCCCGCGTGTTATAATTTACGCGAAACAGAAGCATCATTTTAAGGGCGATTCGGATCATCCTCGCAGCCTTGTTTATAGGTTTTTCCCAGATTTGTAAAGCGGTTGCTCGGATTCTTTACGCGGCGCCCCACCGTATGGTTCACACTTTTCCGCCCGTGCGGAGTAAAATAGGAGGAGGGAACCCTATGCGCAAAATCCTGGCCCTTATGCTGGCGGCAATCCTCATTCTGTCCATGGCGACGGTCGCGCTGGCCGACGAGAAAGATTGGGAGATCGTCGTCGTGCCCAAGGACGCCACCAACCCCTGGTTTGTCCGTATGGATACCGGCGTCAAGGAATACGCCGCCGAAACCGGCCTGAACATCTACCAGAAGGGCACCCCGGAAATCGACGCGACGCTGCAGTATCAGCTGATTCAGGACCTGATCGCCGCGGGCGTGGACGCCATCTGCGTGGTCCCGGTCGATCCGGGCAGCCTCGAGCCGGTCCTCAAGCAGGCGCGTGACGCGGGCATCATCGTCATCGCCCACGAGGGTGCTTCGCTGGAGAACGTCGATTATGACATCGAGGCCTTCAACAACGAGCAGTACGGCGCCTTCATCATGGATAACCTGGCCAAGGCCATGGGCGATACGGGCATCTACACCACCATGGTGGCCCACGTGACCAACGCCTCCCACAACGAGTGGGCGGACGGCGGCGTGAAGCACCAGAAGGAAGCCTACCCGAATATGACGCTGCTGGAAGAAGAACCGCGCGTCGAGTCCGAGGACAACGGCGACGTGGCCTACAACAAGGCCAAGGAACTCTTCAAGAAATATCCGGACCTCAAGGGCATCATGGGCACCTCCTCCTACGACGCGCCGGGCATCGCCCGCGCCATCGAAGAACTGGGGCTCAAGGGCAAGGTCTTCACCGCGGGCACCGGCATGCCGGCCGCCAACGCGGAACTGCTCAAGAGCGGCGCGGTCGCCTCTCTGACGCTGTGGGATCCCGCCCTCGCGGGCAAGGCCATGTGCGCCATGGCGCTGAAGATGCTGCGCGGCGAAGAGATCGCGGCCCCGCTGGATCTGGGCGTGGACGGCTACAAGGCGCTGAACTTTAAGGAAGGCAGCGACAAGGTGCTGGAGGGCCAGGGCTGGATCGTCATCACCGCGGACAACGTGGACAGCTTCGGCTTCTAAGCAATTTTCGATTTGACCAACGCATCGCTGGCCCCGTCGGCGGAAAACATGCCGGCGGGGCCGGGCGTATGCGAGGCTCCCCGCGCGGCGCGGGCCATCGGAGCAAAAGAAAGGGCGAGAGCCTATGGCGGAACTGCTCAGAGTTTCGGGCATCAAAAAGACATTTGCGGGCGTTCAGGCCCTCAAGGGCGTGTCGCTTTCCATCGCGCCGGGCGAAATCCACTGCCTGGCGGGCGAGAACGGCTGCGGCAAGTCCACCTTGATCAAGATCATATCGGGCGTTTATGCGCCGGACGAGGGCAAAATCGAGTTCGGCGGGCGCGCGTTTACCAAAATCGCGCCGATCGACGCGATCCATCACGGCATCCAGGTCATCTACCAGGACTTTTCGATCTTTCCCAACCTGACGGTGATGGAGAATCTGGCTTTCAACACGGAACTGGCCGCCGGGCGCAAGCTGGTCAACTGGCGGCGGCTGAAGGACATCGCGCGGCAGGCGGTGGGGATGATCGACTTTGACGTGGATCTGGACGCCAAACTCGGCAGCCTTTCCGTGGCGGAAAAGCAGATGGTGGCCATCAGCCGTGCGCTTCTAAACGACGCGAAGCTCATCATCATGGACGAGCCCACCACCGCGCTGACCAAAAAAGAGGTGTCGGCGCTCTTCAAGATCATCCTGGACCTCAAAAAACGGGATATCGCCACGCTGTTCGTCAGCCACAAGCTGGACGAGGTGTTCGAGATTTCCGAGCGCTTCACAATTCTGCGGAGCGGCGAGCTGGTGGCCACCGGCTCTACCAGAGAGCTCGACAAGAAAAAGTTCACCTTCTACATGACCGGGCGCGAGTTTGACGATCAGCAGTTCACGCCCAGTACCGTAAGCGAAAAGCCGGTAATGGAGGTGAAAAACCTCACGCTGCCGGGCGCCTTCGAAGATGTAAGCTTTACGCTGCGCCGCGGTGAAATTGTGGGCGTCACGGGACTTCTGGACTCCGGGCGCACGGAACTGGCGCTGTCGCTGTTCGGGCTGCAAAGGGTCGAAAAGGGCGAGGTGCTGATGGACGGGCGGCCCGTGGCGCTCGGGAGCCCCGCCGACGCCATCCGCGCCAAGATCGGCTACGTGCCGGAAGACCGGCTGTCCGAGGGGCTGTTCCTGCCCCGCTCCATCGCCGACAACATCATCGTGGGCGAAATCGACAGCCTTGCGGGCGCGGCCGGCATCATCGACCGGAAAAAACGCGCGGCGGAAATCGAAAAATGGGTTTCGGAACTCTCCATCGCCACGCCCAACCCGGACAACGCCTGCCAGACCCTTTCCGGCGGCAACCAGCAGCGGGTGGTGCTGGCCAAATGGCTGGCCTGCGACCTCGACGTGCTGATCCTGAACGGCCCCACCGTTGGCGTGGATATAGGCTCCAAGCACGATATCCACAAAATTCTGAAGGGACTGGCGGAAAAAGGCATGGCAATCCTCATCATCTCGGATGACCTGCCCGAGGTGATCGAGAATTGCTCGACGATACTCGTGATGAAGCGCGGCCGGATCGTGGAAAAGCTCGACGCCCGAGGCGTGACCGAGCAGGCGATCTCCGACGTGATGATGTAGGGGGTGAATGCGATGATCAAAAAACTGTCCCGGCAGAACGAAACCTACATCACCCTGGTGGCGCTGATTCTGTGCGTCGTGATTGAAATCCGCTCCGGCCAGTTCTTCACACCCAATAACCTCGTAGACCTTGCGAGCGCGCTGATCGTGCCCGGCATGTTCGCCATCGGCGTATTCCTGGTGATCGTGTCCGGCGGCATCGACGTGTCCTTCCCGGCGCTGGCGTCGCTGTCGGTCTACGCCACGACGAAATTCCTGCTGGATACGAACTATCAGGGCGGCATCTGGCTGCCGATTCTGATCGCGCTGGCGCTGGGCGCCATTCTGGGCGCGGTCAACGGCTTTCTGATCTCCTGGTTCAACCTGCCCGCGCTGATCGTGACGCTGGGCACGTCTTCGGTCTTTAAGGGCGTGATGCAGGGCGCGCTCAACTCCACCCAGCTGGCGGTCATCCCGCCGGGGATGGAGAGCTTTGGAAAGAGCGCGCTGTTCGTGGCGCAAAACGCCGGGTCCGGCCTCACTTCCCGGATGCCGGTGGCGGTGATCTTCCTGGGCGTCACGCTGATTCTCGCGTGGCTGACGCTGCGCTACACCATGTACGGGCGCGGGCTCTACGCCGTCGGCGGCAATGAGGTCAGCGCACACCGGGCCGGATTCCCCGTCAAGTGGATCAAGTTCTTCCTGTACGTGGCCGTGGGCATGATCGCAAGCCTGGCGGGCCTGGTCCGCGTGTGCATGATGGGCCAGTGCCACCCCACCAACATGCTGGGTATGGAGATGATGATCATCGCCGGCGTGGTGCTGGGCGGCACCGCCATCACCGGCGGCGCGGGCTCGCTGACCGGCTGCATGTTGGGCACCATCCTGATCGTGATCGTGCAAAACTCGATGATCCTGCTCGGCATTCCCACCTTCTGGCAGGGCTTTGCGGTGGGTCTCCTGATCATCATCGGCACCGGCGTGAGCGCCCTTCAGGTCTCCCGCGCCGGCGCGCGCAGGGCGCTGAAGGGGGTGTCGCAATGAACGGCGTCGGAGGGCGTCGCCGGGGCGACGTGCACATCGTGCGGCTGGTCGTGCTGGCGGTGGCGTGGCTGATCTTCATGGCGATCTTCAAGTTCAACAAGTTCTTTACCCCCATCTCCTTCCAGACGATGGGCGCGCAGTTCCCGGAATTCGGGCTAATGGCGCTGGGCGTGATGCTGTGCATGATCACCGGCGGCATCGACCTTTCGGTGGTGGGCGTGGCCAACTTCGCCGCCATCACGGCGGGCCTTCTGCTCAAGCAGCTGGCCGGGGACGGCGAATTGCCCGGCTACGGCATTGCGCTGACGGTTCTGACCGGCATGGCCGTCGGCGCCGCCGCCGGCGCGTTCAACGGCTTTCTGGTTTCCAAGATCAAGATCCCGCCGATTTTGGCCACACTGGGCAGCTACGAGCTGTTCAGCGGCATCGCCATCGTGCTGACCCGGGGCAAGGCGGTTTCCAAGCTGCCCATGGCCTATTCCAACCTGATCGCCGGCAAACTGCTGAATGTGATCCCGGTGCAGCTTCTGATCTTCGTGCTGGTGGCGGCCTTCGTGGGGTTTCTCCTGGCCCGCACCACGTACGGACCAAAGCTTTACATGCTGGGCACCAGCGAAAAGGCGGCCCGTTTCAGCGGCCTCAAAAACGACCGCCTGCTGATGAAGACCTACATCCTCTCAGGTGTGTGCGCGGCGCTGGGCGGCCTGGTGATGCTGGCCAACTACAACTCCGCCCGCGCCGACTACGGCACGGTGTATACGCTCCAATGCGTGCTGATCGTGGTGCTGGGCGGCGTCAGCCCCGTCGGCGGTAAGGGCAAGCTCTCCGGTGTGCTGCTGGCGATTCTGGTCCTGCAGATCCTCTCCTCCGGGCTCAACCGCTTCCCGGAGATGAGCAGCTTCTTCATCCCGCTGATCTGGGGCGGCGTGCTGCTCATGGTCATGGTGCTGGACTACTT
>JAEZTL010000042.1 GCA_023421395.1 Bacillota bacterium | reverse complement strand
TGCGCTCTTTCAAATCCGATTCGGAGAACTTCCAGTTCTTCTCCGGGTTTTCCAGCCGCTCCTTCAGTTTCTCCTTTTGGAAATCCTTGGAGATGTGCAAGAAGAATTTGAGAACGACCGTGCCGTTGCTGGTCAGATATTTTTCAAAGTCGCGGATCTCTTCGAACCGGCGGCGAGCGGTCCCATCGTCAATCAGGCCGTGTACGCGGGTCACCAGCACGTCCTCATAATAGGAGCGGTTGAATACGGCGATATCGCCCCGGCGCGGCGTTTTTTGATGCACGCGCCACAGGTAGTCATGCCCCAACTCGACGGGCGTAGGTTCCTTGAACGCCTCCACATAGAAGCCGTTGGGATTGATTTCCGAGAGCGCCTTTTTGACCGCGCCGTCTTTTCCGCTGCAATCCATCCCCTGCAGCACGATCAGAAGCGCGTATTTTTTCGACGCGTAGAGCGCCTCCTGAAGTTCGACGAACTGGTGCTGCAGCCGCTCATAGTCCGCTGCAATGCCATCCTTGGAGAGGCTTAGCGTATCCTCCGGGTCAAAATCCGCAGCGCTTACCTCGCTTTGGGATTCAACGATGAATTTTTTGAACATGTTTTCACCTCTTTCGCCTTTGTCCGCTCGTGCGGCGCCGGATGCCGTTTGCCCCATTATAGCGTAGGCTGCCATCTAGAACAGTCCAAACCGATAGGCTGTTCGATAACCGATAACCGCCGCGAAAACGCGCTTACGTTTTTCCGAGAAGGCCGTACAGAAACAGCCGCCCCAATCCCTTGCGCTCCAGCGTTGAGAGGGGCGATGCGAGCAGCGATTGCACCGACCGGATGTACGAAAGGATCGCGCTGGTGGGGATGTCCGGATGGATTGCGTCCTCCCGCCTGCCCTGCGCGATCAGCGCCTCCATGATTGGAAGCGTCCGCTCTTCGTTGTATTGATCGAGGAAGGTCCGCGCCTCGGGCGCATCCAGCAGCGTGCCGTCCATAAGACCGCCGCTCAGTTCGAGAAAGACCGCCGATTTGACGCCGAGAAGCGCGTCGATTTTCTCCTGGAAGGACAGCGCGCTTTGCGCGATCCGGTCGAATTCCGAAGCGCGTTCGTTCAGCGCGTCGAAGGCGAGCTTGCGCGCCAGAGATTGCCTGTCGCCGTAATACTTGTAGAGCGTGACCTTGGATACGCCTGCCGCCGCCGCGATCCGCTCCATGCTGACGGAAGCCATGCCCTCCTCCCGGAAGAGCCTCCGGGCCGCGGCCTCAATCCGAGTCATCTTTTCAAGCCGGCGCTTTTCAAAACCGTTCATCGCGTCCACCCCGCCCCATCATAGCATAAAATGTGAACGGAATCAATTGATTCGTACAAAACTTCTTGACGCCGGAGGTGTTTCGGGCTATCATGGACGCAGGAGAACCTGAAGGGGAGTGATCCAGTGCGCGTAGCGATTCATACGCTGGGCACGCGGGGCGACGTACAACCCTACGTGGCGCTGGCGGATCGGCTGATCAAGCGGGGCCACAGCGCGGTGATCGCGACGGGGGAGAGCTTTCGCAACCTGGTGGAATCACACGGGGTTTCGTTCCATCCGGTGGCGTCGGATCTGATGGCGATGCTTTCAACCGAGGCGGGGCGCAGCGTGATGCAGGGCGGCGCGCGCCACCCCATCCGCGCGATGCGCTACGCGAAGGCGGTGGTGAACCCCGCTTTCCGCCGGAGCCTGGACGATTTCTGGGCCAGCGCGCAGGGCGCGGATGTAATCCTCTACCACCCCAAAGCGATGGCCGCACCCGACATGGCAAAGGCGCTGGATATCCCCTGCGTCAGCGTGCCGCCGGTACCCGTCACCTGGCCAATCTCCGAGTTTCCCAGTATGGCCGTCGCGCCAACGGCCAACTTTGGCCCGGCGCTCAACCGCCTCACCTATTCGCTGACGGCCAAGGCGGACATGGCATTCCTGAAAGAGATCAATTCCTGGCGCGAATCGGCCGGGCTTCCGAGGCGAAGGGCCGGCGTCTACGCATGGTCGGTCGACGGCAGATCGATTCCGATTCTATGTCCGGTGAGCCCGGCCCTGTTTGAGGACGTGACCAGCTGGAACGGCAAGGTGTACCTGCCGGGATTTTTCTACCTGGACGCGACGTGTCAGGCGCTTGACGCGCGCCTGGAGGCATTTTTGCAGGCGGGGGAGAGGCCGGTGGCGGTATCTTTTGGCAGCATGCCGCTAAAAAATCCGCAGGCGTTTCTCGAGATGCTTGACAAAGCGCTGATTAAGGCGGACCGCCGCGCCGTACTTTTGACGGGCGCAACCGGCATCCGCACCGCGGACGGCATCCGCACCGCGGACGGCGGACGGATCTTTGCGATCGAGTCCGCGCCCCATGCGCTTTTGTTTCCGCGCGTTTGCGGCGTGGTGCATCATGGGGGGATCGGTACCGTGGCCGAAGCGCTGCGCGCCGGCGCGCAGCAGCTGATCGTGCCGTTTTCGGCGGATCAGCCCTTCTGGGCCAACCGGCTGCACCGCCTCGGGTACGCGCTGCAGCCGGTACGGGAGGAGCGGCTGAACGCGGACGCGCTCGTCGCGGCGTTTGACGAGATGGCGCGTCCGGAGCGGGCGCAGAAGGCGGCGCACCTGCGCGAAAGGCTGGTTCGAGAGGACGGATGCGGCGCGGCGGCCGCGTACATCGAGCGCCTGACGGGCCTGTAGTCTTGCGGGCAAACTGCGCTCCACGGCCCTTCGCCGCGGCGGCGTCTGAAGCGGGAGTGGATGTCGTCGTCCCGCGCGCTGAACCGAGGGACTGAAAAGGCGGCCGCTCCGTTTGAGGCGGCCGCCTGATACGATTCACAGCCCCGTTTACGCGGGCATCCGCACCCGATAAGGCGCGTTTTCGGGAATCACTACCAGCGCGCGTTCGCCCAGGTAGTTCAGGATCAACTCGCTGACCTCCGTCAGAATTTCCCTTACCCTCGGGCAGCCCAGGTAACCGTCGAAGTCCCCCGCGCCGGTGGCGCGGTAAGAATTCATCACCAGCGTGAGAGGGTCGTCCTCCGCCACAGGCTGACCGCCGCGCACAAGATGCGTCACGCGGCTGCCCGAGGGGCGCGTGAGGTCGAACGCATACTCGATCCCGTAGAAGAAATCGTAATTGTAATGGGCCTGTTTCGGGCGGAGGAAGGAATCGGCGACGGAGACTTCGCCGGAAGGCGCTACATGGAAGTACGTTGCGCACTGCTCCAGCGCCTTGCGCAGCACCCCGCCCGTCACCTCCAGCACCACCAGCGTGTTGGAGTAGACATAGCTTGCCACCACGTCGCGCACCGTCACATCCTGATCGAAACCGCGGAGTTCGTTGGCCAGCGAAGTGCAGGACGCGTCCGCACCGCTGGCGGATAGCTGCACCATGTTGACGAAGTCCGCGATGGGGGAACCCTTGAGCGCCATTTCCAGCTTGTCCCCCGGCCAGAGGGGGCGGGACAGATGCCCGATGGGGGTATCCAGCCATTGGGTGAGATCATCGTACAGCGATACCGCCCAGGGCGGCAGGGCGTCGGGGATCTCCGGCCGCACCAGTTCGGAGGCGAAGCGGCCGTCCTCCCCCAGCGTGACGCGGGCGTAGGCGGCGGCGTTCGCCGGCGTCTGCACGACGTGGGTGCCGTGATAGGTGATGTTCGCCATGGCGATGTGCTGATGTCCGGTGAGCAGGAGGTCAAAGGGCAGCGCCTCGCAGAGGCGGCAGCCGATGTTTTCGTCCGTCCGGCTCAGAACCCGCCCGGTGTCGAGGTCCTTTTCAAACCCGCCGTGGTAGATGCCCACCAGCACGTCCACCTGGGGCCTGAGCGCGCGCACGGCCTGCTCCGCCGCCTCGAAGGGGTCGGAAACGTCGAACTCCGTCAGATTTTCCGGCTTTTCCCAGCGGCTGACCCAGTCGGTGACGATGCCCAGCAGCCCGACCGTGAGCCCGTTTTCCATCGTCCGCACACACCAGGCGCCGATGGGCAGCGCACCGCGTTTGTCCGATACGTTTGCGCACAGACAGCGGGCGTCCAGCGCCGCGAGATGCCCGCGCAGGGTCTCGTAGCCGTAGTTGAAGTCGTGGTTGCCCAGCGTCACATAGTCGCAGCCCAGGCGGTTCATCGCCAGGGCAACGGGCATCGGCAGCCCCTTCTCATGGCAATAATAGGTCAACGGCGAGCCTTGAAGGCTGTCGCCGCCGTCGATGACCAGCGTGTTTCCATCCTTGGGAAAGCGCATCGAAAGGAGCCCCATCGGCCTGGGCAGCGCGTCCTGAAAGTTCGTCGGGTAAAGGGAACCGTGGGTATCCGATGTGAAGTAAATCGTCAGCTTATCCATCAGCCTCTTGCCAGCCTCTTTCGCACTTTGGTGGAGAAGAGTTCGATAATGAGCATCAAAAGGATCATGCCGCAGAGGTAGGCGCCCACCATGCTCCAACGGCGGCTGTTGATGCATTGGATCAGTGCCGCGCCGATGCCGCCCGCACCCACGATGCCCAGCGTCGTGGCGTCCTTGATGTTGATGTCGAAGCGGTAGACCAGCGTGGACACGAAGTTGGCGTAGAGCTGCGGCAGAATGCCGTAGCGGATTTTCTGAAAGGTGGTGCAGCCCGCCGCGTCCAGGCTCTCTAGGATCCGGGTGTCCAGATCCTCGATGGCGTTGATGTACATCTTGGAGATCATGCCGATGGAGCAGATGCTCTGAGTGACCACGCCGCAGAAGGCGCCCGGACCGGTCACCCGGATCCATACGAGCGCCCACACCAGGCTCGGGATCGTCCGGATCAGCAGGATCAGCGCCCGGGAAAAGAAAGCCAGCCACTTGGGCACGATGTTTTCGCTGGCCAGGAAACTGAAGGGCACCGCCAGCAGCCCGCCGATCAACGTGCCCAGGATGGCGATGGCGACGGTTTCAAAAAGCTGGTAGGCCACGCCCTCCTGCGTGAGGTTGAAAAGCAGCTTCGCGTCCGGGTGGGAGATGCCGTAGACAATGCCGTAGGCCACTTCGCTGCCCTTGGCGGCGAGGCCCTTGAACTGGATGGCGTTGCCCGACCAGCCGAGAAGCACCGCCACGGCCAGTAGTATCAGCGTGTACAGCCACCATTTTTGCGGCCTGCGGCCGTACATTTCCTCGATGGGGTTGACGACTCTCTGCATTGTAAGGGCCCTCCTAGCTGAGCCTGCGGCGCAGCGCCTGGCTTACGTTTTCAATGATGAGCACCACAACGAACAGCGCGATCAAAACGGTGCCCAGCCCCTCGTAGTCACGCCAGCCGATGCGCTCGTTGATGAGGATGCCCAATCCGCCCGCGCCCACGTACCCCAGGATGGAGGCGGCGCGGATGTTGATTTCAAACGAATACAGGCAGTGGGAGAGATACGTCGGCAAAATCTGCGGGAAACAGGCGCTCCAGAACGCCTGAAACTTTGACGCGCCCAGCGCCTCCATGGCCTCGAAGGCGCCCATGTCGATGGTTTCGATGCTCTCGTAGAGCATCTTCGCCACGATGCCGAAGGTGAAGACTGTGATGGCCACCGTGCCCGCGAAGGTGCCAAGGCTGAAGATCAGCGCGCAGATGGAGGCGATCACCAGCGTGGGCAGCGTGCGCACGATGTTGAGCAGCACCCGAAGCACCGCGACGGAAGCGCCGCTTTTATTGATGTTGGCGGAGGCCATCACCGCGAACGGCAGCGACAGCGCCGAGCCGATCGCCGAGCCCATGACGCTCATCTTGATGGTGTCGAGAAGCGGCGGCACCACTTTGTGGAAGTAGCTCCAGTCGGGGTGGAAGATCTTCTCCAGGATGACCGTCAGCTGGTGCCCGCGGCGCAGGATGATGCCGATGTCAAAGCCGGTGACCTCCAGCGAGCCCCAGACCGCGGCAACGAGAACCAGCGCGATCAGCGGCGCGCGCGAGCGCGGCTTCATCACGCTGTGTCCGTCGACCGTCATGACCCTGGGTTTAAAGATCCGGTCAAACAGCGGCGGCTTCACGGCCCTGGGCGCTCTCGTCCTCGCCATCAGCCCTCCGCCCCCTTTTGTGCGCCGACCCTTCGCGCGGGCCGCGGCCACGGGGTCCGCCGGCGCGTTCGTCCCGTCCGCCGCCTTGGGCGCCGGTGCGCCGTTGTAGATGGCGTCCAGCACCGCCTGGGTCACCTGCTTCACCGGGCCGTCGTAGACGATCTCCCCGGCGCGGATGCCGATCACGCGCTCGGCGTAGTCCAGCGCCAGATCCACGTGGTGGATGTTGATCAGGATGGTGATGTTCATATCTTTATTGATGCGCCTGAAATCGCTCATCACCTGGTTGGCCGTTACAGGGTCGAGGGCCGCCACGGGTTCGTCCGCCAGGATGATGGACGGGTTCTGGTTCAGCGTCCGGGCCAGCGCCACGCGCTGCTGCTGGCCGCCGGAGAGCTGGTCGCACCGGGTATAAGCCTTGTCCAGGATGCCCACCTTGTCCAGCGCGGCGAGGGCCGCCATCTCCTGTTTCTTGGTGAAGATGCCCAGCAACACGCGGAAAAACCCCATGTCAGGGACCATCGAGGTGAGCACGTTTTTGATGACCGTGGAGCGGGTCACGAGGTTGAAGGACTGGAAGATCATGCCGATATGCCGGCGGAAGCGGCGCAGCGCCTTGCCGCGCAGCGTCATCACGTCCACGCCGTCGACGGTCACCTGGCCCTCGGTTACATCGATCATGCGGTTGATGGTGCGGATCAGCGTCGACTTGCCCGCGCCCGAAAGGCCGATGATCGCCACAAACTCGCCCTGTTCGATGGTAAGGCTGACGTCCTTGAGCCCCCGAACCCCATTGGGGTAGGTTTTCCCGGCATGGACAAATTCGATCATAGAAGCGCCTCTTCACTTTGTAAGGATGTGGCCGCGGCGGCCGGGATGCCCAACGGGTGGCCACGATGTGCCACGTCGTCCTTTACTATAACATTTCATGCGTCGAATGACAACACATTTCAATAGGAAGGGCGGGCCCGCGGATGGCCGGGCCCCCCGGGGGGACCCCATTTG
>JAEZTL010000040.1 GCA_023421395.1 Bacillota bacterium | reverse complement strand
CCCTCGGTCAGCGTCACATCGTAGGTCAGGCCGGTGAACACGCGGAAATCCGCCGTGTCCGTCTTATAGCTCTGTGACAGGACCGAGCTCCCGCCGATGGTCAGCCTCGCGCTGTCAAGGCTCGTGATGCCCGGGAAGTTCACCGTCAGCGTCGTCATGGGCACATTGTACACGGTGCCGCCCACCACAAAGAGCTTGGCGGTGTGTTCCATGGCGCCCTCCCGGATGGAGAACTGGTAGACGCCGTTGGGTACGGAGAAGGTGGTGGCATCCGTCTTATAGGCCTGCGAATAGGTCTTGGCGCCCACCAGCTTGATCGAGTCCACGCTGGTCACGCCGGGGAAGTTCACCGTCAGCGTGGCGTCGCCCAGCACCAGTTCGTTCACACGACAGTCCTGTCCCTTGTAGGAATAGGTGTTTCCGCCGATGACGACGTTGATGTCGTAGGGCGAGTCCTGGAACACGTAGAGATTGCCGGTGTTGGTGACGCCGTTCTGGCTTGCGGCCCGCTCGCCGTCAAACACCGCCTCCAGCAGCGACGCGTTCATACCGGGGAAGTTGACGATGATATGGCAGATCGGCACATCATAGTCGGCCGCCTCCGTGCCGCAGGGAATCATCGCCTCGTGGCGCATGCGGTTCTTGCTTACGCTCAACTCGAAGGTATGATCCTGAAACACCGTGAACACCGCCTGATTGCTGACGCCGCTGGCGGACAGCGTTCCCACCCCGCCCACGCTCAGCCGCACCGTCGCGCCGACGATGTTCGGGAATCGGACCGTCAATGTGGTCAACTTCACGGCGTAGGTTTCGCCACTCGCCACCGTGCCCTCCTGGCTCATGCCGCCCTTGACGATGCTGACCGCGAAGGTATGACCGGCAAACACCGTAAACACCGCCTGGTTGCTGACGCCGCTGGCGGACAGCGTGTCCACCCCGCCCGCGCTCAGCCGCACCGTCGCGCCGATGATGCCAGGGAAGGAGACCGTCGCCGTGGCCACAGGCACGGCATACGCCTGACTCGCACCCTGAACCTGAATTTCCGTCTGGTACGACATGCCGCCTTTTTGAAGCTTCAGATCGTACAGACCTTCCGGCACTGTGAAGGCCGCCGAGTTGCTCACGCCGCTTTGCTGCTTTCTCAGCGTTCCGTCCTTGGAGGTCAGAACCGCGGACACGCCGCCGATGCCCGGGAACGTAACGGTGAGCGCGGTATTCACCGCTTCGGCCATCGGCACGATTTCCAGCGCGGCCATTAACCCGACGGTTCCGTCATCCGGCTGTTCCCCGGGCTCGCCTTCCGGCTGTTCCTCGGGCTGGCCTTCCGGCTGTTCCTCTGGCTGGCCTTCCGGCTGTTCCGCTTCGAGCGGCGCTTCGGGCAGAATTTCTTCGGGTGCCTGGGAGCCCTCGTCCTCGGGCGCGTTCGTTACTTCCGACTTCGGCGGCTCCGGAGCGGATTCCTCTTCCTGCTCCTCAGGCGTCTCAGACGGTTCCACCTTCTCTTCGTCGTTGGACGGTTCCTTCCGTTCCTCTTTGGGCGGGTCCTGTGGTTCCTCCACATCGGATTGACCGCCTTGCTGCTCGGCAGACGGCGGCTCCGCCAGCGAATCCGCCAGCGCGGGGCCGATGACCGTCGTCATCAGAAGTACCGAAAGTACAAGAGACAGGATGCCGCGCCAAAGGTGTTTGCTCATGGGGCTCCTCCTTTCGAATTGGAACCGGAATCCTGCGCAAAGCCTTCGCACCATGCCGTGCGGCGCGCGAGGCCTCGCCGGCAGAGCCGTCCGATGCGCATTGATCGCGGAATGAGCAAACAAAAAGCCGCCAAGCCGCGATAATACGGCTTCTGGCAGCATGTCCGTCGTGGCGCGCACGCGCGCTTTAGACCGATGCTTTGCGTCATCGCCTTTCGGCGATTTTGCCCCTGCAGAAGAGATCAGCTACGCCTATTATAACATATTTTTCTTCCGTGTCAATTATTATTTATTATTTGATAAATTATAATATGATTTATTTGTTAACTATGGCTCGTTTGTCTGCCGGAGGTCCGCCTTCTCCTGCATCCGCCGCCCGGGTCTTCTCCAGCGTTCCGGAGGCACAGTGCTCCTCTGACCAGTCAAAAGGCCTCCATGGCCTTTCAGACCATCCTCAAAGTCTACGTAGGGTTTCCATCGTTCCCCGCGGCGTGTACGCCGGGAACGGGATATCGCCACCAGTACGCATATTGGTGGCGCTATCTGTACATTGGGTCAGTGCGCCACCCGGAAATCCCGCAGGATTTCAGGCGCACGCAGGCTTTCCCCCTTTGCATCGAAAAAAGCGTAGAGTTTTTCGATGCTTTGAAAGGCCTCCACGGCCTTTAGCCCCTTCAAGGCCCGCGCGGCAAATGCGGCGCGGGCCTTGAGCGGAATTCGCTATTGTCAGCGATAGCGGGGCAGCCAGCCTTCATGGGCCGCGATCAGATCATCGCACAGCGATACGATGTCATCGATCGACAGTTCCGCGCCGGTGTGCGGATCCATCATCGCCGCCTGATAGATATACTCTTTTTTCAGCGTGCGCGCGGCCTCCAGCGTCAGAAGCTGCACGTTGATGTTGGTACGGTTGAGCGCGGCGCAGGCTTCGGGCAGGTTGCCCACATGACAGGGCGTGACGCCGCTCCTGTCCACAAGGCAAGGCACTTCCACCACGGCGTTTCTCGGCAGGTTGTCAATGAGCCCTTCGTTGAGCACGTTCCCGCCGATCTTTACGGGGCTTCCCGTCTCCATCGCTTCCATAATATAGCTGGCGTATTCGCTGGAGCGCCGGTGGGTCAGGCCGGCGTTTTCCGTAAGCTCGTCCCGGCGCTCTCTCCACTCCGCGATCTGGCGCACGCAGCGGCGGGGGTATTCGTCCAGCGGGATATTGAAGCGCTCGATCAGCTCCGGATAACGAGACTTGATGAACCAGGGCGTGTACTCGGCGCTGTGCTCGGAAGACTCAGTCACGTAGTAACCCAGACGGCGCATGATTTCGTAGCGCACCATGTCGTTGTGCTTTTCAGTGCGCTCCCGCGCACGCCGCTTGATCTCGGGGTACAGGTCCTCACCATTCCGGGTAATCTCAAGCAGCCATGCCTGATGGTTGATGCCGGCAATCTTCCACTGCAGCGCACCCTCCTCCGGCATGCCCAGCCCTTCGAGCAGATGGGGCACGCAGACCTGCACGCTATGGCAAAGGCCCACGGTTTTGACACCCGTCTGACGCAGCATCGCACCGGTCAGCATGGCCATGGGGTTGGTGTAATTGAGCAGCCACGCCCCCGGACACTCGGTCTCCATGTCGCGAGCAAAATCCAGCATCACCGGGATGGTGCGCAGCGCCCGGAAAATGCCGCCGATGCCCAGCGTATCCGCGATGGTTTGCCGGAGCCCATACTTTTTGGGGATCTCAAAGTCCGTGACCGTGCAGGGCTCATAGCCGCCTACCTGGATGGCGTTGACCACATAGGAAGCGCCCCGGAGCGCCGCGCGGCGGTTTTCCTCGCCCAAATAGGTTTCGATGACCGCCTTCCCCCCGGCGTTCCGGCTGATGGCCTCCAGCATCTGCCGGCTCTCGCCCAGCCGCACGCTGTCGATGTCGTACAGCGCGATCACACTGTCGGCAAGGGCCGGGGTCAGCATGCTGTCGCCCAGCACATTTTTGGCAAAGATTGTGGAACCCGCGCCCAGAAATGCGATTTTCGGCATATGAATGACCTCCCGCGTCTTTCTGACCCCATTGTACCAGCTGCGCCCCGACGATGAACAGCCCTCTTTGTTGCAAATGGGCATCGGAATGTTGCATCCCGCTGTGCGGGGCGCGGAGCGTGGCCGTTTCAGCCACTTCGCGCATTGCACAAATCGCTTCGTACATCGGCTTTTGCGTAACAATCCCGGCCAAGCCGCCGGCTGCGAAGCGTACTTTCCCGCGTTTGACACACGCGCGCGCACGTTCTTAATGCATCCAACGCCTTACGGCCAACAAAACAATTGTGTGACGGATGATTTTGTCGTTTTAACCGATCATTCGCTAAATTTCGTAAATATTTCCCCGATATAGCAAATGTACCGATCAGAAAAGCGGCGTCGCCATCCTGTCCGCCGCAAAAAAAAACAACCGATCGGGAAAAATACAGCGCATCACACATTGGAGGGACCGTTGTGTTAAGGAACGTCAAGATCAGAACCAAGCTGCTGCTGCTGGCCTTCGTGCCCATACTGGGCGCAATCCTTGTAACCATGCTGGCTGTGACAAACATTCAGAGCGTGTCGAGCAGCATGGAGCAGACGCTGTACGACCAGGGCTTCAAAAGCGTCGCACTTCTGACCAACGCCGATCGGGACCTCTATCAGGGCATCTCCGCATATCAGGAGTTGGGGAGGCTGGGCGTCGGCGCCGATACGAAGAAGACGCTGCAAGCGGATTATGACGAAAACTTTCAGCAAGCCATCGACCGGGCAACCCAGGCGATGGAGGGCCTGAAACAGAACGAGGCCGTCTGGGCCGCCGTCACCTACCCCGACTCCGGTCGTACTGTCTTTGACAACATCACCGCTTTTCTGGAGCAGTACACCAACTGGAAGTCAAAGGCCGACCAGCGTCTGAACGGCGGCATGGGCGTAACCAGTTTCCTGGGCAGCGACCTGCAGGCGGAGTTCGAAGCCATCCGCGGCTATCTGGACGAGGCGGAGCAGCTGATGGACAGCGCCATTGAGCGGGAGATGTCAAACGTACGGGATGTCGTGAACCAGGCCGTCCTCATGGGCGTAGGCATCGATGCGGCGGCCATCATCGCCACCATCCTCCTGGCCTTCATGATCATTCTCGCCATCACACGCCCCCTCAACAAGACCGTGCGCCTGATCGGCCAACTGTCTCAGGGGGATCTCACCTCCCGCCTGGCGGTGAATTCCAAGGATGAAATCGGCGCCATGGCCGCCTCCATCAATGCCTTTGTCGACAAACTTGCAGAAACCATGGGCGACATCTCCGATGCGTCCTCCAACGTGGCTTCGGCCGCCGACCAGGTGTCCTCCATGAGCGCGTCACTGTCCCAGGGTTCCACCCAGCAAGCCAGCGCCATCGAGGAATTCAACGCCTCGCTGGAGGATATAGCGGGAAAGACGGCCCAGAACGCCCGGTACGCTGCCCAGGCCAACGACCTGTCAGAGACCACCAAGCGGAAGGCGGATCAGGGCAACACCCGCATGAACGCCATGCTCACCGCCATGAACGAAATCGACGAGGCCTCCGGAAACATTTCGAAGATCATCAAGGTGATTGACGACATCGCGTTCCAGACCAACATCCTGGCCCTCAACGCCGCGGTGGAGGCCGCCCGCGCGGGCCAGCACGGCAAGGGCTTCGCGGTGGTGGCGGAGGAGGTGCGCAACCTGGCGGCCCGCAGCGCCAACGCCGCCAAGGAAACCACCGCCATGATCGAGACCTCCATCCAGAAGACCGCGGCGGGTAGCGCCGTAGCGCAGGATACCGCCACCGCGCTGCAGGAGATCATGCGGCTGGTGCAGGAGGCCGCCTCGCTGATGAACTCCATCTCCGAATCCTCCAACGAGCAGGCGGCCGGCATCGACCAGCTGCGCATTGGGCTGGACCAGATCACCCAGGTGGTACAGGCCAACTCCTCCTCCGCGGTGGAGAGTTCCGCCGCCAGCGAAAAGCTCCTCAATCAGGCGGAGCTGCTCAAAGAACAGGTCGCCTACTTCAGATTGCGCAACGGCTACGCCGAGACCTCCCCTGTCCATCTCTGAATCATCGGTTCGGCCCAGCCGGGCCGGCAGCACAAACAGAACCGCCGCGCCGCATTTTTTGCGGCGCGGCGGTTCTTCGGGCATAAAACCCGCCGGAAATTTTTGATGTGAAAGAGGAAGCCTTCTCACGCCATAAATCCTCACGGCTTTCCCGGCGGCGCACTGACGCAGGGTGCCGTTTCTTCTCCCTGCGTGCGCACCGGAAGAGGAAACCGTCCTGACGCCGCCGGGGACGACGGAAACTCACGGCGGCTTTGTTGATGTTCTGAGGGCCCCTCGCATCATTGCGCGGGGCCTTTTTCCAGTATGCGGGGCGGTGGGCCTAAGCCTCGTCCGTCGGCACCGCTTCCGCGTCTCCGACGGCAGAGGCGGCGGACGAGTAGGCGGTGGAAGATACGGTGGGGTAATCCAGCTCCACCAGCAGATCACCGCCGGATTTCATGATCCGCCGGTTGATGTCATTCAGGCTGGCGGAGAGCGTTGCGGAGGCGCCCGCAGACCGGGCGGTGAGTTCGCTCAGCACACCCTCCTTGTCAGAGGTGTCAACGCCCCGGGACCTGTCGGCATCGATCTCGGTCGCAAGTGCCTCCGCCTGTCTGTCCAGCTTTTTCTGGACGCCGGCGGCGGTCTGGGCGGATGTGTAGCTCGCGGCCAGGCCAAGCACGCTGTTGAGCCCGGAATTCGATCCACCGGTGTTCTTAGCGGAGGAACTCTTCGAATAGGTGACCACGCTCTGGGCCTGCTCACCGGCCACCTGCGCTTTCAGCTGCGCAATCTGGGCGTCGATGTCCTCCAGCTGGCGGTCGTACTCCTCCAGCTGGTTCTGAATGGCGTCGGTGCTGCCGTCGCTCTCCATGGTGCTGCCGACCAGCTCCGCGCGGCTGGCCATGAGGCTCTGCCGCTGCTGCATCAGCGCCGCCAACTGACTGCTGGCCGACCCGGACGCGCTGATGGACACGGTGTCCAAATCCGACGAGGCGCCGGTCGATGCCGCTTGGGTGGTGGCAGCACTGCTCAGGCTGAGAATCTGGCTGATGGAGCCGGTATCGGAGGAACCCGTGACCAGGCTGACGCTCATGGGGCTCGCCTTCCTTTTTTTGCGCTTCCACTCATAGATATCGGCGCTCTCCGGGTACAATCAACCCTCCCGTGACGGCGAATGTCGCTCTTTTGTGTGGCTTGTTGATGGCGACCGGGCTGCGCGGCTCTCAGCCCGGTCGTTCAAACGCATTGCCCAAAATAGGCCTTCGGGCCCGGATCCCAAAATCTCCGGGCGTCTCGCCAGCGGCACTCTTCAGGATGAGGCCTCCCCCTTCGCGATCACCTCCGCGCACATCCCCGTTCTTTGCACCCCAAGGCCATATCGTCGGAGCCAGAATCAGGTTAAACGGTTTTCTCCGCGCCGTACCCTTTCTTTTTTCGAAGAAAGAGAACCTGTGATGAGATCCACAAATCGTGTCTTTCCGGGGCGTGTCGTATCTTGACAAAGGCGCCAAAATAGCCGATAATCAAGTTTATCCGGAAAAACGTTTTATGAGGGAGGGGTGCGCCATCGTCAGCATCAAAGATGTCGCCAAGCGTGCCGGTGTGTCCATCTCGACCGTCTCCAACGTGATCAACCAGTCCAAATTCGTGTCGGAGGAACTGACCAAGCGCGTGCGCATCGCCGTTCAGGAACTCAACTACCGGCCGGATCCGGTGGCCAAGAGCATGAAGAGCCGCCACAGCCGCAACATCGGGGTCATCGCCACGGACATCTGCGGGCTGTTCTACCCGTATGTCATCAAGGGGCTCTTCGAGGTGTTCAACAAAAACGGCTACAACATGATCATCATCGACTCCAACGGCCTGAACGACCAGTTTGGCAGCATCGAACGGGTGATGGAAGGGCTCGCGCATCTGGTGCACAGCCGGGTGGACGGCATCGTGTTCTCCTCCATCTTCCCGGAGAGCATCGAGCCGCTGCAGATGAAAAAAATCCTTCGGATGACCGACGACCAAAAAAAGGTAGCGCTGGTCTCCATCGAGACGGATTTTTCCAAGTACGGTGTGGACTCCGTGTTCACCAACTCCATCAAGGGCGCGGAAAAGGCGACAAGGCACCTTTTGGACGTGGGCTGCCGGAGGATCGGCCACATTACCGGCCCCATCTTCACCCGCGTGGCCCAGGACCGCATCACCGGCTTCAAAAACGAAATGGAGGCCGCGGGCCTCGCCGTGGACGAGCGCATGATCGCCAACGGCGACTACACCCACCGCAGCGGCTACGCCGCCATGCGCGAGCTGCTCAGCCAGATGCCGGACATCGACGGCGTGTTCATCGCCAATGACCAGATGAGCGTCGGCGCGCTCCGCGCCATCAGCGAGGCGGGCAGGAGCGTGCCCGGTGACATCAAGGTAATCGGCTACGACGATGTGTTCATCGCCAGCGTCATGGAGACGCCGATGTCCACCATCCACATCCGCAAGCGGCACATGGGCATCGAGGCGGCGCGGTTGCTGCTTACCCGAATCCAGCGGCAGGGCGATCCGATGCCGCCCCGGCGGGTGGAACTGGAATCCCGGCTGGTGGTGCGCAAGTCCACTTCCGCCAATGCGCCGGAGGATTGGATTATGGTGGACTGGTAACGTTCCGCATAACGTTTTTCCCGCATTTTTCTGTGAAACCACAAGATTTTGTGCTTTCGCCCGGCAGTATCGCCCGGGCGAAGGCAGTTTTTTCCGTTTTCGTGTCGTAATTTGCCGAAAAACCTGTGCTTTTGCGGCAGTTTCTCCCGTCAAGCTACACAAATTCATCTGATTGCCCAGAAAAACCTTGACAGAAAAATGTTTTTCTTCTACACTCTCATTACGCGATCCAAAATCCATACCGGCCGCGTAAAGGAGCAGGCGAAGTGACGGAACAAATTAGCGTCTTGGAAGCCAAGAACGTCAGCAAAGCCTTCTTCGGGGTTCCCGTCCTTTCCGGCGTCGATTTTTCCATTCGCGCCGGCGAGGTACATGCGCTGATGGGCGAAAACGGCGCGGGCAAGTCGACGCTGATGAAGATCATCATGGGCATCTACCGCGGTGACGGCGGTGAAATCCTGTTTGAAGGCAAGGCCACGGAGATCAGGAGCGCCCGGGACGCGCTGAACCTGGGCATCTCCATGATCCACCAGGAACTCAACCCGATCCCCGCCATGACGGTGGCGGAGAACGTGTTTGTCGGGCGCGAGGAGCGGGTGGGGCACACCCACTTCGTATCCAAGAAGGCGCAGAACGCGCATACGCAGGCGCTGCTGGAAAAATACAACATGGCGGACCGCGTGTCCCCTTCCATGAAGATGAGCCAGCTCTCCATCGCGCAGATCCAGATGATGGAAATCATCAAGGCGGTGTCCTACAACGCCAAGGTGATCATCATGGACGAGCCCACCTCCTCTCTTTCGGAGAACGAGGCGCGGGAGCTTTTCAAGACCATCGGCCTTCTGAAAAAGAGCGGCGTGGGTATCATCTACATCTCCCACCGCATGGAAGAGGTCTTTGAACTGTCCGACCGCATCTCGGTGCTCAGGGACGGCCAGATGATCGGCTGCCTTACGCGGGGGGAGGCCACCCGGGACAAGATCATTTCCATGATGGTGGGCCGCGCGCTGTCCAGCGGTTATCCGCGAAACACCGCCCAAAAGGGCGCTGTGACGCTGTCGGCCAAGAAGCTGTCCCGCAAAGGCATGTTTGAAAACATCTCCTTCGATGTGCGCGCCGGCGAAATTCTCGGTTTTGCAGGGTTGGTGGGCGCGGGGCGCAGCGAAGTGATGCGCGCGCTGGTGGGCTATGATAAGCTGGACTCCGGCGAACTCACCGTAAACGGCAAGCCCGTGACCATCCGCCACCCCAGGGACGCCAAGCGCCACCGCATCGCGCTGGCCTCTGAGGACCGCAAGGCGCTGGGCCTGATCCTGTGCCGCTCCATCCGCGAAAATGTGTCCGTCCAGAACGAAGATCAGTACAGCCGCGCGAGCTTCATGAACCATCGCAAGGAGCGGGATTTGGTAAACCGCATCACAAAACAGGTGACTGTCAAGATGAACGGCATTCAGGATCTTGCGGGCACGCTGTCCGGCGGCAACCAGCAAAAGGTCGTACTGGCCAAATGCCTTCTTTCAAAGCCGCAGGTGCTGATCCTGGACGAGCCCACCCGGGGCATCGATGTGGGCGCAAAAGCTGAAATCTACAACATGATGATCGAACTGGCCAAGTCCGGCATCGCGATCATCATGATCTCCTCGGAAATGCCGGAACTGATCGGCATGAGCGACCGGATCCTGGTCATGGCGGGCGGGCGCATCACCGGTGAATTTACCGATGTGGCCTCGGCCTCGCAGGAGGATATTCTGAAACTGGCGTTGGGAGGAGCATAAAATGTCGCAGCCGAAAGCGTCCGCCGCCGGTGGCAACAAGTTCAAGGGGCTGTATACCCTGCTGGGCCTGGTGGTCTTCATCCTGCTGATGGTCGTCGCAATGGCCATCGTGTCGCCGGTGTTCCTGTCATCCGGCAACATCATCAACATCCTGCGCCAGGTGTCGCTCAACGGCATCCTCGCCGTGGGCCTGACCTTCGTCATCCTGACCGGCGGCATCGACCTTTCGGTGGGTTCGCTGGTGGCGGTGACGGGCGTGGTGGTGGGCAGCATGCTCATCGACGGCGCCAGCTGGTACGTGGCGGCAATCACCGGTATCGTAATCAGCCTGCTGTTCGGCGTCTTTAACGGCGTGATGATCGCCTATTGCTCATTGCCGCCGTTCATCGCAACGCTGGCCGGCCAGACCATCGGCCGCGGCTTCGCGCTGGTATTCTCCGACGGCAAACCCTTCGCGGTGACGGACAAGGCGTTCCTCAACATCGGCAAGGGCGCGTTTCTGGGCATCCCGATCCCGATCTGGATCCTCTTCGTCGTGTGCGTGGTGGCGGGCATCGTGCTCAACACCACCACCTACGGCCGCCACGTGTACGCCTTCGGCGGCAACCGGAACGCGACCAAGCTCTCCGGCGTCAAAACAAAGTTCGTGGAAATGATGGTCTACATCATCTCCGCGCTCATGGCGGGCATCGTGGGCGTGATCCTGGCGGCGCGCATCTCCTCGGGCCAGCCCACCGCCGGCAGCGGCTACGAACTGGACGCCATCGCGGCGGTCGCCATCGGCGGCACCTCGATGTCCGGCGGCATCGGAACGCTTTCCGGAACCATCCTCGGATTTATCATCATCGGCGTTCTCTCGAACTCCCTGACGCTTCTGAACGTTTCGTCCTTCTACCAGCAGATCGTTAAAGGCGCCATTATACTGATCGCTGTGCTGATGGACATGCGCTCGAAGCGCAAGGAATAGCGGAAACACCGGCGGTGTAAATTGAAACAACACTTGGGAGGGAATCGAATCATGAAGCGAATGGTAGCTATCCTGATGTGCGCGCTCCTGATCCTGGGCAGCTTCGCGGTCACCGCGGGCGCCGAAACCAAGACCTACAAGATCGCGGGCCTGATGAAGCAGAACGCCGACACCTTCGTTCAGAAGATCTCCGACGCCATGGTCGCCCGTGCCACCGAGCTGGGCGCCGAGGTGGAGCTTCTCATGCAGGACGCCGAAGGCGACATCAACAAGCAGCTTGAGCAGGCCGAGGCCATGAAGACCATGGGCGTGGACGCCGTGATCCTCAACGCCGTGGACGTCGAGGGCAGCGCCCCCATCGTCGACATGTTCATCGACGCGGGCATCCCGGTCATCGAGTGCAATACGCTGACCAACAACTCGGACAAGGCCACCTGCTACGTCGGCTCTGACGACGTGGACGCCGGCAAGATCCAGGCCGACTTCCTCAAAACCGTGCTGCCCGAAGACGCCAAGGTCTGCTACATGATGGGCCCCATCGGCGTGTCGCCGCAGATCTACCGCAAGCAGGGCATCGAAGAGAACCTCTTCAACGGCAGCAAGATCGAAGTGCTCCAGGAGCAGACCGCCAACTGGAAGCGCGCCGAAGCCCTTGCGCTGGCTGAGAACTGGCTGACCACCTACCAGGATCTGGACGCCATCATCTGCCAGAACGACGACATGGCCATGGGCGCGCTGGAAGCCGTTGAGGCCGCGGGCCGCAAGGATCAGGTCATCGTCATCGGCATCGACGCCATCGCGGATGCGCTGCAGGCCGTGAAGGACAGCCGCCTCGACTGCACCGTGTTCCAGGATGCGGCGGGCCAGGGCGCGACCTCCGTGGACGTGGCGCTCGAGTGCGCCAAGGCCGGCACCGTTGAGCACGACGACGTGATGATCCCCTTCGTGCTGGTGACCAAGGACAACGTGGACCAGTTCATGTAAGCACCCGCCTCTAACCTGAGCGGGTAACGACGAAGCCGCTATGCGAAACGCTGCGCGTCAGCCGGCCGGCCGCATGGCGGCTTCCTTTTCAGGAGGCGCCTATGCTCAAAGGCATTCCGGTCATCCTCTCCTCACAACTGGTGAAGACCATGATGGACATGGGGCACAGCGACTGTCTCATCCTGGCCGACGCCAACTTCCCCGCCGAATCCTGCGCGAAGCGGCTGATCCGGCTGGACGGCGTCGAGATTCCCGATCTTCTCCGCGCGCTGTTGCCGCTCTTCCCGCTGGATACCTTCGTATCCGACCCCGTGCGGCTGATGCGCAACCTGCCCACCGAACCCGTCCCCGAGATCTGGAACGAATACGGCGACATCCTGCGCGATCTGGACTTCCAGCGCGCTTTTAAGCAGTTTTCCCTCATCGACCGCCTTCCGTTTTACGAGCAGGCCCGCTCCGCTTACGCGATTGTTCAAACCGCCACCACCGCCCGCTATGCCAACATCGTGCTGCAAAAAGGTGTTCTCTGACCGTTTGCCGGCCGCAAACGGTTCAAACAATATACTTGAGGGGATATATGTATGAGCAATGAAGCGTTGATCCGCAAGACATTGGCCGAGGGCGGCGGCGTATTCCGCCTGAACCCCGTGTTTGTGCCCCGGCAGTTCGGCAAGGCCGGCCGCCGGCTGAAGCTGCATCCCGACGACTACTACGCGCTGGGCATCGAGCGCGGCTCCATCAAAGAGCGCTGGTTCTCCTCCGTCATCCGCGCGCAGAACGGCCCGCTAGCCGCGCCCGACGAGGGCATGAGCTACGTGGCCGTGTCCCACGACAGCGATGAAAAGTTCACGCTCAAGGAAGCGGTGGACGTGCTGGGCGAGGAGCTCATCGGCCGCGTACTGATGGAAAAATACGGCGGCTGGCCGATGTACTCGAAGTTCTTCGACTTCCAGAACCCGCTGTTCCACCATGTGCACCTGATGTTTGAGCACGCGGCCAAGGTAGGCAAGCTGGGCAAGCCCGAGTCCTACTACTTCCCGCCGCAGCTCAACAACCATACCGGCGAAATGAACGCCACCTACTTCGGCTTTGATCCGGACACCGATCCGGAGGAAGTCAAACAGCGGCTGCGCGACTACCTGAAGGGCGACACCCGCATCACCGAACTGTCCCGCGCCTACCGTGTCTCGCTGGGCACCGGCTGGTATACCCCCGCCGGCGTCATCCATGCGCCCGCGTCGGTCCTGACCTACGAGCCCCAGTGGAACAGCGACGTCAACTCCGTTCAGGAGAACGTGGTGTCCGGCGAAATCTATCCCCGCAGGATGCTGGTGGAGGAGTGCCCGGCCGACAGGCAGGACGACATCGACTACGTCTTCTCGCTGCTCGACTGGCCCAAGAACACCGATCCGCACTACAAAAAGCACTACTTCCGCCCGCCGCTCGTCGCTTCGCAGAGCGACGCCCACATCGAAAAGTGGGTCTCCTACGGCAACGAGTACTTCGGCGCGAAGGAACTGACTGTGTACCCCGGCCAGCGCGTCACCATTTCCGACGGCTGCGCCTACGGCTGCATCTTCGTGCAGGGGCACGGCAAGTTCGGTCCCCACAACGCGGAGGCGCCGGTGATGCTGCGCTTCGGCAAACAGAGCGCGGACGAATACTTCGTGTCCGAGCCCGCCGCGAAAAAGGGCGTCACCATCGTCAACGAGAGCCTCTATGACGACCTGGTGCTGCTCAAGCACTTCGGCCCGAACCATCCGGATATGCCCCGATAAACCGAAAGGAGGCGCCCCATGCGATACCTGCTGGGCCTTGATAACGGTGGTACCAGCTCAAAGGCGGTGCTGTTCGACCAAGGCGGCCGGGCGGTAGCGTCCGCCAGCCGCATGACCCCCATGGAGACGCCCAAGGTAGGCTATACCGAGCGCGATATGGAGCTTCTGTGGCGGGCCAACTGCGAAGTCATCCGGGAGACCATCGCGGCCTCCGGCGTCGACGCCGGGGACATCGCCGGCGTATCCTTCTCCGGTCACGGCAAGGGGCTGTACCTGTGGGGCGCGGATGAAAAGCCCGCCTACCCGGGCATCGTGTCCACCGACAGCCGTGCCTACCAGATTGTGGCGGACTGGTACCGGGACGGCACCGCCGAAAAGGCGTTCCCCCTCACCTGCCAGAGCGTGCTGGCCTCCCAACCGGTGGCGCTGCTCAAGTGGTTCCAGCAGAACCGGCCGGAGGTGCTGGCGAAGACCAAATGGATCTTCGGCGTGAAGGATTACGTGCGCTACCGCATGACGGGCGAAGCGTATGCGGAGATCACGGACATCTCCGGTTCGAGCCTCGTGAATCTCTCCACCGCCGCCTTTGACGACGAGATTCTGGCGCTTTTCGGCCTTGAGGAGATCCGGGGCAAGCTGCCGCCGACGGTGTATTCGTCCCAGTTCTGCGGCAAGGTGACGAAGGCGTGCGCCGCGGCCACCGGTCTCGCCGAGGGCACGCCCGTGGCGGCGGGGCTCTTCGATATCGATGCCTGCGCCATTGGCATGAACGTGGTGGACGACACGTACCTCGCGGTGATTGCCGGCACCTGGAGCATCAACGAGTACGCCTCCCGCAAACCTGTCACGGATGGCTCGGTGAAGATGAACTCCCTTTACTGCCTCCCGGATATGTATCTGGTGGAGGAGTGCTCCCCCACCTCCGCCTCCAATCAGGAATGGTTTGTCAAGAGCTTCCTGAAAGAAGCCGCGGGCGACCGCAAGCTCTACCAGGTGGCGGACGAAATGGTGGAGTCCGTCGGCGCGGACGAAACCAACATCCTCTTCCTGCCCTACCTCTACGGCGGCAGCGATGATCCCCGCGCCGGCGCGGCGTTTGTCAACGTCAGCGCCGCCCACACCCGCAGCCACATGCTGCGCGCGGTGTACGAGGGCATCGTATTCGGCCACCGGCTGCACATCGAGCGGCTTTTGAAGAGCCGTGACCGGGCGCCCAAGGGCATCCGCCTCGCCGGCGGCGTGACCAACGCGCCCATGTGGGTGCAGATGTTCGCGGACATTCTGGGGATGGATGTGGAGACCATCGAGGTCAAGGAACTCGGCGCGCTGGGCGCGGCGATGACCGCCGCCGTGGCCGCCGGGCTGTACCCGGATCTCGCCGCCGCGGCCGGCGCGATGGTCAAGGTCAGCCGCACCTACCACCCGAACCCGGCGCTGAAGGAAATCTACGACCGCAAGTACCGCGGCTTCGCCGCCGTGGTGGACGCGCTGGCCCCCGTGTGGGCCAAACTGGAGCGCTGACATGGCCAAAGTACGACTTGGGCTCTATGAAAAGGCGACGCCGCCGGAGCTAAACTGGCGCGACCGCCTCGACGCCGCGAAGCGCGCGGGTTATGACTTTTTGGAAATCTCGATTGACGAAACCGACGGCCGCCTCGCGCGCCTCGACTGGGGCGCCGCGGAGATGGACGGTCTCCTCGCCGCCGTTCGGGAAACGGGCCTTCCCATCCGCACCATGTGCCTGAGCGGCCACCGCAAGTACCCGCTGGGCAGCCGGAACCCAGAAATCCGGGCGCGGGGCATGGAGATCTTCGAAAAAGCCGTCCGCTTCGCGGACGCCGCCGGCATCCGGATCATCCAGCTGGCGGGCTACGACGTGTACTATGAGGAGGGCGGGCCGGACACGCTGGCAATGTTCGCGGAAAACCTGGCGAAGGGCGTGGCCTACGCCGCGCGTTACGGCGTGATGACCGGGTTTGAAACCATGGAAACTCCCTTCATGGACACCGTGGGCAAGGCCATGGCCTTCGTGCAGGCCGTGGACTCCCCGTATCTGGGCGTGTACCCGGACCTTGGAAACCTCACCAACGCCTCGGTCAAGTACGGCCATGACCTATACCGGGACATTGAGTCCGGGCGCGGCCGTCTGGTGGCGATGCACCTCAAGGATACCCGCCCCGGCGTTTACCGGGACCTGGACTTTGGCGACGGCCACGTAGATTTCCCGAAGGGCGCGAAGGCTGCGCTCGACCAGGGCGTGGGCCTCTTCGTCACCGAACTCTGGCACGACGGCCGCGAGGACTGGCTCCGGCGGCTTTCAGGCGTGTGTGCGTTCGCACGGGACGCGCTCGCGTAAGCGAAGATACGGCATCAGCTAAGGAGGGTTTGACATGGGAAAGATATCGGTCATCGAAAAGGCGATTGACGAAGGCAAGGGCGTTGTACGCCTCGCGCCGGCATGGGTGCCGCGCTCGTTCTGCCGTCCGGGCAGGAGGCTCCGGCTGCATCCCGACGACTACTTCTCTCTTGGCCTGGCGCGCGGCGGCATCGACGAGCGCTGGTTCGCCTCCACCACCCCCGCGGACAACGGCCCCGGCACTCCGGAGGACGAGGGCCTGAGCTACATCGTGACCGCCGACGGCAAGGAAAAGGCGCTCCTGACCGACGCGGTGTCCCACCTGAAGGGCGCCTTCATCGGCGAATCTCTCTACGGCAAGTACGGCCGTTGGCCGATGTTCTCGAAGTTCTTCGACAACATGGGCCCGCTGCCCCATCACATCCACCACGACGACGCCCACGCGGGCCTCGTGGGCGAGAGTGGCAAGCCCGAAATGTACTTCTTCCCCGCCCAGTACAACAACTACGGCGCGGAATTCCCCTTCACCTTCTTCGGCATCAACCCCGGCGTGCCCAAAGAGCAGGTGAAAAAGGCGCTTCAGGACTTCGCCAAGGGCGACAACCACCTTCTGGAGCTGTCCCGCGCGTACAAGATCCGCGTGGACACCGGCTGGGACGTGCCGCCGGGAGTGCTGCACGCGCCGGCGAGCCTTTGCACCTACGAGCCGCAGTTCGCCTCCGACGTGTACGCCATGTACCAGAGCGTGCTCTACTATGACCACGCGGTGCCGGAGGGCCTGCTCTGGAAGAACTGCCCGAAGGATAAAATCGGCGACTTTGATTACCTGATGGACGTCATCGACTGGGATGTCAACGTGGATCCGAATTTCTATTCCAACCGGCTGATGCTGCCCTTCCCCGCGGGCGACGAAGCGGCGATGGCGGACGAGGGCTACCTGGCCGAGTGGATCTGCTACAAGTGCGTCTCCGCCGGCGCGAAGCGGCTGACCATCGAACCCGGCCGCTCCGTCACCTACCGCGACAGCGCGGCCTACGGCCTGATCTGCGTGGGCGGCCACGGCAAGATCGGCGGGAATGAGCTCTCCGCCCCGTCCATGATTCGCTTTGGCCAGCTCACCAGCGACGAGTACTTCGTGACCGAGTCCGCATCCAAGGCGGGCGTCACCTTCGTCAACGAGTCCAAGACGGAGCCGATGGTCATCCTGATGCACTTCAGCGACCATCCGGAAAGCCCGGCCGGCAAGTAATAACCTCGCAAAAAGCGCCCGGAAGGCAATGCCTTCCGGGCGCCTCTCTTGTCCGGAGAACCACCGGCTAGGCCGGTGGGCAAAAGGCTAAGGATATGAATAAGAACATCCTCCTATGCTGGAATGGGAACGACCTGGCAGTCGCGCCAAGCCAAGGATTAGGAGGAACAGTCAATGGGTAACGACATAGGCAGTCCGGCACACGCGAAACGGCGGTGTCAACAGCACATCGTATTAGCCCGCAGTACAGACGGCAGGCAATCTACGGGAAGTACCCGGCGAAGAGCGGGAAGATGATCCGGACGGTGTGCGAGCGGAACGGGGCGGAGGTCATGGAAGCGAACGCATGCCCGGCCATACCCATCTGCCGGTGAGCATCCCGCCGAAGATGCCGGGATCGCGGTTCATGGGGATCTTGAAAGGGAAAACGAGGCTGATGATTTTCGACAGGTTTGCGAGCCTGAAGGACAAGTACGGGAACCGGTACTTCCGGTGCAGAGGGTACTGCGTGGATACGGTCGGGCGCCATAAAACTGCGATCGCGAAGTACATCCAAAAGCAGTCGGAAGAAGATCAGATCGCCGAGCCGATGAGCATGAAGGAGTACCTGAACCCGTTCACGGGCGCGCCGACGGGTGGGTTCAGAGTTTTCTGTCAGCGCAACTTCTGTGACGAAGTCAGTGATTTCTAAATTCTCGGAACCCGAGGCGGAAGACAGCCACCCGATGAGGGTGGCTGTCTGAGAAAACGGTGCGATTGTCAGGCCTTCAGAGCGCGAGTAACGCGGCCGGTGCCAGACCCTTACAGGGCCTAATGAAGCCACCGGCGAAGCCGGTGGCACGTGACTCGGGTTACCGCGCGAAAATCTCGTCGTTGCCCGGCACGTGGTCGGTCATGGTGCCGTCGAAGTAGCTGGCGTAGGCGGACATGTCGAAGTAGCCGGTACCGGTCAGCCCGAAGAGGATCACCTTCTCCTCGCCGGTCTCGCGGCAGCGAACCGCCTCGTCCATGGCGCAGCGGATCGCGTGGGAGGATTCCGGCGCGGGCAGGATGGTCTCAAGCCGGGCGAACTGCACCGCCGCGTCGAACACCTGGGTCTGCTCGTAGGCCACCGCCTCCAGGTAACCGTCGTGATAGAGCTTGGAAATCATCGGCGACATGCCGTGATACCTCAGGCCGCCCGCGTGGTTGGGCGAAGGGATGAATTCCGCGCCCAGCGTGTACATCTTGGCCATGGGCGTGATTTTGCCGGTGTCGCAAAAATCGTACTCAAACCGGCCGCGGGTGAGTGACGGGCAGGAGGCGGGTTCCACCGCCACAAAGCGCGTGCCCTTTCGCTCGCCCCTGAGCGTATCCCGCATGAACGGCGCGATCAGCCCGCCGAGGTTGCTGCCGCCGCCCGCGCAGCCGATGATCACGTCCGGGTACTCGCCGAACTCCTTCAGCGCCTCGTAGCTTTCAAGCCCGATCACCG
This sequence comes from Bacillota bacterium, assembly GCA_023421395.1. Lineage (GTDB taxonomy): Bacteria > Bacillota > Clostridia > Christensenellales > Aristaeellaceae > JAEZHK01. Next base: position 1,426 of record JAEZTL010000040.1, on the reverse strand, counting down.
ACTGGTGCAGCAGCACCTGATTCAATACCGAACCCAGTACATAGCGGCAGTCTGGGGTGGTCACGGCCTTTTCCACGGCCTCCGAGATCGCGCAACCCAAACTGCCGGTGGTGTCCGGGGCCTTTTGAAGGATCGCGCGTCCGGCGTTTGTGGTGTCGCTGGGGCTGGCGATGACCTTCGCCCCGAAGGTGCGCATCACGTCCTTGCGGTAGGGCTTCTGGTTATAGGAACCCTTCACCATATAGACCGTCAGGTCCAGCCCGAAGGCCGCGCAGGCCTCGGAAAGCGCCGTGCCCCACTGGCCCGCGCCGGTTTCGGTGGTGAGGGACTTCATGCCCTGCGCCTTGGCGTAGTAGGCCTGAGCCAGCGCGGAATTGAGCTTGTGGCTTCCGGAGGTGTTGTTGCCTTCGAACTTGTAGTAGATGCGGGCGGGGGTCTTCAGCGCCTCCTCCAGCCGGTAGGCGCGGATGATCGGCGAGGGCCGGTAGATGCGGTACATGTCGAGAATCGGCTGGGGAATCGGAAATTCCGCCGTATCGTCGTCCAACTCCTGGCGCACCAGTTCGTCGCAGAACACCGGGGTAAGGTCATCAAAGGTCACGGGCTTTCCGGTGCCGGGGTTCATCAGGGTCTCGGGCTTCTCTTTCATGTCCGCGCGCAGGTTGTACCAGGACTTGGGAACCTTCTCCTCCGGCAGATAGTAGCGATAGGGCACGTTCTTCATGATGGCGTCCTCCTCTAAATTAGTTGCCGGTTGCGGGCAATAAAAATAGCCTGTCCCAATTCTCCATGGGACAGACTTGACGTCTGCGGTGCCACCCGTGTTGCCTTTTTATCGGCCGCTCATTTCGCATACCAGCATATGCGCTTCGCTGATAACGGGTGAAGCCCCCGTCGGATACTAACGGCCGTGCCGCTCGCTCCGCCCTCCGCGGTCCATTCCGCCCGCATCCTCATACCGCACTCGCACCACCGGCGGCTCTCTGGAAATCGGATGGTCGCGCGTACTCTTCCGCGTCGCAGGTTTATATTTTGATTATAGCACCCGGCGCGGCCCTGTCAAGCGTCGCCGCCGGAAATTAACAATTTTGCCGAAACGGCGCTTCCCTCCCCGGCGCGCGAGGGCGGCCGGTCCGCCGGCCGGCCGCCCTCGATTCCTTTTACGCCCCGGCGCGCCGCGCTAGCAGCATTCCGGTTTCTTCTCCAGCTTCAGCGGGAAGTCCCCCAGGTGCTTCATCCTGAATCCGTTCTTCTTGTATTCCTCGTAGTCGAACGCCTCCAGCTCGTCGATCGCCAGCTTGTGAAACTCGTAGAAGTTCGGCCACCACTCGTACCCGCTCCCCAGTTCGTTCCCAAGGTACGCCTCCGCAATCTCGATCCCCATCTGCGGCGCCACGTAGAACGCACCCATCGCCAGCACGTTTAC
>JAEZTL010000056.1 GCA_023421395.1 Bacillota bacterium | reverse complement strand
TGCGCTCTTTCAAATCCGATTCGGAGAACTTCCAGTTCTTCTCCGGGTTTTCCAGCCGCTCCTTCAGTTTCTCCTTTTGGAAATCCTTGGAGATGTGCAAGAAGAATTTGAGAACGACCGTGCCGTTTTCTCGCTCCTTCGTGTTTGTAGTGTTGGGAAAGGATTTCAAGGAGGGCGAAGTCCTCATTTTGAAGCGAGACGAGTATGCCAGGGTGTCGCATAAAAAAGGAATTGGGATAACACTCGTTGCAATACGGCCCAGAATGCTGATTTTGTCAGATTGAACGAAATCGAAGGCGTTTGGAGTGCAGCGAAACCGACTAGAGCAAAAGATAGATGATCTTTACGATCCCGAATAATGAAATAAGTTTCCGTTCACCGAAGATGGTTAACAACACAAAACGCAAATATAGACATGCCTGTGCGTTTGCTTTCTCAAGAATGGTTGAGCCTATACTGCCATATCCACGCCTGAGAAGCCGGACAAGACATGATCCCTGTGCAGCGGCAAGGGACATGTTTTTGCTTGTTTTGCGATCCCATGCGGGGCCACCTCCTTTTAGCGTCCGTTCCGTAGACCGCGCCCTCAGGGGTTTGGGGAAGCTGCCGATCTGGGTACGATGCTGATTTCAGCGGACTTGCGGCTTTGTGTTATAATGGGGCGATGGCCCACAGAGATGGAGGTCGGCAAGGGATGCCTTTTACCTTCGCACACCCGGCCGCCGCAATGCTGTTTTTGCGGTATCGAAAGTGCCTCAGGATGGATGCCGTGGTTCTGGGCACCATGGCGCCTGATTTTGAGTATTTTTTAAGAGGCCGCCCCTACGGGATTTATGGGCACACGCTGCCGGGTATGATGCTGTTCGATCTGCCGCTTGTGGTCGCGGTTTATTTCGTGGGCAGGCATTTGATATTGCCGGCCATCGGCACATATCTTCCGTATGCATTTCAACCCCCAAAACGGCAATTCCGCAACGGAATCTACGCCGCGCTTGTGTTTTTTTACTCTGCGCTGATTGGCATCCTTTCGCATATCGTGTGGGATTCGTTTACGCATGCCGATGGCGCCATGGTAAAGCGCGCGGCCATGCTGGACGAAACGATCAGAATCCACGGTATGGGCATTCCGGTGTACAAAATTCTGCAGCATGGCAGTACGCTGGCCGGGCTGATCGCGATAACGTGGTTTTTATTCGAGCGCCGCAAGCGGCCCACAAAGAGGATGCACCCTGTGCCTTCGCGGCCAATGGCCGTGTTCTGGAGCGCGTTCATCGCGGTGGCGCTGCTCACATTGATGATCTGGAACGCCATCGTCGCGCTTTCGGACGCTCAATACGGCGCCCTTGTGGTACGATGCATTGATTCCGCAATCATCAGTTTACTGGCGTTATCCGAGGCATTGAAACTGTGCTCCGTCATCAAAAGGAGGGGCGGAACCCGATAAATTCAAGCGTTGCCAGGGAAATCAGTTTTCCAAGGGCAAAAAGATCCGCCCGGGCGGCGATAGAATGTTTGGATGGATCGCATCACCCGGCCCGCTTTTTTTCGGAGTTCTCCGGAGACTGCGGGCTTTGAACATAAAGCGGCGGGGCCCGACCGCCCGGCCGAATCCTGCCACATCGGGCTTTGCGCTTTGTCAGTCCGCTTTTTCGCCCTCCGCATGGCGCGCGAAACGGGCGGTCTTGCCCTCGGGGCCGGTTGCGTCCAGATTGTTTTCGTCGATGGTCACGAAGGGGAAGGGTTCGATTTCGCCTTCATCGCTGAGGGACACCAGGGTGTCCTTCAGCGCAAGATCGCGGTTCTCGACCGCCATATCGCCGACTTTGTAGCTGTATGTGCCGTCGGACTTGTCGGTCATCGTAACGCCCTCGAACACTTCTTTCCCTTCCGGCAGCGCAATCTCCCGCGCGTCCAGCATTTTCACGCTGTCGCCCGATGCCTGAGCCGCCGAACCGATCCCCAGCGCCACGCACATCAGCACAACAAGAGCCGCGACAGAACCCTTGCGCATGAGAACCCTCCGACTCATGCGGTTAGTCATAACCAACGTACTGCCAGGGGGAACCCATCCGGCGCGAAAAATTAACGGGGCATTGCGTTAAGTTTCGATGGAACTGCCGGCGGCGGACAGCGGGGCGGCTTGCGCAAACCGGGCCGGCAAGGATTGACAGGGGGGAACGGCGGCGATACACTGGCTGCGTAGCGGCAAAAAGCGGAAAGAGGCGATCATCATGGAATTTGAGGAGATCCGGGCGGGCATCCGGGCGCAGAACGAGTCCGGCGCGCTGTTTGAGCGCGCGAAAAACTGCGCCTGCGAATACATGGATGGCCTGGACCGAGGCCGGGTATACCCGGACGGGGCGGCGCTTGCGGCGCTCGCCGCCTTTGACGAACCGCTGGGCGACGCGCCTTCCGATCCCCTCGAGATGCTGGAGACACTGCATTCCGTGGGGTCCAAGGCGGCGGTGGCGCAGAGCGGGGGCAGGTATTTTGGGTTTGTCAACGGCGCAAGCTTTCCGGCGGCGGTGGCCGCCAAGTGGCTGGCCGACGCGTGGAACCAGAACAGCGCGCTTTTTGTGATGTCTCCGGTGGCGGCAAAGCTGGAAGACGTGTGCGAGCGGTGGATCGTGGACCTTCTGGGCCTGCCGGAAGGGACCGCCGCGGGATTTGTGAGCGGCTCGTCCACCGCGATTCTGTCTGCGCTGGCATCGGCGCGGGATGAGCTGATGCGCCGGCAGGGCTGGGACGCGCTGGCGCAAGGGCTGTTCGGCGCGCCGGAGATCCGCGTCGTGCTGGGCGAGCAGGCCCACGCGTCGGTGGTGAAGGCGCTGTCGCTGCTGGGCATCGGCCGCCGCCAGATAATCTGGGCGGACGTCGACGGCGAGGGGCGCATCGATCCGGATCGCCTGCCCGGGCTGGACGGGCGCACGCTGCTCATTCTGCAGGCGGGCAATGTGAACGGCGGTGCCTTCGACCCCATGGAGGCGCTGTGCGCACGGGCGGCGCGCGCGGGCGCGTGGGTTCACGTGGACGGCGCCTTCGGGCTGTGGGCTGCGGCTTCCGAAGCAAAAAAAGGGCTGATCGCCGGATTCGAGCGGGCGGACTCCTGGTCGGCGGACGCCCACAAGACGCTGAACGCACCCTATGATCTGGGCATCGCGCTGGTTCGTGACCGGGAGGCGCTGACGCGCGCGATGCGCGCCTCCGGCTCCTACATCCAGTACGGCGGAGAGCGGGACCCCATGCTGTACACGCCGGAAATGTCCCGGCGCGCCCGGAGCGTGGAGCTTTGGGCAACGCTGAAATTCCTGGGCCGTACGGGCGTCGGCGCACTGGTGGACGAATTGTGCCGGAACGCTTCGTACTTCGCAGAGCGCCTGTCGGAGCGCGGTTTTTCGATTGAAAACGAGGTGGCGTTTAACCAGGTGCTGGTCCGGTGCGGCACCGATGAAGAGACCGGCGCCGTGCTGAAGCGGATCCAGGAGGGCGGGGTCCTGTGGTGCGGCGGCGCGTCGTGGCGGGGCCGCCGCGTGATCCGCATCAGCGTGTCCTCGTGGCGGACCACGCCGGAGGCGGTGGAGTCGTGCGTGGAAGCTTTCGTTCACGCCCGCGCCGCCGCCCGGGCGCAATAACGCCGGGGTGCCTTCCGGCCGCGTTCGGCGGCAGCTTCGCCCAAACCCGATTTTTTCGGGTCGGCGCTTACGCGAAAAAATCCTTCAGCCGCAGGTGGACGGGGTATTCGTCCGGAACCGCCACCGGCAGCGAGGCGTCCGCCACCGGCAGGCGGACGGCGTGGGCGCCCGGGGCCAGCCCGTCCACGACGGCGTAGAGGTCCCGCCCCTTGCGGGTGTAGAAGGCCGTCGCGCCGCCGGGGAGCTCGTCCCGCTGCCTTTCCATCCAGGGCCGGGTTTTGTAGATGGCCTCGCCGTGCGCTTTCAGCCACGCACCCAGCTTCCGGAGCCGGTCGGCCTGGATTTCCGGAATGGTGCCGTCCGCCCGGGGGCCGATGTTGATGAGGAGGTTCCCGTTTTGGCTGACGTATTCGGCCAGAAGGCGCGCCAGATCCCGCCCGGAAAGGACCGTTTCCTCACCCTCGTTCCGGTTGTACCCGAAAGAAAGCCCCAGCCCGCGGCACATCTCCCACTTTTTGTCGAGAGACCGCCTGCCGGTTTGGTACTCCGCTGTGGTAAAATCGCAATGCGCCACATCCCACCGGTCGTCGACCACGCCGTCGGGCACGGTGTTGTAGTAGTGGGCGAAGAGGCGGGGCAGGTCCGCGCGGCCTTTCTCCGGCCAGCCGATGTCGTTCCAGAGGAGGGCCGGCCCATAGCGGTCGATCAGCTCCGTCGCCTGGTTGAACGAGTAGTCCGCAAAGGCATCGGTGCGGTTGTAGGCGTCGGCGTTGGTGTGGCGGGTCCGGGGGCGGTCAAAGGTCGTCCAGTCCAGAAGGCCCGAGAAGTATGCGCCCATCTTGAGGCCTTCGGCCCGGACCGCCGCCGTGAGCTCGCCCATCAGGTCCCGCTTCGGGCCCAGGTTCCCCGCGTTGTAGGGGGTGTACTTGGACGGATACAGGCAGAAGCCGTCGTGATGCTTGGTGGTCAGCACCGCGTAGCCCGCGCCCGCTTCGCGGAAGAGCCGCGCCCACCCTGCGGGATCCCACTTTTCGCAGGTGAACGCCTCCGCGAAGCGTTCATAGGGGAAATCCCGCCCGTACACCTCGTCGTGACGCCTGCGCGCGGGGGAATCCGGGATGCGGATGGTGTTCTGGTACCACTCCGCATAGGGATTGTGGCGGAACCACGCCTCCGCGGAGGGCTCGCCGCCCAATTCCCAGGTGACTTCGGCCCAGGCGGGCACCGAGTACAGCCCCCAGTGAATGAAGATGCCCAGCTTGCAGTCATCGTACCAGCCGGGCAGCGCGTGCCGGGAGAGGCTTTCCCATTCCGGTTCAAAAAACGTCATGTTACCGCCCTTTCCGCCTGAATCATTCCGCCATCATCTTAGCACGGCGGCGCGGTCATGCATAGAGAGGTTTTCTTGGCGCGGACGCGGCCCCGGCCGGGAAAGCCCCGCCTTGCGCGGAAAAAATCCCCATGGTATAATGACAAAAAAGGAAACATTTGCATACGCTGATCATCGAGGGCGCTCCCCGCGCCCGCCGCCCGAAAGGGCTGCCCTTTGCCGTCTGATTTTTCGGTTCATGACTCGCCGGGGCCTTGCGCGCCCGCGGCGGGACATGGCGCGCGCGACCAACCAAGGAGGGAAAGCCCATGCGAACATGTCTGAGAGCGCTGAGCCTATGCCTTGCCGCGATGATCGCCCTCGTCGCGCTGCCCGGGACCGCGCTGGCCGTCTCCCAGCGGAGCGTCGAGCTGGACGCGAAGCTGGTGGAGATCGATCTGGCCGCGGGAAATACCCATCCGCTGAACGGCGTGGTGCTGCCCTCGGGCGCCAGCCAGAAGATTGTATGGAGCTCGAGCAACCGGGCCGTGGCGTCGGTATCCTCCGCGGGGCTGATCACCGCCTACCGCATCGGCCGCGCCACCGTCAGCGCGCGCCCCGCCACGCGCAGCGCCTGGACCCGGGCGACCGTGGTGGTGACGGACAGCCTGTCGCCCTCCGCCATCTCGCTGAACGCCTACAGCCTGAACCTGCGGGTGGGCGGCACTTTTCAGCTGACGCCCACGGTGGCGCCGGACAGCGCCATCCAGACGCTTGCCTTTACCACCACGAAGGGTTCGGTGGCGCAGGTCAACGCCGACGGCCTCATCACCGCGCGGAAGGCGGGCACGGCGATCATCCGCGCCGTCTCCACCCGCAACGGCGCCATCCGCCGCTCCGTCGTGGTGCGGGTGAAAAACCTGCCGCTGCCCACGCGGCTCACGATTCCGCCCTCGGCCACGACCATCGAGCGGGGCGAGACCCTTCAGCTGAGCGATACCGTGTCGCCCGCCAGCGCCAACCCTTCGGTGGCCTGGGCATCCAGCGACCGGTCGGTGGCCACCGTGGACCAAGAGGGCCTGGTGACGACGAAGAAGGTGGGCTCCGCCCGGATCCGCGTGCGCTCGAAGGTGCGCCCGTCCGTCTACGCCACCCGGACGATCAAGGTGGTGGACACCAAGACCGTGACAGGCGTGGTCATCGACGCGGGCGACAGCGTGCTGCTGGAAGGGGGACGGGTGACCTTCTTCGCCCGGGTGCTGCCCGACACCGCCTCCCAGGCGGTGACCTGGGAGAGCGACAACCCCGCCGTGGCGGATGTGTCGGACGGCGTGGTGACGGGCTATTCGCAGGGAACCGCCACCATCACCGTGACGGCGGACCAAAAAACCGCCCAGCAGCGGGTGGTGGTGCTGGACGCGACGCCGGTCCGCGAGCTGCCGGAGCAGATTACCGCCGTCTCCGGCATCCGGGAAAACCTGGCCAAGATCGCGGCGGTCAAGGATTACGCCGTCGGGCAGGTGGACGCGCTGCGCCTGACCGGCGCGATCTCCTCCACCGAGGCGACCTCGCGCAAGAAGATCCTGCTGCGCGCCTTCGATATGGCCAGCATCCCGTGGATGAGCAGCCGGGCGGTGCTCTACTGGTCGGATCACAACAAGCGGTATCTGAAAAACGTGGTGTATTACGGGCTGCCATATACCCAGTATAACCGCACCTTCAACGTGGCCAAGGCGGTGAGCAAGCGGTATTTTGTCAAGCAGTCCGGCAACAGCTACTACAACGCCTACCTTAAGGACCGGTACTATCCGGGCAACGACTGCTCCTCCTTTGTGTCGATGAGCGTGTGGGGGCTGGGCACCTCCCGTTCGTACTTGAGGTCCGACGACATGAAGATATCCTCGGCCTATAAGACAGTCGCCACCAAGGCCAAGAGCGGCGGCTATCTGAACCTTCGCCCCGGCGATATGTTCATCCGGAACGGGCATGTGGCCATGTTCCTGTACTACACCAACAGCGTGCGCAACCAGGTGATGATCATCCAGCAGGGCGGGCTGGATTACCTGAACACCGTGGCCTGCACGATCAAGCCCCTCAGCTTCTACAGCGCGGATTCCCACTATGTGGCGCGGCGGCTGAAGGGCTTTGCGTAGAGGGCGCGCCAAAACAGCCGTGGAATTTCCGCTTGAGGGCGTCCGCCGTTGCGGACGCCCTCAAGCGGTTGGCAAACCCAGGCGCCGCCTTCGTTTTTCCGGTGGCCTGCGCGCCGGAAACGCATTTCAGCCACCGGTGCGCGCACCGGTGGCTGAAATGATTTCGCAGGTTCCTGAGCCCCTCGGAGATTCCGGGGAGTTTCGGGCTTGCGCATGCTTTCCTGCGCGCTGAAAAACCCTCGGGGTTTTCTGCGCGCCGCGGGCGTCCGCCCAAACGGACGCCCGCCTGAAATGATCTCCTACCCTCGAATCTCCTGAACGATGGCGCGGGCTTCCCGGCAGAGCCGCGTGGTCTCCGCGGGGTTCTTCGCGTTCACCATCCAGCTGCCGCCGCAGGCGATGACGGGCTTGAAGCCCAGATAATCGGCCAGATTGCCGGCCCCCACGCCGCCAGTGGGCACAAAGCCCAGTCCCGGGAACGCGGCCGACAGCGCCTTGATGCCGGCGAGGCCGCCGTACACCGACGCGGGGAAGAACTTGACCGCCTTCAGCCCAAGCTTGACCGCCGCCATGATCTCCGAGGGCGTGGCGCAGCCGGGCAAAACGTCCATCCCCAGCTCGAGGCATCTGAGCACGATTTCCCGGTCAAACCCCGGCGACACGATGAACTTCGCGCCGGCCATTCTTGCGCGCTCCACCTGATCCACGGTCAGCACCGTGCCGGCGCCCAGCAGGATGTCGTCCACCTCTTCCGCGATGCGGCGGATGGATTCCTCCGCCGAGGCGGTTCGGAATGTCACCTCCGCCACGGGCACGCCGCCCACCTTCAGCGCTTCCGCCAGCGGCACCGCGTCGTTCGCGTCCTCAATCCGGATGACCGGCACCACGCCGATCCGCGCGATTTCCGACATTGCGTTCATGGTTTCTCCTCCTCTCGAGATGAATCGGGGCGCCTTGCGGCGCCCCGAAGTTCTGCATTATTTTGCCCGTCTGGCCTTGTAGTAGGCGCCGATGGCGTCTCCGGCCAGCACCACGTCGATGATCTGCTCAATGGAGATGTTGAAGGGCTCGGCGTTCCAGAAGGAGTGCTGGCTGACCTCCGCGATGACCCGGAGGTTCTCCGGCGTCTTTTCGACCCAGAGATCGGCGAGGGTTACCGGCAGCCCCACGTCCAGGCAGAAGTTCACCACTTCGTCGATCAGCGCGCTGCCCGCATTCTCCGCCACCAGCTGGCAGATTACGCCGAAGGCCACGCGCTCGCCGTGCAGCGACTTCGCGCCCGCCGGCAGGCCCGTGATGCCGTCGCCCACCGAGTGGGCGCCCGCGCAGCCGGTGTTTTCAAAGCCGAGGCCGCTCATCAGCGTGTTGCACTCGATGATGTTTTCCACCGCCTCGGTGACGAGGCCGTGCTCCGCCGCCAGCTTGGCTTCAACGCCGCACTCAAGCAGCGTCTCATAGCAGGTTTCGGCGACGGCCATGGCCGTCTTGGGCCGGCGGAAGGGGCCCTGGGATTCGTTGATGTAGTTGCCGTGGTCGGCGAGGGCGTTGGCCCGCGCTTCGAACACGGTGGAGAGCGCGTCGCCCATGCCCGATACCAGGAAGCGGATGGGGGCCTTGGCGATGATCGTGGAGTCCATCAGCACCAGGTTGGGGTTGGCCACATAGGGGCGGGCGTGGGAGTGCTCGCCATTTTCCTTGTAGATGACCGAGAGGGCGCTGGTGGGCGCGTCGGTGGAGGCGGAGGTGGGGCAGATGACCACCGGCGTCTTGAAGTTGTCCGCCACAGCCTTGGCGGTGTCCAGCGTCTTGCCGCCGCCGATGCCCACCACCACGGTGGGGCCGAAGGCGCGCAGTTTTTCGGTGGTCTCGTCGATCTGGCGCTCGGTGACTTCGGTGTTGAACACGACGGTTTCGATCTCGGAGCCGGTGCCGGCGAACTGCGCCTTGAGCTCCTGGGTCAGCTTTTCGAAGAAGAACTGGTCAATGACCGCCGCGACGCGTTTGCCGTACACGCTGGTGTACTTTTCCAGCTGCCGCATGAGGCCCGGGCCCTGGATGTAGCGGCTGGGCGAGCCCCAGGCGCGAACCGGCGCGGGTACGTATCCCATAACCATAACCTCCCCAATAAGTCATAACGTTATGACATAATAACCAGTATAAGTATATCCCTTTACACGGCACTTGTCAACAATGGATTGAAAAAGGCGCGGTTTTTTTGCCGAGCCGGCGGAAAAATTACAGAAAACGGCCTTGCGCTGTAGAAAAATCATGATATACTTATGATGTGACAAAGAGTTTTATGCGATAGCGATGGGGGTCGTCGGATGCTGAACCAGCAGAAGTTGGACAAGTCTGTGCCGATTCCGCTGTACTTTCAACTCAAGAGTCTGCTCCTGGAGGCAATCAAGAGCGGCGGCTATCCGGTGGATGCGCTGATCCCTACCGAAAAAGAGCTCTCCGAAATGTTTCAGATCAGCCGCACCACCGTGCGCCAGGCCATTACGGAACTGGTGCAGGAGGGCTGGCTGTACCGTATCAAGTCCAAAGGCACCTTCGTAGCCCGGGTCAAGATCAAGCAGGACTTCATCAAGCGGCTCGAAACTTTCAATGAACAGATCGAGCGCACCGGCTGCAAGCCATCCACCAAGATGCTGGCCTTCGAGGTGGTCACGATGCCCGAGCGCGTGGCCGCCCACTTTGACATGCCCGCCGGCGAGAAATGCATCTACCTGCACCGGGTGCGTTTCGCGGACGCAGACCCCATCGTGACGGTCGAAACCTATCTGCCCTATTCGAAGTGCGCCTTTGTGATGGACCACGACTTCTCCAGGGAGTCGCTGTACAAGGTGCTGGCCGCCAGCGACAAGACCCGCATCTGCCGCGTCAACCGCGTGCTGGAGGCTGTGGCCGCCAATTCTCAGGACGCAAACCTCCTGGACGTGCACCGGGGCCGGCCCATTCACTTCTTCACCACCATCGGCTATAACCAGGCGGATGAACCCATCGAGTTCTCGCTGGCGCGCTACCGGGGCGACCGCAACCGGTTCGAAGTCACGCTCCTGATCGATACCAGCGTATAGGCTGGGCATCAAAAAACCCGTCGGGTTATTTCGCGGCGAAAGAGAGCCCCCGCGCACGCCTGGAATCCTCACGGATTCCCGGGCGGCACCCCGTCTCCGCAAAATTTTAACAGACGCTTGACGAACGGGCGGCGTTGTGGTACGATGCTTGCGGTGAAATGTAGTAACAATATGATATTGAGTCTTAGCATCATTTCAGGAGGCGACCATGCCGACGGTTGAAACCGTGCTGGGGCCGGTTCCGCCTTCGCGGCTGGGGCATTGCCAGGCGCATGAGCACCTCATCACCGGCAGGACGCCCGCGGCGGAGAGGAACCCGGCGCTTCGGATCGACGACGAGGAAAAATCCCGCCTGGAGCTTCAGGATTACCGCGCGGCCGGCGGCGGCGCGGTACTTGACGCGCAGCCCGGCGGTGCGGGGCGGGATGCGCTGGCGCTTTCGCGCATCAGCCGCATGAGCGGCGTGGCCATCGTCACCGTCACCGGCTACCACCGCCCCCTCTTCTACCCGGCGGACGCCGCGCTCTTTGCCGAAAGCGAGGCCGTGCTTTTCGAGCGCTTCCTGATGGAGTTGACGGTGGGCGTGGCGGACGGCGGGCGGCGCCTTTCCATCCGCGCGGGCGCGGTCAAGGCGGCGCTCGGCGCGGAGAGCCTTTCGGGGCGCGCGGGGGAGATGCTCCGGGCGGCGGCGCGGGCGGCGGCGCGGGCAAACGCGGCGCTGGTGCTGCACACCGAGGCGGGCACGGATGCGGTGGCGGCGGTGGGGCTGTGCGAGCGCGCGGGGCTGGACCCGGCGCGGGTTCTGCTCTGCCACCTGGACCGGCAGGCGGAGGATTTTCGCCCCCACGAGGCGGCGGCCATGACCGGCGCGTACCTGGAGTACGACACCATCGGCCGCTTCAAGTACCACGACGACGAGCGCGAGGCCCGGCTGATCCTGCACATGATGGAAAAGGGATACCGGGACAGGCTGCTTCTGTCGCTGGATACCACCGCGGAGCGCCTCGGGCGTTACGGCGGGGCGATTTCGCTCACCTACCTGATCGAGCGCTTTCTGCCGCGCCTTCGGGCGGCGGGAGTGCCGGAGGAGGATCTTCTGGCCATCACGCGGACCAATCCCGCGCGGGCGCTGGCCGGGTGATTTCCCTTTCCGCAAATAACGGTTGCGCTTCACCGGACTCATCTGATATTGTACGAAGGGGGACTATCATGATTACGCTTCCCGCTCCGGCCGACCGCCCCACCATGTACTTCATCGGCGTCACCACCGGCCAGTCGTCCATCATGCGGCTCTTTCCCATCTGGGCGAAGGCGCTGGGCATCGACGGCATCATCAAGGGCATTGACATCGCGATCCACGCGCCCGCGGAGGACTACCGCCGGGTGGTTTCGTTCATCAAGGGCGATCCGCTTTCGATGGGTGCGCTGGTCACCACCCACAAGATTGACCTGCTCTCCGCCTGCCGGGATCAATTCGAATACCTGGACCCCTACGCGCGCCTGTTCGGCGAACTCAGCTCCATCTCGAAATCGGACGGCAAGCTGTGCGGCCACGCGAAGGATCCCATCACCGTGGGGCTGGCGCTGGACGCCTTCCTGCCGGCGGACTACTGGCGGAAGAACCCCGGCGCCGAGGTGTGTGTGCTGGGCGCCGGCGGCAGCGCGCTGGCCATCAGCGCGTACCTGGGCGAGGAGAAGCACGGGGACAACGTGCCCCGTCGCATCCACATGACCAACCGCTCCGCGCCGAGGCTGGCCGAGGCCGTGAACATTCTCAAGGATTCCCGCGTGCCCCTCAGCTTCCACCTGTGCCCGGAGAGCGCGCTCAACGACCGGATCGTGGAGGCGCTGCCGCGGGGCTCCATGGTGGTCAACGCGACGGGTCTGGGCAAGGACCGCCCCGGCTCCCCGCTGACGGACGCGTGCCGCTTTCCGGAGAAGGGCGTCGTCTGGGAGTTCAACTACCGCGGTACGCTGGAGTTCATGCACCAGGCCGAAGCCGAGAAGGACGCGCTGGGCCTCGTCATCGAGGATGGCTGGACCTACTTCATCCACGGCTGGACGCAGGTGATCGCCGAGGTCTTCCACGCGGACATCTCCGGCGAGCGGCTGGCCCTGTGCGACAGGCTGGCCAGGCAGTAACGTCCGAGGAGGGATTTTCATGGCGGAAAAGGTGCTCGTCACGCCCCGCTCCTTCGGAAAGGAGGAGCCGGCGCTCTTTGACCAATTGGCCGCCGCGGGCTTCGAGGCGGTGCGAAACGATACCGGCGGTATCCTGACCAAGCAGCAGATGATCGAAAAAATCGCGCCCTGCGCCGGGGTGATCGTGGGCGTGGACCCGCTGGACGCGGACGTGATCGCCGCCGCGCCGCATCTTCGCGCCATCGCCAAGTACGGCGTGGGCGTGGACAACATAGACCTCGCCGCGGCGGGCGCCCGGGGCATCAAAGTCAGCCGCACGGTGGGCGCCAACGCCGCCGCGGTGGCCGACTACGCGCTGGCGCTGATGCTGGCGCTGGCGCGAAAGCTCGTCGCCATCGACCGCCGCTGCCGCGCGGGCGACTGGTCCAAGATCACCACCCGGGACGTGACCGGCGCGACGCTGGGCCTCCTCGGCCTCGGCGCCATCGGGCGGCTGGTGGCGAAGCGCGCCCGGGGGTTTGACATGCGCGTCATGGCGTACGACGTGGCCTGGGACGAGGCCTATGCCGCCGAAAACGGCATCGAGAAGGCCGATCCGGAGGCCATCTTCCGGGAGGCCGACTTCATCAGCCTGCACATGCCGCTCTTGCCCGCCACCGAGAACTTCGTGGGAGAGGCCGAGCTGGCCATGATGAAGCCCACGGCCGTGCTCATCAACACCGCCCGCGGCGGTCTGGTGGACGAGGACGCGCTGCTCCGGGCGCTCCGGGAGGGCGCAATCGGCGGCGCGGGGCTCGACGCCTTCCGCCAAGAGCCGCCGGACCCCGAGTGGTTCCGGCTGGACAGCGTCGTGCTGGGCGCCCACTGCGCGGCCTCCACCCGGGGCGCCAGCATCCAGATGGGCCGCATGGCCGCCGAAAACCTGATCCGCGATATGATGGAGGGATAGCATGAAGTACATTCTGGCCCACGACCTGGGCACGTCGGGCAACAAGGCGACGCTGTTCAGCCAGGAAGGGAAGCTCGTCGGCTCCGCCGTCTACGCCTACGACACCGACTACTTCAACGAAACCTGGGTCGAGCAGGATCCGGCGGACTGGTGGCGCGCGGTGTGCGAAACCTCCCGGGCGCTGATCGATAAGACCGGCGTGTCCAATTCCGACATCGAGGCCGTGTCCTTCAGCGGGCAGATGATGGGGTGCCTCTGCGTGGACAGAAGCGGCGCGCCGCTTCGCAAGTCCATCATCTGGGCGGACCAGCGCGCCCAGGCGCAGCAGCGCGCGCTGGAGGAGAAGATCCCGCTCCGTGAGTTTTACGGCATCGTCGGCCACCGGAACGCCGCCTCCTACGGCTTGCAGAAGCTGATGTGGGTGCGGGACAACGAGCCGGAGATCTACGAGGCCACCTACAAGACCTTGAATGCCAAGGACTACATTGTGATGAAGCTCACGGGCGAATTCTACACCGAGCCGTCCGACGCTTCCTCGAACGCCTGCGTGGACCTCGCCACCCTCGACTGGTCCGAGCGGCTGATCGGTTACGCCGGCGTGGACATCGATAAGTTCCCGGAGATTGTGCCCTCCACCTTCGTGGCGGGCGGCGTGACGGCGGCCGCGGCGGCCGAAACCGGACTGGCCGCGGGCACCAAGGTGGTCATGGGCGGCGGCGACGGCGTGTGCGCCAACGTGGGCGCGGGCTCCGTCCGCCCCGGCAAGAGCTTCAGCTACATCGGCTCCTCCGCCTGGATCGCCACCACCAGCGAAAAACCGGTGCTGGACGAGGCCATGCGCACCGTCACCTGGGCCCACATCGTGCCGGGCCTCTACGCGCCCAACGGCACCATGCAGTCCGCCGGCGGCTCCTATGCCTGGCTGAAAAACCAGGTGTGCAAATTTGAGAGCTTCGAGGCCCAACGCCTGGGCCTGAGCCCCTACCAGCTGATCGACGCCGAGATCGCCGAAAGCCCGGTGGGCGCCGGCGGCGTGATCTTCCTGCCGTACCTTCTGGGCGAGCGCGCGCCCCGCTGGAACGTGGATGCACGCGGCGCGTTTCTCGGCCTCAAGATGGAGAACCAGCGCCGCGACATGCTCAGAAGCGTGCTCGAGGGCGTGACCATGAACCTCTCCATCATCCTCGACATCCTCCGCAAGCACATCCCCATCGACGAGATTCTGGTCATCGGCGGCGGCGCCAAGGGCGCGGTGTGGCGCCAGATGATGGCCGACATCTACGACGCCCGCATCCTGGCCCCGGTGCTGCTGGAGGAGGCCACGTCCATGGGCGCGGCGGTGACCGGCGGCGTAGGCGCGGGGCTGTTCAAGGATTTTGACGCCATCGATAAATTCATCGAAGTCAAGTACGTCAGCGAACCCATCGCGAAGAACGTGGCGGCCTATAAGCCGGTCAAGGAGACCTTTGAGCTTTGCTACCAGTCGCTCCTGCCGGTGTACGCCCGGATGGCGGGCAAATAAGAGGAGGTTATCCCATGCAGACGCCGAAGCTTTTTATGCTGCTGCCGGAGGAATACGTCTCCACCCCCGACGGCATGGAGATCGACCGGGAGGGCAACCTGATCCTCTCCTGCCCCAACTTCGCCGACATGAAAATGCCCAGCTGCATGGTGAAGATCGGCAAGGACAAGTCCGTCCGCAAGTGGTTTGACGTGCCGAAAAATCCGGAGACCGGCGAGGCCCGCTCCATGGGCATCGCCTTCGGCCCGGACGGCGATCTCTACATCGTGGACAACGCCGGCTGGACCGGCCGGGCGGACCTGGTATTTACCGGGCGCATCCTGCGCGTATCGTTTGACGGCGACCGCGTTGAAAAGGTCACCGTGGTGGCCGACCACATGGAGCATCCCAACGGCATCCGCATCCGGGGAAACCACATGTACGTCACCCAGTCCACGCTGGCGAACGTCCCCGGCCCGGACGGCAAGCTCATGAGCTGCGTCTACCGCTTCCATCTGGACGACCGGGACATCCATTGCACGAACACCCTCGCCGACCCCAACATCCTCGAGACCTTCGTCACCCGGAACCCCAAATGCCAGTACGGCGTGGACGGCATCGTGTTCGACCGGGAGGGCCGGCTCGTCATCGGCAATTTCGGCGACGGCGCGGTGCACCGGCTCACGCTGTCCGAAGACGGTACGAAGGTCGTGCGGAACGAGCTTTGGTGCTGCGATCCGGAGAACCTGCTCACCACCGACGGCATGACCATCGACCAGTACGGCAACATCTACGTGGCGGACTTCTCCGCCAACGCCATCGGCAGGATTTCTCCGGACGGCGTCATCACCCGCATGGCCCAGAGCCCGGACTGCGACGGATTCGACGGCGGGCTGGACGAGCCCGGCGAGCCCTGCGTGTGGAACGGCCGGATTGTCGTCAGCTGCTTCGACCTGGTGGTGGACGACCAGAAGGTCAACACCGCCCACGAGATGCCCGCCACCATGAGCCTGCTGGAGATCGAGCCGTAGCAGAGCGGGGGAGTACGCCCGGGGGCGCCGCCCCCCGGAACCCCCGCAGGGGACGCGATGCCCCCTGGAACCCTCACAGGGGGAAAAGAAAGCCGCTTTCCGCTTTCGCCGGACGGCGGCTTTGTGGTACAATCGGAGCCAAGGGAGGGATGCCCATGGCGGAGACCATCCGCTGCGGCTGGGCGGAAAAGCCCGGCCCGGAGCAGGACTATCACGACCGCGTCTGGGGCGTGCCGGAGCACGACGACCGGGCGCTTTTCAAGATGCTGATTCTGGAGGGCCAGCAGGCGGGGCTCAGTTGGTCGACGATCCTCAAAAAAATGGACGCGCTTTCGGAAGCCTACGACGGCTTTGACCCGGCGGTTCTCGCCCGCTACGGCGAGGACAAGCTTTCGGCGCTCATGCAAAACCCCGGCGTCATCCGCAACCGCCTGAAGGTGCGCGCCGCCGTCGAAAACGCGAAGGCCTACTTCGCGCTGTGCGAAAAGCACGGTTCGCTGGATGCCTTCCTGTGGGGATACGTGGGCGGAGCGAGTGTGGTAAACCACTGGGAGAGCCTCGCTCAGGTGCCCGCCTCCACGCCCCTTTCGGACCGGATCAGCCGTGATCTGAAGGCGCTGGGCTTCAAGTTCGTGGGCACCACCATCGTCTACGCCTACCTGCAGGCCGTCGGCGTGGTCAACGACCACCTGGTCCTGTGCGCGTTTCGGCGGGCGTGAGAACGGCGGAGTTCCCGCGGAAGGGAGGTCTTTCATGAAAATCCTGCTGGCGACATGGAACCCGGACAAGGTCCGGTGGCTTTCCCGCGGCTTCGAGGCGCTGGGAATTCCGGTGGAGGCCGTGAATCCCGCGGAATGCGCGGGGGAGGAGGAAACCGGCGACACCTGCGCCGAGAACGCGGAAAAAAAGGCGCTGTCCGTGGGCGTCCGGAGCGACGTCATCGTCGCGGCGGAGGATTCCGGGCTGTTTCTGGAGGGCCTTTGCGGCTTTCCCGGCACCCACACCGCCCGATGGGCCCCCGGAAGCGACCGGGACCGCGCGGCGCTGCTGGTCGAAAAACTGCGCGGCAATCCGAACCGGCGGGCCCGGTTCGTCAGCGCCGTCTGTCTTTTGTTTCCGGACGGTGAAAGGAAGCTGTGCGAGGGAACGCTGGAGGGCCGCATCGCCCAGCGCGTGCGCGGCAACCCGAAGACCGGCTATGCCGCGATCTTTGAACTGAAAGGCGGCCAAACCATTGCGGAGGCCGGCGAGGCGGCGGTTGCCGGGGAGAACCACCGCAGCCGCGCGATGCGTAAGGCGCGCGGGGCGATCGGGGAATGGCTCGCACTGAACGGGGACGGATAGAAAAAGGCTCGCCTTCAGGCGCATCCGAAGGCAAAGACTGCGGATGCGCGTTTGGGCGGCCGGTCACTAGACCGGCCGCCCAAACGATTCTGCATTTTGAGGCGGCGGCATGCCGCGAGGATGTTAGTCCGGATACCGGATGATGCACTTCTTGGCGATCTGCTTTTTCTCCAGCTTTTCGAAGGCGGCGAGGATATCCTTGAAGTCGAAGTAGTCGGAAATGTAGTCCTTGAGGTCGATGACGCCGGCCTTCAGCCAGTTCATGACCTGGTTGTGGGCCTCGCCCTCCTCCACCTTGGAGGGGAACTGCTGGAACTGCAGCTGCCAGTTGTAGGGGGCCTCGGCCCAGTTGATCTCCGCGGAGAGGTTCGGGGAGATGCCGTAGCAGCAGATCTTGCCCTGGTCGTAGAGGAGCGGCATGGCCATATTGATGATGGCGGAGACGCCCACCGCGTCCAGCACAAACTTGACGCCGTCGGGGCAGATTTCCCGGATCTTCTCTTTATACTGCGGGTCTTTGCTGTTAAAGGCGTAGTCCGCGCCCTTTTTCTTCGCGTCCTCCAGTTTCTCGTCAATGATGTCCAGCGCGATGATCGGGTGCGCGCCCAGAAGGCTCAGGAACTTGATGAACGTCAGGCCCACCGGCCCGCAGCCAAACACCGCGACGGAGTCGTTGGCCTTGATGCCGAAGCGCTTGATGGAGGACAGCACCTCGCGCAGCGTGATGATCATGGCGGCATCCACCGGGTCACAATCCTTCGGCAGCACCGTCTGGCCGAAGGCGCACTCCGGCGTGGGGCCGTAGGCGGTCTCGTCCCACTTGGGGTCGCAGACCACGCCGTACTCGCTGTAGGAGCCCCAGCCGCACGCGTAGCCGTCGATGGGGCCCGCGAAGGGCAGCAGCACCAGGTCGCCCACCTTGAAGGAGGAGACCTTTTTGCCCACCGCGATCACGCGGCCCACGGCCTCGTGGCCCAGCATCAGCGGGTACATGTCCGGCCCGAAGTTTTTAAAGTTTCGGTGGATGAGCTTGGCGTCGGTGCCGTTGCATACGCCGCAGCTGAGGGTTTTGACCAGCGCCTGGCAGTCGTTGTACTCCGGCAGAGAGACCTCCTTGACGGCGAGAGACCCGTCCTTTTCGACGATCAGGGTTTTCATCTTATCCATGACAGCGCCTCCTTGTTTCTTCCGGGCGCGGCCGGGCGCGCCCGGCTGCTGCGTGTGATCATTATATCATGACATTATAGCAAAAGCAAGCGTAAAACCGGCCGGCCCCGTCGGTTATTTTACCTGGAGCACAAGAACATACTTAAAAAATATGTGGTATGTGGCAAGCGTGTCGAATAAAATGTACAAATTTCGATAGTTGATTGAAAAAACGGCTTGACAAAAGCCGTAAACCATTTATAATGGAAATTGGGTTTAATATGTAGGTACATTACATCATAATTGCACGCGCAGCCGTATTCCGGGGTTTGCATTTCCGGCGCGCCGCGCCGGAGGAAAAATAAGGAGGGAAAACCATGAAGAAGGTCCTGTCCCTTGTGCTGGCGCTCGCGCTGTCGATCGGCCTGTTCTCCGTCGCGCTGGCCGATGTCGACTACTCGAACCTGAAGGCGTTCAAGATCGAGAACGTGCCGCAGGAAAAGCTGGACACCACGCTGTATCTGGGCGTCTCCATCCGCGGCCTGGAGAACCCCTACATCGCCACCATCAAGGTCGGCATGGAAATGTTCGCCCAGTATCTGGACTCCATCGGTCAGAAGTATGAGATGCAGGTCCTCGACTCCCAGGGCGATAACGACAAGGAAGTCGACAACATGCGTCAGTTCGCGGCCAAGGCGGGCGGCAACGCCATCGCCTACTCCGACCCGAACGAGAACTCCATCGCCTACTCGCTGGCCGAGGCCATGGCGGAATCCGGCGGCTACATCGGCACCGCCTGGAACAAGCCCGACGACGTGGGCCCGAAGGACCTGACCCCCAACTGGGTGATCCACACCTCGCCCGATAACGTGCTGGGCGGCTACAACATCGCCAAGGCGTTGTTTGACACCATGGGCGGCAAGGGCAAGATCTTCGTCATCCAGGGCATGCTGGGCAACTCCGCCGCCACCAAGCGGTATGAGGGCCTCCAGAAGGCGCTGGCCGAGTACCCGGACATCGAAGTGCTCGAAGACGACACCGGCAACTGGCAGACCTCCGAGGCGCTGACGCTGGTGGAAACCTGGCTGAACAAGCACCCGGACGTGGGCGGCGTGTGGTGCGCCAATGACTCCATGGCCACCGGCGCGCTCCAGGCGCTGGATGCCAAGGGCCTCAAGGGCAAGGTGGGCGTGGTCGGCATCGACGCCAACACCGACATCGTCGAGGCCGTGCGCGACGGCTTCGCCGTGGCCACCGTTTCCTCCAACGGCTACCTGCAGGGCGGCTACACGCTGGCCATCTGCTACGCGGCCTGGGCGGGCCTCATTGACGTGGCCCAGATGCCCGACGACTACCGCGAGTTCGCCACCCCGTCCCTCCTGATCACCAAGGACAACGCGGCCGAGTACCTGTCCGCCCCGCCGACCTTCGACTTCTCCATCCCCTTCGCCTGCAAGGCGGACTGACGCGCACCCAAAACGGCGAAAGCCTGAACGGCCATTGAGCCCTGCGGGGCGGGATCAAACCCGCCCCGCAGGGGTATCCCCGGGCATATTCCCCGCCGCAAAATATAGAATGGGAATCAGGCGCGCATCGCGCGTTTTCATAAAACGATACTCGCGGAATTGGAGTGTGGGCCATGGACAAACAAAGACGGTCGCAGATGACCATCACGGAGGAATTCGCCGAAAAGGTTCGCCGGGACAACCTCCGGGAGCGCGTGATGCAGATCGCGCCGGTGATGGTGCTGGTGGCGATGGTCATCGTGTTCTCCTTTGCCTGCGGGCACAACTTCGCGTCGAAGGACAACCTGGTGGCCATCCTGAACCAGCTGGCAATCCCGCTGATTGTGGCCTTCGGCCTGACGTTCGTGATCATGATCGGCTCGATTGACCTCTCCATCGACGGCACCGTGGGCATGGCGGGCTCGCTGATGGCGGTGTTCGTGCTGAACAGCCAGTTCCCGGGCATGAACATGGGCGTTTTCGGCGCGCTGCTGGCGATCCTCACCTCGATGGCCATCGGCTTCATCGTGGGGCTCGTGCACGTCAAGCTGCGCATCCCGTCGTTCATGGTGACGTTCGCGTTCATGTACATCTGCCGGGGCATCGGCATGCTCTCCTACCAGGGCCACCCGCCCACGATCCTGGACCCGCTGTTTGTCGCGCTGGCGAAGGCCTCCTTCCTGGGGATCCCGTTCATCACGTGGGTGGCGC
The DNA here is from genome assembly GCA_023421395.1 of Bacillota bacterium. Taxonomy (GTDB): domain Bacteria; phylum Bacillota; class Clostridia; order Christensenellales; family Aristaeellaceae; genus JAEZHK01. The sequence goes on along the minus strand of JAEZTL010000056.1, from coordinate 87,549 downwards.
TTCTCATGCTGGCGCTTTGCTACTTCATTCAGGAGTACACGGCCTTCGGCCGCTACGTCTACGCGGTGGGCACCAACGAAGCCATCCCGCGGGCGGTGGGCGTCAGCGTGGACTGGGTCAAGATCCAGGTGTTCACGCTGGCGGGCTTCCTCTTCGGCGTGGCGGGCGTGATCGGCTCAATCCGGCTGGGCCAGGGCCAGGTGGGCATCGGCGAGGGCCTGATGTTTCCGGCGCAGGCGGCGGTGGTGGTGGGCGGCACGAGCCTGGCCGGCGGCAAGGGCGGCGTGGTCAACACCATTGTGGGCGTGCTGATCATGACGGTGCTGTCCAACGGGCTGGTGCTCTTAAGCGTCAACCCCTACGTGCGCACCGGCATCCAGGGGCTGATCATACTGGTCGCGGTGATCCTGACCATCCCCCGCGGCGGTCAGGTCATCAGCAAGTGATCGGGGGGAAGGGCATGGAAGAGAGAAAACCGCTTTTTTGCGCGAAGGACATCACAAAATCCTTTTCCGGCACCCAGGCGCTCAAGGGCGTGGACCTCACGGTCTACCCCGGCGAAATCGTGGGGCTGGTGGGCGAAAACGGCGCGGGCAAGTCCACGCTGCTAAAAATCATCATCGGCGCGCAGCCGCCTTCTTCCGGCCACATGGAAATGCACGGGAAGCCCTATCAGCCCCATACGCCCATGGACGGAAACCGCGCGGGGCTGGGCATGGTGTTCCAGGAACAGAGCCTGATCGTCAACCTCAACGTGGCGCAGAACATTTTCTTCGGCCATGAAAAGGACTTTAAAAAGCACGGCTTCGTGGACTGGGGCCGCATGAACAAGGCCGCCCTCGAGGTGCTGGCGGAGGTGGACGTGACGGACATCTCCCCCCGCAAGAAGGTGTCCGATCTCAACTTCGCAACCCGGCAGATGGTCGAGATCGCCAAGGTCATCAACGTAACCAAGCAGGCGGGCAGCGACCATTGCCTGATCCTTCTGGACGAGCCCACGTCGGTTCTGAGCGAGAGCGAAGTCGAAAACCTGTTCCGCCAGATGAAAAAGATCGCCCAGCGCGGCCACGCGGTGGTGTTCGTCTCCCACCGGCTGGACGAGGTGCTCAACATCACCGACCGCATTTACGTCTACAAAGACGGGCGCAGCGTGGGCGATCTGGAAACGAAAAACGCCAACGAAAAGCTGCTCTACGAAATGATGGTGGGCCGTACCACCACCACCGAGTATTATCACCTGGAGAAACAGCGCACGCCCGCGCCCAAGGTGGTGCTGGAGGCGAAGGACCTGGGCCTTCACGGCGTGTTCAAGCATGTGAATTTCCAGCTGCACGAGGGCGAGATCCTGGGCTTCTGCGGCGTGGTGGGCTCCGGCAAGGAGGAGATCTGCTCCATCCTGTGCGGCGACCTTCTGCCCACGTCGGGCGAGGTCGTCGTGCGCGGCAAAAAGATGAAGCTGGCCTCGCCGGTGGAGGCGCTGAAAAACTCGATCCTGATGATCCCCAAGGAACGGCTCTACGAGGGCGTGGTGATGACCCTGTCCGTGGAAGACAACATCGCCCTCTCCAACGCGGGCAAGCTGAAAAAAGGCCCCTTCGTGTCCAAAAAGAAAATTTCCCGGCAGGCGGAGGAATGGATCAAGACGCTGCGCGTCAAGACCAGCGGGCGCAGGGAGCTTCTCATGCAGCTCTCCGGCGGCAATCAGCAGAAGGTGGTCTTCTCCCGGGCGCTGGCCAGCGGCGCGGACATCCTGATCCTCAACCACCCCACCCGGGGCGTGGACGTGGGCGCCAAGGAGGAGATCTACTCGCTGATCCGCGACATCGTGCGGGAGGGCAAGAGCGTGATCCTGCTGGGCGACACGCTGGACGAGTCCATCGGACTGGCCAACCGCATCCTGGTGCTGCAGGACGGCCTGATTACCGGTGAGTTCAGCGCAGACGCGGGCGCCAAGCCCGAGCAGGTTGACGTGGTCAGCCTGATGATGTGAGAAAGAAGGTGCCGCGTATGAGCCAGAAAACCGTGGACGCCGGCCGCCGGTACCGGGTGCGGGAAAAGATCATCCAGTACTTCAGCTTTTCGGCCATCGTGCTGCTGCTGGCGGGGCTTTCGGTCACGCAGCAGAACTTTCTGGGCAACAGCAACCTGACGAACCTTTTGCGCGATACCGCGCCGCTGATGATCATGTCCGTGGGGATGACGTCGGTACTGCTCTTCGGCTCCATCGACCTCTCCATGGGCGCCGTGTGCTCGGTGTCAAACGTCATGTTTGTCAAGTGCCTCAAGGCCTTTAGCGACATGTACGCCGCGAACGGCCAGGAGCCGAACGTGGCGCTGGCGACGCTGACGGCGTTTTCGATCTCGCTGGCCTTCGGCCTCGCGGCCGGATTTCTGCTGGGTGTCATCCACGTGAAGCTGAAGGTGCCGTCCTTCATTGCCTCGCTGGGGTTCATGTCGGTGTGGCAGTCGGTGGCGCTGCTCATCGCCGAGGCGCCCATCTCCGTGCCCAAGAGCATGTGGGGCGCGGTCAACTGGTTCAAGGTGTCCTTCGGCGTGGTTGGCCTGCCGCTGGTGCTGGCGCTGGTGCTGGTGGCCGTCGTGCACATGTTCCAGACCCGCACCGCCATCGGCCGCGCCATGTACGCCATCGGCGGCAACGAGCGCGCCGCGCGCATCGCCGGCACGCCCGTGGACAAAACGAAGATTGCCGTGTTCACCATCAACGGCCTCTGCGCCGCGCTGGGCGGCATCTTCCTGGCCGCCAAGCTGCGTTCCTGCGCGCCCACCATCGGCGATCCGTTCACGCTCTTGATCGTGGCCTCCTGCGTGCTGGGCGGCGCGTCGCTCACCGGCGGCAAGGGCAGCGCGCTGGGCACGGTGCTGGGCGTATTCACCGTGGCCATCATCAACAACGGCATGAACTTCATCGGCGTGGACGCCTACTGGCAGAACGTGGTGTTCGGCGTATTCGTGCTGGCGGCCATCGCTGTTTCGATGGATCGCTCCACCCGCGGCCTGACCATCAAGTAAACATGAAAAAGGAGAATTCCCATGTCCGACGTGAAGCCCTTTGTACTGGACTTTAACCTCCTCACCGGTCGCTGCGACAGCGGAAAGGTTCAGCCCACCGCCCGGTACATGAAGGATCTGGTGAAGGTGTTCGCCGATTCCGCCGTCGCCGAGGCGATGGCCGCCGAAAAAAACCCGCTGGTGTACGAATTCTACGAGTTGAATTTCATCCCCGAGGAGAGCGGCGACCTGCGCTTTGGCACCACCATCATCCACCCCGGCAAGGTGGCGGACGAGTACTTCCTGACCAAGGGACACTTCCATACCATTCTGGAGGCGGCGGAGGTGTACTACTGCCTCGCCGGCGAGGGTGCGATGCTGATGGAAACCCCGGAGGGCGAAACCACGCTGTGTCCCCTGAAGCCCGGAGACAGCCTGTACGTGCCCGGGCGCAACGCCCACCGGTCCGTCAACACCGGCGACAAGCCGCTGGTGATGTTCTTCGCCTTCCGCTCCGACGCGGGCCACGATTACGGCACCATCGAGCAGAAGGGCTACCGCAAGCTGGTTCTGGACGTAAACGGCGTGCCGACGCTGGTCGACAACCCGAAGTGGAGGTAGGTCTTTCAATACCACTTCAAATTTTTACAAAAGCGCGCCGGGGAGGCGCGCTTTTTCCGTACAGGAAAACGCGCGCGCGCGTCGAAAAATTCTAGGTTGGCGTGCGAAGGGGCATGCGCCGGTTCATGCCGGACGGCTCCGCAGCGCGCGGGCGTGGGCCGCTTCGATGTCGCGCAAGGGATTCGGAATCGACGAGGGGAGAATGCGTATGACCGTCGGGTGCGTCAAGGAGATCAAGAATAACGAATTCAGGGTAGGGATGACGCCCGCCAACGCCGCTGAGTACGCGCGGCATGGCCACCGGGTGCTGGTGGAAAAGGGGCTGGGCGAGGGCAGCGGCTTTATGGATGCCGAGTACGAAAAGGCCGGCGCGGTGTTGACCGACGCCCGGACCGTCTGGGCGGAGAGCGAGATGCTCATCAAGGTCAAGGAGCCGCTGCCGGCGGAGTACCCGCTGATTCGCCGGGGCCAGATCCTCTATACCTACCTGCACCTGGCCGCGGACCGGGTCCAGACGGACGCGCTCCTCGCCGCCGGCTGCAAGGGCGTCGCCTACGAAACCCTCCGGGACAAAAAAGGCCAGCTGCCGCTCTTAAAACCCATGAGCGAGATTGCCGGCCGCCTGGCCGCCATCGAGGGCGCCAAGTGCCTTGAAAAGCCCTTCGGCGGCCGCGGCGTCCTGATTTCCGGTGTGCCGGGCGTGCGCAAGGCCAAGGTGGTGGTGCTGGGCGGCGGTTTCGTCGGCACCAACGCCTGCCGCATGGCGCTGGGCCTCGGTGCGGACGTCACCGTGATCGACCTCTCCATCGACCGGCTGGTCGAACTGGACGAGCTTTTCAACAGCCGCATCAAGACCGTATTCTCCACCACCCACGCCATTGAGGAGGAGATTGCCGACGCGGATCTCGTCATCGGCGCGGTGCTGATCCCCGGCGCGGCCGCCCCCAAGCTGATCCGCCGCGAGCATCTGAAATTGATGCGGCCAGGCTCCGTCATCGTGGATGTGGCGGTGGACCAGGGCGGCTGCGTCGAAACCACCCGCCCCACCTATCACGACAACCCCACCTTCGTGGTGGACGGCGTGGTGCACTACTGCGTGGCCAACATGCCCGGCGCGGTGCCCTACACCGCCACCATGGCGCTGACCAACGCCACGCTGGGCTACGGCCTCAGGATCGCGGATCTGGGCCTCGAGGAAGCCGCGCGGCGCGATCCCACCATCGTCTCCGCCATCAACACCTACGATGGTGAGCTCACCTGCCCCGGCGTGGCCGCCGCCTTCTCGCTGCCCTGCCGGACCCTGAACTTCTGACCGGGGCCGCTGAACCCCCGCGGTAAGCGAACCGCCCGGCCCGCCCTGCCGCCCGCGCACATGCGCGGGCTTTTTTTATTCAGGGAAGGAACCGGCGGAGGAATGTTAACGATACCGGCGCAGATTGAGCGGATCTGTGGAAATTCCGGCCGTTGACAGGGCCGATGCCGCGGCATATAATACACTCAGTAAAGAATATCGGGGGCGGCCATGCAATACGATTCGGGCATCAACCGCGACGCGCAGAAGGAGGGCAACCTCTCGCTGGTCATCCGCGCGTTGCACTCCGGCCGGGCGGAGACCCGCGTCGCGCTGGCCCGCGCCACCGGGCTCAAGCAGGCGACGATCACCAAGATCGTCAAGCAGCTTCTGGACTGGGGACTGGTGTCGGAAACCACCGGGCAAAACGCGCCGATGGGGCGAAAGCCCATGGGGCTGACGCTGAACGCGAATCGATTCCTATTGGGCGCGGCGCGGATCAACCGGGGATACATCACCTCCGCGGTGTACGATCTGGCCGGGAATCCCCTGGTGTACGAGCAGATCGAATGCCGCCCGGAGGACGGCGCGGAGGCGTCGCTTTCGGCTCTTGGCGCGCTGGTGAAGAGGACCCTCGCCCGGGCGCCCGGGGAGGTCATCGGGCTGGGCGTGGCGCTGCCGGGGCCCTTCAACGCCCGGACAGGGCGCATTACGCTGATGAGCGGCTTTCCCGGCTGGGCGGAGGTGGACATCGAAAAAGGGCTCCGGGGCGCTTTGGACGCGCCGGTATTTCTGGAGCACGACGCCAACTGCGGCGCGCTGGCGGAACTCTGGTATGGCGAGCACCGGCGGGACGAAAACCTTCTCTACGTGGTGTGCGACCGGGGCGTGGGCGCGGGGCTGATCGCGGAGGGCCGGGTTTACCATGGCGCCTCCGGCTACGCCGGGGAGATCGGCCACACGTCCATCAACTTCGCCGGGCCGCTGTGCGAATGCGGCAACCGCGGGTGCCTGGAGCTCTACGCCTCCTCCGAGACGCTCCGGGAGACCTACGCCCAGGCGAGCCTGGCCGCGGGGGGCGACGCGCCCTCCGCTTCCGAGATCCTCCGGCGCGTGCGCGCGGGCGAGGATGCGGCGCGGGACGCGTACCGCCGGGTGGCGGGGCAGCTGGCCTTTGGCGTGGTGGGGCTGATCAACGCGCTGAATCCGGACTGCGTCGTGTTCGCCGACCGGATGGTGGAGGGCGGGGAACTGTTTCTCGAAACGGTGGACGGCGTGCTGCGCCGCCACCTGATGCCGGAGGTCTACCGGGCGCTGAAGGTGTCGGTCAACCGCCTGCCGGGGGATCCGATGCTTCTGGGCGCGGGCGTCGCGGCGCTCGACAGCCTGCTGGTTCGGCCTTCCGGCGCGTTCCGAAGGGAGGGCGGCGCGTCATGATGATCGAATACTTCCAGAAGGGCTTTAATTATCATCAGGACGGGCCGGGCAACCGGCTGGTGTACCACCTGGCGGGCTGCAACATGCGCTGCCCCTGGTGCTCAAACCCCGAGGGCGTCGCCGCCGGGCGGCCGGGCAACCGCCGGGAGGATGTGGAGCGCGTCGCTCAGGCGGTGATCGCCGCGCGCCCCATGTTTTTCGACGGCGGCGGGCTGACGCTGACCGGCGGCGAGGCCACGTGCCAGTTTGACGCGGTGTCCGCGCTGCTTCTGCGGGTCGGCGCCGAGGGCATCCACACCGTGCTGGAGACCAACGCCACCCACCCGCGCCTTCCCCGGATGCTGCCGCTTCTGAACCTTTTGATCGCCGACTTCAAGCACCCGGACGGGGGCATGCACCTGAGGTACACCGGGATGTCGGTGGACACGGTGAAGGCAAACCTCGAAAGCGCGGCGGCTTCTTCCGTGGAGATGCTGATTCGCATCCCGCTGATCCATGGCGTCAACGACGACGACGCGGCGCTTTCGGGCTTTTCCGAATACCTGGCCCGCTTCGCGGGGCGCGCGCGGGTGGAGGTGCTGCGCTATCACGAATACGGCCGGGACAAGTGGGCCGCGCTGGGCCTCAAGTACCGGATGGAGGATGCCTTTTTGCCCGCGGGCCGGGCGGAGGCGCTGGAGGAAATGCTGGCGGCCCGAGGGCTTTTCATCGTCAGAACCTAGAGGAGGGAACCCATCATGGAAGCAATCAAGCTGAGCCCCGCGGCGATCATCGACAGGGCGAAGGCGCTGTTCCGGGAGGAGCGCGCGCTCACGCGCCTGGACGGCTGGTTTCTGATCCGGGAGGCCTATGCCGCCAACGAGGAAAAGTACGCCTCGCTGCCGCCGGAGGAAAAGGCGGCCAACCTGCTCTACGACGCGCTCTCGGCGCTGCCGATTTCCATCAGCCCCCACGCGATCTTCGCGGGCACCCAGCGGGACGCCTTCGCCCGCTCCTACGCGCTGATCAACCCCAGCTTCAAGGTGGAATCCTTCGCCGGGTACTGCGACCCCACGGCGGTGTTCGGCGATATCGAGCCGAACGCGGAATTCCCGCCGGAGCGCATTGCGAAGGTCAAGGCCCACGACGCGGCCACCCCCTACGTGCGATCGCTCAGCGAGGCCTACGCGCGGGTGGAGAACCTGACCGGCGAGGTCGCCTTCTTCATGGAGCAGGTGACCGGCCACGTGATTCCGGACGTCAGGCCGCTGCTTGCGCGCGGCGTGCGCGCCGCGATCCGGGACCTGGAGGAGAAGATCGCTTCCGAGGGCGACCCGGAGAAAAAATCCAACTTCCGCGGGATGAAGCGCGCGCTCGAAGCCGCCGTGATGCTCTCCGGGCGCTACGCGCGCCTGGCCGCGGAACTGGCGGAAAATGCCTCGGGCGACGACCGGGCGCGGCTTGACCGCATGCGCCGGGTCCTTGAAAAGGTGCCCGGGCAGCGCGCGGACACGCTCTACGAGGCCATCCAAAGCTTCATGATCCTGTGGCAGGTGATGTGCGCCGAGCAGGCGCCCAACCCCTTTGCCTTCTCCGTGGGCAACGCCGACCGCATCTTCGAGCCCTACCGCGCCGCCGAGGGCCTGTCCCGGCAGGAGGCCGCGGCGTACCTCATGCACCTGTTGGTGTTTTTCAACGTGGGCGACCGCAGCTGGGCCATCTCCCAGAACCTGATCGTCGGCGGCCGGGACGAATCCGGGCGCGACCTGACGAACGACACCAGCTACGCGCTTCTCGACGCCTACTTCGAAATGAACCTGCCCCAGCCGATCCTGTCGGTCAAGCTGCACAAAAATACACCCGACGCGCTCTACCGCGATCTGGGCCGCTTCTTTTTTACCCCCGGCTGCCTCACGCCGTCGCTGTTCAATGACGACAGCGTTTTCGAGGCGCTCGGCGCCTCCGGCGTCCGGGCGGAGGATTTGTCCGACTACGCCATCGCCGGCTGCCAGGAGCCGCTCATCATGGGCCGCGACAACGGCAACACGACCAACACCTGGCTGAACCTGCCCAAGATCCTGGAGCTCACGCTGACAAACGGAGTATCGCTGGTGACGGGCGAAAAGATCGCGAGCTTTGTGGAACCGGCCGGGCCGGTGGCGGGGCTTAAAGACCTGCGCGAGCGGTTCTACCGGAACCTTTCCGGTTTCCTCGAGGAAATGGAGCGTGCCGCCAACGACGCCTCCCGCGCCGTTTCGCGCCTTCCGGTGCCCTTCCTCTCCGCGATGATGGGCGGGCTGGAATCCGGCTACGACATGCGGGACACCGCCCACCAGGGCACCCGCTACAACGGCAGCGGCTGCCTGATCCACGGCCTTTCCGTGCTGGCGGATTCCTTCGTGGCCGTCGACCGCCTGCTGGCCGAGCGGCCCGGCGACGCGGAGAAGCTCGTGCCCGCCCTCCGGGCAAACTTTGCGGGCTACGAGGAGCTGCGCGCGTTTCTGCGCGCCTGCCCCAAGTACGGCGAAAACGAGTCCGCCCCGGACGGCGAGGCGGCCGAGATCGCCGCCCGTGTGTCGGATATGGTTTCGTCCCTCAGGAACTACCTGGGCAATCCCTTCCGGCCAGACTTCTCCACCCCCTCCACGCACCTGCTCTACGGTTACTGGGTGGGCGCGACCCCGGACGGCCGGCCGGCCCGGGAAATGCTGAACTATGGCATCGACCCGCTGGCGGGCGACGCGGCGGGTGGGCTGGGCCTTCGCACGCTGTCGGCGATGAAGCTGCCCTATGAAAAATTCGTGGGCGGCTACGCGTCCCACGTGGGCGTGGACCCCAAATACTTCCGCGGCGCGGACTTTTCCGCAAAGGGCCTGGAGTTCCGCGACAAAGTGGTGGGGCCGCTGTTCTTCAATCCCATGAAAAAGGGCGTTTCGCCCTTTTACCTCTACGTCAACGTGACCACGCCGGAGATGCTGCGCAAGGTGCTCGACAATCCGAAGAAGTACGCGCCCTCGGGCGTGTACATCATGCGCATCCACGGCACCTTCGTCAATTTCCTGGACCTCTCGCCCGCCATCCAGCAGGATATCATCCGGCGGCTCGACCCGGCGTCCAGCGCCATCGGCTGCTGACCTGACAGGAGGAATGCTTGTGAACGTCATCGGAATCGACATTGGCACCACCACCCTCTCCGCCGTGGCGCTGGCGCCGGACGGGCGGGTGCTGGAAGCGGTCACAAGGCCAAACGGCGCGGATATGCCCGCCGGCGCGACTTGGCAGCGGCATCAGGACCCGGAGCGGATCGTGGAATCGGTGATCGGCCTTGCGGACGAGCTGATGGCGCGCCACCCGCCGGTCGCCGCCATCGGGCTGGACGGCCAGATGCACGGCATATTGTATGTGAACGCGGCGGGCCGCGCCGTCAGCCCGCTCTTCACCTGGCAGGACGGCCGGGGTGACCTGCCCCTCGAGGACGGCACCTACGCCTCGGTGCTGTCCCGGCGCACCGGTTGCCCCATGGCCACCGGTTTCGGGCTCACCACCCACTTTTTCAACCAGATGAACGGCGCCGTGCCGGAAGGCGCGGCCAAAATCTGCACCATCGCGGACTATGCCGCCATGAGGCTCGCCGGGCGGAGCGCGCCGCTGACTCACGCCTCGAACGCCGCCAGCATGGGCCTTTTCGACATGCCCTCCGGCGAGTGGGACCGGATCGCCTTTGCCAACGCCAACATGGACCGCGCGATCCTGCCGGAGGTGGAGACGGGCATCTGCGCGGTGGGCGCGTACCGCGGCGCGGCCGTTTCGGCGGCGCTGGGGGACAACCAGGCCAGCTTTATCGGCTCCGTCCGGGACATGGCGAAATCCGTCCTCGTCAACATAGGCACCGGCGGCCAGATCTCCATGATGTCGGACGCTTCGGGCGCGCTCATCGCCGCCGAACGCCGGCCCTTGGTGGACAAAGCGTACCTTCTGGTGGGTTCGTCCCTGTGCAGCGGCCGGGCCTACCAGATCCTCGAAAAATTCCTGCGCTCCTGCGCGCGCCTGGCGGGCTGCGACGCGGGGAACCTGTATTCCGCGATGAACGAGGCGGGCCTCGGCGCCCTCGCTCTGCCCGATAACCCCGTGGTGTCGCCCCTTTTCACTGGCACGCGGAAGAACCCTGCGCTTCGGGGCGGGATTCATAACCTCTCGCCTGAAAACTTTGACGCCGGGCGGCTGGTCGGCGCGACGCTCTGCGGCATGGCGCAGGAACTCTATGACCTGTACCTCGATATGCTGCGCGCCGGGGCGGGTGCGCCGGAGGCGCTGGTGGGCTCCGGCAACGGCATCCGCAAAAACCCCGCGCTCAGGATGGCCTTTGAGGCCCGGTTCCGCATGCCGCTTTTCATCCCCGCCCACGAGGAGGAAGCCGCCTACGGCGCGGCGCTCTACGGCATGGCCGCTTCAGGCCTCGCGCCGTCGCTTCCCGCCGCCCAGGCGCTGATCCGGTACGGGGCGTGACCCGGAACACCCAAAAAGTCCGCCCTCGGCGTGCCGGGGGCGGTCTTTTTGGGTGCCGATACGCTATCGCCAGAACACGAAATTCTTCAAAAACCCGCCCAGGAAGTAGTTGATCCAGCTCAGGCTCTCGCGGAAGCGTGCCGCCATGCGCTGGCCCCAGGTGATGTTGCCCGGCGCGGCCGCGCCGATGGCATGAAGGCCCTGGTCCTTCGCCAGCCACAGCGCGCGGGTCAGGTGGTAGTCGCTGGTGACGATGATCGCGGTTTTGAGTCCGCGGGCTTCCATCTCCGCCCGGGCGAACGTGAGGTTTTCGATGGTGTCTGTGGAGGCGTCCTCCACCACGATGGCGGAGGAAGGCACGCCGTTTTCTATCAGCCACCGGGCCATCGCGCCGGCCTCGGTCTCAGGCTCGTCGGGGCCTTTCGCGCCGCAGGCGATGACGAGGGGCGCGTAGCCGTCCCGGTAGAGTGTAAGCGCCGTCTCGACGCGGTGCAGCACCGTGGTGGACAGTTCGCCGTCCGGCATGATCCGCGCACCCAAAAGGATCACGGCGTCCCGCTTTTCAAGCGGCCTTTCCGTCTTTTCCGAGAGAAACACCACGCCCATCAGCCCCAGCTCCAGCGCCGCGCCTACCGCCGCCAGGATCAGGGCGCCCTTCCAGAATCGGTTCAAAGCCTTTCCTCCATGAATTTCAGAATGTCCGCCGCCCGCGCGGCGATCTGGAGCGCCTCGCCGGTGCGCCTGGCGCCCTCGGCCAGCTGCGCCCGCAGCGCGGAGTCCTCCCGGAGGCGGCGGATAGCCGAGGCCACCGCGCGCTCGTCCGTCGGGTCGACGCGCAGCGAATTTTCTGCCGTCAGGAGTCCGTCGTTGAAGGGCCGGTCGGAGGACACCACCGGCAGCCCCATGGCCAGCGCCTCCACGATGGCGTTGCAGCAGCCCTCGCTCAGGGTAGGCAGCGCGAATACGTCCGCCGCGGCCAGGTACCGGGGGATCTCGCCGTGATCCAGCGCGCCCGAGAACAGCATATTCTTCGCGTCGGGCTTCGTTTCGCCCCGGCCGATAAAGATCGACGCCGCATCCGCCTCGTCCAGCGCCCGGGACAGAACCCCCACGCCCTTTCGCGGAATGAATCCGCCCACGAAGGCCACCAGGAAGGCGTCCTCCGGCAGGCCCAGCGCGCGCCGGGCTTCGCGGCGGTCCATGGGGTGAAACACCGCCGGGTCCACGGCGTTGGGGAACACCCGCACCTTCTCCGGGAACGGGTAGAGACCGTCCTCCACGATCTCCCGCGCGTTTTCGCCGGAGACCGCCACCACGCCCGCGAGGGCGGAAAGCCGCCGCCGGAGCGCCGTCGTCGGGATGGCGGAAAACAGCTTTGCAGAGGACTCGCCGTAAGCCAGGAAGGCGGGAATGCCAGCCCGCGCGCCGGTTTCCGCCGCCGCCAGGCCGGAGGGGAACACGAAATGGCCGTAGAGCGCCTCCGGCTTTTCCGGCAGACGCTGAATCGAGCGCGCCGCCGCGCGCCGGAAGGATGAAAGCGTCCACATCGCCGGGTTCGCCGGCCCCATTGCCCGCCCGCCAAAGGACAGATAGCGGGGCCGAAGCAGCGTGACGGGATTGCCCGCCGCCGTTTGACGCTTTTCCCGCTTTGGCGGCAGCTTGCCGCCCTTCAGCGCCCGCCGGAGCGGGTTCACCGGCGCGATCACCGTCACTTGGACGGATAAATCTGCCATCGCGTTCACCAGCTGCTCCACAAAAGGGTATACCGGCTCCCCCGGGGACGGGTATTCCTTGGTGATCACGGCCACGCGCTTCATCGGGCCACCTCCCCGTACAGCGCCCGGTAGGCGCGGGCAATTTCATCCCAATCGAATTTTTGGCTGCCCTCGACGGCCGCGCGGCTCATACGGGGATAGTCCCGGAGGATGGCTTCGATCCGGTCCGCGATCCCCTCCGGATCGCCCGGATCGATGGCGAAGCCCACCGTACCGTCCGGGAACTGACCGTCAAAGCCCTGGCCCCGGGTGTAGAGGACCGGCAGACCCTGGCTGATGGCCTCCGCATAGACCAGGCCGAAGGTCTCCCGCCCGGAAGGCAGTAAAAATACGTCCGCCGCCCGGTACACGGGCAACAGATCCGCCATCGGCCGGGGCGGCTCGAGGGACACCAGGGACGAGGCGCGGGCGGCCTCCGCCACCCGGGGGTCGACGGCCTGGCCCACCACCGTCAGATGCGCCGCCCGTCCCCGGGCGGATAGCGCCTCCGCGGCGGCGATGGCGGCGGGCAGGTTCTTCCGGGGGATCAGCTGCCCCACGAAGAGGAGGTTCACCCCGTCCCCTGCCGGCGCGGTACGGGGTTCCGGCCGGTTTGTAAGCCACAGGGCGTCCACGCCGTTTGGCAGCACCACGGATTTATTCCGCACCGCGTCCATCTCCGCACCGGTGAGGTACGGGGAAAGCGCGCGCTCCCGGTAGCTCTCCGAGAGAAAGATTACCCGGGATGCGGCCGCGAGGATTTTCCGCGCCAGCGGCCTGAGAAAGGGCATGCGCCGCATGAGCACGTTTACGTCGGTGTCCCGCACCGCCACCGCGAAGGGGACGCCGGTGCGCCGGGACAGGCCCAAAGCCACGCCGCCGTTGGTGAGCAGCGAGTGGGCGTGGATCACGTCAAAGGGCCGCCCGGCGTAGTATTTCAGCGCGCCGCGCAGCATCTTCTTCTGCTTCAGCGGGAAAAACAGACGGTCCAGCCGGCGGTGGTTCGCGTCCAGGCGCGTATAGGGGCCAAAATCCCGCCCGCCGGGGTCAAACCCCTTCGGCACCGGCGTATAGACCGCGATTTCGTCGCCCATCGCCGCCTGACGGTCGAACAGATTCTTGTAGAACGCGCCGGTCTGGTAGTAGGAATTGATGTGCAGAATGCGCATAGAACCTCCCGCGAGGCGTATTTTCCGCGGTTTTCATGATACCACAAAGCCCGGGTCGGCGCAATCTTCTGTAAACTCTGCCCGACGGGGTTGACGGGCTTGGCCCGCCGTCGTACAATATATATGAACGATTGTTCATATGAAAGGATGTTTGCGATATGAAGCAGCCGGTTGCCTGCTGCGACGGGCATCACCCGCATCCGCCGGGGGGGAGCGCCCCGGACGAGGAAAAGCTGTACGACCTGGCCGATCTCTTCCGGCTGTTCGGGGACTCCACCCGGGTCCGGATTCTGTATCAGCTGATCGAGGCCCCGATGTGCGTGTGCGACATCGCCGCGCGGCTAAAAATGACCCAGTCCGCGATCTCCCACCAGCTGCGGCTGCTGAAGCAGGCCAAGCTGGTCAGGTCCAGGCGCAGCGGCAAGGCTTCGATGTATTCGCTGGCGGACGACCATGTGCGGACGATCCTGGGACAGGGGATGGAGCACGTCTGCGAGGAAATCTGAACCCGGGAAAGGATGAGAAAAATGGAGCGAGAGCATAAAATTATGATCGGGCGCATCGCGCTGGCGGCGGCGCTGACCGCGGCGGCGTGGGCTTCGCCGCTGACGGGGTTTGCAAAATTTCTGGCGTTTCTCGTCCCGTATGCGGTAGCGGGGTGGGACATCCTGCTCCGGGCGGCGAAAAACATTGCCCGGGGCGATGTGTTTGACGAAAACTTTTTGATGGTGGTGGCCACGCTGGGCGCGCTGACGCTGCGCGAGTACCCCGAAGCGGTGGCGGTGATGATGTTCTACCAGGCGGGCGAACTGATGCAGGACATCGCGGTGGGCCGCTCCCGTGCCTCCATCGAAGCGCTGATGGACATCCGGCCCGACAGCGCCAGCGTGGAGGCGGGCGGGACGCTCGAAACCGTCTCCCCCGAGGCGGTGACGGTGGGCAGCGTGATCGTGGTGAAACCCGGCGAGCGCGTGCCGCTGGACGGCGAGGTGCTCGAAGGCGCGTCCAGCCTCAACACCGCCGCGCTGACGGGCGAGTCGCTGCCGCGGGACGTCGTGCCCGGGGACGAGGTCCTCAGCGGCTGCGTCAACCTGTCGGGGCTTCTGCGCATCCGCGTGACCAAGCCCTACGGCGAGTCCACGGTGGCGAAGATCCTGGGGCTGATCCAGAACGCCGGTGAAAAAAAAGCCCGGTCGGAGCAGTTCATCACCCGGTTCGCCCGGGTGTACACGCCGCTGGTGGTGTTCGCCGCGCTGGCCGTCGCGCTGGTGCCGCCGCTCTTTGACGGCTACAACTTTGCCCGCTGGGTGGAGCGCGCGCTGATCTTCCTGGTGGTGTCCTGCCCATGCGCGCTGGTTCTGTCTGTGCCGCTGAGCTTTTTCGGCGGCATCGGCGGCGCATCGAGAAGGGGCATTCTGATCAAGGGCGGCTCCTACATGGAGGCGCTGGCCAAAGCGCAAACCGTGGTGTTTGACAAGACCGGCACGCTGACCCGGGGCGTCTTCGAGGTGACGGCCGTGCACCCGGATCAGCTGAGCGAAGAAAAGCTGCTGGAGCTCGCGGCGCTGGCGGAGCAGTATTCCGACCATCCGATCGCCGCCTCCCTCAAGGCCGCCTGCAAGCGCGCCTGCGACCGGGAGCGGGTGGCGAACGTCCGCGAGATCGCCGGCGAAGGCGTGTGCGCCACCATCGACGGCAAGGAAGTGTGCGTGGGCAACGGGCGTCTGATGGACGCCGTGGGCGCGGCCTGGCGGGATTGCCACCTGCACGGCACCGTGGCCCATGTGTCGGTTGACGGCGTATACGAGGGCCATATCGTGATTAACGACCAGGTCAAGAGCGGCGCGGCGGAGGCTGTCCGCGCGCTGCGCGGCCTGGGCGTGAAGCGCCTGGTGATGCTGACCGGCGACGCTCAGGCCCCCGCCGACAGGGTGAGGGAGGAACTGAGCCTGGACGAGGCGTACGGAAACCTGCTGCCGGAGGGCAAGGTGGCGCGGGTGGAGAAACTGATCGGGGAGAAGCCGAAGGACAGCGCGCTCCTCTTCGTGGGCGACGGGCTGAACGACGCGCCGGTCCTCTCCCGGGCGGATGTGGGGCTCGCCATGGGGGCCATGGGCTCGGACGCCGCCATCGAGGCCGCCGATGTGGTGCTGATGGACGACAGGCTGGAAAAGCTGCCCATGGCCATCTCCATCGCGCGGCGCACGCTTTCGATCGCGCGGCAGAACATCGCCTTCGCGCTGGCGGTCAAGGCGCTGGTGCTGCTCCTGGGCGCGCTGGGCTTCGCCAACATGTGGATGGCGCTGGCGGCCGACGTGGGCGTGGCGCTGCTGGCGATCCTGAACGCCGCCCGCGCGCTCAAAGCCGGTTGAAAAGAAGGGCGCGCCATGCTATAATGCCTGTTGAAGGGGGCGATGAGCCTTGCGCGTCGAGGAGTCCAAGGAGAACTATCTGGAGGCCATCTACGTGCTGTCCAGGCAGCAGGGCTTCGTCCGCTCCGTGGACGTGGCCAACTATTTTGAATTTTCCAAGCCCAGCGTCAGCGTGGCCATGGCCAACCTTCGTCAGGCGCTTTTGATCACCGTGGACGACGCCGGCGGAATCCACCTGACCGACGCCGGCCGCGCGCTGGCCGAGCAGGTCTACGAGCGGCACACGCTGCTCACCCGCTTTTTGACGGCGCTGGGCGTTGACCGGGACACCGCGCAGCAGGACGCCTGCCGGATTGAGCACGTGATCAGCCAGCTCAGCTTCGAGAAACTTCGGGAGCACATGCGCGAAATGGTGGAGAAATAGGGCGTTGAAACCCCGGCCGGGTTTCGACGCAAGAGAAAAAAGACGGCGCGCCTGAAATTCCGCGGAATCTCAGGCGCGCCGGTTGGGCGTATGGAAACCGCCGCCGGTGCGCACCGGCGGCGGTTTTCCGTGGCCGGCGGACACGCCGCCGGCCACAATTTGTTTTGGAACGTTTCCCGGCGGCTGTGCGGGCGCGCCGCGCCCGTTTCCGTATGCGGTTTTACCCGATCTCAAAAAGCAGCTTCAGCAGCGCGTCGCCGGTTTCCAGTACGTCCGCGCCCTCCGCGGCCTTCTCGGTGAAGGGCTTCGGGGAGGAGGGCACGCGGCTGTCGTAGAGGGCGAAGGGGATGGGCGTGCCGTCGTGGGTGCGGGTGGAGAGCAGCGTAAAGTGATCGGGCATGAGCAAAAGCCGGAAGTCGCCCAGCGCGGGAAGTTTTTCAAGCAGCGGCTTCACGACCCGCCCGTCCACGCGACGGATGGCCTCGAGCTTATTCTCCAGGCTGCCGTCGTGGCTCATTTCGTCGGGCGCCTCGATGTGCACCAGCGCGAAATCGTCTCCGGAGGCAAGCGCCTCAAGCGCGAAGGCGACCTTGTTTTCGTAGTTGGTATTCAAAAGACCCGTGGCGCCGGGGACCTCCGGCGCCTTCAGGTGGTTCAGCTTGGCGATGCCTTTGACCAGCGGAACCGCGGAGACCACCGTGCCGGTCACGCCGTATTTCCGGGTAAAGTCCGGCAGCCGGCAGGCCTCGCCCGCGCCCCAGAACCAGGCGGAGTTGGCCTTTTTCAGCCCGGCCTTTTCCCGCGCGAGGTTGACCGGGTGGTTTTCGATGGCCGCGCTCGCGGCCGCCTGCAGCCTTCCGAGCCACGCCCCGCCGGGGCCGCCGGGCAGGTAGGGCGCGACGGCCTGCCCCGCGATGTCGTGGGGCGGCGTCAGAAGGAAGTCCGCGGCGCGGCCCCGGGCCACCGCGATGTGGCGAAAGGTGTCCGTGGCGTGGATTGTCAGGCCGCGCTCCGCGCCGATTTTCTCAAATTCCGGATCGCCGGCCACGGCTTTGGCAAGAATGAGTGCGTCCTCGCCCTCGACGCCGCCGCCGTTGTGGCTGAGCATGACCGGCCCCGACGGCCCGTCGCCCAGCGCCACCAGATTCATCCGGAAGGCCACCTCGCCCGGCGCGAGCATCACGCCCATGCCCGCTGCCTCGAGAGGGGACCGGCCCGAGTAGACCCCCGCCGCGTCGTTGCCGAGGAGCGTCAAAAACGCCACGTCGCTGCCGGGCGAAAGCTGCGCGGGGCAGGAGCGAAGCCGCCCCAGCCGCCCGCCGCCGATGGTTTCAAAGGATTTTAACGGTAAATATTCCAGCGGCGTCCTGCCGCCCAGGGACTCCAGCGGAAAATCCGCCATGCCGTCCCCGATGACCACCACGTATTTCATGCGCATGCCCCCCGATGCTTGCCAAATCCGGGCGATTGATATATGATTGTAGCACAATAGGCAAGCGAGTTCAAGGAGGAAACCATGCAGTCCCAGCAGCCGCAGCTTTCGGCCATGATCAAGGGCCAGATGATAGACGGGTTTTTGCTGGTGCGCGCCGCGGAGCAGCGCACCTCGTCCAACGGCTCCAAATACCTGGATCTGACGCTCTCCGACCGCCTCAGCGAGGTCAACGCCAAGATGTGGGATGGGCAGACCCCCGCGCCCAAGCCCTCCACCGTGGTCAAGGTGCGGGGCATGATGCTGGAGTACAACGGCCGCCCGCAGCTCCGGGTGGACAAGATGCGCCCGGTGGAGGAAGGGGATGGCGTGGACCTCGCCCAACTCGTGCCCTGCGCGCCGGATCCCTCCGCCGACATGATGCGCCAGGTGAACGAGCGCATCGACCGGATCGCCAGCGAGCCGCTGAAGGCGCTGGTGCGCTACCGCATCGACGAGTGCCGGGCGCAGCTGGAATACTATCCCGCCGCCTCGAAGCTGCACCACGCCGAGCGCAGCGGGCTGCTCCATCACATCACCACCATGCTGAAGGACGCCGACGCCATCTCCGCCATCTATCCTCAGCTGGACGGGGATCTTCTGGCCGCGGGCGTGATGCTGCACGACCTCAGCAAGATCCGGGAATTCGACGCCGATGAGATGGGCCTGGTCAGCGACTATTCCGCCGAGGGCAACCTGATCGGCCATCTGGTCCGGGGTGTGGCGGAACTCCATCAGGCGGGCGAGGTGCTGAATACGCCCCCCGAGCTTCTCATGCTGCTGGAGCACATGGTGCTGTCCCATCACGATCTGCCGGAGTACGGCAGTCCCCGCCGGCCCATGATCCCCGAGGCCGAGGCGCTGCACCTCATCGACCTTCTCGACGCGCGCATGTTTGAGATGGACCGCGCGATCAAGGCCATTAACCCCGGCGGTTTCACCGAGCGCATCTGGTCGCTGGACCGGAAGCTCTACCGCCGCAAGGATGCGTAATCCCCGAAGCGCGCGTTTTGCGCCATCATGAAATAAGGAAGTGTCCCCATGCGCGCCCACGAACGGTTTCTGAAGTACATCCAGTTTGACACCGCCTCCGACGACAAGGCCTCCGGCTGCCCCTCCACCCCCGGACAGTGGACGCTGGGCCGCGCGCTGGCGGACGAGATGCGCGCGCTGGGCATTCATGATGCCCGGATTGACGAGCGCTGCTATGTCTACGGCAGTATCCCCGCCAATGTGGAAAACGCGCCCGCCATCGGGCTGATCGCCCATATGGATACCGTGGATGTGGCGCCCGCGACGCCCATGAACGCGCGAATCCTCCGGTACGAGGGCGGCGACATCCCGCTGGACGAAGGCGCCGGCATCGTGATGCGCGCGGCGGAATTTCCGGATCTTGAGGGTCATATCGGGCACGACCTCATCGTCACCGACGGCCGCACCATCCTGGGGGCGGACGACAAGGCGGGCGTGGCCGAGATCATGACGCTGTGCGAGCGGCTTCTTTCCGATCCCTCCATCCCTCACGGCAAGATCTGCGTGGGCTTCACGCCCGACGAGGAGATCGGCCAGGGCGCGGACTTCTTCGACGTGGCCGGCTTCGGCGCGGACTTCGCCTACACCGTGGACGGCGGAGCCCTGGCGGAGATCGAGTATGAGAACTTCAACGCCGCCTCGGCGACCGTTACGGTAAACGGCCGGTCCATCCACCCCGGCTCCGCCAAGGACAAGATGAAAAACGCGCTGCTCATGGCGATGGCGTTCAACGCCATGCTGCCCCCGGCGGAAATCCCCGCCCATACGGAAAACTACGAGGGCTTCTACCACCTGAACGAATTGAACGGCGCCGAGGAAAAGGCGACGATGCGCTACATCGTCCGCGACCACGACCGGCAGAAATTCGAGGCGCGCAAGCGCACCCTGGAGCGGATCGCGGACTTTCTCAACGAGCGCTACGGCGCGGGCAGCTTCGAACTGACGCTGAGGGACAGCTACTACAACATGAAGGAGAAAATCCTGCCCCACATGCACATCGTCCAACGCGCCATGGACGCCATGCGCGCCGAAGGGTACGAGCCCAGGGCCGTGCCCATCCGCGGCGGCACCGATGGCGCGCGCCTCTCGTTCATGGGGCTGCCCTGCCCCAACCTCTCCACCGGCGGGATGCACTTCCACGGCCGATACGAATGCGCGGACATCCAGGAGATGGACGCGGTGGTGAACATCCTGGAGCGGATCGTCCGGGGGTAAGGAAAAGCGGGGAGGCGAACGAAGGGCTCCGCCCTCCGAACCACCCGCCGGGGACAGGATGCTCCCCCATAAAATAAAGCACAGGCGAAGCGGCCGCTTCGCCTGTGCTTTTATGAACCGCTTGTGCGGGGTTTTTCAAGGGGGCCCCGCCGTTTTCCCGTTTTACCCCCACCGCTCCAGCAGCTTTGAGATCTGGTCGGCGAGGCGGGCCATGGTCTTGTTGTTCAGGCGGTCGCTCCGGCGGACCAGCGCGTTCAGGCGGTCGGCGGCCTGGGTCAGGCGGCGGAAGGCGTCGGCGCGGTCGGGGGACATGCGCTGGGGTTCGCCGCTCTGGCGGCCCTCCTCGCCGGCGCGCTGGGCGGCTCTGCGCTCGTCGCGGCTGAGGGCGCGCTCGCGGCTGCCCTCGGCGATCTTCGCGTTCTCCGGCAGCGACCAGGTTTCGCCGTTATAGGGTACGTCGGCGGAGAGGCCCAGTTCGTCCCGCAGCCGCCCGGCAAAGCCCAGCGCAACGCGCTCCTCGCCGTGGGTGACGAACACCTGCCTCGGTTTGGGATCGAAGGAGGAAATCCACCCGATCAACCCCTGGTTGTCCGCGTGTCCGCTGACCGCGGCCAGCACGCGGACATCGGCGTTGACCGCCACTTCCTCGCCGAAGAGCTTGACCTTTTTGGCGCCCTCCACCAGTGCGCGGCCCACGGTGCCCTTGGCCTGATACCCCACGAACAGCACCGTACACTCCGGCCGCCACAGGTTATGCTTCAGGTGGTGGCGGATGCGGCCTGCCTCGCACATGCCGCTGGCGGACAGAATCACCGAGGGGTTTGTGTCAAAGTTGATGGCTTTGGAATCGTCGCTGGTGACGCTGGTTCTGAGGCCGGGGAAGGAGATGGGGTTGATGCCGCGGCGGATCAGGTCCCGGGTTTCCTGGTCGAAGGAGGAGATGTCGCTCTCCTGAAACACCTGGGTCGCTTCGATGGCCAGCGGGCTGTCCACGTAGACGGTGAAGTCGCCGTGGCCCTTCACGCGGCCTTCGGCCTTGATCTGCCGGAGGAAGTACAGCATCTCCTGGGTGCGGCCTACCGCGAAGGAGGGGATGACCACGTTGCCGCCCCGGTCGAAGGTCTGCTGAATGACGGAGGACAGCTCGGCGATGTAGTCGGGCCTGGGGCCGTGGCTGCGATCGCCGTAGGTGGACTCCATGACCACGAAGTCAGCCTTCGTCAGCGGCACCGGGTCGTTCAGGATGGGCTGGTTCAGGTTTCCGATGTCGCCGGAGAAGGCGATGGAAAAATTCTCCGCCGCGCTTGAAAGTGTGACGGACGCCGAACCCAAGAGGTGCCCCGCGTCGGTAAAGTTGGCGCTAAGTCCCGGAAGCACCTCGACTGCCTGATTGTACGACACCGGGCGGAACAGGCCAATGGCGCCGACGGCGTCCTCCATCGTATACATGGGCACATAGGGCGCCTCGCCGGCGCGCTTGGCCTTGCGGTTGCGCCACTCGGCTTCGAATTCCTGGATGTGGGCGGAGTCCCGGAGCATCAGGTCGCACAGGTGGAAAGTGGGCGTGGTGGCGAAGATCGGTCCGCGGAAGCCGCGCTTATACAGCAGCGGCAGTTTGCCGGAGTGGTCGATGTGGGCGTGAGTCAGCACCACGCAGTCGATCTCAGCGGGTTCGACGGGCAGATCCTGATTTTCATAGGCGTCTTCGCCCTGCTCCATGCCGCAGTCAATCAGAAGATGGCGGCCCTCCGCCTCCAGGTAGTAGCAACTGCCGGTCACTTCGCGCGCGGCGCCGAGAAACGTAAGTTTCATGGGTTGCCCCCTCGTATTACTTCTTTTCGGGCTTCTTGGCGGGCGGCGCCTTGACATCGGTGATGGCGGCCACCTTGACGCCGCGGCCTTCAAGCTGCGCGCGGACCCTGGGCTCGGCCTGGGTCTTCCCGCCGCCGGACACAAGGACGACTTCCGCCTCCTGCCCGGTCCGCAGCTGGGACACGAGGCTGTTGAACGCCGGCGCGGGCATGCCCGCCCACACCGGCACGAACACCACCAGTTTGTCGCAGCCGGTGATCTTGTCGCTGATGGGTTTGATGGCGGAGGGCTTTTGCTTCATTGCCTGAAAGCAGCCCACGGTAAAGGCGCCGACGATGCTGCGCTTCTTCGCTTCCTCGATGGCGATCACAGGGGCGCCCAGCGTCTTGGCACGCGCCTCGGCCAGCTTGCGGGAGGCTCCGCCCAGGGAATAATAGGCCACGACTGTCTTCATAGGGTTCCACTCCTCAAATGACGTTTTTGCCGCCCTCGCCGGGCGGGGAAATCATAGGGGTTCAGACATAGGCGCCCTTGGTGCGGATGCCGGCCTTGCGGGTGCGCGCGTCCTTTAAAAGGCACGTCTGCCGTTCGCCGGTGGACGGGCCGCAGGTTTCGACCAGATCCTGCGCGCGCTCCGGCCAGATCACCACCGGAGCGTTCTGGGCCAGCCCTTCCAGCACCGCATTTGCGGCCTCCGCCGCCGCCCTGTCCGCGCCGAGTTCGAAGTCTGGCGCGAACACCCCGTCCAGACAGGCGCTGGCGCACTCGATTTTTTCGTCCCACAGCTCGTAGCGGAGGCTTTCGATCAGCGCCCGCGCCGCGGCATGGGTGGCGCTGCACACGGCCTCGTAGGGCGCGGGGAGCAGCCCCGACAGCGGCATCAAAAGCGCGATGCGTCCGTGGCCCTGGGCGCGCATGGCGGGCAGCGCCGCTTCCACCATGTGCACCACGCCCATCAGATTGACGTCGATGGCGTAGCGCCAGCTTTCGCTGAGCACCTGGCCGATGGGCACCGAACAGGGCGCGGTTTCCGCCATCATCAGCGCGTCCAGCCGGCCTTTGCGCGAAAGTGCCACATCCACCATGCGCTGGGCATCCAGCGGCTGGGTCACGTCCGTGGGCACCGCGAAGGCACGGCCTGGGTGGACGAGGTTGAAGGCATCAACCATGGAGACGAGCGCGCCTTCGCTGACGTCGCCCAGGTACACCACCGCGCCGCGCCGCAATAGTTCGGCGGCGAGCGCCCGGCCGATGCGCGATACCGCACCGGTCACGACGCATACCTTGCCCGCATATTCCGCGCTCATGACGGCACCCCCTTCTTTGCGCATCATAGCACAAAATGGGATTGATTACAATGCGCGCGCGAGCGGGTTCATTACTTTGTCATAACCCAAAGGGGCCCGCGCGCGTGCGCGGGCCCCGCAGAAAAAAGCGCTATACCGTAACGTGCTCCGGGTGGGGTTCGCCCTCGCGTTCCGGCGCGGGGGAGGGCGAGCGGTCCGCCTCCAGCGTGAACACCGAAACCTCGAAGGCGTTGCGGCTCATGTATTCGCCGTTTTCAAGCAGCTTCTGATATTCGCGGGACTGAAGCCGGCCCCCGATGCGCACCCGGTCGCCCACGTGGAAGCGCGCGGCGTACTGGGCGTTGCGCCCCCAGGCGATGCAGGGCAGATAATCGCTCTTGCCGAAGGCGCGGTTGACCGCCAGCATCATGTCGCAGATCTCCCGCCCGAAGGGCGTGGAGCGATAGACCGGGGGCTTGCACAGCGCGCCGATGAGTTCGACCCGGTTGAGCGTATCGTTTTCGGCGCCCACCTGGACGTGCTGTGTGAACAGCGTCACCAACAGCCGCCCGGCGCCGTCGATCACCTTGTTGTAGGACCGAACCTGCCCCTCGACGGTAATCAGCGTCTCCAGCGGCCACTGGCCGCCGGCGAGCAGCTTTCCGGGCATGGTCACCGGCAGGCGGTCCACCGCCCCCGACAGGCGCTTGACCAGCAGGATTCCGGCGTAGAAGGGTTCGTTCATCACTTCGTGGCTCAGTTCCAGCGGGCCCTCGAGGCGGCCGGCGGCCGTCATCCGGTTGTTGGGATTCTCCAAGCGTATCACTCCCCGCATGCGTATTTCTTTTATACGATATGCGGGGAGCTTCGCGGCTATGCGTTTCTGGCCGGGCTACAGCCGGGCGCGGTACTCCACCGGGGACTTGCCGGTGAGCCGTTTGAAGTTCTTGGAGAAGTGGGCCACATCCGCGTAGCCCACCCTTTCCGCCACCTCGTGCACCTTCAGCGACGGGTCCCGGAGCAGGTCCCGCGCCCGGTCCACCCTGAGCTGGTTCAGGATATCGAAGAAGTTTTTGCCGGTGTGGCGGTTGATCAGCTTTGAGAGGTGCCACTGGCTGACGAAGACGTGCTCCGCCACGTCGGAGAGAGTCAGGCGCCGGGCGCAATGGGCCTGCATGTAGGCAAGCGCCGCCTTGACCACAAAGCTGCCCGCGGCCTCGTTCTCCGGTCCTTCGACGGCCCCGCCGCCGCGGTCGTCGAGGACGGAGGTCATGTGGCGGATGGCCTCCCGGAGCTCATCCATCCGGCTGGGCTTGAGAAGGTAGCGGCACACACCCAGCGCGATGGCCTGCCGCGCGTACTCAAAATCCCGGTAGGCGGTGAGCACCGCGATCTGCATGGCCGGGAATTCGCTCCGGAGCGCCGCCACCATCCGGAGGCCGTCCATGTTGGGCATGCGAATGTCGGTGAAGAGGATGTCCGGACGCAGCTTCCGGATCAGCGCCGCGCCCTCCAGGCCGTCGGCGGCGGTGCCCGCCACCCGGCAGCCGTACTCCTCCCAGGGGATGATGCGCATCAGGCCCGTGAGGATCATCTGTTCGTCGTCCACCAGCACGACCGCGTGCATGCGCGCCCCCCCTTTCAGTCCCTATTGTACACCTTCCGCTAGCCTTTTACAGCCCCCGCCGTGAGCCCCTTGATGATGTTCTTCTGCATCAGGATGTAGAGGATGAGCACCGGCACCACCACGATGGTCACCGCCGCGGCCATGAGCCCGAAATCCGTGCCGTACTGGCTGGAAATTTCCCGCAGGATCGCGCAAACGGGCAGGAGTTTCCGGGAGCGGATCAGGACCGTCTGGAGGAAGAGGTCGTTGTAGCTCCAGATGAAGGTGAAGATGGCCACCGTGGCGATGGCGCTCCGGCTCATCGGGAGTATGATCTGAAAGAAGATGCGGTAGGGCCCGCCGCCCTCCAAGAAGGCGGCCTCCTCCAGTTCGTAGGGCAGCGCCGCCACGAAACCCATCATCACCGTGGTGGCAAAGGCCAGGTTGCCCGCGATCTGCACCAGGCTCACGCCCTGGAGCGTATCGAAAAGGCCCGCGGAGGCGATCATCCGGTACACCGGCACGATGGTGGCGAACGCCGGGAACATCAGCGCCGCCACCACCATCGTGCGGATTGCGCCCTTGCCAAAGAAGCGGTAGCGGGTCAGCGCGAAGGCCAGCATGGTGGAGAGGAGGGTCACCGCCAGCGTCACCAGGCCGCAGATGATCAGGCTGTTTTTGTAGCCGCGCAGGATGTTGACGTTATTGTTGGTGAAGGCGGAGATATAATTTTCGAGGGTCGGCGTGAGCTTTACGGCGGGGGACGCGGGATCGTAGAGCGGCTTGCCGTTTTTGGTGTCGTAGGCGGGCAGGTCGCCTTCGCCGGAGACGGCGAGGCTACTGCCCATCAGCCCGGCGAAGGGGCTGTCGGCGTTCAGCGCGGGCGGGTTCAGGTCCTTTTCCAGCACCGGGGCGCCGTCCTCGTCGTAGAGGAATTGATCGTAGGCCGCCCGGCCGTGCTCGTCCAAGAGCGGCTGCTCGCGGACGATGTCGCCGTCCCGGTCGCGCTGGTAGATGGTGAGAAACGCCGGGGCGAAGGAGTCCGAGATCACGAGCGAGGTATCCTTGAAGGCGTTGTTGACCACCCATACGAAGGGGAAGACGGTGGTGATGGCCCACAGGCTTAAAAACGCGTACACGGCCGCGCGGCCCCAGGAGAAATGCCCCTTCACGCGCTACACCTCCACCTGGGAAAAGCGCCGCAGCAAAAGGTTCACCGCCTGCGCCGCGATCACGCCGAAGACCACGATCACAATGGAAATCGCCGAGCCGTAGTCCACGTTCTGGGCCACGAAGGCCTGGTTGTGCATGTACGTGCCCAGGAAGTGGGTCAGCCCGTTGGGCGCGCCGTTCCGCGCGATGACGCTGGGCAGGTCGAACACCTTGATGGAGCCGGTGATGGCCAGCGTGGTGCAGGTGACCAGCACATCCGAAATCAGCGGCAGCGTGATGTACCGGATTTTTTTGAGCCCGGTGGCGCCGTCCAGCGCCGCGGATTCGTACACCTCCTCCGGAATGCCGGCGAGGCCCGTCAAAAGGATCACAAAGTAGAAGCCCACGTACTGCCACAAAATCGGAATGGCCAGCATATTGAAGGCCCGGTCCTTGTCCAGCCAGAAGATTTTGTCAAGGCCGAACCAGGCGCGGATCTGATTGAGCATGCCGCCGTCGTAGCTGTAAAAGAGGTTGAACATCAGGCCGATGGCCGTGGCGGAGATCACGATGGGGAAGAAATAGACCACCCGGAAAAACTGCTGGCCCTTTTTGATGCTGTCCACCATCAGCGCCAGCCAAAGCGCCGCGCCGACCTGGAAGACCGCCGTCAGCCCCATGATTTTGAGGGAGTTTATGAGCGCCACCCGTCCGGTGGGGTCCTCCAGAAAAAATCTTCTGTAGTTGCCGAGCCCGAGAAACACGCCGGGGCTGCCCGCCATGCTGCGGATGTCAAAAAGAGAATTGAAGATGTTGACCAGAAACGGATAGTACAGGAACAAGAGCATCAGCCCGAAGGCCGGGAACAGGAACACGATGAGCGGACGCCGGTCCCGGTAGAGCATTTTCATTCCTCCTCGAAAGGGTGTCCGCCCTGGGAAAAGCCGGGCCGCCCCCATGGATGCGGCCCGGCGGGTCACGCGGCTTGCGAAAACGCGCGGAGCGGCGTCTACTTGGAGAAGGGATTCAGCGCCATGACCTCGGTCCAGACGGCGGTGGGATCGGCGGTGCCGTCCACGATGGCGGGCACCTTGCCAAACCACAGCGCGCGGGACTCGGCGGTCATCTCATCCTGGAAGGGAGCCAGCATGACTTTGGCGTTATTCAGCATGGTGTAGCTGTCCGCCAGCAGGCTGCCGCCGAAGGAGAAGCCGCCCAGGCGCACCGCGTTGTCGCCGGTGGTCAGGTAGGCCAGGAGGCTCACCGCCGCGTCGCGCTTGGCGGGGTCGTCCCACGCCTTGCGGGAGAGGTAGAAGCCCATCGACACGCCGCCGATGAAGGCGGTGGGGTCGGCGTCCTTCGCATAGGCGGGGAAGGGCATGACCGTGGTGGTTTCCCAGCTGCCCTGGGCGATGGAGTTGGCGAACCAGGAGCCGTCCAGCTGCATGGCGGCCTTCTTGTCGCGGAAGAGCTGCGAGGTGACCTCGTTGGTGGTGGCGCTGGCGTCCTTGGCGAAGGCGCCCATCTTGTAGAGGGTGTTGAGGAGCGTCATGCCGTCCACCCAGGACTGGGGCACTTCGGAGAGGGTCGCCGGGCGGGCCTTGTGCGCCTCGGGGGTGCCGGAGGCGATGATGGCGAACTCGGTGATGTAGTGGGGCACGTCCGCGAAGCTCACGGCGATGGGGATGATGCCCGCTTCGTTAAACTTCTTGACGGCGGCTTCCAGCTTGGCCCAGTCGGTGGGCAGCTCGAGGCCGTTTTGCTCAAACAGGTCCTTGTTGACGAAAAGGCCCTCCCAGAAGGCGCGCACCGGGATGGCGTACACCACACCGTCGGCCTCCGCGATGTTCACGTTCTCGGGCAGCTTCAGGTCCGGATAGGCGGCGTTGATCTCGCTGATGGGCACCACCTTGTCAAGGATCGGCGCGGAGTCGGCAGTCTTGGCGAAGTAGAACAGCACGTCCGGCTCGTTGCCGGCGGCGAAGTCGTTGAGCACGCCGGTTTTCCAGGCTTCGTCCGAGGTGGCGGAGGCGTCCTCCACGTGGTTGCCGGTCTCCTTCTCCCAGGCTTCCAGGAGCGAGACGTAGTCGGCGGCGGCGGCGTCGGTGCCGGCGAAGGTGGAAACGGTCTTGAGGGTCACGCTGTCGGCGAAGGCGACGGGCGCGATGGCGGCGAGGGCCAGCGCCAGTACAAGGGCCAGAACTCTCTTCATGGGCTCTCCTCCTAATTTCCTCGTGCAGGATAACCTCATTATAACAATGGAGCCCGTCGGCGTCATTGGCTGGCGATGCGATTCGTTGTATTCGGTTGCGCAATTACGGCGGAGGGAAACCGCCCGCTCGGCTTTTTCGCGTCACGCTTCGCCGTCCAGCGGAATGAAGACGGAGGCCACGGTGTCGTGGGTGCGGCCGTCCTCGTGGATGGAGAGGGAGGCCCGGTCGCCGTAGATCAGCTTCAGCCGCAGGCTGACGTTGCGAATGCCCACGTAGCCGTCCTCCGGGCCGCCGCCCGAGAGCAGCCGGGCGATCTTCTCCCGGTCCTCCGGCGACAGCCGCCGGCCGCCGTTTTCCACCTCCACGCGGAGGAAACGCTCGTCGCGGAACACCTTCAGCCGGATGTGGCCGCCGCCCGCGGGGGCGATGCCGTGCTCCACCGCGTTTTCCAGCAGCGTCTGGATCACCAGCCGGGGCAGCTCGAGGGCGGAGAGCGACGCTTCCGCGTCCTTCCAGAGGGTGAGCCGGTCGCCGAAGCGCAGCCGCACGAAGTAGAAGTAGGCGTCGGCCACTTCGAGTTCCTGGGAAAGCGGCACCAGCCGGTGGTCGCCCCGGTCGAGGCTGGCGTTCAGCAGCACGCTCAGCGCCTCCACCATCGCGCCCACGGCCTCGCTGCCGTCCAGCCGCGCCTGCCAGGTGATCAGCTCCAGCGCGTTATTCAGAAAATGGGGATTGACGCGGCTCTGCATGGCCTCGATGCGCGCGTCCTTCAGCGCCAGCTGCTCGCGGTACACGGTGTCCACCAGACGGCGGATCTCGGTGGACATGCTGGAGAAGGCCACGCCCAGCCGGCCCAGCTCGTCCCGGCCGCGCATGGGCACGGTGACGCCCAATTCGCCCTCCGAGATGCGCCGGGAGGCGTCGGAAAGGATCGCGATGGGCCGCGCGATGCGCTTTTGCACAAACAGCATGATGAGGATGCCGATGGGCACGATGGCGAGAATCAGCAGGATCAGCAGGCGCCGGAACAGCGTCATCTGCGCGTAGACGGAGGACTTTGAGACCTGCACGCGGGAGGAGAGCGAAAAATCCCACTCGGCGTGCCGCTGTACGAAGGAGAGGTTTTCGCGGCGCTCGGAAAGGCCGTCGGGCTCGGTGTCCCAGCCCACGGGATTCTCCGCGCCGCCCTCGTAGCCGCCCAGGCGCACGTCGAGGGCCGCGCCCCAGCGGACCGCGGCTTCTTCCAGCGGGCGGAAGAGCTGTGCGCGGTTGATCTCGAGGATCAGCATGCCGTAGCGCTCCATTTTGAGGTTGTAGAGGTTGCGCACAAGATACAGGCTGCCGCCCCAGCCGGCGAAGGCGCAGCGGGTGCTGAGATCCTCGCCCAGCGCCAGCGCCTCGGCCTGGTGGTCCCGCAGGAAGGCGAGGGCCGCCTCGTAGCCGCCCACGGTGTACATGAACCGCGAGGGATCGGACACCGGAAAGTAGGCCGCGAAGGCGAAGAGCGGATCCCGCCCATACTTGCGTTCCAGGTAATTGCGGCTGACGCGGTAAAAGTCCTCATAGCCGTACCGGCCCGCGGCGTAGGCGGCATAGGCGAGGGACAGCTCCCCGTCGTAGGTGACGTCCTTGGCCAGCGTGACGGCGCGCCGGATGGCGGAGACCGTCAGCGACTGGGCGTGGCCCGCGCTCTCGGTGAGCGCCGCTTCGGTCTTCTGCCGGAGCGCGTCAAAGAGCACGCCGCCCATGTACCAGCCCAATAGCAGCGCCGGCACCAGCCAGCAGATCATCACGATCAGGAGGATGCGCAGCCTCAGGCTCGTCAGGTACGTCCGCAGCCGTTGCCGCATGGGAGCATCCCCGCCTTCGCGTCATAATTTCAAACCCAGGAACTGGGCGGCCGAG
Source organism: Bacillota bacterium (assembly GCA_023421395.1). GTDB lineage: Bacteria > Bacillota > Clostridia > Christensenellales > Aristaeellaceae > JAEZHK01. Next base: position 57,295 of record JAEZTL010000056.1, on the reverse strand, counting down.
AGGCACATCTTTTCTGCGCGGATGCGGTCGGGCATTTCGCAGAACACGCGGAGTCTGGGCTCCGTGCCGCTGAAGCGGATGATCAGCCAGCCCTCCGGAAACGTCACTTTGACGCCGTCCAGATACGAAACCTTCACCACGTCCTCGCAGAAGCGGGGCAGCGCCTTTTCCTCCACCAGAAGGCGCGTCAGGCGCGCGCGCTCCCCGGGCTCAAAGGGCCAGTCATATTCCGCCATATAGGCTTCGCCATAATTCGCGTAAATCCTCCCCGTCAGGCGGCTCAGGCTTTCGCCGGTGACGGCCATCATCTCCACCAGAAGCGCCGCCGCCTGAATGCCGTCCTTGCCCGGGATGTGGCCCCGGACCGCCAGCCCGCCGGAGGATTCGCCGCCGATGAGCGCGCCGCGGGCCTCCATGGCGGCGGAGATGTGCTTGAAGCCCACCGGCACCTCGTAGCACGCTTCGCCAAAGGCCGCGGCCACCCGGTCGAGAAGGTGCGTGGTGGCGAGATTGCGCACCGCGGGCCCCTTCAGCCCCTTGTACCGGAGGAGGTAATCATACAAAAGCACCAGGATTTCGTTGGGGTGGATGAAGCGGCCGGCGCCGTCGATCACGCCGATGCGGTCGGCGTCGCCGTCGGTGGCGATGCCGATGTCCGCGCGGCCCTCCACCACCGCCGCCCGCAGCGCGCCCAGCGTCTCCGCGTTGGGCGAGGGCAGACGCCCGCCGAAGAGCGCGTCGTGCCGCTCGTGGATCACGTCCACGTCGCAGCGGGCGGTGAGCAGGATGGTCATCAGCGACGTGCGGCTGACGCCGTACATCGGGTCCAGTACGATGCGCAGGTTCCGCCGACGGATGGCGTCCATGTCCAGCGTGCGGAGGATGGCGTCCAGGTACCCGTTTTCCGGCGCGATTTCGGCGATGAGGCCCGCCGCGAGCGCGTCCTCGTACCGGACGGACCGGATCTCCTCCCGGGCGACTGTGCTGGCGGCCTCGCCCAGCGGCCCGGTGACCTCGAGGGCGGCGTCCCGCCCGCCGCGGGTGAACAGCTTCACGCCGTTATAGAGCGCCGGATTGTGGCTGGCGGTCACCGCCATGCCGTAGTGGAGGTCCATCGACTTCACCGTGAACATGATGAGGGGCGTGGGCGCTTCCCGGGCGATGAAGTGGACGCGGATGCCCTCGGCGGCCATCACCTCCGCCGCCCACCGGGCCGCCTCCCGGGAGAGAAAGCGCCGGTCGTAGCCGATGGCGATGCCCGGCGCGTCCGCGCCCTCGGCCTTCATCCGCCGCGCCACCGCCAGCGAGAGCCGCTCGACGTTCTCCCGGGTGAACTCCTCGCCGATGACGGCCCGCCAGCCGCCGGTCCCGAACGCGATCATGCGTCCTCCTCCTTCGCGCCCATCACGGCCACAACCCGGTGGCGCGTGCCCGCCGGGAACACGGGGACGCGCGCTTCGGGCGCGCCGTCCACCGTCAGGCGCGCCACGCCCTTTTCCACGTGGTCCGGGTTTCGCACCTCGATCTCGTAGACCGCGCCCCGGAAGGTGCGCGTGGCGGAAAAGCCGTCCCACGCGCGGGGGATTGAGGGGTCCACCGTAAGGCCGTCCCACTCCGGCCGGATGCCCAGCAGGTAGCGGGTGGCGGCGTAATACGCCCAGCCGGCGCTGCCAGTCATCCACGGGTGGCGTGCCCGGCCGTGGGCGGAGTGCTCCCGGCCCATCACGAACTGGCAGTAGGCGTAGGGTTCGCTCTCACGGATCTCAATCAGGTCGTTCTGCCGCACGGGCAAAAGCGCCTCGTACAGCCTCATCGCGTCGTCGCCCCGGCCCAGCATGGCCATGGCCACCCACGCCCAGGGGTTGGGGTGGGAAAAGATGGCGCCGTTTTCCTTGACGCCCGGGTATACGCGGGTGACGAAGCCCACGGCGTCGTCCGGCGTGGTGAAGGAGGGGGCGTTCAGCATCAGGCCCCAGGGGGTATAAAGATGCTCCATCACCTGGTCCATGGCGCTCTCCGCCTGGTATTTTGGCACCGCGCCGGATACGACGGCCCAGGCGTTTGACTCTAGGTGTACCCTGCCCTCGCTGGAATGGACGTCGCCGATGGGCACCCCCCGCCCGGTGATGCCGCGGATGAACCATTTGCCGTTCCACAGCGCCTTCTGGCAGCTTTCCGCCATCTCGCGCTTCGCGGCGGCGTAGCGCCGCTGGTCCTCGGCGCGCCCAAGCTTTTCCGCCGCCGACAGAAAGTGGCCCAGCGCCCACAAATAAAGGAACGCCACCATCGCGCTCTCGCCGCCGCCTAGGTTCAGACAGTCGTTCCAGTCGGCCCGGAGCCCCTTGGGGATGCCGTGGTCGCCCAGCTGGCTTTGAGTGAAGTCCAGAATCTTCTTCATGTGGTCGTACACGGTGTCCTGCCCGCCGTCGGCGTAGGGCACCACCTGATGGAAAAAGTCGAATTCGCCGGTCTCCCGCACGTATTCGCAGACGGCGGGGATCAGCCACAGCGCGTCGTCGGAGCAGGTGTCCTGGAGGCCGTGGATCATCTGGGCCCTGTCCGGCGCGGGCACCACCGTGGGGGACTTGAAGGACGGGGCCTTGCCCGGCTCGAACCAGCGGGGGTCGAACAGGTGCAGCGCGTAGCCCGCGCGCACCTGCCCGTGGAGCAGCTGCAGGATGCGCTTTTTGCACATGCCGGGGTTCGAGTGGGGGATCATCATCGCGTCCTGGGCGGTGTCGCGGAAGCCCAGGCCCGTGCGCCCGCCCACCTCGATGAAGGACGCGAAGCGGGAGAAGGTCACGTTGACCTCGCTCTGGTAGAGATTCCACAGGTTGAGGCTGGTGTTCATGGCCGCGAAGGGGGTATGCACCGTAAGCCGCGAGAGCTTGTCCGCCCAGTAGTCGGCGAGGCCTTGGAAGGCCGCGTCCACCGCCGGCGGCGCGTACTTCTCCCGGGCCGCCCGGGCGGCCTTCGCGTCCCCCTGGCCCAGCAGGAACAAAAGCCGCGCCTCTTCCCCGGGCTCGAGCGTCACGCGCTTGGCCAGCGCGCCGCAGTGGTTGCCGGTGGTTTCGGAGCTGCCGGAGAGCCCCCGCTCCACCCCCAGCGGGTTTGTTTCCGTGCGGTAAGGGCCCAGAAAGGCATCCCGGAGGCCGTCGAAGGCGTCCGCCTCCGGGCTCATGGTGAAGAACTGAAAGCTGTCCTCCTCATAGTGCAGCTCGTACTCCACCGCGCCCAGCGCATAGCGGGAGCCGGCGGCGTAGAGGCTCATCTGGAAGTTCTGGTTGTCCATGGCGATGTAGTGAAAGGAGAATTCGAGGTAGCCGGTGACGTCCAGCGCGCGCGCCCGGAGCGAATCGTTTTTGATCCGCACATCCCACACAATAACCTCGTCCCCCCGGGGGATGAAGATCGTCTGAGAAGCGGAGATCCCCTCGTATTCGCACAGGTATCTGGAATAGCTCAGGCCGTGGCGGCAGGCGTACCGGGCTTTATCCAGCGGCACGCCCACCGGCTGCCAGCTGACGGACCAGTATTTTCCGGTTTCGGCGTCCTTCAGATAGACGTAGTGGCCGGGCCGGTCCGCGGGCACGCCGTTGGGGCGGAAGCGGGTGATCCGGCGGTACTCCGGCGAGTCCAGCCACGCATAGCCGCCCGCCGTATGGTTGAACACGCCGCCCATTTTTTCCGTTCCGATGTAGTTGGTCCAGGAGACGGGCACGTCCACCCGGTCGATCACGTATTCTCTGGCTGCGTCGTCAAAATACCCGTAGCGCATAAAAGAAAACCTCCCGGCGAGTCGTCCGGCTATCATGATAGCACAACCGGGCGCGGGAGGACATGTGCGCGTGTGGCGTTTGTTGTCTCCATTTGGCGGGGCGTCAAAAAATCCCGGCGCGAAACGGCCCGGGAATGGGCGTCAGCCCTCCAGCAGCCGCTTCGCGGCGGCGTACTTCTCAAGGCGCTGGTAATCGGCCGCCGTCACCTCGTCCAGCCGGGAGAGGTCGGCGTTGTGATTGAGGTCCGCCAGCTTGATTTTGACGGCCCGCGCGTTGCCGCTTTCGCTGATTTTTCGGACGTAGTCCAGGTAGGGCACGCCCTCCCCGTGGGTGAGCAGCTTCAGGATTTCGATCACTTCCGGCGGGATGCCCTGAAGCGCCATGGCCTCGAAGGTGACGGGGGTGTCCTCCGCCACGTCGTGGAGAAGCGCCGCGGCGGCAGATATCTCGTCCTCCATTCCCTCCGCCAGATGGAACGGATGGAACACGTAGGGCAGGCCCGACCTGTCCACCTGGTTTTTGTGGGCGTCAAAGGCAATCCGGAGCGCTTTTTTGGTCAAGGGCGTGTAGAGCATGAAACCACCTCCTCTTTTATTGTACCGCGCCGTCCGGGAAAGGGCAACACGAATTAACCTCCATCTGATTTTCCCCGTATTTGTTTGATACATGCGCGCCGTACACTTGTACCGTAAGATGAAATGAAATGATCATGGAGGGAAAACTAAATGAAGAAGACCCTGGCTATCGTGCTTATGCTGGTTCTCTCGCTGGGCCTGGCCGTTCAGGCGCTGGCGGACGATACCATCACCGTCGTTTCCCGCGAGGACGGCTCCGGCACCCGCGGCGCGTTCATCGAGCTGTTCGGCGTCGAGGTCAAGGACGCGGACGGCAACAAAGAGGATATGACCACCGAGGACGCCGAAATCACCAACAGCACCTCCGTCGCCATGACCAGCGTGGCGGGCAACCCCGGCGCCATCGGGTACATCTCAATGGGTTCGCTGAACGATACCGTCAAAGCGCTTGAAATCGACGGGGTGGCGCCCTCCGCGGCGGCCATCATCGACGGCACCTACAAGATCGCGCGGCCCTTCAACATCGTGCTCTCCGCCAAGGCTGGCGACGCGGCGAAGGCTTTCGTCGAGTACATCATGAGCACCGAGGGCCAGGCGGTGGTCGCGGATCACGGCTACGTGTCCGTGGGCGAGGCCAAGCCCTTCGCCGGCAGCACCGTCGAAGGCAAGATCGTGGTGGCGGGTTCCTCCTCCGTGACGCCGGTCATGGAGAAGCTGGCCGAAGCCTACAAGGCGGTCAACCCCAACGCGGAGATCGAAGTGCAGCAGAGTGATTCCACCACCGGCATCAAGTCCGCCATCGACGGCATCTGCGACATCGGCATGGCCTCCCGCGAACTGAAGGATTCCGAAAAGGAAGCGGGCCTGACCCCCACCGTCATCGCGATGGACGGCATCGCCGTGATCGCCAACCTGGAGAACCCCATCACCGGGCTCACCAGCGAGCAGGTTCGCTCGATCTACACCGGGGAAACGACCACTTGGAGTGAACTCAATGGCTAATACGGGGCTCAAAAAGTCCGCCCCTTCCGCCGCCGGCTCTGGCGGCGGAGGGGGATTTGCGCGCGTCCGGAGCGGCGCGCGCGCGCAGCGCGCCAAAGAGCGCGCCGCGCAGGTGCTCTTCGCGGCCGCGGCCAGCGTTTCGGTGCTGGCGGTGGCGCTGATTTGCGCCTTCATCTTCGTCAATGGCGTGCCGCCGATGATGAAGATCGGCATATTGGATTTCCTGGCCGGCGAAAAATGGAAGCCGGGCAACGACATTTACGGCGTGCTGCCCATGATCCTGGGCAGCCTCTACGTGACCGCCGGGGCGATGGTCGTGGGTGTGCCGCCGGGAATCCTGACCGCCGTCTACCTGTCCCGGTTCGCAAAGCCCAAAGCAGTCAGGATGATGAGGCCCGCGGTATCGCTCCTGGCGGGGATCCCGTCGGTGGTGTACGGTTTTTTCGGCCTGGTGGTTCTGGTGCCTCTGATCCGGGAATTTTTCGGCGGCAGCGGTTCCAGCATGCTGGCGGCGAGCCTGCTCCTGGGCATGATGATTCTGCCCACGGTGATTTCGCTCTCCGAGGCGGCGCTCAACGCCGTGCCCGGAAGCTATTATGAGGGCGCGCTGGCGCTGGGCGCCACCCACGAGCGCACGGTGTTCCGGGTGATGCTGCCGGCGGCCAAGTCCGGCGTGATGGCGGGCGTGGTGCTGGCCATCGGCCGCGCCATCGGCGAGGCGATGGCGGTGATGATGGTGGCGGGCAATCAGGCCCGGATGCCGCAGGGCCTCATCAAGGGCGTGCGCACGCTGACCAGCAACATCGCGCTGGAGATGGGCTACGCGGCGGACCTGCACCGGGAAGCGCTGATCGCCACCGGCGTGGTGCTGTTTGTGTTCATTCTGATGATCAACCTGCTTCTGGCGGTGATCAAGCGGAGGGCGAGCAAATGACGAGAGCCAGGCGAAACGCACTGTTCATGCGCCTTCTGGTGTATCTTGGCGCGGGCTTTACCGCGGTGGTGTTTTTGGGGCTTACGCTCTACATCCTGATCCGCGGCATCCCGAACCTCCACCCGAGCCTCTTCGCGTGGGAGTATAACTCCGACAACGCCTCCATGATGCCGGCGCTGATCAACACAATCCTGATGACGGTTTTGTCGCTGGCGGTGGCGGTGCCCATCGGCGTCTACGGCGCGATCTACATGACCGAGTACGCCGGAAGCGCCAACCGCCTGGTGAAGGTGACGCGCATCACCAGCGAAACGCTGACGGGCATCCCGTCGATCCTGTACGGCCTCTTCGGCCTGATGTTCTTCGTGACCGCGCTGAAGATGGGGCTTTCGCTGATTTCCGGCGCGCTGACGCTGTCGATCATGATCCTGCCGCTGATTCTGCGCGCCACGGAGGAGGCGCTGATCGCCGTGCCACGCGAATACCGCGAGGGCAGCTTCGGCCTGGGCGCGGGGCGGCTGCGCACCGTTTCCAAGGTGGTGCTGCCGTCCGCGATGCCGGGGATTCTCTCCGGCGTCATCCTGGCCATCGGCCGCATCGTGGGCGAGACGGCGGCGCTTATTTACACCGCGGGCACGGTGGCAAAGGCCGCGGATTCGCTGACGGATTCCGCCCGCACATTGTCGGTACACATGTACGCGCTGTCCAGCGAGGGGCTCTACATCAAGCAGGCGTCCGCCACGGCTGCGGTGCTGCTGGTTCTGGTGGCCGGCATCAACGCGCTCTCCGGCTGGGCGGCGGGGCGCCTGACGAGGAGATAACATGGAGAAGATACAGGTAAACGATCTCAACCTCTACTACGGCAGCTTCCAGGCGCTCAAGGGCATCAACATGTCGATCCCCGAGCGGAAGATCACCGCGTTGATCGGGCCCTCCGGCTGCGGCAAGTCCACGCTTCTGAAAACCCTCAACCGGATGAACGACCTGATCGAGGGCGTGAAGATCACCGGGAAGGTGCTGCTGGACGGCGAGGATATTTACGGCGACACGGATGTAACGGAGCTTCGCAAGCGGGTGGGCATGGTGTTCCAGAAGCCCAACCCTTTCCCCATGAGCATTTACGACAACGTGGCCTTCGGCCCGCGCACCCACGGCGTCAAGGGCCGCGCCAAGCTGGACGACATCGTGGAAAAATCCCTCCGGGACGCGGCCATCTGGGATGAGCTCAAGGACCGGCTGAAAAAAGACGCGTTGGGCCTTTCCGGCGGGCAGCAGCAGCGGCTTTGCATCGCCCGGGCGCTGGCGGTGGAGCCCGAGGTGCTCCTGATGGACGAACCCACCAGCGCGCTGGATCCGATTTCCACATCCCGGATCGAAGACCTTGCGGTGAGCCTGAAGGAGAAGTATACTATAGTTATCGTGACCCACAACATGCAGCAGGCCGCGCGCATCTCCGATTTGACGGGCTTCTTCCTTCTGGGCGATCTGATCGAGTTCAGCGATACCGAGAAGCTGTTTTCCATCCCCGCCGACAAGCGCACCGAGGATTACATCACCGGGAGGTTTGGATAATGGGCAACCTGTTGGACGAACGGCTCGACAGGCTCAGCCGCGAGCTGATCGAAATGGGCGCGCTGATCGAGCACGCCATCGAGAGCGCCTCTCAGGCGCTGACCGACCAGGACGTGTCCGCCGCCGCCAAGGCCATCGCCTTCGACCAGGAGGTGGACCAGAAGGAGCGGGACATCGAGGCGCTGTGCATGAAGCTTCTGTTGAAGCAGCAGCCGGTGGCCCGGGATCTTAGGCTCATCTCCGCGGCGCTGAAGATGATCACCGACATGGAGCGCATCGGCGACCAGGCCGCGGACATCTCCGGCCTTGTGATCTACCTGGCCGGAAAACCCTACATCAAAAAACTGGAGCATCTGACCCAGATGGCCACGGCGGCCATCCGCATGGTCACCGGCGCGGTGGACGCCTTCGTCAAGCGCGACCTGGCGCTGGCGCGGCAGATCATCGAAATGGACGACGTGATCGACGATCTCTTCGACATCGTGAAGTACGAGCTGATCGAGTGCATCCGCATGGACGCCTCGAGCGGCGAACAGGCGGTGGACCTGCTCATGATCGCCAAGTACTTTGAGCGCATTGGCGACCACGCCCAGAACATCGCGGAGTGGGTGGAATACGCGCTCACCGGCCGCCACAAGGGTGAGCCGCTATGATCTACTACGTGGAGGACGACCCGAACATCCGGGATCTGGTGGTGTACACGCTCCGGCAGACGGGGATGGAGGCCAAGGGCTTCTCCGCCGCCGCGCCGTTTTTCGCGGCGGTCGCGGAGGCCGCGCCGGAACTCGTGCTGCTGGACATCATGCTGCCCGGCGAGGACGGGTTGACCATCCTCAAAAACTTGCGGCAGTCCAGCGAGACGGCCGCCATCCCGGTCATCATGATCACCGCCAAGGATACGGAGTATGACACCGTGGTGGGCCTCGACGCCGGCGCGGACGACTACATCGCCAAGCCCTTCGGCATGATGGAGCTGGTGGCCCGAACCAAGGCGCTCATGCGGCGCACCGCGGCAAAGGACGACGCCGAGGCCATCACCGCGGGCGCGCTGACGGTGGATATCCGGCGACATTTGGTGACGGCGGGCGGAGAGAACGTGGTTTTGACGCTCAAGGAGTTTGAGCTCCTGCGCTTTCTGATGGAAAACCGCGGCGCGGCCTTCACCCGCGAGAAGCTTCTCGAGCGGGTGTGGGATCTGGGCTACGGCGGCGGCACCCGCACCGTGGATGTGCACATACAGACGCTCCGGCAGAAGCTGGGCGCGCAGGGCGGCATGATCGAGACCGTCCGCGGCGTCGGCTACCGCTTCGGAGGGTGAGGACAAACGCTCGCGGCCGCGCCGAAAGCGTTTGCGAAGGGGGAAGCTGCGCGCGCCTGAAATTCTCCGGGATTTCCGGGCGGCGCGCCGACTTGAGGAGATGTTTCGTCAACCGGTGTGCGCGCCGATTGACGAAACCGCGTTCCCGGCGCGCATGCGCGCCGGGAACGATCAAAAGGTGCGACGGGGCGGTTTGCGGTCCGTACGCGGATTGCCCTGGAGAGGTGACATGACAAAGCGAATTTTCCGGATCATCTTCGTATCCGCGCTGTGCGCCGCGGTCCTGGCGTCCGGCTTTATCATGCTGACGCTGTACCAGTCCTACACCCGGCAGCTGGAGGACCGGCTCAAGGTGGAGGCCGGGTACCTGATGTACGCGATGGCGCGGGAGAAGGACGAGGCCGCCTACTTCAACGGCTTTTACTCCGACAACCGCGTCACGCTGGTGGCGCCCGACGGCGCCGTACTCTACGACAGCACCGCCGACGCCGCCCATATGGAAAACCACCTGAACCGCCCGGAAATTCAGGCCGCGTTGACGGGCGGCAGCGGCCAGACCCACCGCTATTCCGACACGCTGTCCCAGGAGACGGTGTATTTTGCCGTCCGCACCGACGACGGCAACGTGCTCCGGCTCTCCAGCAGCCAGTCAAGCGTTCTCGGGCTTCTGGTGAGGCTTTTGCCGCTGTTCCTTCTGATTCTTCTGGGCGTGAGCGTGGTATCCCTGCTGCTGGCGCGGGTGATGGCCGGGCGCATCGTATCGCCCATCAACCACCTGAACTTGGACCAACCGCTGGAAAACGACGTGTACGACGAACTGAGCCCGCTGCTCTCGCGCATGCAGCGCCAGAAGGAGGAGCTTGAAAAGCGCCTGCAGGAGCTGACCGAGAACCGGCGGGAGTTTGCCGCCGTCACCGCCCATATGCGGGAGGGCATGGTGCTGCTCTCCGGCTCCGGAGACGTGCTGTCCATCAACGAGAGCGCGGCGGAGATCTTCGGCGTCAGCCCGAAGGCCTACGTGGGCCGGCCGATCCTGTCCGTCAACCGCTCGGTGGCACTGGAGAGCGTGGTGGAGCGGTCGCTCCGGGGCGAGAGCGCCGAGGCGGAGCTCAAAATGGGCGAGCGTACCTATCAGCTGATCGGGAATCCGGTGGAACCGAGCGGCGGCGCGCGGGGCACGGTGATCCTGGCCCTCGACGTCACAGACCGGGAGAGCGCCGAGCGGAGCCGCAGGGAATTCACCGCCAACGTGTCCCACGAGCTCAAGACGCCGCTGACGTCCATCACCGGCTATGCCGAGATCATGAAAAACGGCACCGCCCGTCCCGACGACATGCGCGACTTCGCCGCCCGCATCTATGACGAGGCCAACCGGCTCATCGCGTTGGTGGAGGATGTGATGAAGCTGTCGCGGCTGGACGAAAAGGCACGCCTGCCGGAAAAGGGCAAGGTGGACCTGATGGCGCTCAGCGAAGGCGTGGCGCGGCGGCTCATGCCGCTGGCCGAGCGGCGTGAAGTGAGCATCACCGCCTCCGGCGAACGCGCGGAGATCTCCGGCTACGAAAAGATTCTGGAGGAGATGATCTACAACCTCTGCGACAACGCCATCAAGTACAACGTGAAGGGCGGCAGCGTGGCGGTCATCGTCAAAAAGGAAGGCGGCGGCGCGATCCTCACCGTGCGGGACACCGGCATCGGCATTCCGCCGGAGCACCATGCGCGGGTGTTCGAGCGGTTCTACCGCGTGGATCACAGCCACGCCCGCGAAACCGGCGGCACGGGCCTGGGCCTTTCCATCGTCAAGCACAGCGCCGCCGTGCACGGCGCCACGGTGTCGCTCGACAGCCAGGTGGGCAAGGGCACCAGCATCATCATCTCTTTCCCCGGACCGTAACGGATCAAAAGACCGGGCCTTCCCCCGCGCGGGGGAAGGCCCGGTCTTTTGATGTTTCTCGGGGGATTACGGCAGCGCCAGCGCGGCCAGCGCCTCCTTGGAGCCGGCGAAGACGTTCAGGTCGATGTACTTTTCCGGCCCGTCGTAGCCGGCGCGGCGGCCCTTGTCCGAATACTGCCAGAATAAAAACGGCGCGCGGGGCACGAGATAAACCTCGCGGATCCACAGCGGGTAACCGGCGTAGGCGTCCCGGAGGTACAGGTTCCAGCTGGTCCCGGTGGCGTAGAGGATGGGCTTTACACCGTAGCGCGCGGTGAGCGCGCCGAGCAGCGGGCCGAGCTTCTCCCGCACCGCCGCCGCGTCCGGCGGATGCGCGCGGAAGACCCCGTACAGCTCCACATCCACCACCGGCGGAAGCCTGCCGGAGAGGCTGCCCGCGGTCCGGATGAAGTTCTCCGCCTGGGTTTCGCCGGGGCTTTCAAAGCTGAAAAAGTGGTACGCGCCGGCCAACAGCCCTGCTTCCGCCGCGCCGGCGAAGTTTGCGGCGAAGTGCGCATCGGCGGCGCCGCTGCCCTCGGTGGCTTTGATGAACGCGAAGTCCAGCCCCTCGGACAGCACCGTCCAGTCAATGTTTCCCTGATAGGCGGATACGTCCACTCCGTGAACCGGATAGCGCGCGGCGAAAACCGCGTTGGGGCGCAGGACGCCCCCGGCGATGAGCGCGATCAGCGCGATCAGGCTGACCAGGGCGGCGCCCAGCCAAAAGGCCTTTCGTTTCATGTTCGCCCGCCTTTCCGCTTTCGGTTCTTTTGGGGTTGACGTGCCGGGGCTCAGCCCCGTGCCGCAAGGACGAGGTCGGCCAGGCGGGCGTCGTAAGCGCCGAGGTATTCTGTGAGGTACGCTTCGTAGTCCGCGCCGGGCGAGGCGGGCAGTTCATCCAGGTTCAGCGCGAAGACGCGGGGCGCGGCGTCCCCGGCCTTGAGGGAAGCAGCCCTTTCAGAGAGCTGTTTCACAAAGAGGTCTTCGATCTCGCGGTTCTCCATTGCCTCGGCGTCCGCGCGCGCCTTGAGCCGTGAGAGCGCCGCGCGGTAGGCCGACTCGGCCAGCGCCGCGCCGTCCGCGACAGTCGCGGTCAGCCGAAGGGCAAAAGGGCCCTCCGACACGTTCAGCCGCTGCCGGAACCGGGCCGCAAAGAGCGGCGCGACCGCCTCCGCTCTGCCGCGGCCGTAGCGCGCCGCGGCGCCGTCGCCCAAAATCAGGTCCGCCAGCGCCACCCGCACCCGCGGGTCGTCAAAGGCCTTCCGGGCGATGGCCGCGGCCTTTTCCACCGACTTTGAAAGCGCCTTGACATCTTCGCCGTCCGCGCCGTAGGTGCCCGCCACCGGCGTTACCGGCAGCGCGCAGTTCAGGTTGTGGCGCGCCGCGTTTTCCAGCAGCTTTGAAAGATATGCGGCCCGGTCCGCCCCGTAGTCGCCCAGTTCGTCAAGCCGCGGGTCGAAGGCGCGCAGCGTGAAGCGCACTACGCCGTTCTCATAGGCGATGTCCCGGGGCCCGGAGGAGAGGATGGCCTTCGCCCAGGGATCCGAAGCCTCCGCCACCGCCGAAGCCAGCAGCGTGCGGATCAGCGCCGTCTGAAGCGGCAGCGAATCCCCCTCGGCCGCGGGTCCCGGCGAAGAAGCGGGCTGCGCTCCGGTTTCCGGTGGGACGGAGGGCTGGGCCGCTTCGGCGCCCTCGGCCGCGCCCGCCGACAGCGGGAGCACCGTCCGGCTCCCCGCCGAGGGATCCCCCGCCACGAGGGACGCGCCGCCTGACGGCGTGCCCGCGGGCAATTCGTAAATCAGGTCGAAGCCCGTCAGCAGGCCGCCCGCGTCCCCGTTGACGCGCCAGGCGGCGGGGATCCGCTCTTCGCCCGAGGCGTCTCGGAGGCGCAGAGCGTTCAGGCCCGCCTGAACGGCGTCCATCGGCGCACCCTCCGGCGCCTTCAGCCGGAGCATTACCGTTTTTCCGCCGGATTCGGAAGCATAGTCCACCTCGGCCGGATCTTCGGTAAACAGATCCACCTTGAGCGCGAGACCGTTCCAGGCAAAGAACGGGTTTCGGATGTCCGCGCCCGTCACGGTCGCCGCCTGCGCCGGGAGCGCCAGCGTCAGAATCACCGCGGTCAGAAACGTCAGCTTTCTCATGGGGTGCCTCCATGTGCGGAAATTTGCGCAAAATTTTCCATCAGTTAAGCATACCATAAGCTTACATCAGGGCGACCCAAAAGTCCACACCCGGGAACATTTGACATTTTGATGGAACCCGCCGGGTTTTGTGTGCGTCCCATTGGAAGCGGCGAAACCGCCGCCCGAGCAATACGCCCTCCGGGGCTTTCCGCTCAGTTTGCGGCAATCCGCCGCCGGAAAGGAGGCCGCGCCATGCGGACGAGAACATTCCGCAGGACCGCGCTGATTTTGTCGGCGCTGTTCGCGCTGGCGGTCCTCCTGGCCGTGGGCATTCAGTTTGCCCACGCCGGACACCACTGCCAGGACGGGCATTGCCCACTGTGCGTGGCCTACACCGCCTCTCAGCTGGCGTTCAAAGCCCTGGGCGCCGTGGCGCTGGTCGGCGCGCTGTCGCTTTTCACGCACGCCTCGTCGCCGGCCTTCCGGGGCGAGCGTGCCGCCTGCGCCGCCCGCGCCTCCCTCGTCACCCTCGGCATCCGCATGAACAATTGATAGTCTCCTGCGCGGCCCGGTTCGCGGGCCTTGTTTTGCCATACCCATCAAGCGCATGGAGGAATAGAATAATGAAAAAAATTCTGGCGGTTTTGACCGCTTTGGTCGTCATGTCCGTCGCGTTCGCCGCTGCGCCGGCGGCGCTGGCCGCGGAGGGCGAAAAGATCTCCGTCGTCGCCACCAACTTTCCCGCTTTCGACTTTTGCCGGCAGGTGGCCGGCGGCAGCGCCGACATCGTCATGCTGCTGCCGCCCGGCTCCGAGAGCCATTCCTACGAGCCCACGCCTCAGGACATTCTGAAGATCCAGAACGCGGATCTCTTCGTGTATACGGGCGGCGAGGGCGACGCGTGGGTGGACGACATCCTGTCCGCCTTCGATCACCAGGTGCCGGCCATCCGCATGATCGACTGCGTGAACGCGGTGGAAGAGGAAACGCTGGAGGGCATGACCGAAGAAGAGCACGAGCACGAGGACGGCGACGAAGCGCACGAAATCGAGTACGACGAGCACGTGTGGACCTCGCCGAAGAACGCGGACCTGATCCAGCGGGCCATCGCGGCGAAGCTCTCCGCCCTCGACCCGGCGAACGCGGCGGCCTACGAGGCCAATTCCGATTCCTACGGCGAGGCGCTCTCCACCCTCGACCGGAAGTTTTCAGACTTCTTCGCGGGTGTGGCCAACAAAACCCTGATCGTGGGCGACCGCTTCCCACTCCGGTACTTTGCCGACGAGTACGGCCTCACCTGCTACGCCGCCTTCCCCGGCTGCAGCAATGAAACCGAGCCCAGCGCGGCCACCATCGCCTTTCTGATCGACAAGGTGAAGACCACCGGGGTCTCCACGGTGTTCTACATCGAATTTTCCAACCATCTGGTGGCGGACAGCATCGCGGAGCAAACCGGCGCCAAGACGGCGATGTTCCACTCCGGCCACAACGTGTCCCGGGCGGATTTGGACGCGGGCGCGACTTACCTGACGCTGATGACCGGAAACCTTGAGACCCTCCGGGAGGCGATGAAGTAATGCTGGTCGCCTGCCAGGACGTGTCGGTCGCCTATGAGGGCGGCGTGGTTCTGAAGGAGGTCTCTTTTTCAGTGAATCAGGGGGATTACCTCTGCGTCGTGGGGGAGAACGGTTCCGGCAAGAGCACGCTGATGAAGGCGCTATTGGGCCTCGAATCCGTCAGGGACGGCGCCGTCCTGACAGGCGGCGGCCTCACGCGGGACGAAATCGGCTACCTGCCCCAGCAGACCAGCCTCATGCGGGATTTTCCCGCCAGCGTATGGGAGGTCGTGCTGTCGGGCTGCCTCAACCGGCGCGGCGCCCGCCCCTGGTATTCCGGGGGCGAGCGCGGGCGCGCCAGGACCAACATGGAAAAGCTGGGCGTGGAGGGGCTGTCGAGGCGGCCCTACCGCGCGCTGTCCGGCGGCCAGCAGCAGCGGGTGCTGCTGGCGCGGGCGCTGTGCGCCACCACGCGGCTGATCGTGCTGGACGAGCCGGCGGCGGGGCTCGATCCGGTGGCCACCAAGGAGCTTTACCGCCTGATCGGGGAGATCCACCGGGAGGGCATCGCGGTCATCATGGTGTCCCACGACATCCGCGCCGCGGTGCGCTATGCCACCCACATTCTGCACCTGGCGGGGAAGCCCCTCTTCTTCGGCACGGTGGACGGTTACCGTCAAAGCACCGCCGGGCGGCTGTTTTTGGGAGGTGGCGCGGATGATTGACGTGATCCGGCAGATGCTGTCCTACCCGTTTTTGTCCCGCGCGCTGATCGTGGGCACGCTGGTGGCGCTGTGCGCGGCGCTCCTGGGCGTAAACCTGGTGCTCAAGCGCTATTCGATGATCGGCGACGGGCTGTCCCACGTGGGCTTCGGGGCGCTGGCCATCGCCCAGGCAATGGGCACGGCGCCCCTCGGCGTGGCGGTGCCGGTGGTGATTCTCGCGGCGTTTTTGCTGCTGCGCCTCAGCGAGCGCAGCAAGATCAAGGGGGACGCGGCCATCGCGCTGATCTCCACGGGTTCGCTCGCCGTGGGCGTGATGGTAATCTCCGTCACCACCGGCATGAACGTGGACGTGTGCAACTACATGTTCGGTTCGATCCTGGCCATGAGCAAGTCCGATGTGACCCTGAGCGTGATCCTGTCGCTGGCGGTGCTGGCGCTGTACCTGGTCTTCTACGCGCAGATCTTCGCGGTCACCTTTGACGAGGGGTTCGCCCGTGCCACCGGCGTCCGGGCGGGGCTGTACAACATGCTGCTGGCGCTTTTAACGGCGGTCACCGTGGTGGTGGGCATGCGGCTGATGGGCGCGCTGCTGATTTCGAGCCTTGTGATCTTCCCGGCGCTGACCGCCATGCGGCTGATGCGCTCCTACCGGTCGGTGATCGCCTGCGCCGCGGCGCTGTCGGTGGTCAACTTTCTGATCGGGATGACGGTTTCCTACCTCGCGGCGACGCCCGCCGGCGCCAGTGTGGTGACGGTCAACATGGTCATGTTCGCCGCGTTTTCCGCCGCGGCTTTCTTGAAGGGGAGGAGAAAGACATGAAAAAATTTACGGGATATGTACTGTTTCTGTGTCTGGCGCTGGTGTTTTCGGGCTGCGCGGTGGAGAAAGCGGGCGATTCCGGCGCGGCTGAGGCCGCCCCGGCGTCCGCCGCCGGCGCGGACGGCGCGTCCAACGCCGGCGCCGCCATCGAGCTGACCGAGAACATGTACGTCACCTACATCAACGAGATCTACACCAACTACGACGACTACATCGGCCGTACCATCAAGCTGGAGGGCATGTTTACATCGGAGTATTACGAACCCACGGACACCACTTACGATTACGTGTACCGCGTCGGGCCGGGCTGCTGCGGCAACGACGGCTCCATGTGCGGCTTTGAGTTTACCTGGGAAGGCGAACTGCCCCAGGATGACGACTGGATCGAGGTCACCGGCGTGCTGGACAAGTACGACCTGGACGGCCAAACCTACCTTACGCTGCGCGCCCGGTCCGTGGACGTGAAGGCGGAGCGGGGCGCGGAAACCGTGTACCGCTGAAGCGGGCGGCGCGCCGCGCGGATTGATGGGAAGCATGCCCGCGCCTCCCCGCCGCATACAATGGGACAGCTTCATCAAAGGGAGGTGTTTCAGGTTGTACTATGGCCGGGGCCAGGGCGCGAGTTATCTTGGCCACATGCTGCGCACGCTGAAACCCGCGGCGCGGGCCATCGTGCGGGGGAGCGCGGCGTATCCCGCCGTGGAAGGCTATGTCACCTTCTACCCCAGCGGGCCGGGCGTCGTCGTGGCCGCCGAATTCACCGGCCTTCCGGGGGAGAGCGGGCCCTGCGCGGGCCGCGTGTTTGGCTTTCACATCCACGAGGGCTCCAGCTGTACCGGCACCGAGGATACGCCCTTCGCGGACGCCGGCAGCCACTTCAACCCCTATGACTGCGAACACCCGCAGCACGCGGGCGATCTTCCGCCTCTTTTTGGCAACGCCGGATTCGCCTGGAACATGGTCTACACCGACCGCTTCACCGTGCCCCAGGTGGTCGGCCGCACCGTGGTGGTGCACCTGAACCCTGACGACTTCACATCCCAGCCGGCGGGCATGTCCGGCGAGCGCTTTGCCTGCGGCGTGATCCTTCCGCTGACGTAGCGCGACGATGACTGGGCCCGCGGCCTAAAGCCGCGGGCCTGGTCTTGCCCAAACAATCAAGAACAATTACATGTAAAACCAAACGAATCGCGCGACGGGCGCTTTTTTTTGCGGTACAGTATTGCCGGAGAAACATTGCGGAGGTTGAGGACTGTGGTGCGAAATATGAAAGCCTGGCTGAACGAACTGATGGCCGCGCCGGCGAAAAGGGCGTTGCCGGTATTGTCCTTTCCCGCGATCCAGTTGATGGGAATCACGGTCCGGGAACTGATCTCGGACGCGGACCTGCAGGCTCGGGGCATGCTGAAGGTGGCCGAGCGGGTGAAGAGCGCGGCATCTGTGAGCCTGATGGACCTCTCCGTCGAGGCGGAGTGCTTCGGCTCCACGATCCGCGTCAGCGACGAGGAGGTACCCACGGTGACGGGCTCCGTCCTCCGGTCGGAGGAGGATGTGGAAAATCTGGCGGTGCCGCCGGTGGGCGCGGGCCGCACGGGGCTGTATATCCGCGCCATCGAGAAGGCGGCGCGTTCGATCGAGGACAGGCCCGTGCTGGCGGGCATCATCGGGCCGTTTTCGCTGGCCGGACGTCTGATGGATGTGACGGAGATCATGTACACCTGCTACGACGAGCCGGAGACCGTGCACAAGGTGCTGGAGAAGGTCACGGGCTTTTTGATCGAATACGCGCGGAGCTACCGCGATGCGGGCGCGAACGGCGTGGTGATGGCCGAGCCGCTGGCGGGCGTGTTGAATCCGGCGCTGGCGGAGGAATTCTCCTGCCGCTACGTCAAGCGGCTGATCGACGCGGTGCAGACGGACGAGTTCCTGGTGGTATACCACAACTGCGGCAGCGCCGTGGTCAACATGACGGAACAGATTTCGGCGATGGGCGCGGCGGCCTATCATTTCGGAAACGCAGTGGACATGGAGGAAATCCTGAAGAAGATGCCGGAGGATCTCCCCTGCCTGGGCAATGTGGATCCCGCCGCACAGTTTCGCAACGGCACGCCCGAATCCGTGCGCGCCGCCACGCTGGCGCTATTGGAAAGGTGTGCGAAATACCCGCACTTTTTGATCTCTTCCGGTTGCGATATCCCGCCCGCGTCCCGCTGGGAGAATATCGACGCCTTCTTCCGGGCGGTGGATGCGTTCTACGGCGCATAAGCCCAAATAGAAGCCCGGCGCTTCGCATCAAGCGCCGGGCGATGCCATTTCCGGCCGCGCGTTCAGCGCAGCTCCTTTTCCATGAAGAGAATTTCCGCCTCGGTATTCATCTGGATGAATCCGGCAACGTTTTCCGCGATGGAATCCGCCTGGGCGGCATTCGCGGCGATGGCGGCAACGCCCAGCTCAATCAGCGTGATGACGTCCTGCTCCCCCACTTCGGCGGCGGACAGGTTGAACTTGCTTCGGAGCCTCGAGAGCAGCATCCTGACCTCTG
Source organism: Bacillota bacterium (assembly GCA_023421395.1). GTDB lineage: Bacteria > Bacillota > Clostridia > Christensenellales > Aristaeellaceae > JAEZHK01. The sequence continues at coordinate 38,413 of JAEZTL010000056.1, read as the reverse complement.
ACCGCTTGTCCTTGAGCGAATGGCACCAAGGCGCGTGCAGCCGGACCGTAAGCGCGAGAATCACCATATCTCTATCTCATTTGCCGCGCGGGGCGCGTCGGTCTAGATTTTGATGGACAATCTGGGGCCGTTTTTTGCGCCGTCCTGCGGGTTTTGCGGCACAGAGGCGGTATTTCCCGGCGCTTTTCTGCCCGCGTCGGAAATCTGAATGGCGTCGGCCCCTCCGGGGCGGGCAAACCATTGGCCGGGCTGATGCCAGGAGCGCTCTCCGGTCTGGGCTTGGGTTTCGGTTCCTTTCAGCGCCTGGCGCGCATCCTTTCCGCCTTCAAGCGCCTGCTGCGCCGAATCATAATCCGTCGCTCCATTCGCGGACGAGGGCTCCCCCCGCGTCTTACTACGGCGGTTTGAGGGAACGCCGGAAGGCTCCGCATGGGAAGATGCGCCCATCATCCCGCGCACCATGGCGGAGGCTACGAGGTTCATGCGTCATACCTCCAGAATCAAAAGAACAAATCAGGGCGATACGCGCCCTACATAGTATATCGCCCGGTGTCAGCTCAAATTCAAGCGGATTTCTCAATAATTTTGTAACAATTTCCCGTGACGACACCGATTTGGGGACATCCCTCCGATTCCGACGGAATCTGTGGCACGACTACCCGGATCAAACAGCCGAAGAGGTGCCGCACATGCCGATTCGTGTTGGGCAGCCTGCCTCGGAAGCTGGGAGGCGCCGTGCCGCCCGCAAGCAAAAAACGGCCGCCCCGGGCACGTGCCCGGGGCGGCCGACCTTCGCCTCACGCCACATCCTGGTCCGGAATCGATTCGGCCGTCGCCTTGAGTTTCAGCACCTCCGCCTCGATGGCCGCGCGGTCGACGCGCAGCCCCTTTTCCGCCAGTTGGTCGACGGCCCACTGAAGCTTTTTCTCTCCCGCGCCGGCGCCGAACAGTTGCTCCGCCGCGTAGACGGCGGTCTTCACCGCCGCCGCGATCAGGCGCTGCCGCTCGCCGGAGTACTTCGTCCGGATCCATGGGATCAGAAACGCGGTGATCAGCGACATCGCGAGGCTCGCCACTGCCTGAACCAGCGGGGTCAGGTCGATCACTCCCGCGGAGGCGCCCTCCGCCAGCGCGCCTTGCGCGCAAGCGGCGAACAACGCAAAAAACATGAGCGGCATGTGCTTCTTCATTGGGAAACCCCTTTCGCTTCTTTCGTTACTCCAGTACTTCAGCCATCTTTGTGCTGATCCATGCGTTCCGGTCCTCATAGCGAACGCCGAACCAGGCTTCCGTATCGTCGCCGGTGCGCGTCAGCTTTTCGCCGCGCCTGACCGAGCCCAACGCCCGGTAGGCCGTGCCAGGACCGCCGCGCACGTAAGCGGCCAGCGTGGCGATGACCAAAACCGTGCCCGCGCCCGGCGCGATTTCGTAATCCAGAATGCGCTGAAGGGTGTCCGCATCCGCCGTGCCGGTGGCGCTTAGGCCGCTCGCCGCCTGGAAGGCCGCCACGGCCGAGCGAGTCTCGTCCCCATAATCTCCGTCCGCGCCGTACCGGGGCAGCGTGAACCCCTGTGCCAGCAGCGCCTGCTGCATCACGCGCACATCTTCACCCTTCATGCCCGGAGAAAGCGCGTCGCGCTCCGGCTCGGGCTCGGAAACCATGTCGTCGGGGATGAAGCGCACCACCCGGATCAAGCCCTTATCGCCGCGCTTGGTATTTGTCTTGGCGGCCTGGCGGCCCATGCAATAAGAGGCCATGTCCTTGGTGGACGGGTGGCCGCTGCCGTGGCCCACCAGCGTCACCTTGCCGCCGTCGATTCTGTACACCATCTCGACGTGGCCGACGTACTGGGCATAGGCGCGGGCGCTGTCCGTGCCCGCAAAGAGCAGCAGGTCTCCTACGCGAAGCGCGGAAACGTCGGTTGGTACGCCCTTTTCAATCTTACAGTGCACGGTGACGGCGGCCTTGTTCTGGATGATGCCGACGGTGTTGCCGCCGATGTTCGCGAGGCCGATGCCGGCCATGCGATACAGCCAGCGGACGAATGAGGAACAGTCCGAATAGTATTTTCCGTCCTTATAAGGCGTGAATACGCATTCCCGCTTGACCGCGTTCTGAGAATAGAGATTGCGCCCCTTCGTGACGGGCGCGAACGAGGCGACCTTCGCCCGTTTTTCCGCAGAAGTCATGGGTTCCACCTCCCTGTTATGCTATGCGCCGCCGGCGCGTCGCGCAAAGCCGCGAAGACTGTCGCTCATCCCGCCTCCTCCGGTGCGGAGAGCCTTTTCTCCAGCGCTCCGATGCGTGCGCGATGTTCGGCCAGCGCGGCGATCAGAAGCCCCGTAAACTCGCCGTACAGAAGGCCGTGAATCTGGCTGCCGTCGTCCGTATCGTCGCCCAGGATCGCGGCGTCGGGTATCCCCGCGGCATTCAGCGCGTCCCGCACGGCCTGCCATGTGGTGCCGTAGTGGCGCTTGCCCGGGTCGTCCGCCATCCGGAATTCAAGCGCCGGGATGGCGGCAAGCAGCGCGTCCGCGCCCTCGATGGGCTTGATGTCCTGCTTGATGCGCTCGTCGGAGGAGACGTTGGGGTTGTTGTTCAGGAATATATTCTTCCAGCGAAGGTTGACCGACGACGCGCCCAGGGAATAGCTGTTGGTTTCGTCCGGAAGCACATGCCCGGTAAAGGAAGCTGCGCCTTCGGGGTGCAGCAGCCCGCCGAGGGTGACGGTGTTCATGTGCGGAATATTGGTGTCGTCCAGCCAGTATGCGCCGATCTCGATCTGGCCGGGGGAGATCCCGATCCATCCATCTTCATCGGAGCTGCTTTCGTTCAGTGCGTCTGTCCCGATCAGGATTCCGTAATCGGTTCCTCCGCCGCCGATGAACATCTGCTTGTGGTTTGATGCGTTCATTTTCATCACGCCGACGCCGCCAACGGATTCCCCGCTTTCCGAGAAATTCAGCATGAGACGGGTGTTGCTGGTGTCGGACTGTGTGGCGACCTCCGCATAAAAATCCGAGCTTACGCTTGGGTCTTTAATGACGTTGGATGCCCAGAATCCTCGCCCGTCCGGCATGACGCCGGCACCGGCGATCATCGTGTCGTTCGTGATGTTAAACAACCCGAACTTCGTACCCCTGGCGTTAAAATAGGTATTGACCGACTGCGACCCATCCTCGCTGGTCAGGACCGTATCCACACGAAGCCCCTGCTCCGGGGAGACGCTGACGGCCTCCACGTTCAGCCGCTGCACCCGCCCGATGGCCGCCCACCCGCTGCCGGTGTAACCCACCGCCACGGACGCGCCGTCGCTGGTAACGGTGTTTGCGCCATCCGCGCCATTGATCTCGACGGGGGTGACGGTGGCGGTGATGGGGGTAGACAGCGCCGCTACGGCCTGGATCGGCGTCCCGGCGGTATTCCAGGTGCCCAACAGCGTCTTGAACGCCGCAAGCGCCTGCGCGTCCGTCCATCCCGCCGTATATCCGGGCAGCCTCGTCTTGTTGATCCTGATGCTGAACCGGTTGCTCTCGAAATTCCAACCCTCGGTATCGCTGGCATACATGGAGCTTTTGTGGTTTGTCCCAAAATGGGAGCACAGACCGTTTGCGAACGAATTCTGTCCGGTCGTGATCGCCGGTCCGTTGAAGCGCATCGTGTTCGTGCCGGTCAGCGAGGTGACCGCCCACGCTTCTGTGCCGTTGTACTGACCGAAGACGGTGCGGTGCGTCACATGACCGTCGCTGCCGATCTCGTCCTCCGACCCGGCGTATCCGCAGAACGCGGCGTCGGGCGTCAGCGCGTAATCGGTTGCGGCGTACTTTTCAAATTCCGTAGCCGCTGCGCCAAGTTCCAGCTGCGGCTTGATGACAAAGTTTGACAACACCGTTCCTGCGGATACGCGAATGTCCACAAAGATACCATTCGCTACACTTACCGCAGCAGACACCTTGTTGGCCACATTCAAATTCAAATCGATCGGATAGGTAGAATCAGATTTCCCTACGCGAATTGAGACGCCGCTATTTGCGGTCGGGTTGTTAGCCGACATAATCAGAACGCCGTTGAGCATCACTGGAAGGTTCATTGTGAACCACGTAGTTGCCGACGCCGTACCGTTAAGCGTTACTCCCCCATCCGAGTTTACGTTCTTGGTGACGCCGTTGATTGTTTGATTCTCCCTGGTAGGAAACAGGTTCTTCCCGGCGCGCCTGGCCGTCAGCGACGATTTCCTGATGATCGCCCGAATATTCGTTGGAGACGCTGTGCCGATTCCCGCCTGCGTCGCGATATTCTTGACCGTCACAGAAAGCGCATAGTCGTCCGACAGGTCGTTGATCGTGACCTCAGCGCCAGATTTTGACGCCGCGTACCGGCGCTGCGTCGGGTTTATGCCCTTGCCCGTCCACATCAGGAGTTCGTTGGGCGTGACGCCGGTAAACTGCACCAGCTGCCCCACCGTGGGGTTATCGGGCAGCGCCGCCGCCTGCGTGATTTCGCTGGGGATAAACTGCATCACCGTGGACCCTCTCGCCGCCATGGTTATTCCTCCTCTGTGGCTTGCGCCACGTCGCAATGGTAGACCGCCGGGCTGGCGGCAAACTCCGCCGCCGTCACCGTGACCGTCTTGACGCCCGCGTGCGCCGCCGCCCAGGCCGCGTCCGACGATGCGTTTCCGGATTCCCGGCTCCACGAAAACAGCGCCGCGTCCAGGCTGTCCGTGATCTCCGCGCCGCCCAGGTACACCCGCGCGGCCAGCGTCGCGCCCGCCGCCGTGGTCGGCCCCTTGATGATGTTCCCCGCCGTGGATTCGATCACCACGGCCACAACCGCCGAGTTCACGGTGGTGTTTTGCGACAAGTCAATCACGCTCCCCGCATCCCCGTCCAGCGCGCCCGCCGACATCGTACCCAGCGCGATCAGCCCGCCGGGAATCCCGCCGGGCAAAAGCCACGCGGGCAGCTTCACGCGGGACCGGTCCAGCTGCACGCGGCCCAGCTCGATCTGCTTGTACCGGCCCGTCAGGCAGTCCCAGGTGATCTCGATCACTTCGGTCAATACATCCACGCCGATGCCGGGGTGCTTTACCCGCACGCGGTCGCACAGGTACACGTCCTCGAGCCGCTTATACTGCGCGTACTCCACGGTGTCGCCCAGGGCCACAAAGTCCACCTGAAGGTTGACGGAGGGCTGGTCGCACTGTTCATCCCGGAACTTGTTGAGCGCCGCCTCGATCATCTTCTTGCGCGCCGCCAGAAGATCCGCGGCCTTCCCGCTCTTGGCCTTGACGCCGGTGTCCAGCTGGATCATCAGCGGGGCGGGGTAGTCCCCCGCCTGGGGGCTGGTCACCCATGTCTCGCCCGCGCCGATCACCACGGTGGTGCCGTTGATGTCGTAGGTCCCGGCGGCCGGCAGCAGCTCCTTGCCCTTCGAGGTTTCGCCCACCGGCACGATCCGCGCGCACACGCCGGATACGTCCGTGGTGCAGGTGACGCCCAGCAGGTTCTTGCCGTACTCGATCCGGACGCCCCGGTTCAGCCCCGCCTCGCGGAGGAGATAGAATTCGAAGTTGTCCCGGATCAGCTCCAGCCCCCAGCGGTCGACGAGGCCCGTGTCCGGCGCCAGCAGCGCCTCCACCGCGCCCGTCCGAGTCCAGATAGCGCCCACCCGCTGGTCGAGGAGGTTCGTAAAGCCCTCGAACTCGTGGGGGATCAGGCAGTTCGCCATCAGCCCGGCCAGCGCAGCCGCGCAGGTGGGGCTGTCGGCGCTGAAGGCCGTCAGGTTGCCCGCCAGGTCGTAGAAGATGTGGCTGGCGGTTACGGTCACGCCCTTCTCGGTGGCCGCCGCCTCGCGGATGCGGAACAGCTGCGGCTTCACCGTCCAAGCGGGCTCGATCCGTTCGATGGCCGCGGGGTCGCCGGGGATGGTCTGGGTCACGGAATACTCAATGGCCGAGATATTGATCCAGCCGGTGCCGTACTTCGTCTTGGCCTTAAAGCGGTTTGCGCCTTTTTTGACCACGGTCACGGCGAAGCGCTGGGTCCTGGCCTTGTCCGCCCATACGGGCAGCGTCTTGAGTACCCGCCCGCCGCTGGCCTTGGAGTAGAGCTTCCGCTGGCCGGACGTGGCGGTGGTCTTGACGAGCCACGTTTCCACCGTGGTCACCAGGGTCGTGCCGTCAATCTCCGGCGTCGTGCGCACCGGCACGTCGGCTTTCAGGACGCAGCCCGGAACCAGCTGGCTCCAGCGCGCTTCGTCGTCGATGGGGTGTTCCAGCGTCAGCTGGCTGAGGCCGTTGCGCTTTTCGTTAAAGTCGCACTTCGTGGGCGTCAGCGGCCCGCAGAGCCCCAGGGTATCGAAGTCCGCCGCCTCCGGCGCGTACACGAATACCGCCATCACAGCCACCTCCAGTTGGGCTGGATTTTTACCTGGGTCACGCTGCCGCCCCAGCTGACGGCGGTCTCTCCGGTAGGGAGGGTCAGCGGCCAGTCGTCACTTTCGGCGCTGCCGGAGAGGTTGGTCGCCCCGGAGTAGATCAGCCCGCCCGCCACGTCGATGATGGCGGAGCCGGGAACGTCAAAGAGGTTGATGATTTTGTCTCCGAGGATGAGCCCGATATCCCCGGTGGCGGTCAGCTCGATCAGCGGTTCGGCGAACACGCTGCCGGGGTTGGTCATGGAAAAGGAGGCCGTCTTGGTATAGACCGTGGGCACGGCCTCGTAGGCGAAGGGATCGGCCCAGAAGGAGAGCGCGAAGATCCGGTCATCAAAGCCCTCCATGAGCGGGGACAGCGTTACGGCGTCGGTCAGCCGCGCGCGGAAGCGCCGGTTCGGGCGGTTTGAAAGGGTCAGCCAGTCGGTGCCCTGCAGCCAGGCGGCGAGGGTTTCAAGGGGGGCCACCGAGCCGCCCTGTTCGTAGGGCAGGTAGCATTCGACGGGAAGCAGCATCTCGTCCCACGCGCCGTCCTGCCGGTGCAGCGCGCCGCTCCGGCCCGGCACCACGATGGTTTCGTCGCGCCGTCCGGGGATCATGACCGGCGGCAGCTTCGTCACCACCACGCCCAAGGCGTCCGAGGAGATCCCGCGCCAGGTAAAGCTCATGTCGCCCATCTACCGCGCCCCCAGTCCATACTGCAAATCCTTCGCGATCTTCTGCGTGCGCCATTCAAGTTCGCGGAGGTCGCTGTCATTGCGCACCACCGCGCCGGGAAACGTCACCGTCACCGGCGCGCCGTAGTGGTTGTTGACCACGCCGCCGGTTTGCCTGGCAGCGTCTCTGCCGGTGATGCTCCGGGGCGTAAGCGCGCCGGTGCTCACCAGTCTTCGCATGGACGCCTGGGCTCCGGACGCGCCGGCGTCAACGCCCTGGGCGAATCCGTCCGCCGCGTACCGCCCGATCCGGGCGAACACCCTGGAGGGGGACGCGATGCCCAACTCGGTGCGGGCAGCCTGGACGGCGCTTCGCGCCAGAGATTGAAAGGCCGCCGCCAGCGCGCTCCGACGCCCGGCCGCTCCCTGGATCAGCCCGTTCACCGCCTCGCGCCCGACGGTTTTCAGCGCGCCCAGCGCGTCCGCCGCGCCGGATACGCCATCCGTTGCCGCGCGCTGCAAAGCGTCCATCGCGGCGGAAAGCCGCCGGATGTCGCCGGATGTATCCGCGGCGCTTGTGCTCAGCGCCCGTGCGGCGCGGACGGCGTCGTCCATGCCGCGCATGTAGTTTTGGGCATCCAGTTCAAGGCTGGCCACGACCTGTCCGGCGTCCAGCATGGGATGCGCCTCCCTTCATGGTTTCGATCAGTTCCCGGTTGTCGCCCGCCCGGGTCGGGCGGAGGGCCTGTCCGTTTTCGATCCGCGCGATGTATTCGCAAAGCGCCTCGTCCAGGCAGTAGGCCTCGTAGGGGTTCTCAAGGGCGACCAGCTGCGACGGACGGACGCGGTACGTCCGCGCCATCGCCGTCAGGATCGCCGCCGATCCCGTGACGAAATCGACCGAGCCCCTCGACCCCCTTGAGCGCGAAGGCGTAAATGGCCAGGTACTGCTCGTCGGTCAGCATGAGGCCCGCTTGGTTCAATTCGTCCAGCGTGGGGGAGACCAGCGCGTAGCGCGCGATTTCGTGGAGGGCTTTCGCCTGCTGCTCGGGCGGCAGTTTAATGGTTTTTCCGGAAGGAAAGAACAGCTCCTCCACCGCCGCCATCAGCGGGTTTGGCACGAATCCCGCGGCAGCGGCCATGCTGACGAGGCCCGGCCGCCGGAGCGCGCACTCGAAGTCGGCTCCGCGCGCCCAGCCGGGCAGCGACACCCGCTGCGTAGCGTAGGCGCGGGCAGCCTCTTGGGGATCGGTCATGACGCATTCCTCCTTTGGATGCCCGCGCCGCGCCCGCGGCGCGGGCGGGTGCTCAGACTTCAGTGTCCGGCAGCGCGGCAATGCGCCGCATGGTCAGCGGCGGCGCGCCCGCGCCGGGTCGGGATTCGATCTTGTAGCGGATCGTGGAGAATTCACCGTCCTTGAGCGCGACCTCAATGGGCTTGCCCTTGCAGGCGGGGAACTTCCACTCGTGGTAAGCCATCGCTTCGCCGTCGGTGTCCCGGTCGGCGGAATAGGCGTACAGGTCGAAGGGCACGCGGCTCACCGGGGAGCCGGCGGCGGGCGCGGCGTAGATTTCTCCAACCTCCCCGGGGGCGCCGGTCAGATCTCCGCCGTCCACCAGCGCCAGAATCTGGGTATTGAGCGCCGGGTCGTCCAGCTCAATGTCGTAGCCCTTCACGATGTTCTCGGTGCGCAGCGCGCCCAGAATGGCGTTTTTGACCCGCAGCTCCTGTTCGGTTCCCGCCGACACGCTGGCGGTGAAGGACAGGCTTGTGGCGGTTTCGAATACGTAGGCGCGGGGCGCGCTCTCCAGCGTGACCACCCGCACGCGCTCGCAGCCCACGATGTTGCCGCCCGCGATTTTTGTCTCGGCCATGGTTGCCTCCTCACATGGCGCATAGCGCCGTAAACTCCAGCGATTGGGTGTGGGCGCGGAACGCCTCGTCGATTCCCTCGGGCCCGGCCGCACCGCGGGGGCGCAGCCCCAGCGCCCGGAGCGCCTCGGACGCGGCGGAGAGCATTGCCGCAAGCGCCTCCTGCTGCCCCAGCGGCGCGAAGGCCGCCACGCCCACCGCGCGAAGCGCCTGACCCTTGAGAAGGGGCGTCAGTCCCGCGTCGTAGACCACCAGGTAGGCCGCCTTGCAGGGCCCGGCGGCCTCGCCGGGCCGGTACGCGCTCAGCCCCGCGTCCGAGAGGGCCTGGTGCGCGCGATTGAGAGGGCTCATGCGCCTCCCTCCTTTACAAGCCTCAGAAATTCAGGCGCGAAGGCGCGCGCGGTGGGCAAAAGGATCGCGTAGCGCCCGCCGTATCCTGTTTCCAGCGCGGCGGCATAGGGCGCGCCGCCGGTCACGAGGATGCGGACCCGCGCCCCTTCCCGCCCGGCATCGGCGCGGATTTCGCGCGCGGCGCGGCCGGTCCGGCTTTGCCAGGCATGGTTCTCCCGCGCGTAACGCGTCATCGGGCCGGCCAGCGCGTGCCCGGCGGAGAGCGCCGCCTCGAGGCGGCGCTCTCCTTCGGAGGAGAGGAAGCGCGTCAGCGCGCGCTCGTCAAGCATAAATCCGCTCATGGGATCTCCTCCAGCCGGTAGGTGTGGTACGCACCGCGGTCGGCGACGCTCAGAATGCGGCAGCGCCCGCCTGTCAGGCGCAGTTCGTCTCCCGGTCGCGCGCTTGGAAGCTCGTCGGGATAGAGCGCCATCAGGTAGCGTCCGTCCGGCTGATCAAGGAGTTGTCCGGGCAGTGCGACAGAAAACACGCCGCCGTGCTTTTCGTAGTAGAACCCGCCCACATTGCCTACCGCCGCGCCGTCCGGCGGGCGGTGGACAGTGCCGTCCAGGCGCTGGCGGCGGAGCGTGGCGCGGCGCAGCCTCAGGCGCAGAATATGGTCGCAGGCGTCCATCGCCTCACCGCCCTTCGCGCGGGAGCGCGCCGCCCCGGTTGGGCCGGAAGGCGGCGGCCAGCCCCAGCCAATAGTCACGGCTGGAGGGCAGGCTGGTGCCGTCGGGCAGCGTGACCCCGTCCACGCGGGCCTTCGCCAGCGCGCCCAGGTAAATCGCACCGTTCGGATCTCCGCCGGACTGCGTCAAAAACGCCTCCAGCTGCGCGTCTGTCAGGACGCGGATTTCGCCCGCTTCGTCCAGTACGCTCCGGATCAGGTCGATCTGCTCGTCATGGGTCATGCTCATGCGCCGACCACGACCGTTACGCTGGCCGACGCGGCCACGGCCCTGCCGGCGGCGTCGGTGGCGGACACCACCAGTTTGTGCCCGGCGGTGGCGCTGATTTCGGCCTCGCCGTCCTCCAGCGTCAAAAGGCTCCAGGCAGAGAGGTCGTCCCCCAGCGCGGGCGCGGTCTGGCTTGCGCCGGTCTTAAAGCGCAGCGCGCCGACGGCGGTGCTGTCCTCGTACAGGTGTCCGGACACGCTGGCGATGGTCTTGCCCGCGCTGCCCGCCGCCACGGAGAGCGCGAGGGTCGCAAGGCCGGTGCGCAGCGCGCAGATTGCGTCCTTTTTCTGGGAGAGCACGAAGGCGTCGTAGTACACGCGGCCTTCGCACAGAGTGCCGTTGATGCCCGGCGGGTTGTCGTGCAGCTTGTACTCGGCCAGCTTCTGGGGCGCGGTGGTGGCCTTGGCGTGGGTCAAAAGCAGCTCGACGCCCTCGGGCAGGTAACTTTGCGGCACGGCCACGATGGGGGTCATGTCCGCCTCGCCCACCTGACCGCGAATGCGGGTGGAGGGATCGATCTTGGCGGCGGTGGTGAAGTTGGCGTCCAGTTGCAGCTTCACGCGCATGCCGTGGCTGATAAACAGCACGCGGCCCTCGCGGGGGACGCCGGCCTCGTCCAGGCGGCGGTTGGCCTCCAGAATGCGCTCGTAGGGCTTGACCTCGCCCTCGTAGCCGCCCAGCTCGATGTGCCCGGCGAAGGCGGTCATGCGGCTCAGCCGGTAGCGGTCAATCTCGGGGATGATGACTTCGTCCTGCTGGCGCCTGAGGGCCAGCCCCGCGTTCAGGCTGCCGCCGGCCTCGTCGTCCGACGCCCGGTCGACGGTAAAGGTGAACGCGCGGTCGCGGGCCATGGTCATCTCCTGAGTGGTGTTGTCCAGCTCGGCGGGCGCGCCGTAGCGGCTCGCGCCGGTGCGCTGGTAGTCGCGCATCTGGGCGGTGGCGGTGGAGAATACCTTGACCGTCTGCGCGCCGACGAAGTCGTAGTCACGGTTGACGGCGGCCTCGGTCAGCGACTGGGTGGAAAAGCGCTCGTCGATGATGTCCGAATACTTGGTGACCAGGTTCTGCGCCATAGGTTACGCCTCCTCAAACGTCTGTTGATTCCGGGTTACTCGCCGATAAATCCCCGGGCGAAGGCATCCCGCCGGGGCCTTCGCGCCGCCATCGCCCCGCCGGTGCCCGTGCCGGAGAGAAGCTCCGGCACATCGCCCAGCACGGCTTTTACCGCCAGCGCGACCTTCGCGCGCATCTCCCCGTCCTCCGGGTCGATGCCCTGAAGGTCGGCGAGCCTGGCTACGCAGTCCAGCCGGGCGTCCTTCACGCCCATCAGGGCGGCGGCGCACCGCGCCTCGGCCAGCACCAGAAGCGCGGCGCACGCCTCCAGGCGCCGCGCAAGTCCGGCCATGCGCGCCTGCGCATCCTCCGTTTCCGTCCGGATGTCCTCCTGCGCCGCCGGTTCCGTCTCATCCTCCATCAGAATCCGTTCCTGTTCGTCCACGTTCATTTCTCCTTTCCTCCGAGATTACTCCATCGCGCCCAAAGCGCGCTTCTCGGCCTCGATCTGCCGCATCTCGCCGGGGGCGTCGGCGTCCGGCTGCCACTTGCGGATGAACCCCAGCCGGCTTCGCGCGCCGCGAGCCACCTCGTCCAGGTCGCGCTCGCGCTCCGCCTCCTCGTCGTCGGGGATGGGGTACAGGTGCTCGACGCGCACCTGAAACCCGGTCTTGGGCAGCGCGGCGGTTCCGTAAGCGCCCGCCATCTCGATGAGCCGCCGCGCCATCCACTTCAGCGCGTCGTCCCACTCGGCCCACTTTTCCTCGCAGCGGCAGGTGAGCCCCCAGTACGCGGCGCGCATGGCCTTGCCGCTGGCGGCGAAGCCGCGCATCAGCTCGACGGAGGCCTCCGGCACCGACACGAGGTCGAACATGTCGCTTCGCAGGCGGCGGACGGCATGCTCGTAGCGTTGGTCGTAGCCGAATTTGGGTTCGAGGACGCTGGCGGACGCCTGCGCGTTTTGGCCTCGGGCGGGGTCGGTGGCCAGGTCAATCAGCGCGCCGGGCGCGATCACCACATGCTCTACCGACGCCTGAGAGGCGTCCACCAGCACCTTCTGGGGAAACATGTTGAATTTCAGCGCGTCGATGTCGTCCCGGATGAGCTGTCCGTAGGTGCGCTGAAGGGATGCCAGTTCGCGCACGTCGCTCTCGCCGGCGGGGTCTCCGGTCAGTCCGTCGTTGACGATCACATAGGCGGGGATGAAGGAAAGCCCCGTGTCTTCGCCCATATGCCTGGCTTCGACCAGCCGCCCGTAGCCATCGTAAACGCCCTCGTCCAGCAGGCACCGCCCGCCCTCCATCCACAGCTTCTTGCGGTAGATGCGCTGGCGGCTCCGCTCAAATCGATCGTTGAGCCCGTAGAAAAAGATGATCTTCGTCACATCGCCCGCCTCGTTCGGTTCGAACACGAACTCGGTGGACGGGATGAACCGGACGCTGAGCGCCCGCCCGGGCGCGCCGTCCAGGCACAGCGCGACGCGTTTGCCGATCAGGCAGTCGCGCACGCCGTGGATCAGCCGCTTCTGCCACCGGTTTTCGGCGAGCGTCCGGCTGATGAAGCGCTCAATCTCTGAAGCGGCCTTCGGATCGCCTTTGTCGGGGAAGATCCGCAGCTCCGGCGCGCGGCCGGCCATGAAGCGGCTCTCCTCCTTGATCAGCTTTTTGATCAGGTTGGCGCCGGGCCGCGCGCCCTCGCCATCCTCCGGCGCGCTCAGCGCGCCGCCGTCATAGAGCGCGTACAGATGGTTGATCTCGCCCAGCTCGCTCAGGACCTCGCCGCCGTACAGCGCGCCCAGTTCCGAGCGGATCCATTCCGCGTTGGTCATCGATAGCCCCTCCCGCTGACAAAGTGGTCGCGGCCCTGAAGGCCGCCTTGCATCCATTCGGCCAGGCCCGTGGTGGCGTCGGGCGCGTCGTCGTGCAGGTTGCGCCCCTTGCGCAGGTACCGGGTCATGGCGCGGTGGTAATCGGGAAAGCGCTGCGCCCAGTCCCGGGGGAACAGTACGTTGTTCATCACGAAGGGCGCGGCCACCGCGATGCGCGCGTCCTTGTTCTGCCGCTGGACGCGGGGGACAATCCGCGTGCCCCGCCAGCCGTGGCGGCTCCAGAGCAGCGCCTCTACGTTTCGCGCAAAGCCCCTGCCGCCGCCGTTGCTCTCGATCCAGGCCTCGTGGACGGCGTGCCGCCGGAGCGCGTCGGTCACCAGCGGCTCGGTGAACTCCATGCCTCGGTCGGTGTAGACCACGTCGATCACCCAGAGCCGTCCTTCAAGGGCGCCGGCCACCACGGCGCACAGGTAGTCGCCGCCCGTGTCGGCGGTGTCGACATAGCACACGATCCTTTCAAAGGCAGGCGCTCCGTCCGGGTGCCGGGGCAGGGTGTCATAGGTGGAAAAGTGGTCGTACAGCCGCCCGGTGGCGTCGATGGGCTGCTGCTGGTAGTTGGCCAGTGCGATCTCCTCGCTGGTGGTCTTGAGGATCCTCTGCCACCGGCCCCAGCTAAGCAGCTCGGGGCACAGCATTTCCCGGCGGTCCTCGTCGAGGCAGGCGCTCATGCGCACCACGCACCAGGCTTCGGGGTCCCGGGCGGTCAGCCGCCCGGCGAGATCGCCCGTGGCCCAGCGGGTCATCACGACAATCTGGATCGCCCCCTCCTCCAGGCGGGAGAAAAACGTGTCGTTGTACCAGGCGAACTGGGCGTCAAGGGCGGCTTCGTTCATGGCTTCCAGGTGGTTTTTGACCGGGTCGTCGATGATGCCGATGGAGCAGCCCACGCCGGTGATCGTGCCGCCGAACCCGGCGGCCAGAAAGCTCATGGGCTGGTTCTCGAGGGCCCAGAGGGTGGCGGAGGCGTCGCCCCTTTGCAGCGCCACGCCGGGGAACACATCGGAAAAGACGGGCCGCGCGCCCTCGGTCCGGGTGGCGGCGACGCCGTTGCGGACCATGCGGGAAAACCGTGCGGCGAGGGTCTCGTTGTAGCTGACGGCGATGATCCGCTCGGCGGGGTTCCGCCCCAGCGCCCATTGGCAGAAGAGCGACAGCGTGTAGCTCTTGCCCATCCGGGGCGGCATGTTGACGATCAGCCCCCGTCGGGGCGCTTCGCCGGGCTTCTCCGGCGCGCGCTCATAGAGCGCCTGGAGGGCCCCGGCCAGCTCGCGGAGGTGGGGGCGGTCGTCCCGGAAGAATCGGGGGTTTACCGCGTGGCAATAAGCCCAGAAGCTGGTCCGCGCCCGGGGCGCGCCGCCCCCGCCCAGGATCTCCAGCAGGATGTCCGTTTGCCCGTTCAAGCCGCGCCCCCTCCGTTCCCGTCTGTTTGTTCGGCCAGCGCTTCGATCTCGGTCCAAAGTTCCGGCCGCGCGGTCAGCGCCGCCCGGAGCTCGGCCACCACCTCCGCCCGAATGGCGGCCCTGCGCTTTTGATCGCCGGAGAGCTTCTCGTGCTGGGAGGCGGCCTGCGCCGCCTGGATCAGCCCGGTAACCGCCTTCTCGGCGGACAGATCGCGCATCGCGTCCTCGCACTCGAGGCGGCCGAGAAGTTTTGCCATCAGCGCTGAGAGCGCCGTCCCCGCCATGTCAAATCCCGGATGCGTCTTCGCCCGGCGGGAGAGCGCGTCCAGCTGTTTGAGCAGGGCCTTTTCCTGCCGCGCCTCGGCCGCCTTTCCGGCGGCGTACCGGCCGACGGCCCCCGCGTCGATGGAAAACCCGGCCTCCGCCAGCGCTTCGGCGATGCGCCCGTAGCATAGCGCCTCGTCCGCCAGCATCCTGTCGGGCGCCTCCCGGGCTTCGGCGGGCAATTCCCCCGCCCGCATCCGCCTGCGCGGTTTTCCGGCCATAAGCCCGGTTCCCCCTGCCTCCGGCGCGGCGCGCGGCGCGCCGCCCCGGCCGCTAGGCGCGGCGCCCATCGCCGAAGAGCACGCCGGGGTCGTCGATATCGCCCTCAACCAGGTTGCACCCCGCGGCGGTCAGCTGCACGAGCGCGCTGCGCAGCGGCGTCAGCTCCGGCTCGGCCCCTTCCTTGTAGGTAATGGCCACAAACCCTTTTCGCGGGTCGGCCAGGTAGAAGAGCTGCGCGGGCACCTCGGTCTCTGCCGTGGGGCACTCGCCCATCAGCGCGAAGATCAGCGTCTTGACCGGCATCGGCGGCCGGCCGAAGTCCTTGTAGAGCATGGTTACGATGTCCCCCCGCAGCTGCTTGCGCTTGACGAGGTCCGTGTGGTTGATCATCGAAAGCCCTCCTTCTCCCTGAATCCATTTACGATCAGCTCGCGGATCTGACCCAGCTGCGCCTCGATGTTCTGGCTCATGCGGATCAGGTCGTCCCGGAGCGCGTATTTTTCGGGCAGCTGGATCAGCAGCCTGTCATAGCGCTCCTCATGTCGGTCCATGCGCTTTTCCAGCGCGTCCATCCGCTCGAGGGTCGTCTTTTCGCTGCGCGCGATCCTGCCCTCCAGTTCCGACACCAATCGCTTGATGAACCAGGCCAGCGCCGCCACCATCAGCCCCACAGCGAAGGTAACGATCCAGTAGGCGTACTGCGCCTCCATGGCCTTACATCGCCTCCATCCGATAAAAATTCCGGCAATCGTCTCGACTGCCGGAATTCTAACCGATTGTCCCGCACTTGTCCGCGCGAAGCGCGTCGCAGTTTTACTGCGCGTCCGCGCGCGTCCGCCGCTGGGGCGCGGAGGACAGAACCGCCTGCACCGTCCGCGTTGAAACCCCGTATCGCCGGGCCAGGAGCGCCGTGTTCATGCCGTCGTATTCGTCGCGGATGTGCCGGTCCCGCTCCGCCGCCGCCAGCGCGTCCATCTTGGGGATGTAAAGCGGCGCACCGCCGTAGGCTTTGCAGAGCTTGACCGTCGCCTCGAGGCCGATCACCTCCGCCAGCCGCCGGTGCGCCTCGGGCAGCATGTCCCGGGTGATGGTTTCCATCAGGCTCCCTCCCTTTCCGCCGCGCCTTCGCCATATGCTTCGCGGCGCTCAATCAGCCGCCGCGCCGCCGTCCCCGCGCAGGTGACGGCGCGCATCTGCCTGCGCGTAAGGCCGAGCCCGCGCCCGACGCGCCGCGCGATTTCCGGAGACGTGACGCCGCCGCACTCGAGGATCCACATCAGCTTCGCGCCGATGCCGCACGCGCGGGCCGCCTCCTCCGTGGTGGCGAACCGCTCCGCCCGCGCCTGCTCCAGCCAGCCCGGGTGCAGCGCAAGCAGCGGCTGTCCCGGGGAAAACGCCCGCTCCGGCGTGCCCCGGGCCGCGTCCGCCCCTCCGGCAAAGGCTGCCTCCCGGGCAAGGGTTGCCTCCCAGGCAAGGGTTGCCTCCCGGGCGATGCCCGCGTCCCGGTCTTCCGCCTCGTCCATCTCCCGCTTTGAAACCGGCGCCCGTTCCAGCCCTTCGTCCAAGCGCCTCAGCGTCCGGAGCTCCTCCATCGTAAAAAGCGGCTTCATCAAAATCCCCCGTTCCCGTCCCGGGCGGGCGGCTTTACAACCCCTCCGCCCCCGTGCTATACTGCAACCGGAATCTCTTTCCACCCCAATTATATCTTAGTTAACTAAGATTGTCAATATAAATATTAGTAAATATATTTGAGGAGGAGGCCCCGCCGTGTTTTACGCCCGCCTGGAACAACTGTGCAAGGAGTCCGGCACGTCCGTGGCAGAGGTCGCGGAAACGGTGTTGCACGTCAGCAGCGGCGCGCCGACGGGCTGGAAGAAGGGGGCCTCGCCCAAGGCTGCGACGGTGGCGGCGGCGGCGCGATACTTTCGCGTCTCGGCGGATTTTCTTCTGGGGCTGACCAGCGAAAAGCGCGCGCTGACGGGTGCGCGGGCGCTGGACGAGGAAGAGGCGAGCCTCGTGGACGCGCTCCGGGCCGCGCCGGCTCCGGCGCGCCGGGCGGTGCTGCGGATGGCCGCCGCCGCGCTGGAGGTCGATATGGCGCTGCCGGCCGCACCGGTTGTTGAAGCGTCAACCCCAACGCCGGTCCGCCCGTTTCCCGCCGCACGCCCGGAGAAGGCGAAATCCGGCGGCATCGGCGCGGGCCGCGCATGGAAGGGCGTGGAGGGCCGCGCGGCGGCGGGCCCGCCCATCGAAACGGTGCCGGAGGATGAACGCCGCATCCTGGTACCCGTCAAGTACACCGGGGAGCAGTACTTCATCGTGCAGGCCGAGGGCGATTCGATGACCGGAGTCGTCGGAGACGGCGACTACTGCGTGTTCAACAAGTACGGCGCGTTTGACAACGGCCGCATCGCGCTGGTGCAGGTGGACGGCCCCACCGACCAGCCGGACGCCACCATCAAATATGTCTACCGCCGCCCGGGCGGCAAGGTGGAGCTGCGCTCGAAGAATCCCAAGTACCCGCCCATGCTCTACCCAGCGGAGGAAGTGGTGCTCATGGGCGAACTGGTGGCGGTGCTGCCGCAGGGCGACGGGAAGTAACCAAAACAAAAAAGGCCGGTTTCCCGGCTTTCAGGGCATCAAAAAACTCCGCGGGTTTTTGATGCATGGAGGCGGCTGCGCAAGTCTGAAATGCTCCGGCATTTCCGCGCGGCCTGCTGACCCATGGAATTGTTTCTTCCGCCAGGTTGCGCCCTGGCGAAAGAAACGCGATTCCGGCGCGCATGTCGCCGGAATCGCTGAGGACCCTTCGGGCCCATGCGGAGGGTCAAAAAGCCGGTTGCGTCCGTTTGGATGCTTTGTCCGCCGCTACGGCGCCGGCGGCGCTTTCGGGTCGAAGGCTTCGCCCTCCGGTACGGCCTCCTCCGAAACCTCGGCTTCCTCGGGTTCCCGCGCGTCCTCTGTCCCTTCGGGGATCTCCTCCGGCACGGCGCCCTCCGGGATTTCCGCGGGCTTGGTTTCCGCCGCTTCTTCGGCAGCCTCTTCCGGCGCTTCCACCGGCGTCTGTCGCGTAATCTCCTCCAGCGGCGGGGGCGTCAGCGCCTCCTCAGGCATCTCGTCCGCCACCGCGTCCGGGACCTCCGCCACGGCCGTCCACGGCGTAATTTCCGGCGCTTTCCGCGGGCCCTCCGCCGGGGTTTCCACCACGGGCTCGGCCTGCGCCTCCTCCGGCATTTTCACCAGCGCGATCTGCGCGCCGATGCGCTCCTCGCCGGCGAACTGCCCCATCTTCCCGCCCACCAGCGCGTAGCAGTCCCGCACGGAGCCGTGGTTTCTGGCCACGATGCCCGCCAGGTGCTGCTGTTCTCGGTGGCTCTGACGGGGGTTCGGGGCCTGTTGGAAGGTGACGATGTACACATCCTTGTCGGTGAAATCCGCCCTGTGGGCGAAGGCGTTCATGGCGGGCACGGAACTGCCCGCCCAGATAGGGCACATCAGGATTACCCGCCGCGCGGAGGCGATCTCCTTCCAGGGGTCGCCCGCCAGCGGCGTTTTCATGCGAAAGAGCGAGTGAAGCGCGTTGCCCGGCCTGAGCTCCTTGAGTTCGATCAGCTTGCCGCCGATCCGGTCGCTCAGCAGTTTCGCGCCCAGCCTGGTGTTTCCGTCGCGCGAAAAGAAGACGACCGCCGTATCAATCCCGTTCCTCATGGCAATCCCTCCCGTTCTGTCGTTGGCGGGTCACGAGCGGCTCGTTTCACAAAAAGCAACCATGGGCCTTTACGAAACCATCATGTCATAAAGGGGCGCTCCTGTCAAGTATATGCGCTTTCGCCACC
Source organism: Bacillota bacterium (assembly GCA_023421395.1). Classification (GTDB taxonomy): domain Bacteria; phylum Bacillota; class Clostridia; order Christensenellales; family Aristaeellaceae; genus JAEZHK01. The sequence continues at coordinate 19,376 of JAEZTL010000056.1, read as the reverse complement.
GTCATGCCGGAAAACGGAAAAATGCCGGAACCCGCGATGGGGTTCCGGCATTTTGGTGGGCTCACAGCGGCGGCAGCGGCAGCGGCTGGTCCATCAACTTTTTGCAGCGGGGCAGGCCGGTCAGAAGTCCGGGCAGTTCGCGCAGCGCGGGCAGATCCATCGCCGCCAGCATCGCGGGCAGCGCCCGCTGGGAAAGCGCCCAGTCCAAGGCCTCCAGCGGCGTTGCGGTCATCATGCGGATCACCGCGGCCGAGAAGCTCCAGGTCTGGTCCAGCGTGTGGCGATCCAGCGTCCAGCCCAGCTGGGAGAGTCCGGCGCGCAGCGCGTTCAGGCGGTTTTCCGCCTCGCCCGGGATTTCGCCCGGGGCGAATATCTTCTGGAGCGCCGCCAGCGACGGCGACCGGCCGGGCTGTGGCGCCACCCGTGCCCGGGGCTTCCAGGGGGCGTCGGCCTCTGTGGGGTTCAGCCGGATCAGGAACGCGCGGCCCAAGAGCCGCGCCGACAGCGGCTTGCCGTCGGGCGCGTCCTGCGCGGTCATCATCAGCACCACCGGCGCGTTCCGGGCGTAGATTTTCTCCTGCAGGCCGATGATGTGGGCACAGGGCACGTTGCCGTCGCAGTCGTTCACATCGTCAATCAGTACGGCGGACAGCGTCAGGCTGTCCGCGCTCTCCAGCAGATGGTCGATGGCTGGGTCTTCGGCGGAGCGGGTCTGCACGAAGCGGCTCGACGCGGCGTCAAGTCCCAGCGAGGCGGCCAGCGCCCGCGCCAGGCCGCTCTTGCCGGTACCCGAGGCGCCGGACAGGATCAGTGTGCCGCCCACCGTCATCGCGGCCAGAAGGTTTACCGCCTCGTCGTTGGTCAGCGGGTAGCCCGCGGCATCCATCTGCACGCGCAGGTCGCTGATCAGCTCGCCGGCGGAGGGGGCGTACACCTCCGGGTGGCCCGCGGGCCGCCGGTGGGCGTCGCTCATGCGCAACAATAACTCCCGGGCGTGGCTTGCGGCCATGCTGTCCAGCAGCTTTTCTTCCAGCTTGTCGCCGGTCTCCGCCAACAGCTTTTCAGCGGCTTCCGCCGCCTTGCGGGCGGCGGCGGCGGCCTGCTCGTTCTTCTCCACCTCGCGGCGCAGCGCCTCGCTCTGCTGTTCGTAGCGGCTGAACTCGTCGCGCCGGCCATCGCGCAGTTCCTGCATCAGCGCCTGGCGCATTTCCTGCCGCTTGAGCCGTAGCGCGTCAATCTCGGTGATCAGCTGAAGGCGCGACGCCTCCAGCCGCTCCGCGGCTTCGTCCGCGGCGCTTACGTCGGGGGCGCCCAGCTGCGCTCGCAGCGCGCCGCTCACGGCCTCGTCCGCCGTCAGCGCCTCCAGAAGGCCCGCCCGCGCGCCGGGCAGCGCCCAGGCCTCGCGCAGCGCTTCCACGGCGCGGTCAAGGGGGCTCTCCGCGGGGAAGGTGGTGGCTTCCGGCGGCACAGGATGGCCCAGCTGATCGCAGCGGGAACGCCGCCACTGCTCGTCCACAACCTCGTTCAGGCTGCGGCCCCGGCGGGGGTTGATGCCGGTCTGCATATCCAGCGGCTCCCGGAGACGCCGGGAGACGGCCTTGGGGTATTCGTCCCGCGAAATCCACGCCTTTTCGGCGGGTGGCTCCGGCGCGCTCTCAAGAGGCGGAGCGGAAACCGGCTCGGCGGGCTGCGGCTCGGCGGGCGCACCCTGCGCCGGCGCGATTGTCGGCATTGCCGGCGGCATTGCCGGCGATGCCTGGGGGATTCCGAGGTGGGCGGGTGCGGCCTCCGGCTCGGCGGCAAACTCCCGGCGCTCGGGGGCAATGCCCAGAATGGCGGGGTTGTACATCAGCGTACTGGCGCCGTCGGCCGAGTCGACCGTAAGAAGCCGCGCCTCCTCCAGCGGAACGTCCGCGCGGGCGTAGCCGGGGGCGATCGACAGCGTGATGCAGCCGGGGATCTCCGGCGTCTCGGCCCAGATCCAGGGGCCGGACAGCTTTTCCTCCCGCCGGATGGCCACGTACCGGGTGCCGGGCAGCGCGACGCGCAGCGTGATGGCTTCGCCGTCAAACACGCCGCCGGCGTCCACCACCTCGGCGGCCATATCCGGGGCGAGGGGATAGATCACGTCGGAGTAGACGATGTGGGCATTTCGCTCGGTGCCGTCCGGCGCGTAGTTCTTGTTGGGGCGGATCTTGTCGTTTTCGTTTGGGTGCCGCCGGAGGTCCAGCAGGCAGTAGCGGCCCAGCTGGCGCATTCGGGTTTTGAACTGGCTGATTTCGTTTTTATCCGGGACGATGCGAATAAAGCCGTCCTCGGGATATTGCGCCGCCGAATCCTCGTCCACCGGCAGAAAGCTGTGCTCGGAGAGGGTGAGCAGCGGCCGGAATCGGAAGTAGGATTTGACCGGATTGTCCTCGTGGACGTATCCGATCGTCAGTTTTCCGGGCAATGACATGAAGCGATCCACTCCTCCTTGTTCTTTCTTAATAAGGCCCTCAATATTATATCACAGAATTTATCAATTTCACCTGTATTTTCTGAGAGAGTTCACCGGAAAATTTTGATTTGTACCGGGGCCCCGGCTGTGCTATACTCGCTTTGAGAGGTGCGAGGCATGCTGACGTATTATACCGGCCGCGCGCGGGCGGTCCGGGAGGCGCTGTTTGGCGCGCTGAAGGCTTCCATGGCGGAGGGCGATCACCCGGTAACCCTGGTGGTGCCCGCTCAGTACACGCTGGAGGCCGAGCTGGACGCGGTGGATGCGCTGAACCTCGCCGGCTCCTTCCGGCTGCAGGTGCTGTCCCCCCAGCGGCTGTATCAGCGGGTGTTCGAGGCCTGCGGACGGCCCGCGCGGGTCAGGATCGATGTCGAGGGCCGCGTGATGCTTTTGCAGCGCGCGGCTGAGAGCTTGGGCGGTGCGCTGGGCTGGTACCGGGGCGCGTGCCGCCGCCCGGGGTTTGCCGAGCGCGCGGTGGAACAGATCGAGTCCTTTAAGCAGGCGGGGCTCTCGCCGGAGGGCGTGGAGGCGCTGGCGGCGGGGGAGCACGGCGCGCTCCGGGAAAAGCTTTCGGACATCGCGGAATTGTACCGGGCCTATGAGCAGTCGCTTGCGGGCCGGTTTCTGGACGGCGTGGACGAGGCGCGGGAGGCGGCCGAACGCATCGGCGGCGCGCCCTTCGCCCGGGGCGACGTATTTTTTTACGGTTTTGATCTGATCTCCCAGTCCATGGCGCGGGTGATCGTGGCGCTTTCCGGCGCGGCGCGGGGAACGCACCTCTTTCTGACGCTGGAAAACGACGGCGACGCGCGGGATTTTTCGGTGTTCCGTCCGGTGCAAAAGGCGTATGAGCGGCTGCAGCGGCAAGTGCTGGATTCGGGCGTCCCGTGGAGGCGGGTGCGCCTTCGGGATGCGGCATCGCCGGCGCGGCCCGTCCGCCACATGGCGCGGGAACTCTACGCCTGGCCCTTCGCCCGATACCCCGGCGCGCCGGAAGGGCTGACGCTGACCCTTCTCAATACCCCCCAAGACGAGGCGGAGTACGCCGCGGCGATGATTCGCTCGCTGGTGATGGAGCGGGGCTGGCGCTACCGGGATGTGATGGTGGCCTGCCAGATGCTGGACGATGCCCAGGTTTTCGCGCTGGTCCGCGCCTTCGCGATGTACGACGTGCCGCTGTTTCTCTCCCAGAGCCGCGCGGCGGACCGGCACCCGCTGGCGCGGTGTCTGATCTCGGCGCTGAAGCTGGCCTCCCAGCGCTTTTCCGCGGAGGACGCGGCGGACTATGCCCGTTCGGGCTTCGCGCCCATCACCGACGATGAGGCCGACCGCCTCATGAACTACGCCCAGGCGGCAGGGTTGAAGGGCCGAGCCTGGTTTCGCCCGCTGACCCGGGGCGAAATGGACGAGGTGGCCGCGCTGGAGCCCATTCGCGAGCGGCTGATGGCCCCGGTGGAGGCGCTTTTGCGCCGCGCGCGCACCGCGCCGGCGGAGCGGGTGCTGGAGGCGGCGTTCCTCTTTTTGGAAGAGATCGGCGCGCGGGAGAAGCTGGAGCAGCAGCAGCGCGCGCTGGAGAAGATGGACCGGCGCGAGTGGGCGATGGAGGGCGCGCAGGTCTGGAACAAAATCATCCAGGCGCTGGACCAGGCCCACGAGCTCATGGCGGGCGAGAAGCTGACGGTGCGGGCGCTCTACGAGCTTTTGCGCCGGGCGCTGGGCGCGTCGGAGATCAAGGCGCTGCCCCAGTCCGGGGACGCGGTGATGGGCGGCGGGCTCAGCCACATGAAGGGGCGGCCGGTGAAGGCGCTTTTCATCCTGGGGGCGACGGAGAGCGCGTCCGGCGCGTCGGGCGCGCTGCTCAGCGAGCGGGAGATGGGCGCGCTGACCGGGCGCGGGCTCTTTTTGGGGCTGACGGGCGAGGACCGGGCGCGGATGCTCAAGCTGAACGTCAAGAGCGCGCTGGAGCTGGCCGGAGAGGAAGTCTTTATCACCTGCCCCCGCGGCGACATGTCCGGCGAGGCGCTCAAGCCCGGCGCGCTGATCCGGCTGACGCGAAAGCTCTTCCCCGCGCTGCGCGAGGGCGGCAGCGTCGCCGGCATCGCGGAGAAGCGGCGCCGCCTTTCGGCGCCGGCGGCGGCGGCGAACCGCGCCAGCGCCATCCTTCGGGATGATCCCGCCGATCCCGACGCGCTGGCCGCGCTCAGGATTCTCTCCGAAATCCCGGAATACCGGCGCGAGGTGGCCGCGCTCGCCCGCGCCTCCGACCACAGGGTGGGCTCCGCGCCGCTGCCGGAGGGACTCCGGGACAGGCCCGGGGCCGTGAGCGCCACCCGGCTCGAGCGCTTCATTGCCTGCCCCTTCAAGGATTTTGTGGCCAGCATCCTGAAGCCCGAAGAGGAAAAGGAATTCGACCTCACGCCCCGGGATGTGGGCAACTTCTACCACGCGGCGCTGGAAACCTTTGCCCGGGAGAACGGGGAGCGTCTCGCGCGGATGAGCGCGGAAGAGGCCCTCGCGGCCATGGACCGGGCGACCGGCGCCTTGATGGAGGATCTGGCCCGCCGCGCCATCGGCGACAGCGCCGTCATGCGGCGGGAGGGGGCGCGCATCCAGTCGGTGGCCCGGAAGGCGGCGGGCACGCTGGTGGGCCATCTGGCGGGCAGCGCGTTTTCGCCGGTGGCGCTGGAGGTGGAATTTGGCCGGGAGGACGGGCGCATCCTGCTCCGGGACGTGCCGCTCAAGGGCCGCATTGACCGCGTCGACGCCTGGCAGGACGGCGAGAAACGCTACCTGCGCGTCATCGATTACAAGACGCGGGGCAAGGCGGTGGACCTGGCGGAGATATATTGGGGGCTGCAGTTGCAGCTGATTCTCTACCTGGCGGCGGCGGTGGCGAAGGGCGGCGCGCCCGCGGGCGTATTCTACTTCGCGGTGGAGCAACCGCTCCCGGTCACCCCCTCCCGGGACCCGGAGGAGGTGCGCGCGCTGGCGGAGAAGGCCGAGAAGCTGGACGGGCTGGTGCTGGACGATCCCCGGGTCATCGAGGCCATGACGCCCCGTCCCCAGGCGGTGCTGGGCGTAAACCCGGGCAAGGGCCGCAGAAGCGGCAGCCTGGTTTCCGGCGAGGACCTGCGGCTTCTGATGGATCACGTGGCGGCCCTGGCCGATGGGGCGCTCTCCGGCATCCGCCGGGGGGAGACGGACGTCCTGCCGGCGACATGGCAGGGGGGAAGCGCTTGCGGCTACTGTGATTATCAGTCCGTCTGCCAGATTGCTCCGGGGCTGCCGGGGGCCGAGGGGCGTCTTCTCCCGGCGATCCGCCCGGGCGAGGTGATCCCGCAATTGCGCCTTGGCGCCGGGCTCGGCGCGGATTTCGAAGACAGTCAGACAGAAGAAACCGGAGGATAACCGATGACGCATCCCTTCAGCCACGCGGCGGCGGACGACTGCCGCAAGCGGTGGAACGCGGTGGCCAAGCCGCTTAATAGCCTGGGCCACCTCGAGGATATGGTGGTGAAACTTGCGGGCATCCAGGGCAGCGCGGAGGTGGACGTCGACCGCCGCTGCTGCCTGACCTTCTGCGCCGACAACGGGGTGGTGGCCGAGGGCGTGACCCAGACGGACAGTTCCGTTACCGCCTCGGTGGCGCGCTCCATCGCCCGGGGCACAGGCAACATCTGCCAGATGGCGAAGGTCGCCCGCTGTGACGTGTTCGCGGTGGACGTGGGCATGCTGACCAGGGTGGACGAGCCGGGCGTGATCGACCGGCGCGTCGCCGCCGGTACGAAAAACATCGCCCGCGGCCCGGCGATGACGCGCTCGGAGTGCCTTCGCGCCATCGACGCGGGGCGGGACACGGTGCGGGACATGGCGGGGCGCGGCTACCGCCTGATCGCCACCGGCGAAATGGGCATCGGCAACACCACCACCGCCTCCGCCGTGGCCGCGGCGCTGACCGGCGAGAGCGTTCAGCGCATGACCGGGCGCGGCGCGGGGCTCACGGACGCGGGGCTTTCCCGCAAGGTGGACGCCATCCGGCGGGCGCTTTCCGTCAACGCGCCCGATCCGGCGGACGCGATGGACGTGCTCCGGAAGGTGGGCGGCTTCGATCTCTGCGCCATGGCGGGCGCGTTCCTCGGCGGCGCGGAATGCGGCGTGGCGGTGATGGTGGACGGGTTCATCTCCTCGGTGGCGGCGCTCGCCGCCCGGCGCATGGAGCCGGAATCTGCGGACTTCATGCTCGCCTCCCACGTCAGCCGGGAGAACGCGGGGGCGTTCCTCCTGAAGCAGCTGGGTCTGACGCCGGTTTTGACGGCGGGCATGGCGCTGGGGGAGGGCACCGGCGCGGTGGCGGTGATGCCGCTTCTTGACATGGCCCTCGCCGTCTACCGGGGCGCCACCTTTGCCGACATCTCCGTCGAGGCGTATCAGCCGCTGGGGGGCGGCGCGTGATCGCGCTGGTCACCGGCGGCAGCGGCTGCGGCAAGTCCACCTGGGCGGAAAAATTCATCGCCACGCTGGGCGGGCAAAAATTCTACGTCGCCACCATGCGGGTGGTGGACGGCGAGTGCGCCGCGCGGGTTGCGCGCCACCGCGCCCAGCGCGCCGGCCTGGGCTTTGAAACCGTCGAGCGCGCCGCGGACGTGGGCGCCGCGGCGGTTCCGCCGGGCGCTGCGGTGCTTCTCGAGTGCCTGCCCACGCTGATGGCCAATGAAATGTTCGGCGGCGATCCGGAGCGGGTGCTGCCGGGCATCCTGCGGCTGGCGGATGTGTGCGGGCATCTGGTGGTGGTTACAAACGACGTGTTTTCGGACGGCGTCGCCTACGATCCGGACACCACGCGCTACCTGCGCCGTCTGGCCGAGGTCAACCGCGCGGTGGCGGCGCGGGCGGATCTGGTGGTGGAAGTGGTCTACGCCGTGCCGGTGATTCTGAAGGGGGCTCTGCCATGATGGACAGCCTTTGGGTGGCGCTGGCCACCTACTCCCGCATCCCGGTGCCCCGGGGTGAATGGACGCGGGAGAGCCTGCGCTACAGCCTGTGCTTTTTTCCGCTGGTGGGCGTGGCGGTGGGGGCGTTGGAACTGGGCTGGCTGTACCTGGCGGCGCGCCTTGGCTTTGGCGCGCTTTTGACCGGCGCGGTGGGCTGTCTGGTCCCGCTCGCCGTCACCGGCGGCATCCACATGGACGGCTTCATGGACACGCTGGACGCGCTCTCGTCCCGCCGATCCCGCGAGGAGATGCTGCGGATTCTCAAGGATTCGCACGCGGGCGCCTTCGCGGTGATGGGCTGCGCGCTGTACCTGATTCTCTCCGCCGCGGCGCTGTCGGAAATGAGCTTTAAGGCGTCGGTGGTGCTGTCCGCGGGCTTCGTATTGTCCCGCGCGCTCAGCGCGTTTTGCGTGGCATTTTTGCCCGCCGCCCGAGCGGACGGCATGGCGGCTTCGGTCAAAAACGCCGCCGAGCGGCGCGGCGCTTCGGCGGTGATGACCTGGTCGATCGGCTGGATCACGGTTTTTGCCGCGGCGATGCTGCTGTACGCGCCGCTTCTTTCACTGGCCGCCCTGGGCTGGGCGGCGGTGGCGGTCGCTTGGTACCTCGGGGTTACGCGGCGCTTCGGCGGCGTGACGGGGGATCTGGCGGGTTGGTTTTTGCAGGTGTGCGAACTGGGGTTCATGCTGACGCTGTCGATCGGGGGGCGGTATCTGTGAGGCTGTATATCGGGGGGTGCTTCCAGGGGCAGGCGGAGATCGCGCACCGGGAGACGGGGCTTGTGCCTCGGACGGTGGGCCGCGAGGAGGCGGTGAGCGCCCCGGCCATCGACCGCTTTCACGAGCTGATCCGGGGGCTGACGCCCGCGGAGGCACGGGCCTTCGCCGGGGAATTGATCGAAAAAAACCCGGATTGCGTGATCGTGTGCGACGAGGTGGGCATGGGCGTGGTACCGATGGCCGCGGAGGACCGGCTGTGGCGAGAGGCGGTGGGCGCGGCGGTCTGCCGCCTCGCCTCCGGCGCGGAACGGGTCACCCGCGCGGTGTGCGGCATCCCGGTCCGGATCAAATGACCTTCTGCTTTTTGCGCCACGGCGCGACGAAGGGGAACCTTGAGCGGCGCTACGTCGGCGCCACCGACGAGCCGCTGCTCCGCGAATCCTTCGAGGCGCTCCGGCTTTTGCGCCTGCCGCCGGCGGCGCGGGTCTACGTAAGCCCCATGCGACGCTGCGTGGAGACGGCCGAAGCCGCCTTTCCGGGCGTTCCGCTGGAGGCGGTGCCGGACCTTCGCGAGTGCGATTTCGGCGAATTCGAGTATAAAAACTACGAAGCGCTGAAGGATCTCCCCGCCTATCAGGCCTGGCTCGATTCCCGCGGGCGCCTTCCCTTTCCCGGCGGAGAATCCCGCGGGGATTTTTGCCTGCGCACGGTGCGCGCCTTCGACCGTTTGGCGCTTCGCGCCGAAAAGCTGGGCGGCGATGCGGCTATTGTGGCCCACGGGGGCACGATTATGGCCATTTTGGAGGCCCGCGCGCTGCCCCGGCGGGATTTTTACGAGTATCAGCTGCAAAACGGCCGCGCGGTCATCGCCGTATGGCTGGACGGGGCGCTGGAAATCATATCTTATCCTTGACATAACACTTCTTCGCTGGGAATTATCGCAAAAGCGGCCCTCTCATAACGTGGGCCGCTTATACTGATACCGTCGGAAAGAAAGAGAGAAACGACCCAAAGAGGAGGTGTCGACCATGATGCTGTACAATATCTCAAAGCCCGAGAAGCTGTTTGACCGGCTGGACAATATGACCGGCCGCGTTGAAATGGTGATGCCCGACGGCAAATCCATCGACTGGAAGGAAGAGGGTTCCACCGTCAAGTCCCTGTGGACCGCGGTGCCGAAGGCGCCGGTGGACCACGTCGAGCTCAGGCTCGATAACCGCGAGGACACGCGCGACATGCTGGATTTCCTGATCCGCGGAAACTGCTGCGCCTGACCCCCGCTCACGCGCCTCGGGCGCGACCAACGAAGTACCCGGCGGGCGGTCCCGCCGCCGGGGCGGATCAAACTCACCGCCCCGGATAAACAAACCAGCGGCCCGAAAAAACACGGGCCGCTAAATTTTTAGGCGCGCGGCGGGGCGGTTCCCGCGTTGGCGCTTGCGCGCGGACGCGGTTCACCGTATGATGTTGTCAAGCCAAAAAGCGAGGAGGCAAAGCGATGGACGGCGAAGCGTTTGTCCGGCGGGCGGAGGAAGCCCCGCGCCTTGAACGGGCGCACGAACCCGGCTACGAGTTTCTGAAGCGGATCGTCGTGGGGAAGGGGGATTCGAAGGGCCTCGAGGTGTCGGTGTACGAGGTGCCGCCGGGAAAGTCTGCGGTGCCCTACCACTACCACCTGCAAAACGAGGAGGTCTTCTTCATCCTCAGCGGCACGGGCGTCCTGAAGTCGCCCGATGGGGAGCGGACGGTGACGGCGGGAGACTTCCTCTATTTTCCGGCGGGCGGCAACGGCGCGCACAAGCTGACCAACGCGTCCGGCAGCGAAAAGCTGATCTACTTGGATGTCGACACCCTCCACGATCCGGAAGTGGTGTTCTACCCGGATTCCGAAAAGGTGGGCGTGTTCGGCAGTCAGGCGCGGCTGATCCTGCCGGTCTCCGCCCAGGTGGATTATTACGAAGGCGAATAAAGGAAGGCTGGGCGTTCGCCCCGCCAAGGCGTCAAATAGGCCCCGGGCTTTTTTGATGCAAGGAAACGAAGCCTGCGCGCGCCTGAAAGCCTCACGGATTTTCGGGCGGCGCGCTGACCAAAGGTACGGATATCGCCACCAGTGCACATCCTGGTGGCGATATCCCGTTCCCGGCGTGCATGCCGCCGGGAACGGTTGAAGGAGCACCGGGACTTTTGGGATGGTCTGAGCGGGGCGAACGCCCCGCTTTTTTATGCCGTTTTCGCCTTTTGCGCCTCCAGCAGCACGCGGTAGAAGTTGAGCCCCGCGATGGCCGCTACCTGGGCGCGGGTGTAGCCCATCTTTTCCAGGCGCTCGAGAACCCTCGGGAAGCCCGACGGATCGCCCAGCCCATCCGGCCAGCGCTCGATGCCGTCAAAATCGGAGCCGAACCCCACGCATTCCGCGCCGCCCAGTTCGCAGAAGCCGTCGATGTGGCGGATGACGTCGTCCAGGGTCGCCTCCCGGCCGTCGGCCAGGAAGTCCGAATAGAAATTGATGCCGATAAAGCCGCGTCCCGCGATCAGCGCCCGCGCCTGCTCGGGCCAAAGATTGCGGAACGAGCCGCAGAGCGTGCGCAGGTTGGAATGGCTGGCCACCACCGGCAGCGCGGAGTGCTCCATCACATCGTAGAATCCGGCCTCGTTCAGGTGGGAGACGTCCGCCAGGATCCCCCTATCGCCCATTGCCTTGAGCATTTCATGGCCCGCGGGCTTGAGCGGAAGACCGCAGTCGCCTTTGGCCGGGTAGCCCAGCTCATTTTCGTTGTTCCAGGTCAGCGCGATCAGCCGGATGCCCGCGGCGGCGAATTCGGCCAGCTTCTCGGCGCTGCCCATGAGCACCTCGCCGCCCTCGATGGACAGGATGCCGTGGGGGACCTCCGGCGGATTCTCCGGCAGCGGCCCGGTGAGGACCGGCACGCCCAGGTCCTTCAGATGCCGGAGCATCTCCCGCGCCTTTTCGTACGGGTGCCCCGCGGGTCCCTGAGAGCCCGCGAACAGCGCGAAGGTCTGAAGCCCCACGCCGCCCGTGCGAAGCGCTTCCGCGCGCACGGCGCAGGAATCGGGCGCGGCTCCGTTGACCCCGATGGAATACAGCGTATCCGCGTGGGCGTCCGCGACAAAGTAGTTCATGGCGCTCCTCCAATCCCGGCGGCGAGCATTCTGCGCTTCAGCCAGCCGCCACGCAGGTAGTACAGGATGAACAAAAGGCTGGTGACCGTCCAGGTGACGGGATAGCTGAAGACCAGCGCCTTCATCGTGGGGAACAGCGGGAATACCGCGTACAGCCAGACGAGCCGGAGTCCGCAGATGCCCACAACGGTCATCGCCATCGGGATCATCGATTCGCCCATGCCCCGGAGCGCGCCGGAGAGGATCTCGATGGACACATAGGTGAAGTACAGCGGCGTAATCTCCCGGATCAGCGCGGCGCCCTCGCGCACCACCGCCTCGTCGGGGCTGAACACCCGGAGCAGCGGCTCCGCGAAAGCCGTCACCAGGGCGGAGGTCGCCAGCGCGGCGAACATCGCCATCCCATAGCCGGTGCGGATGCTCAGCCGCACCCGGTCCATCCTGCGCGCGCCAAAGTTCTGGCTCACGAAGGTCGTCACCGAGATGCCGAAGGCGCTGACGATCATCCAGAACATGGAATCGATCTTGGAATAAGCCGTCCACGCGGCCATGGTGCCGGTGCCGAAGCCGTTGACGCCGCCCTGAATCAGCACGTTCGAAATGCCGTACATGGTGGACTGGAACCCCGCCGGAAGGCCGATGCGAAACGCGTCCCGGACCACCGTCCGGTCAAAACCGATTTTTTTCAGGCGAAGGCGGTAGCAGTCGTTCACCCGCATCAGCCGTGCGGTCAGGAGAAGGGCGGCGAATGTCTGGGCCGTCATCGTGGCCAGCGCCGCGCCCATCACGCCCATGGAAAACCGCACCACCAGCAGGAAATCCAGCGCGATGTTGACCACGGAGCCCGCGATCAGGTAGAAAAGCGGCCGCCGGGAGTCGCCCACCGCCCGCAGCACGCCCGAGCCGATGTTGAAAAACAGCACCGATTCGATGCCCAGAAAATACACCCGGAGAAACGTGGAAGCCGGGTCCAGCACGTCCGCGGGCGTCTTCAGCGCGACGAGCATCGCGCGGCCCGTCAGCGTGCCCGCCACCATCAGCACGCCCCCCGCCGCCAGGCTGATGGCCACCACCGTGTGCACCGCGCGGCTGGTGCCCTCCGGGTCCTCCGCGCCGTAGTGCTGCGCCACCACCACCGTGGCACCCGCGCCCAGCCCCACAAAAAAGCCCAGAAAGAGGTTGATGATGGTCATGCTGGTGCCGCCCACCGCGGCCAGCCCCGCGTCGCCCACGAAGTGGCCCATGATGCCGGCATCCACAATGTTGTAAAGCTGCTGAAAAAAAGTGCCCAGCAGGATCGGGAAGAAGTACTTGAGCAGTTCCTTCCAGATGGTGTTCTGGGTGATCGCGTTGGGCCGTTGGGTCTGCATAGGGCGCTCCTTCGCACTGCGAAAGCCGGAGGCTTCACCCCCGCCGACGTCATTCCTGAAAAGGTATAGCACAAACCCGCGCTTTTGTCCAGCGCGGGTTTGATAAATGCGCGGCGTCCGCAGGAACGTGCGTTCATGCAACAACCCGTGATCTGTCACGGGGGATGGCGGGGGATCAGTCCTCCAGTACGGAGCGGCCCACCTTATCCGCCAGGGCCATCAGTTCGTCGGTCTGGCGGGGTTTCAGCGCAGAGCGCAGCACCAGCGGCGGCGAGAGCAGTTCCATGCCCTTCATCTCTCCGATCATCTTTTCCATGATCGTGTGGGCGGCGGGCGCCCAGGAGCCGTTGCCGATCAGCGCCACCTTTCGGTTTTTCAGGTTCAGCGCCGCCATGTCCCTTAGGAGCGACTCCATGCCGAAGTACAGCCCCATGTTGTACGTGGGCGACGCGAGCACGATGTGGCTGTACTTGAAGGCATCCGAGATGATATAGGAGGCGTGGCTTCTGGACACGTCGTGGACGCGCATGTCGGAGACACCCATCTCCGCCAGGCGGTTCGCCACCATCAGCGCAGCGTTTTCGGTGTTGCCGTACATGGAGGCGTAGGCCACCACGACGCCCTTTTTCTCCGGCTCGTAGCGGCTCCACAGGCCGTACTTGTCGATGATGTAGTCCAGATCTTTGCGCCAGAGGGGGCCGTGCAGCGGAAAGATCTTTTCGGTTTCCACGCAGCAGGTCTTGGCGAGCGCCGCCTGCACCTGCGGGCCGTACTTGCCGACGATGTTGGCGTAGTAGCGGCGTGCCTCGTCCAGAAACAGGTTGTCGAAATCCGTCTCGTCGGCGAACAGATTGCCGTTCAGCGCGCCGAAGGTGCCGAAGGCGTCCGCCGAGAACAGGATTTTTTCCTTTTCCTCATAGGTGAACATGACCTCCGGCCAATGCACCATCGGCGCCATAAAAAAGCGCAGCCGGTGCGCGCCCAGGTCCAGCCGGTCGGCTTCGCAGACGGTCAGCGTGCGGTCCTCAATGTCAAAATCGTAGAACTGCCGGATCATCTGGAATGTCTTGGGGTTGCCGACGATCTTCATTTCCGGGTAGCGCCGGCAAAGCTCTTCGATGTTGGCGCAGTGGTCCGGTTCCATGTGGTTGACCACCAGGTAGTCCACCGCGCGTCCGCCCAGCACATGCTCCAGGTTTTCGAAGAACTGCCGGGTGATGGCGGAATCCACCGTGTCGATCAGCGCGACCTTTTCATCCATGATGACGTAGGAATTGTACACGACGCCGTCCCGCAGCGGGAACATGTTTTCAAACAGCGCGATCCGCCGGTCGTTGCCGCCGATCCAGAAGACACCGGGCGCAGCCTGCCTCGTCAGTTGCATAAAGATCACTTCCTCGCAAAGATCCATCCCCCGGCTGGTGTTTCCCGGCCGCAGGACATGTATTTGGCGCGTCCTAACAGCCATATAGTATACCACATTTCCGCACGGGAAACAAGGCGGAGCTTATGCCGTGCACAGCGAAACGCGCCCCGGCCGGGGCGCGTTTCGGAGACAAAGGCTAATTCAGATTGCCGGCGATGCCGACGATCGCGGAGACGATCAGAAGCAGCGTCGCCAGCGCCACGCCCCAGAGCGCGATCTTTTTGATTTCTTCGCTGTCAGCCGGCCTCCGAAGCCCGCGAAGCTCCGAGAGGTGCGGCGCATCGCCCTCCCGCGCGCCCGCCTCCCGGGCGGGATCGGGCGGGGAACCGGCGCTCTCGGTCATCCGCTTCTTCAATGGCATCTTCGCTCACTTTCCGGCGGAATGGTCGGGCCCCGAGGCCCCAAAGTCCGTCCGCGCAAGGACCGCTTGCCCGGCCGGCGCGCGTCAGTACGCCAGCGCCCGGGGCAGTTTCCCCGCCTGCTCCACCCAGGAAGCCACCTGGCCCTCGCTGGGCAGTCTGCGCACCAGTTCCTTCTGCTGGTTAATCTCCTTCATCTTGGCGTAGAGGTTTTCGGGGTTGCGCTGCGCCAGTTCCGGCACGGTGTCCACGCCCGCCTCTTCCAGCAGGTCCGCGTACTCGCTGCCGATGCCGTCGATGCGGAACAAATCCGCGTGGTTGGCCCACTCCAGAATCAGCTTGCCGGAAATTCCGGCCTCTTCCGCCAGCGTCTCCCGGCCCCTGGGCGTGGCGCACACCTCGAGGAGCTCTTCTACCGAGTCAATCCCGGCCTCCTTCAGCTTCGCCGCGTACACTTCGCCAATGCCTTCGATATCGATCAGCTTCGCCATCTGAACCCCCTCCGTTTCTTCTGTTCCTTCGGAAAACTTCACAAAAAATTATGCCATATAGTACCATGAATTCGATCACTTGAAACAAGATTCGCGCAATAAAACGCGGTCCGCGCCGCGGAGTATGGAAGCTATGCCACCTTGATCTTGCGGGTGCGCTTTTTGATGACGTCGATGTAGACTGCCAGCAGGATGACCGCGCCCTTGACCACGTACTGCCAGAAGCTGTTGATGCCCAGAAGGTTCAGGCCGTTTGAGAGTACGCCCATGATCAAAACGCCGATCACCGTGCCGCCCATCGCGCCTTGGCCGCCCAGCATGGAGGTGCCGCCCAGTACCGTGGCGGCGATGGCTTCCATCTCCTGGCCGTCGCCCGCGGTGGGCTGGCCGGAAAACATGCGGCTGGCCAGCACCACGCCGCTGATGCCCGCCATGAGGCCCGAGTAGGTGTAGGCGAAGAACAGGATGCGCCGGGTGTTGATGCCGGCGAAGCGCGCGGCCTCGCGGTTGCCGCCGACGGCGGAGATATGGCGGCCCAGCTTGGTGCGGTTGAGGATGTAGGCGGTGAAGGCGATGAACACCGCCGAGTAGATCACCGGCATGGGGATCGGGCCCAGATAGCCGGAGCCGATGAAGTTGAACTCGTCGCTCATCACGCGGATGGGCGAGCCGCCGGTGTACACGTAGGCGACGCCGCGGGCGATGTTCATCGTGGACAGCGTGACGATGAAGGGCGGCAACGGGGTTGTGGAGATCAGAAAGCCGTTGAACGCGCCGAACAGCACGCCCACCAGCACGCCCATGAGAACCGCGGGCGCCACGGCCCAGCCGTTGAAGGCGATCAGGCCGCCGGTCACGACGCCGGAGAGGGCGATGACCGAGCCGACGGAGATGTCGATGCCGCCCAGGATGATGACCAGCGTCATCGCGCAGGCGAGGTTTGCGTTGATGGACACCTGGCGCAGCACGTTGAGCATATTTTTCTGCTTGAAGAAGAGGCCCGTGGCGAAGTTGAAGCTGTCGGCCGTAAAGAACTGGAGCAGCAGCATGATGGCCGCAAGGCCGATGAGGATCGCGCCGTTGTCCTTGAAGTACTTCGCAAGGAACCGCCCGGCCGGATTGCCCGTAAGCGCCTGCCCGTAGGATTTCTGATTGTTCATTACATTCCCTCCGTCGCCAGGAACATGATTTTTTCCTGAGATAGCGCTTCGCGGGGCAGCGTGCCCTTGACGCGCCCGTCGCCCATGACCACCACGCGGTCGCTCATGTTGATGATCTCCGGCAGTTCCGACGAGATCATGATGATCGCCACGCCCTTTTTGGCCAGATCGTTCATGATGGCGTAGATTTCTGCCTTGGCGCCCACGTCCACGCCGCGGGTGGGTTCGTCCAGAATCAATACGCGCGGCTGGGTGGCCAGCCAGCGGGCGATGATGACCTTCTGCTGGTTGCCGCCGGAGAGGTTTCCGATGAGCTGCTCGGGGCTGGGGGTCTTGACGGACAGTTCGCGGATGTAGCGGTCCACAATGGCGTTTTCCTTCGCCCTGGACAGGCGCAGCGCGCTCATGAACAGGCGCAGCACCTTGATCGTCAGGTTGAAGCGCACTTCCTTGACCGGGAACAGGCCTTCCTTCTTGCGATCCTCCGGCACCAGGCCGATGCCCAGCGCCATCGCCTCGTCGGGGCGCGTGATGCGCACCTTCCTGCCGCGCATGTAGATGTCGCCGGCGGCGAGGGGGTCCAGCCCGAAGATCACGCGCACGATCTCGCTGCGCCCGGCGCCCACCAGGCCCGCCAGGCCCAGAATTTCGCCCTCGTGCAGCGAAAAGCTGACGTCGCGGATCAACTTGCCGGCGGACACGTTTTCAAGCCGCAGCACCTCGGGGCCCGGTTCGTGGTAGGTGCGGGTATAGTAGTTGGTCAGCTCACGGCCCACCATCATCGCGATCAGCGAGGCGGCGTCGGTCTGATGCGTTTCGCGGGTGCCGATCACCTGGCCGTCCCGGAGCACCGTAACCCGGTCGCTGACCTCGAACAGCTCGCTCAGCCGGTGGGAGATGTAGACGATGCCCACGCCCTGCGTTTTGAGTTTTTTGATCGTGGCGAACAGGAACTCCACCTCTTTTTCCGACAGCGACGAGGTGGGTTCGTCCATGACCAGGATGCGGGCGTTGAAGGACACCGCCTTGATGATCTCGATCATCTGGCGCTGCGCGATGGTCAGGCTGTCCAGTACGCTGTCGGCGCGGATATCCAGCTCATAGCTGTTGATCAGCTTCTGGGCTTCCCGGGTCATGTCGCCCCGCCGCACGGTGCCCAGCGGCCCGTCCAGTTCCTTGCCGAGGAAGATGTTCTCCGCCACCGTCATGTACGGAACCTGCGCCAGCTCCTGGTGGATGATGGAGATCCGGTTGAGTTTGGCGTCGTTCACGGAATGGATTTCGACTTTGCGGCCGTCGATGAAGATCTCGCCCTCGTCGATGGTGTAGATGCCGCCCAGTATTTTGATCAGGGTGGATTTGCCCGCGCCGTTTTCGCCCAAAAGGGCGTGCACCTCGCCCGCGCGCAGGTCAAAAGTGACGTCGCGCAGCGCGTACACGCCTGGGAAGCGCTTGTGCACCCCCGCCATTTTCAGCAGGGTTCCCTCGTTTGCCAATTGCATCACCCCGGTAAATTCATTTCAAACCGGGCGGGGTTTGGTGAAACCCCGCCCAAGACTGCCCCCAAGGCTCCGCGGCTTCCCTGGCGCCCGGAGCGCGAGCCGCGAACGCCGTCCGAGGCCCGGATCCTCCCCGGCCCGCGCCGGGAATGCGCTTCTTCCACCGGCCCTCTCGGCCGGTGGAAGAAGCGGAGCAGCATGGGAACCCGGCGCAAGCGCCGGAAGCCTCGGCTTATTGCCAGCCGTCGGTGCCGTACTGGGCGACGTTGTCCTGATTGATCAGGAAGGTTTCGACGGGGGTGCGGAATTCGAAGGTCTCCTTGTTCAGGATCTTGTTCATGACGGTGACGGAATCATAACCGATGGATTTGGGGCTCTGAGCGCCGGAGGCGATGAACTGGCCGCCCTCGGCGATGGCCGCCTTGGCCTCAGGGGAGCCGTCCACGCCGTAGATCTCGATCTCGGAACGGCCGGCGGACTTGCAGGAAGCCAGCACACCCAGCGCGGTCGGGTCGTTGCCGCCCATGACCGCCACGATGTTCTGCTCCTTCTGGAGGATGTCGTCCATCAGGCCCATGGCGGTCTGCAGGTCGCCCTTGGCATCCTGCTGCGCGACCACGGTGAAGCCCTTGTCCTTGATGGCGTCGGTAAAGCCGGAGATGCGGTCGTTGACCGAGTTCATCGTGGGCGAGTCGAGGATGACGATGTTGCCGCCTTCGGGATGGCGCTTCACCAGCTCATCGCCGCAGACCTTGCCGGCGTTGTAGTTGTTGGAGCCGACGTAGGCGGTGACGAACTCCTCGAGATCCTTGACTTCGGTATCGAAGTTGACGATCGGCACGCCCGCGTCCTTCAGCGCCACCAGCGCCGGGCGGATGCCTTCCCAGTCCACGGGGTTCAGGAAGATGCCGTCGATGTCGCGGACCAACAGGTCTTCAATCTGGCTGATCTGCAGCGCGACGTCCATGTGGGGGTCCAGCGTGACGAGCTCGTCGCCCTGGGCTTCTACTTTTTCACGGATGGCGCCTTCCAGCACGATGAAGAAGGGGTTGTTCATGGTCATGCAGGTGTAGCCGAACACCTTGCCTTCCGCCGACGCGGTGGAAACGACCGCCAGGACCAGCATAAGCGCGAGAACCAGGGAAGCCAGTTTCTTCATTGCGGGTACCTCCTTATAAATTCGCCGGATGCGAAAATTATTATAACACGTAGCTGATGAAAACGCAATATTTTTTGTATCATTTTGATGGCAGGTTATCACGATGTCAAGGAAAAGGAGGGCCTTTTCGGAGGGGGTTCCGGGCATGCGAAAAAAGCCGCCGCTGTTGACAGGATACCGCATGTGCTCTATAATATTGGTAGGATTTGTTAACGGGGTGAGAGCGTATTGAAAAACTCCTGGATTCGGAGCCTGGCGCTGACGGCGCTGGCGTTTTTTATGTTTGCGTGCGCCGCGTTCGCCGAGGCTGACCCTCCGGCGACGCCCACGCCCCCGCCCAACGCCGCCAACGCGGCCATCAGCGTGCTGGCCAGAACGCTGGCGCCGGGCGAGTCTTTTCCGCTGAGCGCGCTTCGGGTGTTCCCCGAGGGCGTGGAGGAGCCGCTCCGGTGGACGAGTTCGAACAGCGGGGTGGCTACCGTCAGTTCGGAGGAGGCGGGGTGGCCGGCGCCTGAAATCACGGTGACGGCGCTCAAAAGCGGCAAGGCGACGGTTTCGCTG
>JAEZTL010000038.1 GCA_023421395.1 Bacillota bacterium | reverse complement strand
CTCGGGCGAACGGGCGGCGCTGGCGCACGGCACCCCAACCGGGCGGCGGGTGCAGGCGGGCGAAATGGTCGTGGTGGATTTTGGAGCGCTTTACAACGGTTATTGTGCCGATCTGACCCGAACCCTGTTGTTTGGGGAGGTGCCCGCAGAGCGTTTGCATACCTTCGCGGTGGTGGAGCAAGCCTTTGACGCCGCCTTTGCCGCCGTTACATCCGGCGCGGTGGCCGCCGATGTGGACGAGGCTCACCGGCGGGTTTTCCGCCAGGTGGGCATGGAAAACTATGCGCTCAAGGGGTTGGGGCACGGTATCGGGTTGGAAATCCATGAGCATCCGCGCGTGGTCATCGCGGGCACGCACGTGCTCAAGCCGGGTATGGTGTTCACCATCGAGCCCGGGCTGTACCTGCCGGGGAACCACGGCGTGCGCACAGAGGACGATGTGCTTGTGGTTGAGGGCGGGGCGGTAAACCTTTGCACCCTGCCCCATCGCATGCAAGTAGCGCAGTAGGGAGGTAAACATGCTAACTGTTACAAACCTCAAAACGTATTTTTATACCGATGCCGGTTGCGCCAAAGCGGTGGACGGCGTCAGCTTTTCGGTGCAGAAGGGCAAAGTGCTGGGCATTGTGGGCGAGTCGGGCTGCGGCAAAAGCGTCACCAGCCTTTCCATCATGGGTTTGCTCGACCCGGTAACCGCGCGCGTGGAGGGCGGCAGCATCCTGTTTCACGATCAGGATTTGCTCAAGCTCTCGCCCGCGCAGATGCGCAAAATCCGCGGGGATCGAATTTCCATGATCTTTCAGGAGCCGATGACCTCGCTTAACCCCGTGCTTACGGTGGGCTTTCAAATTGAGGAAGCGCTGCGGCTGCACCGCGGGCTTTCCAAAGCGGACGCGCGCGCCCGCGCCATTGAGCTGCTTAAAATGGTAGGCATTCCGGAGCCCGCCAAGCGCATTGATGAATACCCGCACCAACTGTCCGGCGGCATGCGGCAGCGCGTGATGATCGCCATGGCGCTATCCTGCGATCCGGAACTGCTGATTGCCGACGAACCCACCACCGCGCTGGATGTGACCATTCAGGCCCAGGTGCTGGACCTTCTGACACACCTCAAAAACGAAACCAACACCTCCGTCATCATGATCACCCACGACCTGGGCGTGATCGCCAGCATGTGCCGGAGGATTCTGGTGATGTACGGCGGCGTCCTCTGCGAGCAGGGCACCGCACGGGAGATCTTCTACGAACCCAGGCACCCCTATACCTGGGGGCTTCTGCACTCGATCCCCAAGATCACCGGGAACACCGGCGAAAAACTGATCCCCATCAACGGAACGCCGCCGGACATGCTCCGCCCGCCGAAAGGCTGCCCCTTCGCGCCCCGCTGCCCCCACGCGATGCCGGTGTGCCGCAAATACCTGGCGCCGGATACCGTTCTCAGCGACACGCACATCGCCGCGTGTCACCTGATGCACCCCAGCGCCCCGAAGGTCGAAAGGCAGGTGCGGGCATGACGAGGCAGCCGCTGATTGAAGTTCAGAACCTCAAAATGTACTTCCCCGTGGGCAACACCATCTTCGGCAAGCGCAAGCTTTTAAAAGCCGTGGATGATGTAAGCTTCAGCCTCTACCCCGGCGAGACATTTGGCCTGGTGGGGGAATCGGGCTGCGGAAAGACCACCGTCGGCCGAACCGTCGTCCGGCTGTATGAGCCCACGGCGGGAAGGATTCTCTTTGGCGGCGCGGACATCGCCCCGCTCTCCGAAGCGGACGTGCTGCCCTACCGCAACCGCATGCAGATGATCTTTCAGGATCCGTACGCTTCGCTGAATCCGCGCATGACCATCGCCAGCATCGTGGCGGAGCCGCTGAGATACCAGGGCATGAGCCCTTCGGAGATCAACGAGCGCGTGCGCGGCCTGATCGAGCAGGTGGGGCTTAAGGAGGATCATCTGTCCCGCTACCCCCACGAGTTCTCCGGCGGGCAGCGCCAGCGCGTCGGCATCGCGCGGGCACTGGCCAGCCGTCCGGACTTCATCGTCTGCGACGAGCCGATCTCCGCGCTGGACGTGTCCATTCAGGCGCAGATCATCAACATGCTGGAGGAGCTTCAGGAGAAGCTGAATGTGACGTACCTGTTCGTGTCCCATGATCTTTCGATGGTGCGACACATCTCTCACCGGGTGGCGGTGATGTACCTGGGGCATATCGTCGAGACGGCACCGGTGAACGAACTCTACGCCAACATGCTGCATCCTTATACCAGGGCGCTGATGTCGGCGGTGCCCATCGCCGATCCGGACGAGGCCGAGAAGGCGCGGCGGATCGTGCTCAAGGGCGACGTGCCCGCGCCGCTGGACCCGCCCAGCGGCTGTGCGTTCCGCACCCGCTGCCCCTACGCCACCGAGCGCTGCGCACAGGAGAAGCCCGGGCTTTTTGATGCGGGCAACGGGCACCACGTCGCCTGCATTCGCGTTGCGGCGGGCGAAATATAATCGTTTGGAGCAGGCCATGACTTACGAAGACGCCACCGGGC
The DNA here is from genome assembly GCA_023421395.1 of Bacillota bacterium. GTDB lineage: Bacteria > Bacillota > Clostridia > Christensenellales > Aristaeellaceae > JAEZHK01. The sequence continues at coordinate 71,040 of JAEZTL010000038.1, read as the reverse complement.
GCTGCTGGCTGGAGGTCGATCTGGACGCGATTCTCGAAAACTACCGCGCCGCCCGGGCGCTGGTGGGGGAGGGCACAACGGTCATCCCCGTCCTGAAGGCGGACGCCTACGGCATGGGCGCGGCGGAGGTCGGCAGGCTTCTGGCCCGTGAAGGCGCGCGCCTTTTCGCCGTCGCCACCGGTGACGAGGCGGAGCGGCTGATGCGCGCGCTGCCGGAGGATGCGAAGGTGCTTTTAATGGGCCTGGCCGGCCGGGGCCAGATGGCCAGGCTGATCCGCGCAGGCATGCCGCTGACGCTTTTTTCCGAAAGACAGGGACTGGCCATCGTGGAAGCCGCACGGGAGGCCGGGCAGACCGCCGAAGTACACGTAAAGGTGGATACCGGCCTGCACCGGCTCGGGCTTGAGCCGGAGACGGCGGCGGACCATGTCGCCCAAATCCTGCAAACCGGCGCCGTTCGGGTGGCGGGGCTGTACACGCACCTTGGCATCCACACGGCGGAGATGGACAGAGTTCAGACCGCGAAGCTGCGCAGGGTGCGTGAGGCGCTTCTCGCGCGGGGAATCGACGTGCCGCTGACGCATGCGGTGGACTCCATCGGCATGGCGCGCTACCCGGAGGACCACATGGACGCAGCCCGCGTCGGCGCGTGGCTGTACGGCGTGACGCCCGGCGGCTTGGACCGCCCGGCGCTGTGCCGGAGCGTGGCACGCTTCAAGGCGCGTATCTCCCAGGTGCGCACCGTAAAAAAAGGAGAGCTCGTAGGCTACGATGACGACCACCCGCTGGAGAAAGACGCCGTGATCGCGACGATCTCCGCCGGGTATGTGGACGGATTTCCCAGGCTCGCCCACGGACAGGATATCGAGATCCGCGGCGCGCGGGCAAAGGTCATCGGCATCGTGTGCATGGATCAGATGATGGCGGATGTCGGCGGCGTTCCGGGTGCCGAGGAGGGCGACGAGGTGACCTTCGTTGGCGGGATTATCCCCGTGGATGAGTACGCCAGGATGGGCCGGCTGAACCGGAACGAGGCGTGGGCGCGGGTCGGAAAACGCGTACCCCGCGTATACTACTTGGGCGGAAGGCCCGCCTTTGTGCGTTCGGAGGTGAACGACTGGTTATGAATGGCGAGGAGCTCCGCAGACTGGCGGAGGAGACCTTTGACTGGGCGGTCGCGCTCCGCAGGGCGCTGCACCGGATTCCCGAGCCCGGTTTTGAGGAGTTTGAGACGCAAAAGCTGATCTGCGAGACGCTGACGGCGCTGGGCATTCCCTTTGCGGCGCACCGGACATGGGTTGTGGCGGACATCGTCGGCGCGCGCCCTGGCAGGGTGGTCGCGCTGCGGGCGGATATCGACGCGCTGCCGGTCACGGAGCCGGAGGGCTGCCCGTTCCGGTCCCGGCGCGAGGGATGGATGCATGCCTGCGGCCATGACGCGCACACCGCGATCCAGTTGGGCGCGGCAAAAATTCTTTCGTCGCTGAAAGATCGGATGAGCGGCTCAGTCCGGCTTTTGTTCCAGCCGGCGGAAGAGACCGAGGGCGGCGCAAAACCCATGGTGGCGGCGGGTGTTTTGGAAAACCCGAAGGTGGACGCCAGTTACGGGCTGCATCTGCAGTCCCGGCTGCCGCTGGGGACGGTGGAGACGCGATACGGCACGCTGAACGCCTCCACCGACGACGTGATTCTGGACATATTCGGGCGCGGCGGTCATGCGGCCTACCCGGAGAACAGCGTGGACGCCATCGTATGCGCGGCTGGGGTCATGACGGCGCTGCAGACGCTGGTATCCCGAAATGTGTCGCCTCTTCAAAGCGCGGTGCTGTCCTTTGGCGTCATCGAAGGCGGCAGGGCCGCCAACGTCGTCTGCGACCATGTGCGGCTGAAAGGGACACTCCGCACGGCCGACCCCGAGCTTCGCGCGCTGTTGCAACGGCGCGTCCGCGAGGTGGCGGAGGGCGTGGCGCAGGCCTTCGGAGCCACGGCAGCGGTGAAGGTCGTCGAAGGCTACAGCCCGCTGGTGAATCACATGAGAGAGACCAGGCTTGTGCTGGAAACCGCTCAGGCGCTCATCGGTCCGGAAAACGTGCTTCTCAAGGACGGCCCCTCCATGGGCGGCGAGGACTTTTCTTATTTCATTGAAAACAATCCCGGCGCGTTCTATCACATCGGCTGCACGCCGCCGGAGAAACTGCCTGCGCCGGCGCTGCACAGCCCGCTGTTTTCTCCGGACGAACGGTGCATCCTGACGGGCCTTTTGATGCAGACCGCGCTGGCGCTGCGGGAAACCGGCGCGATGGACTGAAACAGAACCCTTATTTTGCGACGAGGTGAACCCGATGACCTACACCGGAAAAGAGAGAATCCTAGAGTATAATGGGAAAAGGCTGCGCCTCCTAAACCAGAGCTGCCCCGAATGGACACATCCCTACGTGTACGAGGGCGAAGGCGGCGACTCTGGTGAAAACCTGCACAACGCGGGCTGTGGCATCTTCGCCACCGCGCACGCCATCGACTGGGTGACCGGCGAAAAGGTCGACGTGGAGGAATTGGCGGACTTTTCCGCGGCAAACGGCGGCCGGGGCGACGACGGTACCGACAGGCCCGCCCTGCTCGCGGCGATGCAGCGGGCCGGACGGCTCGCTCCTTTCGGCCTCCGGTATGATTTTGACGGGCTTCGAAACGACCGCGAGGCCTTGTGGGATGTGATGACCTCCGGCGGATGCGCGCTGTGCGACCTCAGAGTAGGCCACATTGTGGCGCTGGTGGACTGGCGCATGCAGGACGGCGAAAGCCAGCTTCTGGTGATCGACTCCAGCCGCGACAGCATGAATCCCGAAGTGCGGGGCAAGGTGCGGAGTGTTGTAACGGGTTCCGAGGCCGTTGCGGAGTACGTCAATTCTCGGGGGGTGCGCACCGGCATGGATGAACATTACGCCATGTTCTGGGTGCCGCTGGAGATGCCGTTTGACTTCACGCTGCTGCGGAAAATTTAAAAAGCAAAGCAGTCCGAGGCATTCAATTTTTGCCAAACCCCGTCAAGGCTTGAAACGCTCCCGGCGGCGCGCGCCGCCGGGAGCGTTGTTTCTATCGCCATCACGCTTTGGCGGAATAAGCTTTGCCCTATACCAATCCCAAACAGTAATTATTCGTCTAGGTGGGCCTTTTTGCGCGGAACTGTGTCGCCTGTCGCGCAACGCAGCGTTACGCGGAGTGGAAGGCGACACAGCGATGCGCGAAAAAGACAGGCCCGACGAGACAGGAATGTCTTGGATTGGTATCAATTGAAAAGCGCCGTCCCTTGACATCCGGGCGGAAAACCCATATCATGGGCCATACGTATAGAATGCGCGAAGGGGATGGACGCATGCGGGCGGAGCAGCTTGAAACGCCGGCGCTGGTTGTGGACATGGACGCTCTGGAGGAGAATAACCGGGCGATGCGACGGCTCCTTGAAGGTACGGGCATTGCGCTTCGGCCCCACTACAAGTCCCATAAATGCCCGTATCTGGCGAGACTCCAGATCCGCGAAGGCGCGAAAGGCATCACCTGCGCGAAGCTGGGCGAGGCGGAGGATCTCGTCCTGGAGGGCATTGAGGACATCCTGATCGCCAACCAGATCGTGGACCCGGCGAAGATTGCCCGCCTGGCGGTTCTTGCGAAGCGCTGCCGGCTGGCCGTTTGCGTGGACGACACGGACAACGTGCGCGCGCTCAGCAGCGCGGCGGAGGCGGTGGGGGCGATCCTGCACTGTCTGGTGGAATACGACGTAGGCATGCGGCGCTGCGGCGCGAGAACCAACGAGGCCTTTCTGGCGCTGGCTAAGGCTGTGGAAGCCGCGCCCGGGCTACAGTTCGAAGGGATTCAGGCCTATGCGGGCAATTTGTCCCACGAGGAGGATCGGGCGGTGCGCCTGCGGGAGGCGGAGGCGGTCGAGGGCCGTTTGCGGGGGCTCGTCGCCTTTCTGGCGGAAAACGGCGTCATCGTCCGGGAGGTCAGCGGCGTGAGCACCGGCACCGTGGAATTCAAGCGGCGGGGAAGCGTCTATACGGAAATCCAGGCAGGCAGCTATCTGTTCATGGACGCGGCCTACGCGCGGCTGGACCCGGGTTTTCGCCACGCGCTGTACGTGTATGCGACGGTCGTCAGCACGTCGGGCGGCCGGGTGGTGACGGACGCGGGCATGAAGAGCTGCGCCACCGATCAGGGCGCGCCGGTATACGAGGCATATCCCACCGCCGTCGTCTCCATGAGCGAGGAGCATGCGGCCTTTGACGCGGCCCCTGAAGAGCCTTGCAGAATCGGCCAGCGGCTGCGGGCCATCCCCGGCCATGGCTGCACGACGGTCAACTTATATGACAAGATCCATCTCATGCGCGGTGGCGTGATCGAAGCCTGCGTGCCGGTGACGAGCCGGGGAAAGAGCTGGTAATCTTCGGCATTGGATCGAACGATCGAGAAAATCGTAAAAAACCGCGCTTTTTTCTCCGCGTTCGGTGTAAATATTCCGTGCGATGCCGCCGACATAAATTTCAGGGCTTGTAAACAAGCGATTCGGCGGCGAATCGAGCCGATGGCCGCCGTTTCCCGACCATGATGAATCCGTCATCATGCTGCGATCATTCGCGCAATAGACCGAGGGTTCGCCTGACGCAATTCGAGGGGATGATTTTTTGGCGCGGCGGCGGATATTTCCGCCTTAGGCGCCGCAATGCTGCTTTGTGACAGGCCCTTTGTGGCCGCCCGTACTCAACGAGACCGGAATGGACGATACGAAGAGACCCCGTGAATCCGCCGTCGGCGCCGTGTACGTTCGCGATATGGAGCGGCTGTTGCGCGTCGTTCAGGATTTGTCGGCCTCAAGAGATCTGAATTCCGTGATGGACATCGTGCGGCACTCGGCGCGCGACCTCACGGGTTCCGACGGCGCGACATTCGTCCTGCGGGACGGCGACAAATGCTACTACGCGGAGGAGGACGCCATCACCCCGCTGTGGAAGGGCAGCCGCTTTCCCATGAGCGTCTGCATCAGCGGTTGGGTGATGATGAACCGGGAGCCCGCCGTCATCGAGGACATTTTCACGGACCCCAGAATTCCGGTGGATGTATACGAAAAGACGTTTGTGAGAAGCCTCGCGATGGTTCCCATCAGAACGGCCAGCCCCATCGGCGCGATCGGCTCCTACTGGGCGAGTCGGCACAGGGCGACGCCGGAGTAGGTCAAGGCCCTGCACGTCATCGCGGACACCGCGGCCATCGCGATGGACAATATTCATTACCAGAACATCATTGAAATCAAGGCCAGGCAGCTCGAAGAATCCATGAACGACACGATGCTGGCCATTTCCCGGATGGTGGAACAGAAGGATTTGTACACCTCCGGGCACCAGAGGTGGGTGGCGTCGATCGGCCAGGCTGTCGCCCGGGAATTAGGCTGGGACGAGGAGCGCTTTAAGCTCGTCTTTCAGGCGGGCGTGGTTCACGACGTGGGCAAGATCGGCATCCCCAGCGAGCTTCTGGCAAAGCCCGCGCGGTTATCGCCCTGGGAGTACCAGCTGATCAAGACCCATTCACAGGCCGGGTACGAGATTCTGAAGGACGTTCCCTCGCTCCTGCCCATCGCGCGGATCATCCTTCAGCACCATGAGCGATTTGACGGCAGCGGTTATCCGAATGGGCTGAAGGGCGATGAGATCGTCCCGGAGGCGCGCATCCTGGCGGCGGCCGACGTCTTCGAATCAATGATCTCCCACAGGCCATACCGGCCGGCGCTGGGCGTGGACGCCGCCATCGGCGAACTGGTGCAGAACCGCGGCATCCTTTACGAACCCCAGATCGTCGACGCGCTGGTAACGCTCGTCAAACTCAAAGGGTATCGGGTTCCGGATTGAAGCGCGCAGGCCCCGCCCGGGAGGCTCTATCTTTCCGGGCTCACTTTTTGCACAGCGCCACGAAATGCTCGAACAGCGGCAGGAAGTCCGGCGTTTCGTGGTCGCCCGTCAGGCAGCTGATGCGCTCCGGATGGAACTGACAGCCCAGGACCGGAAGCGTTTGATGTTCGAGTGCCTCAACGACGCCGTCGTCGGATGATGCGACGATGTTCAGGTTGTGGCCAGGATCGCGGACGGCCTGATGGTGCAGGCTGTTGACGGTAAAGCGCCCGCCGAACAGGCGGTGAAGCGCGCTGCCGCGTTCCGCGCGGATCTCGTGCGTACGTCCGTCGCCGGAGTGGACGACGCCCAGTTCCCCGGGCAGATCCTGATACAGCGTACCGCCCAGCAGCACGTTGATCAGTTGAATGCCGCGGCATATGCCCAGGATGGGCTTTCCCCGTTCGAGAAACGCGCGGGCGAGGGGCATTTCAAACGCGTCCCGCGCTTCGTCGACGCGAAGGTTGGGAAAGCGCGGCTCTTCGCCAAAGAAGCGGGGTGCCAGGTCGCCGCCGCCGGAAAGCACCAGGCCGTCCATCCGGTCCGCGATTTCCTCCGGGCACTGCTCGCATGTGAGCATCGGAACGCCGCCCGCCGCTGCGACAGCCTCGGCGTACACCACGGGGCAGACGACGGAGCGCCGCCAGGACGGCGGCGTCTCAAAGTGGTCGGAATCGTTGGATATGGCGATCAGCGGTTTGAAATCTTTCATGGCGGCACTCTCTTTCAATGGGTCAATTATTTACCAAACCTGCATGTACGGCAACACACAAACCGAAGCTTTGCCTGAGCTCTGGCGAATTCCGGCCGATGGGAGAGCGTCGGGGGTTCGCACCCCGGCATCTGTGATCCGGCATGGCGCAGTTTGACCATTGCGGGATGTTACGGCCGCTTCGCGAGCTGCAAATCCATCGTATCATGAATGTCGATCGTGCCCCCGAAGTCATTGATAACCTCTTTGATCCGTTTGGAAAACGAATTAAGAGCCTCGGGTCCCACCGCCCAATGATCTGAATAGGTTTTGATTAAGGACGCATAGCCCTCTGCGTCAAACGTTCTTACACGGTGATACAGTTTGATATCCATATCCGTAAACCCGTACTTTTCGCCGATGTCTGACCGCTCTTTCGCGCTTTTTTCGCCATACTTCATCGGCTTTTTGAGGGAAAGATGCGGCATATACTGCTCATACAACGCCTGGATCGCGAGGTGCAGGGATTCGTTCCCCTCGTCCTTGAAGGGATGATTGGCAAAGCGCGCAAAGGTCCCGCCGCTTTTCAGAAGCCTGTAAACCTTCGGATAGCCCACTTCATCCGGGATCCAATGAAAAGCGGATGCGGAATAGACAATATCAAATGCATTGTCGGGAGATTCATAATCCTCAAATGCTATGTTTATAACGTCTACATTGTGATAATCCGCAAATTTCCTTCTTGAAAAAGCCGCCAGTTCACCGCCCAGTTCTATGGCGGTGACGTGGCAGACTGCCTTGAGGAACGGTAAAGTGGCCTGCCCGGTGCCGATGCCCACTTCAAGCGCCCGGCTTTCGTGATCGATACCGGCGTATTTGAAAATGTCCGCATAGAGTTCGGGTACATAGGTTGGGCGCCACCGATCGTATACGGCAGGAACCTCATTGAAGGTCAGCCTCAAGTCCATGTGCGTTCCTCCGCTTCCGGCCCTCCGAAATAACAAAAAAACCGAACCTTATGATTCGAGTAACTGCCTTGTGGTGGAGCATCGCGTATCCCTCCGGCCTCTACGATGAGAATGCTGCGCGAGACCAAAGAGGCCGAGAATACCCATCGGCTATGCGAACCCGAAGCTTTGGACAAACCATGGGCAGAATCGGTTAAATCGGCGCAGCGACATGCTCCAGTTTCTGTAAGGGAAATCGGGATTGAGCCCCGCTACCGCTGGCGAATTTCCCGTATCAAAGTCGAACATCAGAAGGATGCGGTTGGCATCTGTTTCACCAAACTCAGCGTTGCAGCGCTGCTCGTCGTACCACACCCGCCTGAGGGTACTATCTTCGAAGCCGTATACGAGTGCAAACACTCTGCCCATCGCAAGGGATATTTCGAGTGGCGAAAACCGCTCAGAGTGCCCGGCATCGACCGCAGCGCTCCAGATGTTGCCCGGGTGCAACCCCCCTGCGATAAGATACGGCAGGGTCGGCACGCTCCAGAACAGCAGATAGCATGCCAGAAATCCTGTGAGTATGCGCAGAAGGATCCGCTTTCGTTTGCCCATAACACACCTGCAAATATATGAGTCCGGCCTGAATCCTTGCGAATTCAGGCCGGTTTTGGTGGAGCATAGGGGATTCGAACCCCTGACCTCTACGATGCGAACGTAGCGCGCTACCAGCTGTGCTAATGCCCCATATTCTGATCGTCAGCGTTGTGATCCCTTGACGCCCGACCATTATAACATGGTGGGCCCTGAAACGCAATGGGGTAATCAAGAAAAAATGTTAAGAAATAACGATCCGGCGTGGCCTCGTGGCATTTCCTTCTCCATCCGCGCCTTGAAGCAAGCGAAGATATGCCTTGCGGATGTCATGTTTTTGTGGTTCAATGGGTTGGGGTGAGGCCGTGCAGATTCACCGGATGCTGGAGATCGCCTATCTTTTACTGGGCGACAGGATGCTGACCGCCCGAGCGCTGGCCGAGCGGTTTGAGGTGTCGACGCGCACCGTCTACCGGGATGTGGAGGCGCTGTCCGCCGCGGGTATCCCAGTTTATATGACAAAGGGGAGGGGCGGCGGCATCGCGCTTTCGCCCGGCTTCGCGCTGGGCAAGGCGGTGCTCACGGAAGGAGAGAAGGCGGATGTGCTGGCCTCGCTGAAGGCATTGAGCGATGTGTCGCCCGATGGGGTCGATGGCACGCTGAAAAAGCTGGGTGCGCTCTTTGGCACCGCGAAGGCGGACTGGATCGAGGTGGACTTTTCCGCCTGGAGCGACCCGAAGCGGGTGGCGGAGGTTTTCGCCAGCCTCAAAGCCGCGATCCTCGCCCGGCGGGTCGTCCAATTCTCCTACGCCAGCGGCAAGGGAGAGACGGCACGGCGCACGGTCGAGCCCCTGAAGCTCTGCTTCAAGGGTCAGGCCTGGTACCTGTACGGGCACTGTCGGGACAGGCGGGCGGGCCGCCTGTTCAAGCTGAGCCGGATTCGGGACTTTACGAGAACGGAATGGACGTTTGAGCGGGAATTGCCGCCGAACGAACCCGTGATCCATCCGCTCCCGGAAGTCGGGCGGATGGAAGTCACCCTCCGCCTGACGCCGGATGCGGCGTACCGCGTGTACGACGAGTATGAGGCTTATGAGCGCCTGGAGGACGGGGCTTTCCTCGTTCACGCGCTTATTCCGCCGGGCGAAGGGTTGTATCAGTACGTCCTGTCCTTCGGCGAGGGCTGCGAGGTGCTCGCGCCGCGCGAGGCGCGGGATGATGTGATTGCGCGGCTCAAAAAAACGCTGGCGCGCTATCAAATATGACGTGACGCTGTCGCATTTTGTCCGTTATACTGTGACCATCAGTGCGGGAGGTGGTTTTGTGGAGAAGTTTTCGTTTGTCAAAGCGTATCCGATGCTCTATTCGCCGGGGGCGCAGCCGGCCCTGATCGATGTGCCGGAGATGAACTTTCTGCAGGTGGAGGGCTCCGGCGATCCCAACGAGTCGGAAGGGGCGTACGCGAAGGCGGTGGAGCTCTTGTACGCGCTCAGTTACACCATCAAAATGGTTCCAAAGGGCGGGAGCGCGGCGGAGGGCTACTTTGAGTACGCGGTGCCGCCGCTGGAGGGCCTTTGGTGGTTTGGCGATGGCGCGGTGGACGTCATGACCGCGGACAAGCGCCAATACCGATGGATTTCGATGATCCGTCAGCCGGAGTTCGTCACGCCGGACGTGCTCGGGTGGGCGGCGGGCGAAGTCCTCCGCAAAAAGAAGCTGGATACCTCCGGCGCGCGGTTCGTGCGCTTTCATGAAGGGCTCTGCGTACAGGCGATGCATGTGGGTCCCTATTCCGCTGAACCCGAGACGATCCGGCGGATGCATGGGTTTCTGGCGGAAGGCGGCCTGCTCCCGGATCTTTCGGACACCCGCAGGCACCATGAAATTTATCTGGGGAATCCACGGCGCGCCGCCCCGGAAAAGCTGCGCACCGTACTGAGGCTGCCGGTCCGAAGGGTGGAATGAGGACTTGGCTTGATTCTAAAAACGGAAAGCGCCGCCCGAAAGGCGGCGCTTTCCGAGCGTCAGGCCGTGCCGGTTCGGTCGCCCTGCGATTTTTGGTACTGCGTGTACTGGCGGGAGAAGTATTCGATCTTACAGGCCACCTTATCCAGATGCCTGTGCATCTCGGCGATCTGCGCCTCCACCTGCTTTTTGTGCTCGAGCAGGAGTTCGCACCGCTGCTTCAGCGTGCCGTCTCCCTCGAGGCTCAGGTCCACAAAGACCCGGATCTGCTTGATGGACATGCCGGTATTTTTCAGGCATGTGATCAGGCTGATCCATTCCAGGTCTTCCCCGGTGTAGCGGCGTATCCCGCTCTTGGTGCGCCGGACGCTGGGCAGAAGCCCCTCCTTTTCATAGAACCGCAGTACCGTCGGGCGGATGTGCGTCTTTTCGGATACCTGATGAATCGAGTACTCCATGTTTACACCTCTTTTACACAAGCGACTATTGACTTGAAGTGAACTTCAAGTTTTATAATGACATTGTAACAGGCGCTTTGGGCACCGTCAAGCCCAATGCTGCATCAATGAGGAGGGAAATCCATGAAGTCGCTGACGGACACTTACGTTCTGAATAACGGGGTCAAGATTCCCTGCATCGGCTTTGGAACATGGCAGACACCGGAGGGCGAAGTCGCGGTATCGTCGGTCAAGGCCGCCATCGACGCGGGCTATCGCCACATCGACACCGCCGCCATCTACGGAAACGAGGAAGGCGTGGGCAAGGGCATCCGCCTGGGCGGCGTCAAGCGAGAGGATTTGTTTATCACCACCAAACTGTGGAACTCCGAGCACAGCTATGAGGCGGCGCTGAAGGCTTTTGACGTTTCGATGGACAAGCTGGGCCTCGAGTATCTGGATCTGTATCTGATCCACTGGCCGAATCCGCCCATGTTCCGCGACCGCTGGCAGGAAGCCAACGCCGAAACCTGGAAGGCGATGGAGGAAATCTACGCCTCCGGTCGTGTGCGCGCCATCGGCATCAGCAACTTCCGCAGGCACCACATCGACGCGCTGCTCAAAACCGCCAAGGTCGTCCCCGCGGTCAACCAGATCCGCCTCTGCCCCGGTGAAACCCAGGACGACACGGTGGCGGCCAGCCGCGAGCACGGCATGCTTCTGGAGGCTTACAGCCCGCTGGGCGTGGGCAGGATTTTCGAGGTGCCGGAGGTCAAGGCGTTGGCGGAGAAGTACGGCAAGTCCGTCGCTCAGGTTGTGATCCGCTGGAGTCTGGAGCGCGGTTATCTGCCGCTGCCCAAGTCCGTCACGCCGTCCCGCATCGCGGAGAACGCGAAAGTGTTCGATTTTGAGCTGGACGAGGAGGATGTGGCACTTCTGGCCGGTATGACCGGCGTCTGCGGGTTCTCTTCCGATCCGGACCAGACGAGCTTCTAGCGTTTGCCAGGGCTCGACGGGAAAGAAGGCGCCGGATTCCAAAACGGAATCCGGCGCCTTGCGCTTTCGAAAATGGCTTCATCGGGCGTGGATTGCCCGCGCTGCGCATACCGCCGGGCATGCGTTGGATCCAGCGGTACGCAGACGGGCAGAGCAATCAATCCCTCATTTCCGCGGGCCTGAAACATTAAAGAATTTCAGGCCCGCGCGGGGTTTTCCCGCCACATCCCCGAATCCGTCAGGGATCATATGCCCGATTATCCATGCACCCTGATGATCTTCGACGCCGACTTGCCATTTGACGTTCTGGCGATAATCCGCACGGTTCCGGGCTTCTTTCCGACGACCAGGCCGTTTGCGTTCACGCTGGCAATTCTGCTGTTGGAAGAAGTCCACCTGACCGCCTGCGGCGCCTCGGCTGGCAAGACGGCGGCGACCAGGTTGATTCCTTCATGGACGCCGACCCAGCGCCTGCCGCGGACCGTCACCTTCCTGGCCGGCGGCCTGACCACGGTCACGGCGCACGGCCCGGAGATGCCGTTTATCTTTGCATAGACCATAGTGCTGCCGAGGCCTGCCCCTGAGACAAGGCCGTCGCCGGACACGGAAGCGATCAAAGGATCGTTGCTGCTCCATGTGACCGCGCCCTGATCCGGCGCGTAGCTCGGCACCGCGGAGGCGCGGAGCCGGTATGTCTCGCCGAGCTTCAGCGTGAGAGCGCTTTTGCTGGCCTCGACTTCGGTGACCGCGTACATGCCGCCGATGATCGAGCGGTAATCCGCGCAAACGCCGCTGAACACCTCGGCAAAATCACTGCGGGAGGCGCAGGCGAGGCCGTATTCGTCGTAGCAGGGGAATTCCACGCCCTCGTCCAGCTTCAATTCATAATGGTTGAACGCCTTTTTGAACGAGGAATAGCTGGTCTTCCTGCCGTTCACATAATAGGATCGTTTACTGCCGGCGTAGAAAACATGCCGAAATCGCTCGGTCAGGTACAGCGTGCCGCTGGGCTTGTAGCGGATCTCGATGTACATGCGGGCGTCCTCGTCCACCGTTTCGCTGCAATCCACTGATACGGCGTCGATGGCCCATACGTATCCGCTCCATCGCTTTGTGTACATGGTGAAGTAATTGTCCGACCCCAGATGAATGCGGCAGGTTTGAACGCGGAAATTGTCCCCCGGCAGCGCCTCGATGGCCCTCAAATAGGTTTTGCCGGATTTGTACAGGATATAATACAGTTCGGGAGTGCCGTTGTAGTTGCAGTCCGCCAGAAAGAACTCAGAATCGTCTTCAAAGGAAGCCTCACGCTGTGTGATGTAGGTGACATACGCACTCTGCCACCATACGCCCGCCGCCCCCGCCGGAATTGTGGACATGGACGCTGTCAGGAGCATTATTGCCAGACCGAGAAGAAACGCCCGCCTCATGTGAATTCTTCCTCCCTCCGCTCAAACGGAAGCCCATCCCGGAAAATTATAGCACAGGGTTAGGAGCGCGTAAAGTGTATGCGCTTGATGCGTTATAAATTTTCGAATTCCAGGGCGCCGAACCGCATGACGTGAAATGGGGCTGTTCCGACGCGTGTTTTGCGTCAAAACAGCCCCTCCAAAGCGCAAAGTGAAACGGTCCGTGCCGCTTCTTTTCGGGTTTAGCTGTGCCGGTAGATCTCCCAGCCCATGTAGTTGCCCAGCGCTTCCTCCAGCACATCCGCGCACTCCGCCTGGGTCAGCGCCACGTGATGCTCGTAGCCGTTTTTGGTCAGATGGCGCATCAGGCCGTTCAAGTCGCTCACCTCGCAGACCGCCACGCCGCCAAACGTTGGCAGGGGATCATCTGTAAAGCGGCCCTCGCCCAGATAGCCCTTGATAACGCCGCGGCGGTCGTCGGTGGACAGCTTGAGATAGGTCATCTTTGACGGGCGAACGCGGCCCTTTAAAGCGCCGAAGGACACATCCGCACCGAGGGTTGTGGCCAGGATGTCCAGATTGGCGATCTCCGGCTTCTCCTCGAAGGCGCAGGCGGGGTAGTTGGAGCAGTGGACGTTGATGCACTTGTCGGGCTCATTTTTGTAGTTGTTGTTCCAATCCTGATAGATCGGCGGGACGCCGGAGGCGTTCAGAAGCGCCAGCATCGAAAGCGCGCCCATCACGTCGGTCTCGCAGGCGCTGGGCCGGCCCTTCTCGCCCATCATACTCATGCCGAGGCAGGCCGCGCAGCCGTAGTTGGCCTCCACGCTGTCCCAACACTGGATCGCGCTGGCGGTGCAGCGATGAGCGTCCATCCAGTCTTCGACGGCGAGGATCAGTTTCGCCTGACGCTCCAACTTTTCCTGAGTGCCGCAGGGCGCGACATTGCCGTAGGCGCGGATCTCCGCGACCTTCGCATCGATGCGGGCGCGGTCGTTCATCTGGTTGGCATCGGCGAGGATTTCGGAAAAATCCTCCGTCTCCACGGTGATGCCGCTGGCCTGCAGCAGCTTTTCGGAATAGCGCACGGTGCGGAAAGGCGTCACACGGGCACCGATCTGGCCGATGCGGGCTGTCTTCAGCGCCTTTACCACCGTACAAACGCGGGCGAAGAAGTCCACGTCCGCCTTGAATTCGTCGGACAGGATCGCACAGGTGTGGCGCCGGGTCAGCGTGTACTTGATGCCGTACTGGTAGAGGTTGTTGCACAGCGACAGCTTGCCGCAAAATGCGTCGCGCCGGTTCTCCAGCTGCAACTTGTCAAAGTCGTCATCCGAGGCTTGAATCAGAATGGGGCAGTCGAGGCGAGACATGCGCATCGCGTCGGCGATGCCGGCCTCTTCGCCGAAGTTGGGCAGGGCGATGATCACGCCGTCGATCTCCTCGGAATGATCCCGGAAGAGCTTGGCGCACTTGACGGCCTCCTCGTAGGTCATGGTTTCGCCCATGTTGGTGTCCTCGGTGGACAGTGTGATCACCTTGTGGCCCTGGGCCGCGAGGCTTGAAAGAAGCTGTTCCCGGGCGGTCAGCACCAGATGATCCGGAAAAAATGAGCGGTTTGAGATCAGAACGCCGAAGGTTGCCATCGTAATCCTCCTATCTTGCGCGGCGCACGGCTTCGGCCCAAGCCGAACGCAGCGCCTTCCGGTGGTCCTCCGGCATCCGGGGCGCGTATTCCGCGGCCGGGCCGGAGGGGATGAAGCGGTTGAAAACGCCGGCGGCCTGTCCGCTCATCAGGCCCGCGCCCATGGCGGAGAGATCCGGGTGGGCGGCGACCTTCACGCGGCAGGGGGTGAGGTCCGCCTGCAACTGCATGAGGAGCGTGTTGATTGTGCCGCCGCCGTCCGCGCTCAGCGCGGCGACGGGTTTTTTGAGGTCCGCGGCCATCGCGTCCAGCACGTCCGCGTTCTGCTGGGCGATGGACTCCAGCGCGGCCCGAGCCACGTGGGCGCGGGTGGTGCCGCGGCTGATGCCGCAGAGGATCGCCCGGGCGGCGGTGTCAAAGTAGGGCGCGCCGAGGCCGGAGAACGCCGGCACCAGCGTTACGCCGCCGGCATCCGGCACGGTTTCCGCCAGGCGGTCCAGCGTGGGCAGGTCCGGGAAAAGCTCCAGCTGATCGCGAAGCCACACGAGCGTGTCCGCAGAGGAGGTGATGTTGCCCTCCAGCACATAACACACGCGGCCCTCCGCGCCGTAGCCCACCGAGGAGGAAAGACCGGAGGTTGAGCGCAGCGGCGCGCTCCCCACGTTCATCATGATGGAAGAGCCGGTGCCGTAGCTGGTTTTGACCATGCCCGCCTCGTGGCAGCCTTGCCCGTAGAGCGACGCGTGGCTGTCGCCCAGTACGCCGGTGATGGGGATGCCCCGGGGAATGCCGGGCGCGTCCGTGACGCCGAAGGAGGCGTCCGAGTGCCGGATCTCCGGCAGCGAGCCTTCCGGGATGCCGAAGAGGCGGATGAGACGCGCGTCCCACGCAAGTGCCGTCAGGTTCATCAGAAGCGTGCGGCTGGCGTTGGATACGTCGGTGGCGAACACCTTTCCGCCCGTCAGCCGGAACACCAGATAGCTGTCGATGGTGCCAAAGCAGTAATCGGTCAGCCCATATTCGCGGATGGCGTGGGCGGCCTTGGGGGCGGAGTAGTAGGGGGAAAGCATGAGGCCCGTGGCCTCCTCCACCATCTTGGCGGAGCCGGACAGCGCCTCGCACAGCGCCTCCGCGCGCACGTCCTGCCACACCAGCGCACGGCACTTGGGCGCCCCGGTGGCCCGGTCCCACATAACCGTGGTTTCCCGCTGGTTGGCAATGGCGATGGACGCGATGTCCCGGGGGGCGATCCCCTCCGCGGCCCGCGCGATCACCCGCAGGGTGTTCTGGAAGATTTCCTCCGCGTCGTGCTCGACGCGACCCGGCGCGGGGTAGTACTGGCGGTGCGGCAGGCTTTCCCGGCGCGCGGCCCGCCCGCCTTCGTCGATCAGGAGCGCCTTCGTGGCCGAGGTGGACTGATCGACCGCGATCACGTACTTCACCCGATCACTTCCTTTGCCGCCTTCGCGATGCCTTCCGCCGTCAGGCCGTAGTGGGCGAACACGTCCTTGCTTTCACCGTTATAGAGCGGCTCGTCCGGAAGACCCAGAATGCGCATCCTGACCGGGTGCTTCTGGCAGATAACCTCCGCCACCGCGCCGCCCAGGCCGCCCTTGACCGAGTGCTCCTCGACGGTGACGATGGCGCCGGTTTCCGCGGCCTCGAGGATCGCCGCTTCATCCAGCGGCTTGATGGAGGCCATGTCGTAGACGCTGGCCCCGATGCCCGCCGCCGCCAGAAGCTTTGCCGCCTCCGCCGCATGGTACACCATTTCGCCGCAGGCGATGAGCGCGACATCCTTTCCCGGACGAAGCTTGACCGCCCTGCCGATTTCAAAGGTCACGTCCGGGCAGTACACGTCCGGCACCGCGCCGCGCCCCACCCGCACATAGGCGGGTTCGGGGGAGGCGGCCAGCGCCCGCGTCAGCGCGGCCGCCTGGCTGGCGTCCGCCGGCAGAAATACCTGAAGGTTGGGCACGGCGCGCATCAGCGCCACGTCCTGCACCGCGTGGTGGGTGCCGCCCAGCGCGCCGTAGCTGACGCCGCCCGACACGCCGATGACCTTGACGTTCATATGGGAATAAGCCACGTCCACCTTGACCTGCTCGGCGGCGCGGGTGGCGTAGAAGCTGGCCGGGCCGCAGACGAAGGGGATCAGCCCCGCCGAGGCCAGCCCGGCGGCGAGCCCCACGGCATCCTGCTCCGCAATGCCGCACTCGACAAACTGGCCGGGCAGCTCCCGGGCGAACTCGTCCAGCGTGACGGAGCCCCGGCTGTCGCTGGCCAGCGCGTAGACGCGCGCGTCTCGCCGCGCCAGTTCAAGCAGCGTTTCGGTAATTGCCTTTCTGCAAGCCTTCATTCAAACGACACCCCCTCGACACCCAGCGCTTTGTAGGCCTCCGCCAGCTGCTCATCCGACGGCACGTGGTGGTGCCAGTCGGCGCGGTTTTCAGCGAAGGGGAGCCCTTTGCCCTTGGTCGTTCTGGCGATCAGAAGGTGCGGCCTGCCCGCGGGCCGATCGGAATGGAAATAGGCCTGAAGCTGCGCCATATCGTGGCCGTCACAGGTTTCCACATCCCAGCCGAAGGCGCGCCAGCGGCCCGCCAGATCATCCAGCGCCATCACGTCCTCGGTAGAGCCGCTGATCTGGAGATAGTTGCGGTCCACCACCGCCCAAAGGTTGTCCAGGCGATAGTTGGACGCGGCCATCGCCGCCTCCCAGATAGAGCCTTCGGCCTGCTCGCCGTCGCCCATCAGGCAGTAGGCGCGGAAGGGACGCCCGGTGCGCTTCGCGCCCAGCGCCGCGCCCGCCGCCAGGGAAAGACCGTGCCCCAGCGCACCGGTGCATGCCTCCACGCCTGGCACCTTGTTGTTCGGGTGGCCGATCAGGAGGGAGCCGGGCCGGGAGAAGGTGGCGAGCCAGGCCCGCGGGAAAAAGCCCCGGTCCGCCAGGATCGCCCAGTATCCCTCCACCGAGTGGCCCTTGCTGAGGAAGAAGCGGTCGCGGTCCGGTTTTTTTGGGTCCCCGGGGTCGACGTTCATCACATCGTAGTAGAGCGCCGTCAGGATGTCGAGGCTGCTCATGGAGCCGCCGGTGTGGCCGGTTTTCGCGTCGTGAATCATGGTCACGGCATCGGCCCGGCGAAGGTTTGCAATTTTTTTTAGCGTGATCGGTTCCATTATGCACTCCTCATTTGCAGCGCGATGCGCTTTTGCATTTCCTTTTGCATCAGGTCGATGACCACCGCCACCACGATGACCACGCCCTTAATGACCATCTGCCAGAAGTTGGAGACGCCCATCATCGTCATCCCGTCATTGAGCACGGTGATGACCAGCGTGCCCACCACGGTGCCGCCGACGGTACCCACGCCGCCGGACATCGAGGTGCCGCCCAGCACCACCGACGCGATGGCATTCATCTCCCAGGATTCACCGGTGGCGGGGTGCGCGGCGCGCAGCTGGCTGGTGACGATCATCGAGCACACCGCCGCGCAGAACGCCGAGAACATGTACACAAACAGCTTGATGTTCTTGGTGCGGATGCCCGAGAGCAGCGCCGCGCGTTCGTTTCCGCCAACCGCGTAGATCTGGTTGCCCAGCGGCGTCTTTTTCATGATGAACCAGGCGGCCAGCGCCACCACGAGAAAGGCGATGATGCTGTACGGTACGTTGACGCCGGGGATGGCGGCGGAGCCGATCAGGTCAAAGCCGGGGTTGCCCAGTTCCGCGGAGCCGAAGAGGTTCGGGAAGGTTGCGCCGTTGTTTCGGAGCATGGCAAAGCCGCGGCACACGTACATGGTGCCCAGCGTCGCGATGAAGGCGGGCACCTGAACGCTTGCGATCAGCTTGCCGGAAATCCAGCCGATTGCGATCGCCATGAGGCACACGATCAAAAGGATCAGCGGCACGTTGGGATAGATCGTGGCGGCCAGAAAGGGGATGCGGATGCCCTGGATCAGGAAGCCCCCGACCACCATGCCGGAAAGCCCGACCAGCGCGCCGACCGAAAGATCTATGCCGCCGGTGATGATCACCAGTGTCATGCCGATGGCGAGAAGGCCATAGATCGACGCGTGCTTGAGCATGAGCACCAGCGACGGCCAGGTGGTAAAATTGGGGGCGAACACGCTGAAATACGCCGACAGGATGATCAGCGCGATGAACGTGCGGCCCTTGAGCAGGATGGTGCCGATGGAATTTTTGCCCGCCGGGCGGGGCGCCTTGTTCGCTACCATATCGTAATCCTCCTTGCGCCTTACGCGGTGTGCAGCGCCGCTGCCGACGCCTTCACCAGCGCGCTCTCGGTCATCTCATCCGCGGAAAGGTCGGCGGTCACAAGCCCGTTGGACATGACCAGCACCCGGTCGCAGACAGACAGGATCTCCTTGAGCTCGCTGCCCACGAAGAGTACCCCCATGCCCTGGGCCGCAAAGCGCCGCATCAGCGTGAAGATGTCCGTCTTGGCGCCCACGTCGATGCCGCGGGATGGCTCGTCCATCATGAAGATGTCCGCCTCAGCCAGCACACACTTGCCGATGACCACCTTCTGCTGGTTGCCGCCGGAGAGCGATGTGATCAGGTGGTGTACATCCGCCACCTTGATCTGCATCTCGCGGACCGTCTCGTCGATCTCCCGCAGGCAGCGCTTTTCGTCGATCATCGCGCGCCTTGTGAATCGGGGGATGGCGGTCAGGCGCATATTGCCCGCGATGGACATGGTCTGCACCAGCCCGTCCTTCTGCCGGTCCTCGGGCACCAGCACCATACCCCGGGCGATCTGCCCGGCAACCTCCGGCTTGTCCACCGCTTCGCCGCGCACTTTCATGTGCCCGGTGGCTTCCGGGTGCAGCCCCATCAGCGACTCCACCAGCTCCGTGCGCCCGGCGCCCATCAGGCCGTAGATGCCCAGCACCTCGCCGCGGTGCAGCGTGAAAGACACATGATTGACAGTGAAGCCGCCGCCCGGCCGGGGCAGGCAATAGTCCATGACTTCGAGCACCGGCGTTCGCTCGCCGCGATAGG
Source organism: Bacillota bacterium (assembly GCA_023421395.1). Classification (GTDB taxonomy): domain Bacteria; phylum Bacillota; class Clostridia; order Christensenellales; family Aristaeellaceae; genus JAEZHK01. The sequence goes on along the minus strand of JAEZTL010000038.1, from coordinate 51,398 downwards.
GCGGTTTTTCGATGGACAGCGCCGCGTGGCCCACCATCTTTTCGATGATCCACGGGATGGAGATGTCCTTCACCTCGGCGGCGGCGATGAAGCTGCCGTCCCGGAGAACCGTCACGTTGTCGCAGATGCGGATGATTTCTTCCAGCCGGTGGGAAATATAGATGACCGCGATACCCTGCTTTTTCAGGTCCTCGATGAGCCGGAACAGCACCTCAACCTCGGCGCTTGAGAGGGACGACGTGGGCTCGTCCATGATCAGCACCTTCAACTCCTGCCGGAGCATGGTCTTGGCGATCTCGACGATCTGCTGCTGCCCGACGCGGAGGTTCAGCATCAGCTCGTTGGGATCGATGTCCTGCTGGAGGCGCGTCAGAACCTCCTTCGCCCGGCGCCGCTGCTCCCCTCGGTCGATCACGCCGAAGCGGGCGATCTCATGGCCGGCGAACATGTTGTCGGCCACCGTCATGTCGCGAAAAAGGTTCAGTTCCTGATGAATGATGCCCACGCCCAGCTCGCCCGCCTCGCGCGCGCCGGAGAAGTGGACTTCTTTGCCCTCCAGAAACAGGTGCCCCTCGGTGGGCTTTTCGATGCCCGCGAGGATCTTCATCAGCGTGGACTTGCCGGCGCCGTTTTCACCGATCAGCGCGTTGACCCGGCCGGGCCACACGTCAAAGTTGACGCCCTTGAGCGCCTGGGTGCCCAGATATTTTTTGACGATGTCTCTGGCCTGCATGACGGGCTGCATGTCAGTCCACCTCCGAAAGCGCCACGGGAATCACCTCGGCGTCCGAAGCGCCCGTAAACTGCGTCAGCGCTACGCAGCCGGTGAAGGAAATTTTCTTTCCCTTCAGCGCCGTCGCGTCCATCCTGGTGATGAGGTCCTGTTGCACGCGGGCGTTGAACGCGCGGGTGAGCTCCGCGAATTCCACCTGATTGGCGAAGTCGTCCAGCTTCAGAAAGCCTACGCTGTCGCGGATGGCGTTGGTCTTGAGGACGCTGGACCACTGGATCAAAAGATCCGCCGCGCCGTCTCCAGGCAGAAGGTCCACGGCGAGCCGCGTCTTGGACGCCTTTTCCGCGTTCACCAGGTCGACGATCACGCCCTCGCCCGTGAGGCAGAAGTTCCAGGCGCTGGTCTCGTTCTCCCGCGTGCCGTACTCAAGCCCCGCTGCGCTCAGGTCCTTGCCGGCCGCGGCGAGGACGGTCGCGGCGTCCTTGGCCTTTTCCAGGATCGCGGGCAGCATCTTCGCGTCCCAGTTATCCTGGCAATAGCGCTGGGCGACGGTCAGGTTCTGGCTGTCGTCCCCGGCGGACGCGGGCGCGTCCCAGACGATCGTCACACGGCAGAAAGCGGCGATCAGCGCGAAGGCGGCCAGGATGGCGGCCCAGCGGATCCAACCGGTGGGTTTCTTCTTCATGATTCGAGAACCTCCCCTGGCTTATGAAAGGAGGCGGGGCTTTCGCGCCCCGCCTCCCGGAACGTGGGGTTATTCGGACAGGGTGAAGTTGTCCAGCTTGGCTGCGTTGTCCATGTTGATCAGCACGCAGTCCAGAAGCTGCTTCTCCTCGGCCACCATGGGCTTGCCGTTCTTGATGTAGTAGTCGGCCTGAACGACCGCCTGCTCCGAAATGTAGGCGATGGGCTGGAGGCCGGTGGCCTTGATTTCACCGCGCAGGATGGAGTCACGCACGTCGTTGGAGCCGTCGAAGCCGCAGACGATGACGTCCTTCATGCCGGCCTTGAGGCAGGCTTCGATGACGCCCATGGCCATGGTGTCGTTGCCGCAGATGACGCCCTTGATCTTGTCCGCGCCCTGGGCCTGGATGATGGACTCCATCTTGTCATAGGCCTCGGTCTGATCCCAGTTGGCGGTCTGCTGGTCGAGCATCACCATGTCCGGGTACTGGTCGATGATCGAATGGAAGCCCTCGCTGCGCACGTGGGCGTTGGTGTCGGAATCTTTGCCGGTCAGCTCCACGAAGCCGCCCTCTTCGTCCATCAGTTCGACAAAGTACTCGGCCACCGCGGTGGCGCCCTGGAAGTTGTTGGAGACCATCTGAGCCACGGCGTCGCCGGTGGAGTTGATCTCGCGGTCTACCAGGAAGGTGGGAATGCCGGCAGCCTTGGCGCTCTGCACCGGGGTGACGGTGGCGTCCGCGCCGGCGTTGTCACAGATGATCGCCTTGGCGCCCAGCTGGATGGCGGTGTCAAAGGCTTCCTGTTGCTTCACGACGTCGTCGTCGTGCTGAATGACCTTGGTCTCGTATCCCAGTTCGGCGGCCTTGGCAGCGGCGGCGTCAGCCACCGTCTTGAAGTAGGGGTTCGAATGGCTGGGCGTGATGATCATGATCAGATCCGCCGCGAAAGCGGTGGAGGCCATGCCGAGGATGAGCAGCAGGGCCAGCGTTAGGGCGACCAGTTTCTTCATGGTGATTCCTCCTCGAATCATTTTATTCCACGCGGCAAGGGCCGCGTTGAAACCGCCGCATAACCATTTTTCACCGAATCTTGAATCATGGTAGCATGAGTTATGAAATATGTCAATAGATTGCTGAAATATTTTAACGAGTGATTGCGTTCGCAGCCGATTTCTGCTATAATGATTCCAGGATTTGATACGATTTCGGGGGTGGCGCGCGGGTGCCGGTCAAAATCAAGGACATCGCGCAGGAATTGGGCCTGTCGAACGCGACGGTTTCCATGGTCATCAACAACAAGCCGGGGATCAGCGAACAAACGCGCAGGCGCGTACTGAAAAAACTGGTGGAATCCGGCTATCGCGACGCGCTGATGCAGAAAATGCCCATCGGCGCGATGCACGAAATCGCCTTCGTGGTGTGTAAAAAACACGGCAAGGTGGTGGGGGATACCCAGTTCTTTTCGCGGATCATCGAGGAAATTGAGCGTGCCTGCCGAGATGCGGGCTATGTTCTCTCACTTTCTTACTTAAATTTTTTAAGCGGTCTTCCGGTGGACGAACAACTTTCTCGGGTGGACAGGGGTGCGCAGGGTCTCCTCGTGCTGGCCACGGAGCTCGGAGCGGAGGATATGGACCGCTTCCTTGCGCTGGGCCTGCCGGTGGTGGCGATCGACTCCGCGCTGACCGGCGCGGAGCTCAATAAGGTCGGCATCAACAATTTCGAAGGTGCCTATAAAGCCACGGAATACCTCATCTCGATGGGGCACCGCCGCATCGGCCACCTGCACTCCAGCGATTGGATCAAGAATTTTGACGAACGCCGGGCCGGCTTTCTGTCCGCGCTCAAGCACAAAGGCCTTGAGCCGGACGAAGGCGGTTCGGCGGCCCTTCGCGCCAACACCGAGGATGCCTGGCAGGACATGCTGGCGTATCTGAGGGCGAAGCCGCCGCTGCCCACGGCGTTTTTCGTGGACAACGACGTCATCGCGCTGGGCGCAATGCGTGCGCTCAAGGAGAGCGGCTATCAGATCCCCGGTGACGTGTCGGTGATTGGCTTTGACGACATCCCCGCCTGCACGGTGATCGAGCCGCCGCTGACTACCATGCGCGTCGAGTGCAAATGCATCGGCAAGGTGGCGGTGGAGCGGCTGGTGGAGTTGATTAAAAACGGCGATTCCTACAGGATCAAGCAGGAGATCGACACCGCGTTGATCGAGCGCCAAAGTGTAAAGCGCCTCGTCTGAACCGGGAATGGGCCGTTACGAGCCGTCCCGCGCGGGGCGGCTTTTTGCTGCCTTGAAAAGCTGGGAGCCCGGATATCTCCGCACTTGCAAATCGGTCGCGCCCTGTTATAATGGAAGCAAATGGCGCCATTGCAGACGGCGCGTTTACGCAAGGGGGGGAGCGCATGAAAAAGGCGGCGTCTTATTGCGTTCTGATGGCGGTGGTACTAATGCTCATGGCGCCCGCGTCCGGGCTGGCGCTGGACAACGGCATGGAAGGCCTGTGGGCCGGAGAGGATTCAGGCGGCCGGATTACGCTGATGCTGGGCAGCGGGGGCACGTTTATTTCCATCTATGAATCCGACGAGATCTACCGGCGCGAGGGAAACTACTGGGTCGATCAGGAGACCATGTACCTGAGCGATGACGACGGCAACGATACCGCGCTCGGCTACGGCTTTTCGGAGGGCTATCTCTACCTGGCTTCGGATGGTGACGAGGTGGCGCTTCAACTGCAGGGCATGGAAGACCTGGGCGATGTGACCGGTGTCTGGGTCTCGGAGGGCGGAGACGGGCTCGTCGCCATGGATGCCCAGGGCGGATTTATGACGGTAGACGCCGAAACCGGCGCGGCAGAGCAGGGTATCTTCCTATTTAATCAAGGGGATATCCTGATCGCGCTGCAAAGCGGCGCCGGACTGGAGATGGGCTTTGATGTGGCGGACGGGATGATCACGCTGACGAACGCCGAAACCGGCGAAACCATGACGCTGATCCGGTACTCCAGCCCTTCGGCCGAATAAGCGCGCCCGATAAGAAGAGCCGCCCGGCAAGCGCCGGGCGGCTCAAGGCATCAAAAAACTCGCGGAGTTTTTTGATGCGGAAGAAAAACTACGCAAGCCTGAAATACTCCGGCATTTCCGTGCGGCTTGCTGATTTATGGAAGTGTTTCTTCCGTCAGGTTGCGTTCTGGCGGAAGAAACACGATTCCGGCGCGCATGCCGCCGGAATCGATGAAAGCCTTTCGGGCCTTTCAGGAGGGGCAGAGACGCCCGGCGCTTGCCGGGCGTCTCTTTAATTAATAAGAAGGAAAACGGCTTGCGTGTCTAAATGAACAGCGACATGTCAGATTCTTCCGCGTTGGCCAGCATCGCGGCCGCGCCGGAGTACTTCACACCGTCGATCAGTTCTTCCGCCTTAATGCCCATCACGTCCATCGACATGGAGCAGGCGACCAACTCCACGCCGATTTTGCGGGCGGTGGCGATCAGATCCTCAAGGCTGTCGATGTGTTTGCTCTTCATGACCCCGCGGATCATCTTCGGGCCGATTCCCAGCATGTTCATCTTGGACAGGCCCAGCTTCCTGGAACCGCGGGGCATCATCATCCCGAACATCCTTGAGATGAAATCCTTCTTCACATCCGCCTTTTCCGTCTTGCGGAGGATGTTAAGCCCCCAGAAGGTGAAAAACATCGACACATGGCGGCCCATGGCGGCGGCGGCGTTGGCGATGATGAAGGACGCGATGGCCTTGTCCAGGTCGCCGGAGAATACGATGATGTTCTTGCCGTCCCTTACCGGGCCGGAGACCGTCGCGGCGGGCTTTTCCCCCTTCTGCACACAGGCGCGGGCAATGCCCTTCTCGCTGGAAGAATCCATCAGGATGTTGCCGGTGCGGCGGCAAAAGGCTGGAAGATCCGATGCGAAGGCCGGGTCGGTGGAGGTGATCTCCACCACGTCGCCCACCGCCGCGCACGCCAGCGTTTCAGACAGCCGCATGATCGGGCCGGGGCACTGCAAGCCACAGGCGTCCAGCGCGATGGTCTTGGAGGGCGCTTCTTTCTTTTCGGGCAGCTGGGTGTCGGTGTTGACCTTCACCTGCGCCTGAGGCGCTTCGTGAGGCCCGAAGATCGAATGATACAGCCGGTAGCCGCCGCTGAGATTATAGGCGTTAAAGCCATTCTGCGTGAGGATGCGGGTGGCCACGTAGCCCCTGAGGCCCACCTGACAGGTGACGTACACGGGCTTGGACTTATCCAGCTCACCCAGGCGAGACCGGAGCGAGTCCAGCGGCACGTTGATGAAGCCGTCGATGTGACCGTTCTCATACTCCAGCGGCGTGCGGGTATCCAGCAGCGTCACGCTGCCGTCTCGCGGCAGGCTTGATACGTCGTGCCAGTGGAAGTTCTTGACCAGGCCCTTCAACAGGTTTTCGATCGCGAAGCCCGCCATGTTGACCGGGTCCTTTGCGGAGCCGTAGGGCGGCGCGTAGCAAAGCTCAAGCTTTGTGAGATCGTTGGCGGTCATCCCGGCGCGGATCGCGGTGGCGAAGACGTCGATGCGCTTGTCCGTGCCGTCGTAGCCCACACCCTGGGCGCCCAGAATCCTGCCGGTGTCCTTTTCAAAGATCACCTTGACGGACATGTTCACCGCGCCGGGGTAGTAGCCCGCGTGGTTGGCCGAATAGGTGAAGGATTTGTCGTAGTTCAGTTTCAGCCGCTTGGCGGTCTTTTCATTGATGCCGGTGGCGGCGACGGTCAGGTCAAACACCTTGAGGATGGACGATCCCTGCGTGCCGGCGTAGGCGCTGTCGAGCCCCGAGATGTTGTCCGCGGCGATGCGGCCCTGCTTGTTGGCCGGGCCCGCCAGCGGCACATAGCCCTTGTCGCCGGTCACGAAATCGGTGATTTCGATGGCGTCTCCGACGGCGTAAATGTTCGGGTCGCTGGTCAACATATGGTCGTTCACGGTGATCGCGCTGCGGGCGTTGAGCTGGAGGCCCGCCTCTTTCGCCAGACGGCTGTCCGGGCGCACGCCGACGGCCATGATCAGCATGTCCGCGGGGATTTCGCTGTCACCGACGGTCACCACCAGGCTTTCGCCCACTTCGCGGATGCGCGCGACGGACTTGCCCAGCATCAGCCGGACGCCCTTTTGCTCCATGTGGCGGTGCACGTCCTGCGCCATGTCGTAATCGATCGGCGCGATCACCTGGTCGAGCATCTCGACGAGGGTCACGCTTACGCCGGCCTGGGTCAGGTTCTCCGCCATCTCCACGCCGATGAAGCCGCCCCCCGCGACGATGGCCGTGCGGGGCTTTTTCTGATCCACGTAGTCCTTGATGCGGTAGGTGTCCGGGATGTTGCGAAGCGTGAACACCTTGTCCGACTTCGCGCCCTCGATGGGTGGCACGAAGGGTTCCGCGCCGGGGGAGAGGATCAGCTTGTCGTAGGATTCCTCGTAGGTTTCGCCGGTCGTATGGTTGAGGACGGATACGGTCTTCTTCGCGGGATCGATCTTCACAGCCTCGCTGAGCGTGCGGACGTCCACGTTGAAGCGCGCGTTGAAGCTCTTGGGGGTCTGCAGCGTCAGCGCGGACTTCTGCTTGATCTCGCCGCCGATGTAGTAAGGCAGGCCGCAGTTGGCGAAGGAAATATACTCGCCCTTCTCCAACATGATGATCTCGGCCTGTTCGTCCAGTCTCCTGAGCCGCGCCGCTGCCGACGCGCCGCCCGCCACGCCGCCGATGATGACTACCTTCATGGCTTCCGCCTCCTGAATTTGACTTTTGGATAACGTACGCTTATTATATTATAATGTCGAAAGGGGATTTTTTCAATGCCGGAGAAGCTTCCAGCCGAAGTGTTTCCCCGTTTTCTGCCCTTCTGGGATCAACTGACAAAAACCCAGCAGCAGCTTCTGATCGGGAGCACCGCCTGCCATCTGTACCCCCGGGGTGCCAACATCCACGGCGGCTCGAACGACTGCGCCGGCGTGCTTCTGGTACTGTCGGGTGAGCTGCGCGTCTACATGCTGTCCGAGGAAGGACGCGAGGTGACGCTCTACCGGATGATGGGCGGCGACGTCTGCGTGATGAGCGCCAGCTGCGCGCTCAGCGCCATCACCTTCGAGGTGCGCATCGACGCCGCGGCCGACTGTGAGCTCTGCGTCATCAAGCCCTCTGCCTTCGATCAGGTGCAGCGGGAGAACATCTACGTGGAGGCCTTCGCCTACCGCCAGGTCACCGAGCGGTTCTCGGACGTCATGTGGGCGATGCAGCAGATCCTGTTTATGAGCTTTGATAAGCGCCTTGCGGTGTTTCTGCTGGACGAGGTAGCCCGAGGCGGCGACACGGTGCGCCATACGCAGGAAGAAATCGCGCGCTACCTGGGCGGCGCGCGCGAATCTGTCACGCGGATGCTGAAGTACTTTCAGCAGGAGGGGCTGGTGTCGCTTTCAAGAGGCGGTGTGACCGTGCTGGACAAAAAGGGCCTCCGCGCGCTGCTCTAGTCCAGCATCGCCATGATCGCGGCCTTGGGCCGGGCGCCCACGGCGCTCTTGGCCATCTTGCCGTCCTTGAACACCATCAGCGTCGGGATGCTCATCACGCGGAAGGCGTTGGCGAGCTCCGGCTGGGCGTCGATGTCCACTTTGCCGACCTTGACGTCGGCGTTTTCCGTGGCGATCTGCTCGACGAGGGGCGCCACCATCCGGCAGGGCCCGCACCAGCTGGCCCAGAAATCCACGAGTACCGGCTTATCGCTGTTAAGGACTTCCCGCTGGAAGTTTTCCATGGTCAGATTCACGATGGACATTGTGTATCGCTCCCTTTTTTGTTTGTGAGCCCAGTATACTCCGCCGCGCCCGCCGCTTCCGTGACGAGATCACACAAGATCATTTTGGAGGTGCCCATGCGCTACCCCTGCCTGGTGCTCGACCACGACGATACGCTGGTCAGGTCCACACCGGAAATACACTACCCTTCCTTTGTGGAAACCGTTCGGCTTCTCCGGCCGGAGATGCCCGCGCCCACGCTGCGGGAATTCATCACCCACAACTTCGATCCCGGTTTCCTGCCCATGTGCCGGGATGTGTACCGCTTTACCGATGAAGAAATGGAAACCGAGCAGGAGATCTGGCGGCGCTACACCCGGCGCGTGCCCGATTGTTACGAGGGCTTCGAGCGCCTGCTGGCTCGCTACCGCGCGGCGGGCGGCAAGGTGTGCGTGGTGTCTCACTCGGAAAAGCGGATCATCCTCAGGGATTATCTTGCGCATTTCGGCTTCGAGCCCGACATGGTCTTCGGCTGGGAATTGCCGGAAGAAAAGCGCAAGCCCCACGGTTACCCGCTGGACGCCATCATGGAGGCGCTGGGGCTTACGCCGGGGGACCTTCTGATGGTCGATGATCTGAAGCTGGGTTTTGACATGGCCCGAAGCCGGAAAGTGGACTTTGGCTGGGCCGGATGGTCGGACACCGCGTTTGTAACGACGGAATTCATGACAGAGAACGCCCTGTACTGCTTCAGCACGCCGCGCGGGCTGGAAGATTTCCTGATGGGGGAATGAACGGTCGGCTGGCATGCGGATCCGCCTGCTGGTCATTTGCAGAAAAGGGGAAAGGATATGAAGCTGCCTGTGGGGATGAAAGTTCCGCAGCTTGACGAGGTCCACGAAAGCTATGAAATGATCGACCGGGAGCGGTATTTGTCGTTCTTAATCAATGTCAGCGAGGAGAAGATCAAACCGCTACTGAGAAGGTTTTGCGGGGAGTTGGATGAACCCGGCTTCTTCATCCTGGAGACGCCAACGAACGAGCAGGAAGAAAAAAGGCTGCGAAAATCCGAAAACAGCCCTATGCATCGCGATGTGTATTACCTGCCAAACCTGAACGGCGAAGGGATGCTTAGTCTTCTTGACCGCTACGGCGAGCTGCTCATCCAGGACGGCCTGGGAACGTTCGGCTTTGCGTCTCACAATTCCAAGGATGAGATTTTTGTCGGCCGCTATAGTATAACAAGCATCTTTGCGTTTACTCGGGACGCGCAGAAGTACAGACGCATGCTGAATGATTTCGGCATCCCGGAAGAAGAGGAAATCAAAACGGTCCGGAGCACTTTTACGGAGCAGTCGCCCGGAGAATGCTACAGGATTGAGTTTGGCGGAATGAACATCTACGATCTGGTACAGGCGCTCGAACCTGAAGGGCTGTTTTTCGCGAAGAGAAAAGTGGAAGGCGAGTGAAACGGTTCAATGCTCATGCCGGTTCGAGCCATTCAATGGTGCGCTCGCCCGCCATCACAAGCAGCACGCCTTCCCGAACGCGGATGCACGAGGGGACGCCGGTGAATTCGTTGCTGACGCCGATGGGGTTGTCGGCGGTCATGGTGTAGCCGGTCAACGGGTATTTGAGGCCCGTCAGCGTCACGCCGCGGGCGGAGCCGTCGGCGGAAAACACCGAGACGATGCCCCGGGCTTCCGCTGAAAAGCGGATTTCGCCATTTTCGATGGCGGTGACGGCGAAGCCCTCGCCAATCAGCCAGCCCCTGACGCCTCGCCGGGCGAGGAAGACCAGCGTCTGAAGGTTGGCGTAGCTGTGGTCCAGCCGCCCGCCAAGACCGCCGTAGATGCGGATATCATCGCAGCCGGCTTCCATGGCGGAGCGGACGGCCAGCATCATGTCCGTCTCGTCCTTTTCGGCGGGGTGGATCTCCACACCCGGATGGACAGGCACGGCCCCCAGCGAGTCAAAATCGCCCACCACCCGGTTGGCCCTAAGCCCCAGGCGCATAAGCGCCGCGTAGCCCGCGTCCGCCGCGATCACGAGGTCGCCCTCGCCGATGGGGGGCAGCGCGCCCGCAAGCGTTCCCGCGCCGACTATCCAGCAAATCCTGCTCATGGGGTACCTCCAGCGCCAACATTAGCGCCATCATAGCACATCGGCGTCCGCGCGGCAATCCGGGCGCGCGCGAAATTTACAGCGACGGCTTTTCCAGACGCTTGACAAGGGAAATCCCGATCCATATAATTAATTAGACTAATTAAATGATGGGGTGCGGCATGGATCCGTTTTCGGCCCAGCTCAATGACATGCTGGTCAATACCTACCGCTCGGTGCTGGCCATCGAGGAAGCGATGCTGGTGAGTTTCAGCGGCGACAAGCTGTCGATCAGCGAAATGCACATGATCGAAGCCGTCGGCGCCGCGGGCCCGGAGGGCCGCACGATTACCGACATCGCACAGGCGCTGGCCATCTCGCCGCCGTCGGTTACAATGATGGTGAAGCGTCTGGAGAAAAAGGGCTTTGTCGTTAAGGCCCGGTGCGAGCGGGACGGGCGGCGCATTTATGTGCGCCTGACGGAAACCGGCCACCGCGCGGACGTCTCCCACCGTTATTTTCACCGGCAGATGGTGCGCTCCGTGGGCCGCAGCATCCCGGAAGAGGAAAAGGCCGCGCTGCTCCACGGCCTGAAGGCGCTCAACGCCTTCTTTCAGGAGCGTGCGGCGGAACTGGTGAATTCACACGACGGAGGCGCAGCACATTGAGAATCATTGGAACGGGCAGCGCGCTGCCGCAAAAAGTGGTAACCAACCAGGAACTGACCCGCTTTCTCGACACCAGCGACGAATGGATCTCCACGCGCACCGGCATCCGCCAGCGGCGGGTACTCTCCGAGGAGTCTCTGAGCGAGCTGGCCGCCCGCGCGGCAAAGGCCGCGCTGGACAGCGCTGGAGCGGATGCTTCCGATATCGACTTCATCCTGTGCTCGACGGTGCAGGGGGAGTGGGTAACCCCCGCGATGGCCTGCGTGATACAGCGGGATCTGGGCGCCGCCTGCCCGGCGCTGGATTTGAACGGCGCCTGCGCGGGCTTCGTCTACGCGCTGGACGCTGCGGACGCGTATCTGAAAGCCGGGAAGGCGAAGCGCATCCTGATCGTGGCGGCCGAGGCCATGAGCCACGCCGTGGACTGGACGCGCCGCGAGGAATGCGTGCTGTTCGGTGACGCCGCCGCCGCGGTGCTGGTGGACGGCGGGGAAGGCCTGCTCGCGATGCGCCTGACCGCCAGGGGCGGGAGCATGCCGCTTTTCATGCGCGCTTCCACCGGCAACTCTCCCTTCGAGGCGTCCCCCGTGGAGCAGGACTACCTGCATATGGCGGGACAGGAAGTATACCGCTTCGCCGTCTCCGCCTGCGTGGAGGATCTTCGGGCGCTGCTCGCCGAGACTGGACGCGGCCCCGGCGATGTGGACCACTACATCCTGCATCAGGCGAATCTGCGCATTCTGGAAGCGGTGCGCGAGCGCATGGCTCAGCCCCCCGAGCGGTTCCCCCATAACCTGGACCGTTACGGCAATACATCTTCGGCCAGCGTGCCGCTCCTTCTGGATGAACTCAACCGTTCGGGCGCGCTGAAAAAGGGCCAGACGCTGGCGCTTTCGGCGTTCGGTGCGGGGCTCGTCACCGGGGCGTGTCTGATCGCCTGGAATCCCTGAGGCCGCAAGGCAAAAGCCATTACATAACATCATTAATAAAGTGGAGGAAACGATCATGACGTTTGAAAAGGTCGCGCAGGTTCTCGCGGAGTACAAGGGCATCGATGTGGCAACCATCAAGCCGGAGAGCACCTTCGCCGAGCTGGACTTTGACTCTTTGGACGTGGCCGAAATGGCGATGAAGCTGGAGGACGAATTTTCCATGACCATCGAGCTGGACGCCTCCGACAAGACCGTTCAGGATCTGGTCAACCGCATCGAGGGGACGAAGTAAATGACCACCAGAGTGACCGAGGCGCTGGGCATTGAAAAGCCGGTGCTCCAGGGCGGCATGGCCTGGGTGAGCGAAGCGTGCCTCGCCGCGGCGGTGTCGAACGCGGGCGGGCTGGGCATCATCAGCGCCATGAACGCCCCCGCCGACTACCTGCGCCAGCAGATTCGCGCCTGCCGGGAACTGACGAAGAAGCCCTTCGGCGTCAACATCATGCTGATGAGCCCCCACGCGGCGGAAGTCGCCAGGGTCGTGCTGGAGGAATTGGTGCCGGTGGTTACCACCGGTGCGGGCCTTCCCGGAAAGTACATGAAGGACTGGATTCCCGCCGGCATCAAGGTGGTGCCGGTGGTTCCCTCCGTCGCCATCGCGCGGCGCGTCGAGCGCGAGGGCGCCACGGCGGTCATCGCGGAAGGCTGCGAGTCCGGCGGCCATGTGGGCGAAACCACCACGATGGCGCTGGTACCCCAGGTAGCGCAGGCGGTGAAGGTCCCTGTCATCGCGGCGGGCGGCATCGCCGACGGCCGCGGCTTCGCGGCGGCGTTCATGCTGGGCGCAGAGGGTGTGCAGATGGGCACCCGCTTCCTGTGTGCCAGCGAGTGCCGCATTCACGATTCCTACAAGCAGAAGGTTGTGGCGGCCAAGGACATTGACACCATGGTCACCGGCAAACGGCTGGGCCATCCGGTGCGCGCGCTCAAAAATATCTTTACCGCGCAGCTGGGGCGCATGGAGTACGATTCTGCCATCAGCAACGAGGAGATTGAGGCTTTCGGGACCGGTTCGCTGCGCAAGGCGGCCGTCGAGGGCGATCTCGAACACGGATCCTTCATGGCCGGGCAGATCGCCGGCTTGGTTTGCGATGTGAAACCCGCCGCGGAGATCATCGACACCATCATCGCGGAAGCCGAAAAGCTCTTCGCGGAGGCGCCGAAATGGACAAGATAGCCTTTGTGTTTGCCGGCCAAGGCGCTCAGGCGCCCGGCATGGGCAAAGATCTCTACGAGAGCATCCCCTCGGTGCGGCCGGTCTTTGACCGCGCCGAGGCTCTCCGTCCGGGCACCCTCCGGCAATGCTTCGAGGGCCCGGCGGAGGAACTGACCCAGACCGTCAACGCGCAGCCCTGCCTGTTTCTGGTCGATTACGCCTGCGCGCTGGCCGCTCGGGAGATCGCCGGGCAGCCGGCCTTTGCGGCGGGCTTCTCGTTGGGCGAAATGGCCGCCGCCGCGTTTTCGGGGCTGTTGTCCTTTGAGGAAGCGTTCCGCCTCGTCATAACGCGAGCAACGCTGATGCAGGACTGCGCCGAACGTCATCCCGGCGCGATGTTCGCGGTGGTGAAGCTGACCGCCGAAAAGGTGGTCGCGCTTTGCCGGAGCCTGCCCGAGGCGTACCCGGTCAACTTCAACGGCCCGGGACAGACGGTGGTTGCCTGCGCGCTGGAGAGCGCGGAAGCGCTGCAGGCGGCGGCGCGCGCCGATGGCGGCCGGGCAATCCGGCTGAACGTGTCGGGTGCGTTCCATTCGCCGTTCATGGCCGAGGCCGCAAAGGGAATGCGAAAGGCCCTCGAGGGTGTTTCCTTCGGAACGCCCGCCGTGCCGGTCTACGCCAACCGCACCGCGCAACCTTACGAGGCGGGCGCGGAGGCGGAGACCCTGGCAAACCAGATTTCCTCGCCGGTCCGCTGGCAGGAGACGGTGGAGCGTATGGTGGGGCAGGGTGCGACGCTCTTTGTGGAGGTCGGGCCGGGGACCACGCTCGCCGGGCTGATCCAGAAGATCCATCCGGGCGTGGAAACCGCAAACGTCGGCGACATGAGCGGGTTCGCCGCATTCAAGGGGAGGTTTTCATGAAGGGCAAGATCGCGCTGATCACCGGCGGCACCCGCGGCATCGGCCGCGCGGTGGCGCTGAAGCTGGCCTCGCTGGGCGCGGACGTAGCCCTCTTTTATGCGGGCAACGCCCAAGCGGCGGCGGAGGCGCTGGCGGAAGTGCGCGCGCTGGGCGTTCGCGCCGCTGCTTACCCCTGCGACGTATCCGACGGCGAGGCCGTCGCGCGCTCGGTCGCCGAGGCGCGCGACGAACTGGGGGCCTTTGACATCCTGATCAACAACGCCGGCATCACGCGGGATGGCCTCGCCATGCGCATGCGCGAGGAGGACTTTCGCCGGGTCGTGGATGTGAACCTGACGGGCGCGTTTCTTGTGACAAAGGCGGTCATGCCCGATTTTATCAGAAAGCGCGCCGGGCGCATCATCAACATCACGTCGGTTTCCGGCCTGATGGGCAACGCCGGGCAGGCCAACTATGCCGCCGCCAAGGCGGGAATGATCGGCCTGACCAAGACGTTGGCGCGGGAGTTGGCGCCCCGGGGCATCACGGTCAACGCGGTGGCGCCGGGTTTTGTCCGCACCGAGATGACCGCCGCCATGAAGGAAGAGGTGCTTTCCCAGGCGCTGAAGGCCGTTCCGCTGAACCGCATCGGCGAAGCGGAGGAGATCGCGGAGGCGGTGGCGTTCCTCGCGGGCAGCGGGGCCGGCTACATCACCGGCGCGGTGCTTCAGGTCGACGGCGGCCTGTATATGTAGGGGAGGGGTTCATCGTGAACCGTGTGGTCATTACCGGCGTGGGCGTCATTTCGCCCATCGGGAACGATTTGGAGACATTTCGGGACAGCCTGTTCGCCGGGAAGAGCGGCATCGGAGCCATTACGCGCTTTGATCCGACGGATTTTAAATGCAAGGTTGCCGCCGAAGTCAAGGACTTCAGCCCGGAAGCCTTCGGCATCGAAAAAGGCGAGGCCCGCCGTATGGACCTGTTCACCCAGTTCGCGGTGGCGGCGGCCACGCAGGCGGCCGCGGACAGCGGCATCGTCGGCGCGGTGGCGCCGGAGCGGCTGGGCGTATACGTAGGCAGCGGCATCGGCGGCATGCATACCTTCGTCGCCGAGACGGAAAAGCTTTTGAACCGCGGTCCCGGGCGGGTGTCGCCGCTGTACATCCCGATGATGATTGCGAACATCGCCGCCGGCAACATCGCCATCAAGTTGAACGCCGAGGGGCCGTCGCTCCCGGTGGTCACCGCTTGCGCCACCTCCACCAACGCCATCGGCGAGGCCTACCGCGCGATCAAGCACGGCTACGCGGACGCCATTCTGGCGGGCGGCTCGGAGGCCACCGTCGAACCGTTGGGCGTGGCGGGCTTCATCAGTTGCAAGGCGCTGGCCGAAACCGATGATCCGGAGCGCGCGTCGCTGCCATTTGACGCGCGCCGCAGCGGCTTTGTGATGGGCGAGGGTGCGGGCGTCGTGGTGCTGGAGACCTATGAGGGCGCCAAGGCTCGCGGCGCAAGGATCTACGGTGAGATCATCGGCTACGGCAACACCTGCGACGCCTACCACATCACCGCG
Organism: Bacillota bacterium; assembly: GCA_023421395.1. GTDB lineage: Bacteria > Bacillota > Clostridia > Christensenellales > Aristaeellaceae > JAEZHK01. Next base: position 35,802 of record JAEZTL010000038.1, on the reverse strand, counting down.
CCCCACCCCGAGGCGGTGGGCGGCGCTCGGGCCATCGCCCAGGCGGTGGCCGAGGCCGGCGGCCTTAACGGACAGGTCTACATCAACGCCCATGGCACCGGCACACCGCTCAACGACAAGCTGGAAACGTTGGCCATCAAAAAGGCGCTGGGCGAGGATGCGGCGCGGCGCGCGCTGATCTCCTCCACCAAGTCCATGACCGGCCACATGCTGGGTGCGGCGGGCGCGGTGGAGCTGATCGCCTCGCTCATGGCGCTCCGCGCATCCGTCGTTCCGCCCACGATCCATCTGGAGGAGCCCGACCCCGAGTGCGACCTGGACTACGTTCCGAACGTCGCGCGCAGCGCTCCGATCGACATCGCGCTGTCAATTTCTCTGGGCTTTGGCGGGCACAACGGCGTGCTCGCCGTCAGGAGGTGCACATGAACATCCGGCAGATCCGGGAACTGGCGCAGATTCTCCGGCAGAACAGCCTCAGCGCCATCGAAGTGACCGAAGGCGAAAACCACGTGCGGTTGGAATGCTGCATGTCCGGCGCGGCGCCCATGCCCGCGCAGCCGGCGGCCGGCTCGCTGCCCCAAACCGCCGAAGCGCCGGAAAAACCGCAGGACGTTGGCGTGGACTTCAACGACATCATCGAAGTCAAATCGCCGCTGGTGGGCGTGTTCTACGGCGCGCCCGCGCCGGATGCGGAACCCTTCGTCAAAGTGGGCGACCGCGTGAAAAAGGGCGACGTGCTGTGTATCGTTGAAGCAATGAAGCTGATGAACGAGATCACCGCCACTCACGACGGCGAGATCGTGGACGTGTGCATCCAGAACGGCTCTGTGGTCGAGTTCGGCCAGACGCTGTTCAAGCTCTACTGAGGGTTGATTCATATGAACAGACAGGAAATCGAAGGCATCCTCCCGCACCGCAGCCGGATGCTTCTGGTGGACGAGGCGGAATTGGACGAGAGCGGTGCGGCCCTGGGCAGGTATCGGGTGCGCGGCGACGAATGGTTCCTGGACGGGCACTTTCCGGGGAATCCCGTGGTGCCGGGGGTGGTGCTGTGCGAACTGATCGCCCAGGCATCCTGCCTCCTCTTCCGGGAGGCCGTCAACACCGGTACGCCGATGTATGCCGGAATCGATAAGACCCGCTTCCGCCGCGCGGTGCGGCCGGGCGACCTGGTCGAGACCCGTTCGACCCTTCTTCGCAGCAAGATGAACGTGCATGTCGTGGCTGGCGAAGCCCGCGTGAACGGAGAAGTCTGCGCCTCCGGCGAGTTTACCTTCATCATCGCCTGACCGCCCCGCAAGATTTGGCATTCCGAAGGGAATGTCCTCTCAGGAGGCTGAATTCGTGTTTCCCAAAATTCTGATCGCGAACCGCGGCGAGATTGCGGTGCGCATCATCCGCGCCTGCAAGGAGATGGGCATCCAGACGGTAGCCGTGTTCTCCGAGGCCGACCGCGACGCGCTGCACGTGTCCCTGGCGGATGAAAGCGTGTGCATCGGCCCGCCGCCCGCCCGCGAGAGCTATCTCAACATGGACCGCATCCTGTCGGCGGCGCTGGTCACCGGCGCGCAGGCGATCCATCCCGGATACGGGCTCCTGTCCGAAAACGCGGAATTTGCGCGGCGCTGCGGCGAGCAGCGCATCAAATTCATCGGTCCTTCTCCGGAAACCATCCGCCGCATGGGCGACAAGGACGAGGCGCGCCGCACCATGCGCTCGGCGGGCGTACCCGTGGTGCCCGGCTGCGATCTGCTGGAGAGCGCGGACCAGGCCCGGGCCGAGGCGGAGCGCGCGGGGCTTCCGGTGCTCATCAAGGCGCGCGCAGGCGGCGGCGGGCGCGGCATACGCCTCGTTGAAAAGATCGAAGATGTGGAGCGTGCGTTCCTCGCCGCCAGGGCAGAGGCCCGCACCGCCTTCGGCGACGACGGCGTATATTTGGAAAAGTACCTGACGCGCGTCAAGCATGTCGAGGTTCAGGTGATGGGGGATCAGGAGGGCAACGTGGTGTGCCTGGGGGAGCGGGACTGTTCCGTCCAGCGCAAGCACCAGAAGCTCATCGAGGAGAGCCCCGCGCCCACCGTGTCGCCGGGCCTTCGGGAGGAGCTGTCCCGCGCCGCGACGAAGGCCGCCCGCGCCGTCGACTACGAGGGGCTGGGCACCATTGAGTTCCTGCTCGCCCAAACCGGCGAATTCTACTTCATGGAGATGAATACGCGGCTGCAGGTGGAACACCCGGTGACCGAGATGGTTTCCGGCGTCGACCTGGTCAAGTGGCAGATCCGCATCGCCGCGGGCGTGCCGATGTCCTTCTCCCAAAGCGACGTGCGCATCCGCGGCCACGCCATCGAATGCCGCATCAACGCGGAGAACCCCGCGGAGAATTTCCGGCCCTGCTGCGGCCGGATCGAGCTTCTGCACATCCCCGGCGGCCCGTGGGTGCGCTTTGACACCGCGCTCTACCAGGGCTACCAGATGCCGCCCTACTACGACTCAATGGTCGGAAAACTCATCGTCCACGCGGCGACCCGCGCCGAAGCGGTTCGCAAGATGCGCGCGGCGCTGTGTGAGATGGTGATCGAAGGCATTGATCACACCGGCGAGCTTCAACAGGACCTGATCGGCGAAGACGCATTTCTGGACGGGAGCTACACCACGTCCTTCCTGGAGGAACGATAAATGCTGCCCAAATATCTTTTCGGCAAGCCGAAGAACGCGCTGGAGGGCGAAAACAAGGTTCCCGAGGCGTTGACCGAGTGCCCCGGCTGCAAGAGCCGTCTCTCGGCCTTGGACCTTGAGGAAAACCTCCACGTATGCCGCCGCTGCGGCGCGCACATGCGCCTGCCGGCCAGAAAGCGCATTGCGCTCACCGTGGATCCGAACAGCTTCCGGGAGATCGACCGGGAGATTACCTCGTCGAACCGGCTGAACTTCCCGGAGTATGACGACAAGCTGGAAAAGGCGAAGGCGATGAGCGGCGAGAACGAAGGCGTCGTGACAGGCACCGCCGCCATCGAAGGCATACGCTGCGCTGTGTTCGCGATGGATCCAAATTTCATGATGGGTTCTATGGGAACGGCGCTGGGCGAAAAAGTGACGCGCCTTTTCGAGCTGGCCACGGCGGAGGGCCTGCCGGTGGTGGGCTTTACGCTCTCCGGCGGCGCGCGGGTGCAGGAAGGCATCCTCTCTCTGATGCAGATGGCCAAGACATCCGGCGCGGTGGAGCGGCACGGTCGCGCAGGGTTGCTCTACATCGCGGTGCTGACAGACCCGACCACTGGCGGCGTGGACGCCAGCTTTGCCACGTTGGGTGACATCCTGATCGCCGAACCCAAGGCGCTGATCGGTTTTGCCGGGCCTCGCGTCATCGAACAGACCATCCGGCAAAAGCTGCCCGCGGGCTTCCAGCGCGCGGAGTTCCAGCTGGAAAAGGGCTTTGTGGATATCATCTGCGACCGGCGGGAGCTCCGGGGCCTGATTGGCCGTCTGCTGTCGCTGCACCAGGGGGTGGCCTGATGGATGCTTACAGCCGCGTACAGGCTGCGCGGGCCAAGAACCGCCAGACCGCGATGGATTTCATCCATGCGCTGTTCACCGATTTTGTGGAGTTGCATGGCGACCGCCGTTTCGCGGACGACCGCGCCATTGTGGCGGGTATTGCCAGGCTTTCCGGCCGCCCGGTCACGGTGATCGGCATTGAAAAGGGGCGAGATACCCAGGAGCGCGTCAAGCGCAACTTCGGCTCCGCCCACCCGGAAGGGTACCACAAGGCCATCCGCCACTTCCTGCTGGCGGAGAAGTTCAAAAGGCCGGTCGTCTGCTTTGTGGACACGTCCGGCGCCTACTGCGGCATCGGCGCGGAGGAGCGGGGACAGGGTCCGGCGATCGCGGAGAGCATCCGGACGCTGATGGGGCTGACGGTGCCGGTCATCTCGGTGATCATCGGCGAGGGCGGCTCCGGCGGCGCGCTGGCGCTGGCCGCCGCCAACGAGGTGTGGATGCTGGAAAACGCGGTGTACTCCGTGATCTCGCCCGAAGGCGCGGCGTCCATCATCTGGAAGGACGCCAAGCGCGTCCGGGAGGCCTCCGAATGTCTGAAGCTGACCGCCCGGGACCTTATGCGGTTGGGCGTGATCGAGCAGGTATTTGAGGAGGGCGAGAGCGCTTCGCTCAACGATCGCCTGAGGAATGCGCTGGCGGAGGCCGTAACACATTACATCGGGATGGATGCTCCGGCGCTGGTTGAGCAGCGGTACCGGAAATTTAGAGCCATCGGAGGGCAGGCGCTATGATCGCGATTGTGACCGACAGTTCAGCCCACCTGTGCCGGGAGGAGGCGGAGGCGCTGGGCGTCACCGTGGTCCCCATGAGCTATTCGCTGGAGGGGAAGCAGCCCTTCCTCGAGAGCTATATGGATGAAAACGGCGATTACGAGCGGCTGGTGGAGTCGAGCATCGAGCACCTGCGCACGTCTCAGGCCGGATATGCGTCCTTTGCCGGCGTATTTGCGGAGTTGATCGAATCCGGTGCGGACATCCTGTGCCTGACCATCTCCTCCCGCCTCAGCGGCACATTTGGCAACGCCAGCGTAGCGGCGCGGGAATTCCCCGCGGAGCGCATCCAGGTGGTGGATTCCCTGACCACCAGCGGCGGGCTTTACCAGATGGTGCTGGAGGCACGGAGGTTGCTGAACGAAGGCAGGTCGCTTGCGGAGACCGCCGCCGCGCTGAACGCGCTGCGCGCCAGCGTTCGGATCATCTTTACCGTGGACGATATTACGCCGCTGCGAAAGAGCGGCCGCCTGGGCGGGGTACGCCTCTCCATTTCGACCATCCTCAACATCCGGCCGGTACTCCGGTGCATCGATGGCTCCATCGTGGCCACGGGCGTCGTCCGCGGGCGGAGCGAGCAGCTGAAGACGCTGGTGGACAGCCTGCCCAAAGAGCCCTGCGACTGCCTGGTGGAGGGCTTTATCGCGGAGGAACAGATGGCGGCGCTTAAGGCGAAGGTGGAATCCAAGGGACACCGGGTGCAGGTGCGCCACATCGGGCCGGTGTTGGGCATCCATCTGGGGCGAGGCTGCCTGGGCGTCAGCTGGATCGACCGCGGCAACGAAAAGCGTGGCACCTGACGGATGCGCCGTGATGCCCGTAAATGTGAAGCGCTTCTCCCGGCGGCCGCAAAGCCCGCGGGGGAAGCGCTTTATGTCAGGCGGAGGCATCCCGGGTTAAAAACCGGATACGCGCCGTCTGTCGTGGTGTTTGGTATTGCATTTCGACAACCTATCTGATAAAATATTACCGATATGGCGGATGCGAAGAAAAAAACATTGATGACGGGCCGGGATCTCATCCTCGCGCTGGCGGTGGTTGCCGCGGCGCTGGTTCTTTATTTGTTTTTCGGGCGCGCGCATCCCGCCAGCGCCACGTATGTGAACGTCTACATCGGAAACGGCGGCGAGCCCTATCGGCATGTGCCGCTCAATGAGGACGCGACCATCCGAATCGATCAGGGCGATGGAAGGGTCAATGTGGTTGAAATCAAAGATGACGGCGTCTCGATGTCCTACTCCACCTGCACAAATCAAGATTGTGTCCACGAGGGCGTTGTGACGGACGAGAGCCGCAAGCATCGCCCGCTTGGCGATTGGATCGTCTGTCTGCCCAACGGCGTGTCGATCGAGTTGACGGAGGGACCATGAGCGCCAAGACGCTTTCGCGGATGGCACTGTTGTCGTCCGTCATGCTGGTGCTCTCCTACATTGAGCGCCAGATTCCGGCGGTTTCCGCGATCCCCGGCATCCGGCTTGGCTTGGCCAACACGGTGCTGCTCTACGCGATTTACCTGATGCGCCCCAAGGCCGCGTGGGCGCTGATGATCATCAAGGTGGGCATTGCGGGACTGGTGTACCTGAACGGCATGGCGATGGCGTTCAGCCTCGGCGGCGGCGCGCTGAGCCTTGCCGTGATGTACCTGGCGAGGCGGGTGAAGGGCATCTCCATCGTCGGTGTATCCATTCTTGGCGCGGTGTTTCACATCGCGGGGCAGTTGGGCGCCGCCGCGCTGATCGTCCATGTTCGGCCGGATGCGCTGATGGCGGTTCTGCCGCTTTATATGGCGCTTTCCGCCGCCACGGGTTTGATCACCGGAATTGCGGCAAAATACGTAAACGCGGCGCTTGAGAAATCGGGGTGGACCAAATGACGAAGAAACTGCTCGCGCTGTGCCTCGCGCTGATGCTGCTCAGCGGTTGTCAGGGTACGAAGGCACTGGAGAAAAAATCGGTGGTCGGGTTCTATTTTGACACAGTGATTACGCTCTCTGCCTATGTCACGGACGATGCGCCCCTCAAGGAAGCGCTGGACGAGTGCGCCCGGTATGAGAAGCTGTTCTCAAGAACCGTTCAGGGCAGCGACGTCTGGCGCATCAACGACGAGCACGGCAATGTCGCCGTATCGTCCGATACTGCCGAGATGCTCCGGGACGCGCTCGCGATCAGCGAAGCGTCCGGCGGTGCCTTTGACCCAACGGTCGAGCCGGAAACAAAACTTTGGAACTTCTCCGGAGAGACCGCGGTGCTGCCGGACGCGAATGCGCTCGCGGAAGCCGCGACCCATGTGGACTACCGCAAACTGGTTGTCAGCGGCGACACGGTGACGCTTCCCGACGACATGGGCCTGGACCTGGGCGGCATCGCGAAGGGATACATCGCCGACAGGCTGTCGGAATTCCTGCGGGCGAGGGGCGTGACCAGCGCCTTGATCAATCTGGGCGGCAACGTACTGACGATCGGCCGCCGTGCGACCGACGACAAACCCTGGGTGGTGGGCATTCAGGACCCTGAGGCGGACAGTGGCGTCAACAAGATGACCTTCCGCGCCGAAGATCTTTCGGTGGTCACCAGCGGCAACTACCAGCGGTATTTCATTTTGAATGGCATCCGTTATCATCACCTGCTGGACCCCGTGACGGGCTGGCCGGTGGAAAACGGTCTGGATTCCGTCACCATTCTCTCCAAGAGTTCCGCGATGGGCGACGCGCTGTCCACCGCCTGCTACGTGCTGGGGCTTGAGAAGGGCATGGAACTGATCGGGAAGTTTGACGGGATTGACGCGGTTTTCATCGGTTCCGACGGCACGGTGACCATGACGGATGGCGCAAAAGCGCTCGTCGTAGACGAGCCCTAAACTCGAGGAGGCGTAATATGGAAAAGCAACTGCCGGTATGGGCGTCGGTCCTGGTGATCGCTTTGGTTTCAGCCCTGCTGCTCGTATCAACCCACCTGGTGACCCAAGTCTTCGCGCTGCCTGAGGGTACCATCGGCAAGGACAGCCCGCAGGGAGAGTCGATGCCCGCGGCCGAACAGTTCGTGCCTGTGGAGCTCGGTGCGGATACCGGCCTTGACAGCTGCTACGAAGGCCGTGCCGGCGGTGCGACTGTGGGCTATGCGGCCCAGGTCACCGTCAAGGGCTACGGCGGGCCAATCGAGCTGGTCGTCGGGATGGACATGAGCGGCGCGCTGACCGGCATTAGTGTAGACGGCGCGCAGTTCAACGAAACGCCGGGCCTGGGTGCCAAGTCCAAGGATCCGGAGTTCAAGGATCAGTTCGTGGGCATTAAGACGCCGGTGGCGCTCAATAAGGGCGACGCCACTTCCAGCGCCACGACGGCCGTAGCGGCTGCGACCGCCGCGCCCGCGGCGGACGCCTCGTCCAGCGCGACGACCGGCGACGCCACCTCCAGCGCCACGACGGCTGAATCGGCCGTGCCCGCCGCGCCCGCGGCCGAGGCGCAGGACACTCCCGCGCCCGCCGCGGAGGCCGCTTCCACCATTGACGCGATCAGCGGCGCGACGATCACCTCCACCGCGGTGGTGAACGGCGTCAACCAGTGCGCGGAGTTTTTAAACACCCTGCTGGCCAGCAGGAACGGCTAAGGCCAGACAGGAGGCGTTAAGGCAGCCATGCGAAAGAGCAGATTTTGGGGCGGCATACATCCGCTGGGCGGGGAAGCTTGCGGCAAGGGGCCGACGAGGAACCAGCCCACGGAACTGTTTGCGCCCAAGTTCGTGCGCATCCCGATGAACATGCATCTGGGCGCGCCCTCGAGTCCCTGCGTCCAGCAGGGCGAGCGCGTGCGGATCGGCCAGTTGATCGCGGAAGCGGTGGGTCCTCTGGGCGTCAAAGTTCATGCCAGTGTGTCCGGCGTTGTGACGGACGTCCGGGCGGCGGCGGGCTGTGAGCCCGCCAGCATCGCCATCGAAAACGACTTTAAGGACGAGTGGGTTGAGCTGACGCCGCTTTGCGACGTGGAAACCTGCGAGGCCGAGGCGATCCTGCCCGCCATTCAGGCGGCGGGGCTGTGCGGCATGGGCGGCGCGGGCTTTCCCACCCACGTTAAAATGTGCATTCCATGCGGCGATCTCTGTGAAATGGTGATCCTGAATGGTGCGGAATGTGAAACGCACCTGACCAGCGACCATCGGCTGATGGTGGAACAGCCCGACCGCGTCGTGGCGGGCCTTGTGGCCGCGATGCGCGCCTTCGGCTCCAATAAGGGCATCGTGGCCATCGAGAGCAATAAACCCGACGCCATCGAGGCGGTTCGCAAAGCTGCGGCAGGCAAGAGCGGTATTACCGTCAAGGTGTTGGCAACTCGCTATCCGCAGGGTGGTGAGAAACAGCTGATTCAGGCGGTTGCGGGCCGTGAAGTTCCCGCTGGAAAGCTGCCCATTGACGCGGGCGTGGTGGTGATCAACGTGGCTTCCGCCGCCGCCATCGCCGACGCGGTGGAAAAGGGAAGGCCGTTGGTGGATCGCATCGTCACCGTCACCGGTCGCGTGAAGCGGCCCGCCAACATCCGGGTGCCCATCGGTACGTCCGTGGGTGAAATTCTGGAGTTCAGCGGCGGCATCGAGGAGGGTTCAAAGGTTGTGCTTGGCGGCGCGATGATGGGCCCCTGCGCCGCTGGCCCCGAGACCCCGATCGGAAAGGGCACCGGCGGCATCGTGGTCTACAGGCCTGAAGACGTACCCGATCCCACGCCTTGCATCCGCTGCGGACGCTGCACCGAAGTATGCCCCATCGGCCTTGTGCCCTATGAGATGGAGGGCTTCATCCTGTCCAAAGAGATGGGCGCCGCAGAGGGAATCGGCGTGATGGACTGCATCCTTTGCGGCTGCTGCTCCTACATCTGTCCGGCTAGGCGGCACCTGACCCCCGCATTCCGGGATGCCCGCGGGCAGATTCTTGCGGAAAGGAGAAAGCAGAAATGAAATACTCCGTTTCAAATCCGCCGCATGTGCTCTCGCCCGTCTCCACGCAGAGGCTGATGCTCAACGTGGTGCTCTCCCTCGTGCCCTGCGCGGCGCTGGGCGTGTACAACTTCGGGCTTCCCGCGCTGTGGGTCCTGCTCGTGTCCTCTGCCGCCGCCGTGATGGCGGAGCTGGTCTGGCAGGCCCTGGCACGCAAACCCATCCGTGTGGGCGATCTGTCCGCGCTGGTGACGGGGCTTCTTCTTGGACTGACGCTTCCGCCTTCCACGCCGCTTTGGATGGCGGCGGTGGGCAGCGCGTTTGCGATCATCGTGGCCAAGCAGTTTTTCGGAGGCATGGGCCACAACTTCATGAACCCCGCGCTGGTTGGCCGCGCGATGCTCCTGATCTCCTGGCCCGCCGCAATAAGCGGCTATGTGGCGCCGGGCGCGGACGCAGTGTCTTCGGCCACGCCGCTGGCCCAGAGCTTTTCCTGGACGGATCTTTTCATGGGTAACATCCCCGGCTCCATTGGAGAGGTCAGCAAGCTGATGATCCTGGCGGGGCTTGTCTGGCTGCTCTTTACCTACACCATCAACATCCGGATTCCGCTGTCCATGGCGGCGGGCGCCTGCCTCGTCGCCTGGGCGGTCGGTGAAAATCCGCTCTCCGCGGTTATGTCGGGCGGGCTCCTGTTTGCCGCGGTATTCATGGCGACCGACTACGTCTCCGGCCCCCGTCCCGGCCCGGGACAGTGGGTATACGGCCTGGGCTGTGGCGCGCTGACGGTGTTGATGCGACGCTTTGGGACCTATCCCGAGGGCGTGACCTTCGCGATCCTCACGATGAACGCGTTGACGCCGTTGATTGACCGGTCGATCCGGCCGCGCATCTACGGCCACAAGAGGAGGGAGCGTCATGCATAGTAATCCGGGCGGGGCGCAGATTGGCGCTGCGTCCAAGAAATTTGGCCTTGCCAAGCTGGCGCTGGCGGCGCTGCCCGCAATCGCGGTGGTGAACACCGGGATGAACGGCTTGGTCATCGGCGCGGGTGTGCTGGTGACGGCGGTTGGCGCGAGCCTTCTGCTTTCGGCGATCTGGAAATTCATTCGCGAGGAGCACCGTGGTTTCGCGTTCTGGCTTTTCGCGGCCACCGTGGCCTCGATGGCGCAGATGGTTCTGGCGGTGGCACAGCCCCGCCTCGCCTCGCCGCTGGGGCTTTACATGACGCTGGTTCCTTTTCTCTGCGCGCTGACGGCCTATCCCGAAGTGTATGACGAGGACCGGGAGACAGAGGATTCGCTCGTTCATGCGCTGGCGCGCGGCGCGCTGTATCTGGTGGCGCTGACGGTGATCGGCTGCCTTCGCGAGGTGCTGGGGAGCGGCGCCGTGTTTGGCGTCAAACTGGGCGAGGCGTTCCAGCCGATGCGCATGCTCGCGGTCGCGCCGGGCGGCTTTCTCATTGCCGGCGTGATTCTGGCGATCGTTCGGGCGTGCATGCCCGGGCGCGGGAAGGGAGGGGAGGACGCATGATCGACGGAATGAAGGTTCTGGCGATTCTCTTTGGCGGCGTCCTGACGGATAACTTCGTGTTCTCGCGCTTCTTCGCGGAGCGTTCGGCGCTGGGTGCGGACAAGTTCAAGGCATCCCTGCGGATCGGTGCCTGGGTGGCGCTGATGATCGTGCTCGTCTCCATCGTCACCAGCGCGCTGTATTTCTTTGTGCTGATGCCGCTGAAGCTGGGATTCCTGACGACGGCGATGTTCGCGCTGGTGATTCTGGCTGTGTTCAGCCTTTTCAACCGGATTTTGAAGGCTAAAAATCCGTTTGGTCTCGGGGAGCCGACGGCGCTGCATGCGCTGATCGCGCTCGTCGGAGCGGTGCTGGGCGCGGCGCTCTTCAGCGCCCAGGCGGAATCTTTCCTTTATGGCGCGCTGACCGGCGTGTTCGGCGGCGCGGGCTTCCTCCTGGCGGTAGTGCTGCTGGCGGGCGTACGGGAACGGCTGGCGCTTTCCGATGTGCCGGAAGGCCTCAAAGGGCTGCCCATTGCGCTGGTCAGCGCAGGGCTCATCGCGCTGGCGCTCCTCGGCTTTTCCGGCTTCGGAAGTTGAAGGGCGGCGCGGATTCAAGAATTGCAACAAGGAACGAATGTATGACGCCGAAGGCATCGAGCGATCAAAAAGGCAACGGACGCCGAAGCGCCCTTCAGGGGGTTGACAGAGAGGATCAGGGCCGTCAGCCCTCCGTCGTCGCGCTGGGCATGTTTGACGGTGTGCACGTCGGTCATCAGGCGCTGGTGCGCCAGGCGGTGGAGATTGCACGCAACCGGGGTTGGCGTTCTGTCGTCTATACGTTTGAGAACCACCCGCGCAGCGTGTTTGGGCAGATGCCCGCGCTGATCATGGACGCCGCCACCCGCCGCGCCGCGCTGTATGCGCTGGGCGTCGACCGGGTGGATATGGTGAAGTTTACAAAGACGCTGGCGGAGAAATCCCCCCGCGCGTTCCTGCGGATGCTGCTGGACCGGTATGATGTCCGGGCGGTGGTGGCGGGGGTGGACTTCACATTCGGCTTCAAGGGCGCGGGTGACGTCAAGTCGCTCCGTTCCCTGGGCGAGGAGATGGGGTTTGAGGTCTACGAAATGCCCGTCGTGTTGATGGACGGCGAAAAGGTATCCTCGACGAGGATTCGCGCGGCGCTGGAGCGCGGCGATGTAAAACTCGCCGCCCGGATGCTGGGCCGCTGACGCGCGTCAGGCGTCGAATACAGCCGTGGAGTACGCCTATGTACTATGAACCGTACCGACCCAGAAGACGTCCGAGCTGTCTCGGCCGTCTTTTCCGCATTGCGCTGATTCTGGCGATCCTTTGGGCTTTGTTGATGCTGGTCACGCGTCTGCCGCTTTCCATTAACCTGCCCGGCGGGCTCTCGCTGGACGGGCTGTTTTCGTCCGGTTATACCGACGTCCTGCTGCTGGGCGCGGACAACGAGCAGGGGCGGGGCCGCACGGACTCGATCATGGTGGCCTCCATCGGCAGCGGCGACATCAAGCTGACTTCGATCATGCGGGATACGCTGGTGAACATCGAGGGTTATGGGAAGAATAAAATCAACGCGGCCTACCGTTTCGGCGGGGAACAGTTGGCCATGCGCACGGTGAATCAGGCATTCGGCCTGAACATCACAAAATACGCGGTCATTGATTTTGAGGGCTTCTCCGACCTCATTGACAGCATCGGCGGCGTGTCGGTGAACGTGACCAAGGCGGAGATGCAGGAGATCAACAAGGGCCTGGACGCCACATGGAAGCGGTTGGGCGATGGCCGCCCAATCGATTATCTGAAGAGCTACGGTGCGGATACGCTCCTTACCGGCCCGCAGGCGCTCGCCTACTCGCGCATTCGCAAGATCGATTCCGACTATATGCGCGCGAGCAGGCAGCGCGCCGTGTTGGAGGCGATGATCGGAAAGCTGCGCGCCACGAAGAATCCGGTGATCTACGCCAAGTTGATGCAGACGGCGTTCTCTGCCGTCGACACCAACGTCAACGTGTTTGAGATGGGCCTGGAGGCCGTTAAGGTGCTGACGGGCGGACTCAGCCTGGAGCAGTTCCGGCTGCCCGCGGAAGGCGCCTATACCACCGGCACGGTGGATGGCGCCTGGGTGATCAAGCCCGACCTTGAGAAGAACCGGCAACTGCTCAAGGTGTTTCTGAACGGTTCGGGGTCTTAATGGGTTTTGATGCGGGGTGTGCGGCGCGGGTTTCCAGGGTGTGGAATCATCGAAGGGAGACATCACCGTGAAGCGCTATTACGAAAGAGAGAATACGCCGCTCGGCTTTCACAAGTTTGTCCACTACTTTTCGCTGCCTGCCGGTTTTCTCATCATGCTCAAACGGCTGCTGCTGGATATGCTGCCCAACTTGAATTTGAGCCCGCTTTACTGGGTTGACATTGCCTATACCACCGTCGCGCTCTTTCTGTTTCTGGCGGCGTTCGTCGGGTTTTGGAAATGGAAGGCCTATGCCTGGTACAGCTTCATGATTTATCTGATCCTGAATCCGATATACAGCCTCTGCCTGCTGATACTGTACGTGCGGTACGATTCGCCGCAGGTTGTGACCATGGAAATCCAACTGGCCACGGTGGCGATCTATTCGATCCTCGTCTGCGTTTATTACCGAAAGCGAAGGCCGCTGTTTTTTGAGGCGCCGGGCGGCCCGGCGGAATCCGCCGCCGCGTCCGATTCCGGAGGGGAGCCCGGCCTGGCGGGAAAAAATGAATCCAATTCATAAAAGAGATCCCGCGCGGCTTGAGCCGGACGCGGGATTTTTCTGTCCGTTGGAAAGGGAGGGTTGGCGCGGGAATTCCTGTCCGGGCGATTATTCCTCTCCGGCGGCCGCCTCCACGAAGGCAATCGGATGCTGGATGAGCGCCGCCGTCTCCTCGATCGTCTTGCCTTCCGAAAGGAAGCGCCGGGCGATGACGGCCATGGATTCACCCACTTCGATGATGTGCCCGTCCGGATCGTAGAGCCGGGAGACGCGCTGCTGCCATTCGTGCTTCTTCGGCGGATGTACCAGCTCGATTTCAGGATGCTGCGCGAGCCTCGCGAGGAACGCGTCGAAATCCTGCACCTCGAAATACAGCTCCAGGTTGTGCGCGCGGGGGATCACCGACTCCGGCGGCGCGTCGATAAGCCACGCGAAATTCTGCTGAATGGCAAAGCCTCCGCTGAAGGTCACGTTCCACCCCAGATCCATCGCCACTTTCTGTTCGAACAGATCACCGTAGAACGCCTTGGACCTCTCCACATCGGACACCGCGATGAGCGCCAGTCTGAATTGCATGGGCTTCCTCCTTCATACGCCCGGTAAATGGGCGGGATTTGCGGAGAAGTCGACGGATGGGACGCGGTCGGCCCGCTCGCCCGCCGGTTCGGCCTCAAACTCGGTCATGACGCGCCGGTACCGATGCGGCAGATGCGTGCGCTGGCAAACGGAATTCCTGCGCTGATCGATCTCGACCGATTGATGAAAGCGGCGCCACAGTGCCCGCACGGCGCGCTCCATATCGTTCGGCGCGGGCAACTCCAGCGATAAAAGCGGCGCGATGCGGCCGCGACCCCGCTGCGCGACCAGCGCTTCCCGGTGCGTCCGGTCGAAGATGATGAAGGCCTCGTTTGGATAGCGATTCAGAAAGTGCCGCGCGATCAGCGGCAGCACCCGGTTCTTCGGCTCAATGACAGACGCCAGCACGCCGGCGTTCTCCGTGAACCGCACAAAGCCCAGAAAAAGGTGGGCCTCGCGTCCCAGATGGGTGACGGCGGCGAGAACCGGCGCGACCGCGTCGTCATGCACCATGTCCATCACCATGCCCCCTTTGCGGTACCCCAGACGCAGGAACTCGAGCAGCCGTTTTTCCTTCTCCGGCATCGAGGTCAGCATCGCCCGCTCGACCAAATACAGTGCGTCCTCCGAGATGCGCGCCGGAATGGATTTCAGCACCCGCGCCGCCCGGAATGCGTCGGTTTCCACATCCCTCGTCGGGAGCAGTGAAAGCTGCTCGTCCTCAGGACCCAGAATCGCCGCGGGCATCTCCTTCATGGCATAACTCTCGTACACGCAGCACAAAAACCCGTCCAGCGTGCCGTCGTAGCGGTAAACTACATCTGTCCTGTAAGGCATTTTTGCAGATCCTCCTCCGTGGGGTCGAGCAGCGACAATTGAACGGAGTGTTCGCCCAGCACCATCGCGCGGCTTGCAAGCAGGCTGGTCAGGGTCGTTTGATCGTCCAGGCGCA
This sequence comes from Bacillota bacterium, assembly GCA_023421395.1. GTDB lineage: Bacteria > Bacillota > Clostridia > Christensenellales > Aristaeellaceae > JAEZHK01. Next base: position 20,751 of record JAEZTL010000038.1, on the reverse strand, counting down.
ACCGGATCAGCGGCTTTCCCGAGCAGGTGATGAAGTGCTGCGCGCGCTTTAATACCACACCCATCTTTTTGAGCGCCTCGAAGTCCAGCGCCCCATGCCTGCGGGCTTGCAAAATGCGCCAGGCGCTTTTGACGCCCACGCCCGGTACGCGCAGCAATAGTTCCTGCGGCGCGCGGTTGACGTCCACCGGGAACTGGTCCAGATGTCCCACCGCCCAGTTGCACTTGGGGTCCAGCTCCGGGTCCAGGTTGGGGCGGCGGTCGTCCAGCAGTTCGTCGGCGCGGAAGCCGTAGAAGCGCAAAAGCCAGTCCGCCTGATACAAACGGTGTTCGCGCAAAAGGGGCGGCGGCGTACCGAGGGGGGGCAGCAGTCTGTCATCGTTGAGCGGGATGTAAGCCGAATAAAACACGCGCTTTAAATGGAACCGGTCGTACAGCGCTTCGGAAAGCTTCAGAATAGCTTGGTCGTTCTCCGGCGTCGCGCCGACGATCATCTGCGTGGACTGGCCCGCTGGCGCGAATTTCGGCGCATGGCGGTAGAGGGTCAGCGCGCGGGTATTCTCCTGGATTCCGCCGGCGATGCGCTTCATCGGGCCCAGGATGTTGTCCCGGTTCTTTTCAGGCGCCAGCAGCATGAGGCTCTGCCTGGACGGAAGCTCAATGTTGACACTCATCCGGTCCGCGTAAAGGCCCATGCGCTCAATCAAAAGCGTATCCGCGCCGGGGATTGCCTTGCAGTGGATGTAACCGCCGAAGCGGTATTCCTCCCGCAGGATACGCAGCGTCTCGATCATCAGCTCACAGGTGCGGTCGGCGGAGCCCGCCACGGCGGAGCTCAGGAAGAGCCCTTCGATGTAATTCCGGCGGTAGAAGGCCATCGTCAGGTCTGCCAGTTCCCGGGGCTGGAAGGTGGCGCGTGGCGTGTCGTTGGAGCGGCGGTTAACGCAATAGGCGCAGTCATACCGGCAGGCGCTGGACTGGAGCACCTTTAAAAGCGATATGCAGCGGCCGTCTCCGGCAAAGCTATGGCAGATACCGCAGGCCGCGGCGCTGCCGATGGCCCCGCCGCGCCCGGAGCGGTCGACGCCGGAGGAGGTGCAGGCCACGTCGTATTTGGCGGCGTCGGTGAGCAGTGTCAGCTTTTGCATTGCATCCATGAGAAAATCCCTCGATTCGGCATAAAACGAACATATGTTCTGATAAGGATTATAACAGACGTGGCGGCATCCCGCAACCGAACGCTTGATTAAATCTGCTGGGAACACCTGTTCGGATCACCTACCGGGCGTATTCATACTCAAAGCTTGCATTTTCAGACAGGAAGTCGAAGAGCACCCTGCCGTCCAGCGTCATGCAGTAACGGGCTCGGCCGGAGAGGCGTTCGCCGATTTCACGGGTCATGACGCCGTTGACAGGCGCCTCAAGCGCGGTGGAAGGGCCGAGGTCAAATTCCACGGTCAGCGTGTATCCGCCCTGGCGGACGGTGACGCAGCCGTCCGCAATCTCCACAACCCGTGCACGCAGGTATGTGGCCAGCCGAATTTCGCGGTCGTCCAGCAGCGCAAAGCCAAGGATGCCGGTAAAGCGCAAACCCGCGCAGGGGATTTCCGCTACGGACAGCATCACGGAGCGCGGCTCGCCGCCAGGCGAGAAGACCTGCGTCCAAAGATAGCTTTTCGGGAAGGAGCGACCCGAATCCCCCTCGATGTAGCCCAGTGCGCCGTCGAAGCGCCGTTCCCGCCCATCCACAGACAGCATCCCCCGGACCTCATGGGCCATGCTTACGAGTCGGTGGCGGCACTCAAGGCCCGGCAGTAACCCGAAAGGCCCCATGATGTCGCCCCGGGGACGGGAGAGTGGGCCGAAGATCAGTTCTCCACAAACTTCGTGTCCGCCGCCGCGAAGATCCACTTTCATCCCTGAGGCGTCCAGTCGGTTTTCACCGAAGTGGACGGATGGCCCGGCGGGCTCCAGGCGCGCCTCCTCCACCGGGAAGGGCACCGTGAACGCGGCCTCCGGCAGCACTACCTGGATGGAGGCGAACCGCCGTCCCCCGGCGCCCTGTCCGGTGGCGGCGATCAGCGAGAGGGCGTCGTCCGCCGTCGCCTGTTTAAAGTAAAATCCTCGAAAGCTATTCAACCCGTATCCCTTCCTGGGCCGGCCCGCTGATGAGCCGGCCATCGCAGGAAAATCTCGAGCCGTGGCAGGGGCAGTCCCAGCTCAGTTCGTCCTGATTCCAGCTCAGTTCGCAACCCAGATGGGGGCAGCGCGTGGTGACGAAGAAAACTCGTCCCGAGGGGTCTTTGTAGGCGCCCAGTTTGCGCCCGTCCGCCTCCACCACGCCGCCCTGCCCGACGGGCAGATCGGAGAGCATCCGCTCCGGCGGCGCGACGGCCAGCGTCAGCCCTTTCAGCGCCTGCGCGCTGTCGCGGGTCAGTTGCGGAAGCTCCGCGGTGGAAAAGCGCTGCGGGCGGAATACCGGCGCTTCTCGGTTGCGCTTGCCGGAAATATCGTCCGCCAGGATCTGTGAAGCCGCCATGGCGGTGGTCATGCCCCACTTCATGAAGCCGGTCGCCAGATGCCAGCTGGGACGAGAGCGCGCATAGCGCCCGATGAAAGGAACCCCGTCCAGTGTGATGGCATCCTGCGCGGACCAGCGGGCGACTTCCCGTGCCCCGGGGAACAGCCGCTCCGCCTCTTCCATAAGCGCCTCATACCGTCCCGGCACGTTTTCACCGGTACGGTGGTTTTCGCCGCCCAGAAGCAGTATCTTTCCGTGCATGCGCATCGAATGGCCGTCCTCTTCCAGGCCGATGTACATGCCGGGCAGCTTCGGAACGCCCTCCAGCGCGACCACATAGGAGCGTTCCTGATGGATTCGGGCAAAATAGTATCCGGGCTTGTTGACGAAGGGATAATGGCACGCGAACACGATGTGGCGCGCCGCCACGGCGTGATCGGCCGTGTACAGCCCGTTGGGCTCGACGCGCTCTACCCGGGTGTGTTCATAGACGCGTACATGCTCGGAAAGCCCCTTCAGGAACTTGAGCGGGTGAAACTGCGCCTGGTCGGAGAACATGACCGCGCCGGCGGTGGGGAAGGGGAGATCGCGCGATGGAACCAGTGAAGCGGGAAGTCCCAGGCTCCTGGCGGCCAGCATCTCCGCCTCCAGTGGCGCGGGGTCACGGCGGGCGTACAGATATGCGCTTTTCCGCTCGAGATCGCAAGCGATGCCTTCGGATTCGACGATGCGCTCAAAGGCGAAAATGGCCTCGTGGTTCGCGCGAGCGTACTGCAACGCCTTCTCGTGGCCGCACTGCTCGATCAGCCGGGCGTACACGTGCCCGTGTTGAGACGTGATCTTGGCGGTTGTGCCGCCGGTCTGTCCGCTGCCGATGCGCTCGGCCTCCAGCACGACCACGTCGAAGCCGCGCCGGGTCAGTTCATAAGCGATCAGCATGCCCGCCATACCGCCGCCGATCACGGCGATGTCCACATCGAGGTCCTCCGAGAGCTTCGGCTGTTGGGGCATCCTGACGTTTGACCAGATCGATTGCATCCGCACACCTCCCGCACTAGGTTCTCCTCGGACGGCCGCGAGCATGCGCATGCGGCGTGCGGCCGCCGGGAAACCTTCGATACTCGGGCTTGCTGCCGACGCGACGGAATGCTGACGGATTTTTTTTCAGGGGCATGGAAGATGGAACGCCAGAGAATTTTTGATTTGGATTGGGCGGTGTCGCCGTTACCGCCGGAGTGTGCGGCGAACGGTATTTGGAAATCGCGCGGTATTCAGGCCGGCGCGCGGGCGCGAGGGCGCGTGGGATCGGGATCGGCGGGCCGTGACCGCGCCCGACTCCGCTTGCTCCGTCAGCCGTCACCGGATCGCCGTCCGCGACACGATGGACTTTGCTGACGCGCTCCGGCGAGGTGCGCCAGGCAAAGGAAAACCGCTGGCGCTTCGCGCTAGCGGTTTGAACCGATGCCCAGGATGATCGCGAGGGCGAGCGCCCCCACCAGGATGTAGATGATCAGATCCAGCGTCTTCAGCGGGATTTTAATCTTGTCGTACAATCGACGGCGCACGGCGAACAAATCCTTGCCGAGCGGCGGTTTCTCCGCCCGTTGGGCCTCTTCGCGCTTGGCCTCCAATTCCCGAATGTTCCGCTTATCCATCACTTCTTGGCCAGGTACTTGCGCACGTCAATGGCGACCGCGATGATAATGATCAGGCCGCGGATGATGTACTGATAGTACGCATTGACCTGGAGGAACACCAGCGAGAAATTGATGGCCTGCAGGATGATCGCGCCGATGACCACGCCCGGGATCGTGCCAACGCCGCCGGAGAAGCTGACGCCGCCGATGACGCAGGCGCTGATCGCGTCCAACTCATAGTTGATGCCGGTGTTTGCGCCGACTGATTGGACGCGGCCTGCCTCCAGAAACGCGGCGATGCCGTAGAGCACGCCGGAGATGACGTAGACCCACATGATCGTGCTGGTGACGTTGACGCCGGAGACCGCGGCGGCTTCCTCGTTGCCGCCGACGGCGAACATGTTCTTGCCCAGCCGTGTCCTCGTCCAGATAAAATGCACCACGACGGCGCAGGCCAGGAAGTAGACCACGACCTTTGGAATTTTCAGAGAACCCCAGATGATGTTCCCGGCGGACGTGTTCAGGAAGTCCCTGGTGAAAGTGGACAGCGCCTGCGCGGTGCCGGAGGGCTGGGACTCAATGTACAGGCAGTTGACGCCGTAGGCGATCAGCGACGTACCCAGCGTGATGATGAACGCGTGCAAATGGAGTTTGGCGACACCGAAGCCGTTGATCGCGCCGAAAATAACGCCCACGGCGATGGCGCAGAGCAGCGGGATCATCAGGTTGAGGGGCTCGGTGATCTGCGGGTACATGCGCGATGCATAGGTGGTGGACTGCACCAGCGACGCCGTCACCGCGGCGGAAAGGCCCAGAACACGGCCGATGGCCAGGTCCGTGCCCGCCAGCACGATCAGCCCGGCGCAGCCCAGCGCCAGAATGCCCTTGGTGGACGCCTGTTTGACGATGTTGATGAAGTTGTCCAGTTTAAAGAAATCGGGCCGGATGATGCCGACCGTGACCAGGATCAGGAGCAGAATGATGTACAGCGCGTAATCGAGCAGAAGTTCCCCCATGCTCCGGTTGCCGAGCCTCTTTTTTACGTTTTCCATATGCATCCCATCCTCGCTTATACGTACTGCGCGGCAAGCCGCATGATCGTCTCCTGCTCGCCGGGTATGTTGCCGAAATCCACGCCGCGCTCAACGACGCCGCTCAGGCGACCGTTGGACATGACCAGGATGCGGTCGCAAATGCCCAGCAGCTCCGGCATCTCGCTGGACACCATGATGATGCCCTTCCCTTCCGAAGCGAGGTTCAGGATCAGTTGATAGATCTCGTATTTCGCGCCCACGTCGATGCCGCGGGTGGGTTCGTCCAGCAGCAGCACGTCCGGCTTGGTAAGTAGCCAGCGCCCGATGATGACCTTCTGCTGGTTGCCGCCTGAAAGGCTCTTGATGTGGGTGCGCTTCGAGGGCGTCTTGACGCGGATTGAATCGATGACCCAGTCGGTATCCACGCCCATCCGGCGGTTGGAGAGCAGGAATCTCCCATAGCGGCCCACGTTGGCGATGATGGAATTGAACGTGATGGTCATCTCCGGGAAGATGCCTGTGGCGCGGCGCTCCTCAGTCAAGAGCGCGAAGCCGTTGTTGCGGGCCTCGCTCGGAATGTGGTTTGCCACGGGCTTGCCCCGGAGCAGGATCTCTCCGCTCTCCTTGGTGTAGTAGCCGAAGATCGCATTGACCAGTTCCGTCCGCCGGGAGCCCACCAGGCCGGAAACCCCCAGCACCTCGCCGGCGCGCAGTTTGAAGCTGACGTCGTGGAACGTCGGCTCGTACTTTCCGGAGAGGTTGTTGACCTCCAGCAGCACGTCCGCGGGTTTGTTGGTCTTGGGCGGGAAGCGGTTGGACATGTCTCGGTTGACCATCAGCCGGATGATTTCATCGGTGTCCAGCTGGCTGGCCGGGCGCGTGGCGACCCACTGTCCGTCCCGCATGATGGTGACATCGTCCGCGATGCGCAGGATTTCGTCCATCTTGTGGGAGATGTAGATGATGCCCACGCCCTTTTCGGTCAGGCGCTTCATGATGCGGAACAGGTGCTCGACCTCGTTCTCCGTCAGGGACGAAGTGGGCTCGTCCAGCACCAGGATCCTCGCGTCGAAGGAGACGGCCTTCGCGATTTCGACCATCTGGCGGCGGGATACCGACAACGCGCCGATTCGCGTGCGCGGGTCCACGTCGATCTGCAGGTCCTCGAAGATCGCCTTGGTATCACCAAACATCTTGCGGGTGTTCACGAAGCCCCAGTTCACCGGGATGCGGCCCAGCCATACGTTCTCCATGACGTTGCGGCGAAGCACCTGGTTGAGCTCCTGATGTACCATCGCCACACCGTGATTGAGCGCGTCGTGGGGGCCGGAGAAGTTGACCTCCCGGCCGTCCAGGCGGACGATGCCCGCATCTTTTTTATAGATGCCGAACAGGCACTTCATCAGCGTGGACTTGCCCGCGCCGTTTTCGCCCATCAGCGCATGCACCGTGCCCGCCTGGAGCGTAAGCCGCGCGCGGTCCAGCGCTTTGACGCCTGGGAATTGCTTGTCAATGTCCACCATTTCCAGAAGGGGCGCCTGGCTATGATCCATACTCATCACCAAACCTACTATTACGAATATGGGGAAGAGGCGCTCCGGCGCCTCTTCCCGCGAGGTTCAGACGCGAGCCATGCCCGTGCCCTTGTTATTCCGTAACCTTGGCGTAGGGGATACGCACGGAGTAGCCGTCGGCCGACATCGTGTAGTCGGTGCCGTCAAGCCAATCCTTGCCCAGCGCGCCGTTGATCGCGATGCGGATGTTGGCCTTGCCCATGGCGTCGCCGTCCTGCTTGACGGTGGCGGTCATGCCGCCGTTCTTGATGGATTCGAGCGCAGAATCAACCGCGTCGACGCCGATGATCACGACGGAGGGATCGCCGTCGATGCCGGTGTTGTAGCCCACCTGGTTCAGCGCCGCCACGGCGCCCAGGCCCATCATGTCGTTGTTGACGAAGATGACCTCGATCTTGTCGCCGAAGCTGGCCCAGGTGGCGGTCATGGCATCCGTGGCCTGCGCCTGGTCCCAGTTGCACACGAGGGTCTCGCCCAGCTGCTCAAGCTTCAGGCCCTTGGCCTCGGCGGTCTCCACCGAGTACTTGGTGCGGGCAATGGCTTCCGGGTTGTTGGGCTCGCCCATGAACATGATGTACTGGAGCACGCCGTCGCCGTTCTTGTCGATGGAGGAATCCTTCGCGTACAGATCGGCGAGGATTTCGCCCTGCATGTCGCCCGCTTCGCGCGGCGTGGTGCCGATGAAGATCGAGCCGGTGTCCACGATAACCTGCTGCACGGTCTCGGTCGAGGGCTCCTTGTTGTAGAACAGGAAGGGCACATTATTGGCCTTCGCGATTTCAACAAGGCTCATGCCGGAGGCAACTTCCGCCAGGTTGATGATGACGAAGTCCGGCTTGCTGGCAAACATGACGGTCGCTTCCTCGATCTGCTTGGCCATGTTGTCGTTGGCATCCTGCAGGTCCAGGTTGATCTTGATGCCCATCTCGTTGCCGAGTTCCTCGGCGTACTTGATCATGGCGGCGCGGACGGTGGAGCCGTAGGTGTCGTCAAACTTCCACACGAGAACGCCGATGTTGAGTTCGGTCTTCGCGGGCGCTTCCGCGAAAGCGGCGGTAGCGCTCAGCACCATGAGCAGGACCAACAGAAGGGAGACGATTTTCTTCATGAACCTATTCCTCCTTGAGATATGCTGCGCCCATTTGAGGGCGCGCATTCCGGGTTCCCATTATGCGTTCGTTAACATTATAGAGTACTTGCGGAATCGTTGTCAAGCGGATTTGCACAGGATAATGTTCGGTATATTCGTCAAAGTGTGGTAAAAGAATACGATGTCGTTGAATCTAGCCGCTCTCCGGCCTTTAAAGCCGGGCTGGGAAAGCCGGGATGATTGATCGCGTCCGGCGGGAACTGCGTCTCAAGACAAAGCCCGTCATGCCGTCCGTACTTCCTGCCGCATTTGCCCGGCCCATCGGTTTCAAGCATGTTGCCGGTATAAAGCTGTACGCCGGGCATATCGGTGAAGGTATCCATCCGGATGCCGGTGGCGGGGGAGCACAGCGTGACGCACTTCCGGTAGCCCTCGCCGTTTAGCATAAAGTTGTGGTCGTACCCGCCGCCGTAGCGCATCTGCTCGTCGTCCCCGGTATGGCGGAGTCCGTCGCCGATGCGCGTGAGGCTGCGCAGGTCAAAGGGCGTGCCGTCCACCGGGCGGAGTTCGCCCGTGGGGATCAGGCCGGAATCCGCCGCGGTAAAGCGGTCCGCGAGAATCTGGATTTCGTGGTCCTCGATGGTGCCGCTGCCCTCGCCGGACAGGTTGAAGTAGGCGTGGTTGGTCAGGTTGACCAGCGTATCCTTGTCGGAAACCGCCTGATAGCGGATGGACAGGACGTTGTCATTCGAAAAGGTATAGGTGACCGTCACGGCCAGGCGGCCGGGGTAGTTTTCCTCGCCGTCGGGACTGACGATGGAAAGTTTGAGGGCGTTAGACGCCTCGTCCGCCTCCGCAAGCCACAGTTTCTTGTCGAAGCCGTTTACGCCGCCGTGCAGGTGATGTCCGTTTGAATTGGCTGCGACCTGGTACGCCACGCCGTTCAGCGAAAAGCGTCCGTACCCGATCCGGTTGCCCACGCGCCCGATCAGCGCGCCCATGTAGCCGGGGTTGACCGGCGCGTACCCGGAGATATCGGCAAACCCCAGCAGCACGTCTGTGAGCACGCCGCTGCGGTCGGGTACCCGGAGGGAAACCAGAATGCCGCCGTAAGTGGCGGCGGAGACCGAAGCGCCGGATGCGTTTTTGATTGTGTACAGGTCCACCGGGCGGCCGTCGGTCAAGTGGCCGAAGGAAATTTTGGAAATGCCCACAACAAGCGCCTCCTTGTTGAAATTATACGATGGAACAACGGTCATACTATACACTAATTGCAGGGCGTTTTACAAGAAATTTAGGGACGAATTTTTCCGCGTTTTTTTGACTATTTACCGCTGTCAAGAATATTTACTTGACAGAACGCCTCTCCGCAGGTAGAATGATCCTTGCGCATGCAAAGCGGGGTGGTCTTTTGGAAAAGCGGGTGGCGCTCAACTGGCTGATGGACTTTTACGCTCCGCTGCTGACGAAAAACCGCGCGCGGCTCCTTCGGCTATATTGCGAGGAAGATCTCTCGCTGTCGGAGATGGCCGAGGAAGCGGGCATCACGCGGCAGGGCGTGCATGACGCGCTGACCAAGGCGCAGGCACAGCTGGAAGAGTATGAGCGCAAGCTCGGGCTGGTGGCGCGGTACCGCCGTCTGGAGGACGCGGTGAACGCCTGCCGGCAGGCGCTGTCCCACGTAACGCCCGCCGCCGGGACGGAAGGTTCGCTGGACGAGGCGAAGCGGGCGCTGGACGCCATCGAGCGCATCGAAGGATAGCATGAAATCAAGAGGTGAAGCGCATGGCCTTTGAAGGGCTGACCGACAAACTGCAGGCCGCGTTCAAAAAACTGAGCGGCAAGGGCAAGCTGAGCGAGGCGGACGTCCGCGAGGCGATGCGCGAGGTGCGCATGGCGCTCCTGGAAGCCGATGTCAACTTCGTGGTGGTCAAGGATTTTGTAAAGCGCGTGACCGAGCGCGCGGTGGGGCAGGAGATTCTGGGCAGCCTCACCCCGGCGCAGATGGTCATTAAAATCGTCAACGAAGAACTTACCGGCCTCATGGGCGGCACGGGCGCAAAGCTGACCCACGCCTCCAACCCGCCCACGGTGTATATGCTGTGCGGCCTTCAGGGCGCGGGCAAGACCACGATGGCAGGCAAGCTCGCCGGCATGCTTTTGAGGCAGGGCAAGAAGCCGCTGCTGGCCGCCTGCGACGTGTACCGCCCCGCCGCCATCAAACAGCTGCAGGTGGTGGGCCAGAACGCGGGCGTCGAGGTGTTTGAAAAGGGCCAGGGCGATCCGGTCAGGATCGCGAAAGAGGCCGTCGAACACGCCCGTTACTATGGGAAGGATCCGGTCATCATCGATACCGCCGGCCGCCTGCACATCGACGAAAAGCTGATGCAGGAACTGCGCGACGTGCGCGCCGCCGTCAAGCCCCAGGAGATCCTTCTGGTGGTGGACTCCATGACCGGCCAGGACGCGGTCAACGTGGCCGAGACTTTCAACAAAGAGCTGGGCGTGGACGGCGTCATCCTGACCAAGCTGGACGGCGATACCCGCGGTGGCGCGGCGATTTCGGTCAAGGCCGTCACCGGCAAGCCCATCAAGTTCAGCGGCACCGGCGAAAAGCTCACCGACCTCGAGCCATTCCATCCGGACCGCATGGCCTCCCGCATTCTGGGCATGGGCGATGTGCTGAGCCTGATCGAAAAGGCGCAGGACTCCTTCGACGAAAAAGACGCGATGGACCTCAGCCGCAAGATCAAGACCCAGTCCTTCACGCTGGAGGATTACCTCGAGCAGCTGGGCCAGATGAAGAAGATGGGCTCCATCACCGATATCCTCAAGATGATCCCCGGCATGGGATCAAAGCTGAACGGCGTCACCATCGACGAGGATCAGGTGCAGAAGGAACAGGCCCGCACGACCGCCATCATCTGCTCCATGACCCGGATGGAGCGGAGAAACCCGGACATTCTGAACGCCTCCCGAAAGCGGCGCATTGCCGCCGGCGCGGGCACCACCGTGCAGGAGGTCAACCTGCTTTTGAAGCGGTTCGAGCAGTCTCGCCAGATGATGAAGCAGATGATGGGCGGCAAGTTCGGCCGCGGACGGATGCCCTTCGGACTGAAATAGCCCGCAATTTTGCGTCAAGCTATATTAAAAGGAAGAACAGGAGAGGAAAACAATGGTCAAGATTCGCCTCAAGAGGATGGGCATGAAGAAGCAGCCCTTCTACCGCATCGTCGTTACCGACAGCCGCAACGCCCGCGACGGCCGCTTCATCGAGGAGATCGGCTACTATAACCCGCTGACTGACCCGGCGGAGATCCGCATCGATCAGGAGCGCGCCAAGTACTGGCTCGGCAACGGCGCACAGCCCACCGACACCACCCGCGGCCTGCTCAAGAAGGGCGGCGTGCTGTAAGGCGCGCCGATGGGTGACAAAATGCAGGAACTGGTCAAATACGTCGCCATGGCGCTGGTCGAGCACCCGGATCAGGTGTCCGTAAACCGGACTGAGACGGACGACGCCATCGTCATCGAACTGCGCGTCGCGCCCGACGATATGGGCAAGGTCATCGGCAAGCAGGGGCGGATCGCCAAGTCCATCCGCACGCTGGTCAAGGCCGCCACCATCAAGGACGAGAAGCCGACGTTCGTCGAGATTCTGTAATGCTGGACGAATACCTGGTCATCGGCGAAATTCTGAAACCCCAGGGGGTGAAGGGCGAGGTCAAGGTGCGCCCGATCACCTCCGATCCGTCGCGCTTTGCCGGCCTCGCCCGCGTATTTTTCCGGGACGAGGCGGGCGCCTATGTGCCGGAAAAGGTCAAGGTCAGCCGCATCGATTCCGATGCGGTCTACCTGACCGTCCGCGGCTATGCGGACCGCACCGCCGCCGAGAAGCTCCGGGGCCGCCTGATCTACGTGGACCGGGCGTCGGCCGCCAAGCTGCCCGAGGACGCCGAGTTCATCTGCGACCTGATCGGCTGCGTGGCGACGGACGATTCCGGCCGCCTGATCGGTACGCTGACGGACGTGCTGCAGCCGGGCGCCGGCGACGTGTACGTGTTCAAGGGCCCGCTGGGCGAGGTGCTGGTGCCCGCGCTCAAGAGTGTGTTTCTGGAAGTGGACGTGCGCGCCAAGAAGATGCTTCTCTCCGCCGCGCGCCTTGCCGAAGTGGCGGTGTTCGACGAATGACCTTCAAGGTGCTGACCATCTTCCCCGAGATGCTGCGCCCGATGCTCATGGGCAGTATCCTCGGGCGGGCCGTCGCCCAGGGACTGATCAAGGTCGAGCTGATTGATATCCGTCCCTATTCCGACCGGAAGCATAAGAATACCGACGACGATCCCTTTGGCGGCGGCGCCGGTATGGTGATGCTGGCGCAGCCCATCGTGGACGCCATCGAGGCCAACCCGGTGAAGGGCCGGCGCGTTTACTTGTCGCCCCGGGGGCGAACGCTGACACAGTCCGTCGTCGAGGAGCTGGCCGAGGAAGAGGAGCTTCTGCTGCTCTGCGGCCACTACGAGGGCGTGGACCAGCGGGCGCTGGATTTGGCCATCGACGAGGAGCTTTCCATCGGCGACTATGTGCTCACCGGTGGCGAGCTGGGCGCGTTGGTGGTGATCGACGCCGTGTCGCGGCTGATCCCCGGCGTGCTGGGACGGGACGAGTCCTCGGTGGACGAGAGCTTTTCCTCGGGCCTTCTGGAATACCCGCAGTATACCCGCCCTCGGGAATACCGCGGGCTTGCGGTGCCGGAGGTGCTGCTCAATGGCAACCACGCCCAGATCAACCGCTGGCGCCGCGACGAGGCGCTCAGGCTTACGCTTGAGCGGAGGCCGGAGCTCCTGGAGAAAACTTCGCTGGACAAGCGCGACCGCGCGTTTTTGGACGGATTGGCCTGCAGCGAAGCGAGGGTAACAACCTGAATTTTACATCAAACCCGCTTGTGTAGGGGACAGCCCCTGCGGTATAATAAAGTTTGTGAGTTCGGACGGTCCGCTGCCGGAATGTGACGCCGCGCATGAACGTCCTTGAAGGAAGGAGGATCCCATTCATGAATGAAATCATCCGTTCCATCGAGAGCGCCCAGCTGCGCTCCGATATCCCCGCGTTCTCCATCGGCGACACCGTGCGTGTGCAGGTGAAGGTTGTCGAGGGTTCTCGCGAGCGCCTTCAGGCGTTCGAGGGCGTTGTCATCGCCCGCCGCAACGGCTCTGTGCGCGAGACGTTCACCGTCCGCCGTTCGTCCTATGGCGTCGGCGTGGAGCGTACGTTCCCGCTGCACTCGCCCCGCGTCGATTCGATTCAGGTCATCCGCCGCGGCAAGGTGCGCCGCGCCAAGCTCTACTACCTGCGCGATCTGAGCGGCAAGGCCGCCAAGGTGAAGGAAGCCAAGTAATCCCGGAAAAAGCCGCGCGATGTGCGGCTTTTTCTTTTTTCATGGAGGACACATGCCCGAAATCAACTGGTACCCGGGACACATGGCCAAAGCCAAGCGGCTGCTAAGTGTTCAGTTGAAGCAGGTGGACGCTGTTGTCGAGTTGTGCGACGCCCGCGCGCCTCTCTCCACCCGCAACCCGGACCTGGCCCAGATGAGCCGGGGCAAGGCCCGTATTTTGGTGCTGAACAAAGCCGATCTGGCGGGCGAGCGGGAGACGAAGCAATGGCTCGCCTATTTCAAGCAGCGCGGGGAAACTGCCGTGGCGCTCAACGCCGCCGGCGGCGGCACGCGGGAAATCCTGCAGCGGATCGAGCAGGCCGTTAAGCCCTCCGTGGACAGGATGAAGGCCCGCGGCGTCACAAAGACCGTCCGCCTGATGGTGGTGGGTATCCCCAACGTGGGCAAATCCACCTTCATCAACCGGCTGAGGGGTTCGGCGGTGGCGAAGACCGCCGACCGGCCCGGCGTCACCCGCGCCAACACCTGGGTGAAGGTGGGGCCGTATCTGGAGCTTCTGGATACCCCCGGCATGCTATGGCCGAGGCTTTCCGACCAGCGGGGCGCGCGGATTCTGGCCTATCTGGGCTCGATCTCTGACCAGATCATGGACGCGGAGAAGCTGGCGGCAAACCTGCTTTCGCTGCTGCTGGCCGTCGATCCCGCCGCTTCTTCCGCGCGCTTCAGGCTGCCGCAAGGCGCGCCGGAGATGAACCCGGAGCAGTTGCTGGACGCCGCGTGCCTCGGCCGCGGCTGGCTGATGAGCGGCGGGCGGCCGGACGTGACCCGCGGCGCGGCCCTGGTGCTGGACGAATTTCGCGCGGGCAAGGTGGGGCGGCTCACGCTGGAGCGCGCGCCCGGAGCGGCAAAACCCATGGAGTCAAATCCAATTCATACATCGGAGGCCGGCCATGGCGAGGGAGAATCCGGTGGAGAAACTCCGCCGCATGACGGAGATTGAACGGGAGTACTGGGAAAAGGGCGGTGCCGTCGCGGGCATCGACGAGGTAGGCCGGGGCCCGTTGGCGGGTCCGGTGGTCACCGCCTGCGTGGTGTTGCCGCCGGACGCGCTGATCCCCGGCGTGGACGACTCCAAGAAGCTGTCGCCGGCCCGGCGCGAGGCGCTCTCCGAGGCGATTCTCGCGCGCGCGTCCCACGTGGCCATCGCGCGGGTGGAGGCGGATGTGATCGACGAAATCAACATCCTGAACGCCACCCGCCGCGCCATGGAAACCTGCGCCGAAGACGCGCCGGCGGCCGTGTTTCTGATCGACGCGGTGGAGGGGCTGCGCCTTCCGGCCGAGGGGCGCGCCATCATCCACGGCGACGCGATCTCCTATATGATCGCGGCGGCTTCCATCGTCGCCAAGGTTCACCGCGACCATCTGATGGAGGAACTGGACAAAATCTACCCCGGCTACGGCTTTTCACGCCACAAGGGATATGGCACGGCGGAGCACATTCGTGCGCTGCGGGAGTTGGGCCCCTGCCCGGCGCACCGCAGGAGTTTTATCGGAAAGATTCTGGAGGGCCAGGCGTGAGCGCGCGCCGGGGCGCCGAGTGGGAGGCCGTGGCCGCTGAATACCTTGCGGCGCAGGGCGCGGAGATTCTGGCGCGCAATTACCGGCGCGGGCCGGGAGAGGTGGACATCATCGTTCGGATGGACGGCGTTGTCGCCTTTGTGGAAGTCAAGCAGCGCGGAGGCCTCGCCCACGGGACGCCCGGCGAAGCCGTCACCCGCTTAAAACAGGCGCGCATTTCCGGCGCGGCGCTTTACTATCTGAAAGAACAGCATCTGCTGGACGAACGCATCCGCTTCGATGTGATCGAGATCGATCCGGAAGGCCTGCGTCACATCAAGGGCGCGTTTTCCTATGTGCAGTATTCGTAAGATTTCCCCGCAGGCAGGATTTTTGCGCTCCTGCGTGGAAATACTTTTGTCATATATGCAATCAGACGGAGCGTTTTTCCGATGAAAAAGATTCTTTGGCTGACGGTGCTGCTGGCGCTTTTGCTGCCGCAGGCGGCGCTGGCTGAAAACCTGATCGAAAACCCCGGTTTTGAAACGGTGAGCGGAGGTCTCCCCGCCGCGTGGCAGCGGGATATGTGGGACCGGAGCGAAGGCGTCAGCGAGCTGATCGCCGAGGGCGGTGCTTACGAGGGCGCCTATTGCGCGAAGGTGGAGAATTTCTCCGCAAACGATGCGCGCTTCGCGCAGAATGTCCCGGTGGAACCGGGCGCGCTGTACCGCGTCACCTGCCGCATCCGCGCCGAGGGCGTGGGCGAGGACGAGGACGGCGCGGGCATCTCCGTCAAGGACACCTTCGCCTCGTCGGAACTCGTGTATGATACCCAGGGCGCGTGGGTGCCGGTGGAACTCTACGGCATCGCGGGCGACGATCAGACCGAAATCACCGTGCTGGCGCGGTTGGGTGGATACGGCTCCACCAACACCGGTACGGCCTGGTTTGACGACTTCCGGATGGAGAAGGTGGACAGCGCCCCGGCGGACGCCAACGTCTATTCGTTCACCACGCTTTCCGCGGACGACGGCGAGGATGTGGACTTTTCCGCCGCCGACGAGCCTCAAAAAGGCCCCTATACGCTCCTTCTGAGCCTGATCGGGGCGCTTTCCGTCCTCATGATGCTCTGGAGCGCGCTGGCCGCCAGAAGGGGTGCGCTCGAAAATCTTTCGCAGCCGTCACTGAAGCGGCTTTTATGGGCCGCGCTGGCGGCGGGGCTGATCGTGCGTGCGGTGGTGGCGGTCACCGTATACGGCTACGGCGTCGATATGGGCGACTTCTCCGCTTGGGCGGCGCGCATGGCGGTCACGGGCCCGTCGGGCTTCTATTCGGCGGATGTGTTCTGCGATTACCCGCCGGGGTATATGTACGTGCTCTGGGTCATCGGCGCGGTGCGCAATCTTTTCCAGCTGAGCTATGACAGCCGCCTTTTTTGGCTGATCGTCAAGACGCCCGCGATCCTGATGGACCTCGCCGCGGCGCACCTGATTTACCGGGAGGGCAAAAAGGCGCTGGGCGAGCGGATCGCGGTCATTATGGCCGCGCTCTACGCGCTCCTGCCCGCCACCATTCTGAACAGCGCCGCCTGGGGGCAGATCGATGCGTTCCTGGCGCTTTTGATGGCGCTGACGATCCTGAACATGGTCAAGGGAAAGTATGCCTGGTCCCTCTCCATCTACGGCGTTGCGATCATGGTCAAGCCCCAGGCACTGATGTTCGCCCCGCTGGGCATCGCGGTGCTGGCGGTGGAAATATGGCAGAGCGAAGAGAAGAGCAGGACTGTGCTGCGCATTCTGCGCGCGGTCGGGCTGATGCTCGTCATCATGCTGCTCATCGCGCTGCCGTTCATATCGGCGCTGCCCCAAGCCCTGATCGAAAAATCCCCGCTGGCCGCCAGCGCGCCGGAATTTCTCCAGCCGCTTCTGTGGCTGACGACGCTTTTCACCGGCGCGCTGGATACCTACAAATACATCACCGTCAACGCGGCCAACCTGTACGTCATCCTGAATATGAACTGGACGGCGCTGGAGAACGCCCCGCTGTGGAGCTTCTTCGCCAACCTGATGATGTACCTGTCCTTCAGCTACACGATTTTCCTCTACGCCTTCGGCAGGCGGCGGGACCGGCTGATGCTTGCCTGCGCCACGCTGCTCACGTTGTTATTCTCCTTCGCGCCGATGATGCACGAGCGTTATCTGTTTCCGGCGATTCTCCTGATGATCTTCGCTTATTCGGTGGATCAGGACATTCGCATCCTGGCCGCCGCCGTCATGGTGGCCGGGACCCAGTTCATGAACGCGGGGTTGGTGCTCCAGTCGCAGCACCTGATCGACGCGGAGAGCGGCCTCAACACCGCCATCGCCCTGTGGAACCTTGCAGCCGCGGCGGTGATGGCCTGGGCCTCCTTTGACATCACGGTCAAAAACCGCGTGTACAGCGTCACGCGCACCTACCTTTCGGATGAGGACAGGCGGCTGCTCCTCGACCCGATGATCAACCCCGCGGCCGACGGCCTGTTCCGCCCCAAAGAATCGAAACTGGCCATGAAAAAGCGGGACTGGCTTCTCATGCTGGGCCTGACGGCGGTGTACGCCGTGGTGGCGCTAACCAATCTGGGCTCGGCGCTCGCGCCTCAGACCCAGTGGAAGTCCTCCCAGACGGGCGAACAGATCACCTTTGACCTTGGAAGCCTCCGTCAGTTCCACATGACCTACTATGGGGGCATCTGCGACACCGCCTTTACCGTGCAGCTGTCGGAGGACGGCGAGGTCTGGAGCGAGCCCCACTGGGCGGTCTACGACCAGGGTGAAGTGTTCCGCTGGCTCTGGTACGTGCCCAGCGAAAAAGACGGGGAAGGCGGATTCAGCGCCCTCGAGGACGGCCATCCGACGCAGACGGCCCGCTACGTGCGCATTGAGGCGGAGCGCTCCGGGCTGATCCTGAACGAGATCGCCTTCCTGGACGAGGACGGCGCGCCCTATCCGATTTCGTCGGTCTACGCCGCGGGCGCGGACGCGGGCCGCGCCAGCGACCCCACGCTGCTCATCGACGAGCAGGACACGGCGCCGCCCTATCCTTCCTACTTTAACGGCACCTACTTTGACGAAATCTATCACGCGCGCACCGCCTTTGAGAACAAAGAAGGCCTGCACACCTACGAGTACACGCACCCGCCGCTGGGCAAGGTGCTGATCATGGTGGGCATCGACATCTTCGGCATGACGCCCTTCGGCTGGCGCTTCATGGGGGCGCTGTTCGGAATCCTGATGATCCCGGCGATGTATCTTCTGGCCAAGCAGCTCCTCCGGCGCTCCAGCCCGGCGTTTCTGGCGGCGTTTCTGATGGCGGTGGACGCGATGCATTTCACCCAGACGCGCATCGCCACCATTGATGTGTTCGCGGTGTTCTTCATCATTGTGATGTACATTTTCATGCTGCGGTACATCATGATGAGCTTCAACCACACGCGGTTGTGGCGCACGATTGTGCCGCTGGGCTTTAGCGGTCTTTTCATGAGCTTTGCCATCGCCTCCAAGTGGATCGGCATCTATGCGGCGGCGGGGCTGGCGGTGCTGTTCTTCTACAGCGTCTACCTGCGCGCGCGGGAGTACCGCTTTGCCAGGACCAATTTGAAGCTGATGGACGGCGAACAGAAACGCGTTGCCCAGCGCGCCGTGGCGAAGTTCTGGCGCAACCTGTGGGTGACGATTTTCTGGTGCGTGATCTTCTTCATCGTGATCCCGCTGCTGGTCTATTATTTCAGCTACTACTGGCAGCTGACGCCGGACGGGACTTTCAACATCCGCGGCGTGTGGGAAATGCAAAAGAGCATGTACGCCTACCACTCGGGCCTTACCAGCGACACGCACTTCTTCCGCTCGCCCTGGTACCAGTGGCCGCTGATCATCAAGCCCATGTGGTACTATTCCGGCGCGGACTTCATGCCCGCCGGCTGGGTTTCCTCGATTTCCTGCATGGGCAACCCCGCGGTGTGGTGGGGCGGGCTCGCGGCGCTGTTCTTTGTGATCGCGCGGCTGTTCTTCGGCAAGTCCTTCGGCGACAGGCGCTACCTCTTCGTGGTGATCGGCTTCCTGTCCCAGTATCTGCCGTGGACGCTGGTATACCGCTCCACATTCATCTACCACTACTTCGCAAGCGTGCCCTTCATCATCCTGGCGATCGCCCTCTTCTTCGAATGGCTGCGCAGGACGAAGCATGGGGTGTACATCCGGTTGGTATGGATTTACGGTGCGGCGGCGCTGGCGCTGTTTATCATGTTCTACCCGATCATGAGCGGCATGCCCTGCCTGCGCGCCTACGCGAACCTCCTGCGCTGGTTCAAGAGTTGGTACATCTTCTAGACGAGAGGGGGCGCGATCGTGCTGGCGACCGTGCTCAGCTACGGCCTTTCGGGCATCGACGGGTTTCCGGTGACGGTGGAGGTGAACCTCTCCGGCGGCCTGCCGGTATTTGAGTTGGTGGGCCTGCCCGACGCCGCCGTCCGTGAATCCCGCGAACGCGTGCGTGCCGCGATGAAAAACAGCGGCTTCGGCTTTCCCGACGACCGGCTGATCGTGAACCTCGCCCCCGCGGACCAGAAAAAGCAGGGCCCGGCCTTTGACCTGGCCATCGCGGTGGGCGTCGCCGCGTCGGCGGGTCTGATCCCGCGGGAGGCGCTCCGGGACATCGCCATCCTGGGCGAGTTGTCCCTTGACGGCTCGGTGCGCCCGGTGCGCGGCGCGCTGCCGATGACCATCTCCGCCCGGGAGGCGGGTGTAACGCGCATCGCGCTGCCGGAGGGAAACGCCCGGGAGGTCGCCTGCGTGGCGGGCATCGAAATCCTGCCCTTTTCGTCGCTGAAGGACCTGGCGGCGTACCTGATGGGCGCGCGCTCCGTCCAGCCGCTGGAGGCGGTGGAATACCGGAAACTTCTGGGTGCGCGGACGATGGCCAGCGACTTTCGCTACGTCAAGGGGCAGAAATTCGCAAAGAGGGCGCTTGAGATCGCCGCCGCCGGTGGTCATAACGCGCTGCTCATCGGGACGCCGGGCTCCGGCAAAACGCTGCTGGCCCGCGCGGTGCCGGGCATCCTGCCGGACATGAGCTTTTCCGAGGCGTTGGAGGTTACCCGCATTCACTCCGCGGCGGGCTTTCCGCCGGAGATGGGGCTGCTGACCGAACGGCCGTTCCGGTCACCGCACCACACCACGTCGCCCGCGGCCATCGTGGGGGGCGGCGCGACCGCGCTGCCAGGGGAAATCTCCCGCGCCCATCACGGCGTTCTGTTTCTGGATGAGTTACCCGAATATCGCCGGGACGTGCTGGAAGTATTGCGCCAGCCGATGGAGGACGGGGTGGTGACCATCACCCGCGTCGGCGCGCAGGCCACCTATCCGGCGCAGTTCATGCTCATCTGTTCGATGAACCCCTGTCCCTGCGGCAACTACGGCGCCCGAACCGCCCAGTGCCGCTGCACGCCCCACCAGATCCGCCAGTACCTGAACAAGATCTCCGGCCCGCTTCTGGACCGGATCGATTTGCACATCGAGGTGGAATCCATCCCGGCGGAGGAACTGGCCTCGACGGGAGACGAAGAGGCCAGCGCCGCCATCCGTGCCCGGGTCGAGGCGGCGCGGGGCGTCCAGCGCGAACGCTACCGGGATCAGCGCATCGCCTGCAACGCGCGGCTGGACGCCCGGACACTGGGTGAGAATTGCCCGATGACCCCGGAGGCGAAGCGGCTTCTCAGGGATGCCAGCGAGGCCATGGGCTTTTCCAACCGCGCCTACACCCGCGTGGTCAAGGTGGCTCGGACCATCGCTGATCTGGCGGGGGGCGGCGAAATCACGCGGGAGCATGTGGCGGAAGCCGTGCAGTATCGCGCGCTGGACCGGAAATACTGGGGGTAGAGGCGTGGAATACTCCGCGATGGAGCA
>JAEZTL010000022.1 GCA_023421395.1 Bacillota bacterium | reverse complement strand
GCTTCTTCTGTTCCTCGCTGTAGGTCCTCCGGACTCGTCTTTCTGCCATGGTTTTCTCCTTCCTTCTTTCCCTTGGAAGTATACCATGACCTTATCTTTTCTGTACAGTTTAGTGTAGCCTATCCATAATGGTTGGTTATCCTATTGGTATCTGGGACAAAGTAAATAATATGCCAATTCTGAGAAAAGGTATCACTGCCACCCATCCTGGTCTTGATTATGAAGGAAAAAAGATGTTTCTAATAGATATAGCCATATTCCCAGGCTCTAGCGGTTCGCCCGTACTATTGGTTAATCAAGGATCCTACCCAACTCGAAAAGGCATCATTATTGGTTCTCGTGCAAAACTACTCGGAATTGTCTACGCATCAATCGATCATTCGCAGCATGGCGAATTCGAAATAATAAATGTGCCAACCAAACAAATTCCCGTTCCTAAGATGAGCCTATCGACAAATTTAGGTTGTGTGATTAAGGCAGAGCGAATAGCAGAGCTGGAAGATGTCGTTAATCAAATCTACCCGTGAGATTCGTAATGGGGGAAGACCCCGTCGGCCATGGCCGACGGGGTCTTCCCATCTACTTCCCCAGCTTCGCGAAACTGACCTCGTACGCCCCCATCGCCGCCAGCGCCACCACAAACGCGTTGACGGCCACCAGCGGCACGTCGGGCCACGTCAGGCCCCGGATCATCGACTGCGCGACGGCCAGGAGGCCGAAGGCGATCAGCAGCACCCAATACCTTGTCGGGACTTTCCACACCTTATCCAGCGGCATCTTCAGGTACTGCACAATGAGCAGCGTCGCCGCGATCGCGCCCGGGATCGTCGCGATCTGCTCCCAGCTGTACGGTGCCTGCCCCGCGGGCTCCTGGGGCTGGTCCACCGTCACACCCTCCGCCGGCTCCACGGCGTCCGCACGCGCCGCCTCGGCCATCGCCAGCATGGTCATGCCGATCATAACCACCACCAGCACCACAACCATCAATAATCTCCGCATCCCCGTTCCTCCTTTTGTAATTGATGCGCGGTTGATTTTCTACAGGCGCAGAATCTTTTTCACGGTCCGTCACCTCCCTCCCCAGTCACCCGGTTTCCGCCCCGTCCTGAGCTGGCAAGTCGAGAATGTCCTGTTCATAATGGTCGCACAGATGGTTACGGCCCTTGCTTCGGTAACTCGAATGCATGTGGACGAGCACCTGTTTCGTCGTTGTCGGGCAATACCCAAGGCCCATGTAGTAATCGTGCGCCTGAGTCAGCCGGTCGCATTGCAGGTCGCCTACGTCCTGGGCGATGGACTCAATTCCTTTAAGCACCGCCTCTTTGAAAGCTTTATCCTCCCGCTTCTCGGCCTCACGCCTGTCCTTACGACGATTCCAGAGCTTTCCAAAGGTCCACTTCCAGAAGACCGCCGTCAAAAGGCCAAGGACAGTCATGATCGAGCCCGCGGTTTTCCCGGCGGAGATCAGGATATTGTCGTCCATCTATGTTCCCCCTTATCTTACGTTCTGTCGGCCATCATCTCGCCCACCGCGTCCCCCGCGAGCATGTCCGCGTCCTTATATCCCCGGGCCGCAAGATCCACTTCCAGCCGGTCCACAATCATGGACCGGAAGCGCTGCTCAGGCTTCAGCTCCGCCTCGCATACCGGCGCGAGCCGCCTGGCCTCCGCCCGCGCCTCCTGCCGCCTCGCGCGCTCACCCAGCCGCCGGATGTAGGCCGCCCAGATCAGCGCGGCGAAGACCACCGCCAGCGCGGCAAGGATCATTGCCGCCGCGAATCCGTATACGAGCACCGTCATGATCATCCATCCATCACCTCCGCCATCTTGGCGCTGATCCAGCCGTCCCGGTCCTTGTAACGGACGCCGAACCACCCTTCCGTGTCCTCACCGGTGCGGGTCAGCCGCTCGCCGCGCTTGACCGCGCCCAGAATCGTGCTGTCCGTCCCGGGGCCTTTCCGCACGTTGGCGGATACGCTGGCGATCACCAACACCTCGCCCGCGCCGGGGGCCGTTTCCTGGGCCAGGATGCGCGCAAGCGTTACCTCGCCCGCCTGCCCGGTCACGGGCAGCGCCTTGTCCAGCTGGAAAGCCGCCACAGCCGCCGCCGTCTCGTCCCCATATTCGCCGTCCGCGCCGTATTTCGGCAGCGTGTACCCCTGCGCCAGCAGCGCCTGCTGCATCGCGCGCACGTCGTCGCCATCGTCGCCCACCGCCAGCGCCGCGCGCTCCGGCGCGGGCTCGGCCGCCATGTCGTCCGCGATGAAGCGCACCACCCTGATCAGGCCCCTGTTGCCGCGCTTGGTGGCCGCTTTCGCCGCCTGGCGGGACTTGCAGTAGGTCACCATGTTTTTCGTGGACGGGTGGCCGCTGCCGTGGCCGATCAGCGTCACGACGCCGGTCTTGGGGTTGATGGCATAGATCATCTCCACGTGGCCCACGAATTCCGCGTACGCCCGGCTGGCGTCCGATCCCGCGAAGAGCAAAAGGTCGCCCACCCGCAGCGCGTTGATGTCCGTCGGCACGCCCTTCCTGATCGCGCAGTCCACGGTCACGGCGGCTTTATTCCGGATGATCCCCACCGTGTTGCCGCCGATGTTTTTGATGATCCCGGCCATCCGGTACAGCCATCGGACAAAGGACGAACAATCCGAATAATACCGGCCGTCCTTGTACTTCGCAAAAACGCACTCCCGCTTCGCCGCGTTCTGGGAGTAGATGTTTCGCCCGATGGCCGGCTTGGCCTGCGCCGCTACCTTCGCCCGCTTTTCCGCCGCGGTCATGATCCCACCTCCATTTGTTGTAATAGTCCGCCCAGGTACGCGTCCCCGTTGCCCGTGTACCGCCCGAATCCGGACGAATCGTAGAGCGTCAGCTCGCCCGCGTACACCCGCCCCGATACCATGTACATGTCCACCCGCAGGTACCGGGTGCCTTCGGCCACGTTTTCCGCGATCTCCCGCATCCGCCACAAAAGGGGCACCGTCACGTGGGAATACCCGTCGTTCGGGTACCCTTCCAGGCCAAACGGCAGCTTGTACCCGCACATGTCGTAAAAGTCGATGTGGTGCACGCCGCCGCGCTTCCGGTGCAGCTGCAGCACCCGCGCCCGGCCGTTGAAGCACATCACCTTGTAATCGTTCGGCGGGTTTCCGTCCCGGTCCCCCAGCCATTTTTCGCACAGGATCATCGGCGTCAGGCCCCGGTATGGCCATTCCCGGCCGTACCAGTACCAGCTGCGCCACATCCAGCGCTGCATGCGCCAGGCGATTTTTTCCATCCCCGCGCCCACCTGGCTGGGCAGGAAGATTCCGCAATGGCTGCCGTGGCTGCACTTCAGGATCATCGGCTGGCTGGCAATGTCGTAGATCGTATCCGCCATTTCCAATGGTTCATCGAAGAACGCCAGCACGGGGATCAGCGCATCGGGGCCGACTTTGTCCGCGATCCACGCGCGCACCGCGCACTTGTCTACCCAAATTTTGTACAGCGGGTTCCGGTCGTGCAGCTTCAGCCATTGCAGCTTTTCCGTGAACGTGGCCGGCGCGCGGATATTTGGCCAGCGCCCCACCGTCAGCCGGTATAGTAGCGCGATTGCCCAGCGGTCCGGCAGGAAGCGCGCCGAACGAACGGCGCGAAGCAGTATCCGCCGGATCATTCCTGCACCTCCGCCAGCCGCGCCGCCACCTGATCGCGGTACCGGTCCGGCACCTGGTCGATGGTGATGCGCCCCATGCGTACCTGCAGCGTCAGAAACTCGATCACGCGCCCACACCCCCCAGAATCATATCCAGCATCGCCGCTTCCAGCGCGGCCAGCCGTTCCTCCGGCGTGGGCTCAGGCGCGGGCTGCGCCGCCTGACGTGCCGCGATCTCCTCCGGCGTCAGGCCCTCCACCCACACGTCCGCCGCGAAATCCCAGCGCGGATGGTAGAAGCCCGCGTCAGGCGGGACAGGCGTTGCGATGTACGCCGGGTCGGGCTCTCCGTTCTCCAGCATCGGCGTATCTTCCAGCGCTGCATCCGCCATAAACATTCCGGTTTCCGGGTCAACCTTTCTCCAAATCTTCATGCTGATCACGCCTCCGATCTTAATGTTAGGGCAGAAATATCTACCGCTGTTCCAGCCGGTAATGAAGTCTGGAAATTGACCGTTCCATCCGTTCCCGCATAGATTCTTGCCGTGTTTATTTCGCTGTCAAGACGCGATATAGGTTGATGAATGGCCGAACCCGGCCTGTATCCAGCAGGCAGCGACATAAGCACACTACCCGCGGCGGTCGATGCGGTGTTAGTTACTCGACCTTTGAAATGAATGAAACCTTGTGCATCTTTGCAATAGCGTACTGGTACGCCGGATACCTCCGTCCAACCGTTGAGAAGTGTCGGCGTAATCCAGTTATCGCTTCCAACCGCCGGAGCCAATACCTTATACCACGCCGACCATCCACCGCTTCCCGTCAGCATGCGGATATACCGGCCGCCTGCCGTGAGATTGTGCGATGTATATTCCTGGAACAGGTAGGAAGCCGCCGCCGTGGAGCCTTCGGCCGTGGTGATTCTGACTTCCAGCCGCCCGCCTGAACCCGTATACGGAATGTTCGCAATCCCGGCGGCGATCGCCGCGGCCATCACCGCGTATATTCCAGGCGCGATGTAGTTGTTCAGGTCAGCGCCGGAAGGGATTTCGGCGCCTTTCTTGTACGCCGCGATCGGCAGATCCGCCGCGCTTTTCCCGCTGTCGGTCAGATTCCCGGCCGCATCCAGCCCGGCGAAATTGCCCGCCACCGCGCCGGTCACTTTTTCCGGCGCGCCAACCTCCGCCGCCGTGTAGGCGGGCTTCGCGGGCTGCTTCGCCCACGCTGGCACCGTCGGGTCCGTCTCTGTGAACGTGTCGGGCAGCGCGCCGACCTCCGCCGCCGTGTAGGTGGGCTTCGCGGGCTGCTTCGCCCACGCGGGCACCGTCGGGTCTGTCTCGGTGAACGTGTCGGGCAGCGCGCCGACCTCCGCCGCCGTGTAGGCGGGCTTCGCGGGCTGTTTCGCCCACGCGGGCACCGTGGGGTCTGTCTCGGTGTAGCTATCCGGCAGCGCGCCGACCTCCGCCGCCGTGTAGGCGGGCTTCGTCGGCTGCTTCGCCCACGCGGGCACCGTCGGGTCTGCCTCTTCCGTCAGGTATCCGCGTTCCTTGATCTCGGCATCAACGTCGTTGATGATTTCCTGCCTGTCCGTGCTTGTCCAATAATCCACGCCACGGACGGGCGCAGCGCCCGGGCTTCCCTGCGGCCCTTCCGGGCCCGTGGCGCGGATGCCGCTGTCTACAAAGGCCATTACGTCCGCGTCCCATACCTGCCAGTTGCCGTTCCCGCCCACGTAGGGCTGGGACCGGGAGGCGTTTTCCGCCCGATCGGCGGCGGCCTGTACGCGGATGTCCAGCAGCTGCAGGTAGGGCGCCTGCGCCTCGGCAATGGGCGCGTCCGCGGCAATGGTCTCGCCCACAAACACCGGGAACTGCAGGCTTTGCCACACGATCACGTCTCCGCCGTCCACCGGCGCTTCCAGCTGCAGCTGGGCGTAAAACTTCGGGCACAGCGCCAGCAGCGCACGCGTCGCGGGGCATATCCATACACCGTCGGCCGCATTCCAGGTCAGTTCCTCCTTGCCCGGCGCGGCCAGCGCGTCCGAGCGGATTTTGAGGTACGCTGAAGCACCCGCGTATGCGGGCGCCCGGAAGGCAATTTCCTCCACCAGGTTGTCGCCCGTTACGCCGATGTGCAGGACGCCGCCGGGCAATACCGCCGCGCGGCCGTCAAACGCCACAAGATGCCGCATATCCTCACGCCCCCATCGATAGTTCCGCTTCCAGCGCGCCGACACGCGCCGTCAGCTCGTCCACTAGATCCAGCGCAGCCACCAGCCGGGCTTCCAGCAGCTGCAGGTAAGGCGCCTGCTGCGCTTCGATCGCGCCGTCCGCGTCGATGGTCGCCTCCACGTAAACCGGGAAGATCAGGCTCTGCCACACGATCACGTCGCCGCCATCCGCCGGCGCTTCCAGCTGAAGCTGCGCCTCAATTCTGGGCAGCATGGCAAGCATCTCCCTCGTTACCGGGATCACCCACACGCCCTCCGCCGCGTCCCACGAAAGCGCCAGCTTGTACTCGTTGCGTCCGTAACGAAGCTTCAGGAAGGCAAGCGCGCCCGCGTATTCGGGCGTCCGGAAGGCGATCTCCTCCACCAGGTTGTCGCCGGATACGCCCAGGAAGACCTTTCCGCCCGGGATGTTGGCCCGCCGTCCGTCGAAAGATACTCGGAACCGCATAATTTCCCTCCCTCTATCGCGTCAGGTCGCGGTCTATATCAAAGGAAAGCCAATCGATGGCCAAAAAGGCGATGCTGGCAGAATATGATGCCATCATGTTCATGCCGACATATACAGGGGGCGAAACGCCGCCAGAAATCGAATCCTGCCACAGCAATGCGCCATTCTCCGCATACAGGGAAAATACTGCCTCCGTCGCATCGGCGTTAATGCGAAGCCCTGCCCGATACCACGTATCATAGGCCAAAGGATAGGAACTGCCCGTGTCAACCGGCGTGGATCCTTTGTTTACGCGGCCGCTAAGTTCGCTATAATCTATCCGAAGCATCACGCCGTTCGTCGTATCAAGATCCGCAATGGATTCGCTCTTATGGTAGCCGACACACATTTTAATGGGGCCTGTCGTCAAGCGCTTAAATACGATTTCGCAGCCCTCGCCCCCCCGAACCGCCATCGCGCCGGTATGGGTTGACAGCCTTACTCCGCCACCGCTCGTATATCCGGTTAACTCAACTACGCCTATGTGGCTGCCGCTCACATCCCCGCTCACGGCGGCCATGGATCCGGAATTGACCAGATAACGGGCCAGCGGCAGGTACTCTTCCCATGTGCCCGTCAGAAAGTCGCAGACATACGGCGTGAATCTACCCGCTGCCGGCGCGAACGTTTCTCCCGGGGCCCCCTTCAGCGACGCCAGCCACTCCGCCTCGGTGCCGGTGAAGCCGACCGCCACCGCCACCTGATAGGCGCTGAGCCCGGCGGCTCCCGGCGCTCCCGCCGCTCCCGTTGGCCCAACCAGCGACTGAAGCCATTCCGCTTCCGTGCCCGAAAAGCCGTGTTTCACCGCGATCTCGTAGGCGCTGAAACCAGCGCCGATCTCGCCGTCAATCGCGTACTCGGCCACCAGCCGCCCGCCGAGGCGCGTCACCACGCAGCGGTCCCCCGCCTCGGGGATATAACTGCCAGCCCGGAGCGCCGTCATCGCGCCGCCCGCACCGTCCAGCAGGATCACCGGGTGGTTGTCCGCGTCCACGGAAACCACCGTGGCCAGCATCCGCGTCATACCATCACCACCTTCCGCGCCGTGTGCCGCATGCGCCCCTTGGGCGTCAGATCCATGCTCCAGGTCGCTTCCTCGTATCGGCCGAATATATCGTTTGACAGGTCCAGATGCACAACGTCCCAGGCGCCGTGTCCGGGCATGGTCAGCGTTTCAAAGGATACTTCCTCGGCCGCGGCGGTGGCCTGGTTCCCCAGGCGCTGCGCGTACTCGTCCAGCGTTTCCTGGTCGGCGACGTCCTCAAGCGTTACGAGGGTCACCACCCTCCGGCCCCGGCGTGTGGTGGAGAGCGCGCTGGCGGGGTTCGCGTTTTCCCAGCGGGATGTAAGCGCCGCGTCGTCCCGGCTGACCACGCACACAATTACGTTGGGAATCTCAAACGTATCCAGCGCCCGGTCGCAGGCGGGCGAAATGACGGACTTCGCGTCCGCCGCGTAGCTGTGCAGCGCCGGCCGGCCGTAGGGCGGAATGTACGCGGTGAATCGGGCGTTGCCATACGCGTCAAACCAAACGGGCCGGTAGTTGATCGCGGCCAGAAGGCGGTTGACCACATCCAGGCGGCTTGCGCCCATCTCAAACTGCAACGTGGCGGGCAGCACCACGCCCGTTTCGTCCCGCACCAGGCGGCTTATCCCGGCCGCCTGCAGCTGCGCGTAAGCGGCTTCCAGGTATGGCGTGCCCGCGGGGATCTCCAGCGCGTCGGTCAGCTTGTCGTCCCGCAGCACCACCGCCTGGTCATATGCCTCAATCGCGTAGCGTTCCACGCCCTGCTCGGTATTGGAGACCACCGGGGACGTGGGCAAGAATACCCCCATCGGCCATTCGCAGATGCCGCCGTCCGGCAGGATCAGCTGCATGGCGGGCTGGAGCCGCGCCGCCGCGAAGTCGATCTCCCGCGCGTACAGCGCCGGCACCGTACAGGCCATGGATCGCTGCACAAACGCGTCGCTGTCCTGATCCACGCGGCCGTCGGCAAAGGGCACGCTGCCGATGCGCACGCCGTCCCGCGTCAGTACGTACATCCGGTAGCGCACGGTGCGCGTACCGGATACCAGCGCCGCGCGCCATACCGTCTCGGGAAAGGCCGCGCCGCCCTCCCGGGCGTCCGCGTAATCCCCCGCCTGAAAAGCAATCATGCGTTCCTCCTAGCCGATGGCGACTGCCTCGTCGTAGTCTGTCGCGTCCAGCGCGATGGAGACCGTCAGATACACCCGTCCGGCCTGCCGCAGCTTGCCGGAATCCAGCACGCTGGCCAGCCGGCAGTAGTCCCGCCGCCCGTAGGCATCCCGGTATAGTACGGGCGTCGCCGCGTATTTCAGCCGCATCAGCGCGTCCAGTTCCGCTTTGGTCATGGCCGCGCTGACCGCGTAGGAAGCGCTGCGGTGCTCACCGTACTGGGTCACCGGCAGGGCGCGTCCCGCGACCACGATTTGTTCGCAGTCCGTATCCACCTGCCGGGCGTACTCGGGCGGGCCGTCCATGTTGACGCGGATGGGCACGATTTCATTCAGCGCGCCCGCCGGTGCGATCGTGGCATAGTCCAGTTCCAGCGTCGCGGCTACCGCTTCGGAATCCGCGTATGTCCCGTCCGAGAATACCGTTCGCGCGCGGTACGCGTGCGCCGTGCCTGCAGCCGCGCCATAGTCCAGGTATACCGGTTCCAGCGCCAGCGCGATCGGCACACCGTCCCGGTACAGGATCACATCGCCGTCGCTGCCCGCCGTCACGTCGAGGCGTATGGCCAGCCCATCCGCGCTCTGAGCCGCGGACAGCGCCGGCGCGGCGCCGCTGGCGGAAAGCGCCACCACGGTGGTCTGCGCCCAGTCGCTCCAGAATCCGAATTGGTTCTGGTTGCGCACCCGGATCACCACCAGGCCGGGCGCGGCGAAGGCTCGTGTCTGATAGTATCCGGAATCGCTGGCCGCCGCGGCCATGTACCGGTCAATCATGGCGCCGTCCTGCCATATCTGTACTTCGTATACAATCTGGCCTTCGGCGGTCCAGGCTACGGCGGGCCGCGCGCCGTTGGCCGCGCTCTGGTTGATGGCCGGGGTCTCTGCCGCGCCGGTGACGGAGAAATACCACACCGCCGACCAGGGGCCCGACTCGCCGTCCCGGTTGAATGTCCGCGCGCGCCAGCCGTAAGCGCCCGTAGAGAGCGTGAACGCGGGCACCAGCACGGTCTGCGCCGCACCGGCGACGGCGATGGTCGTCCAATCGTCGCTGCCGCTGCGGTACTGTATCTCCGCGCTGCCCTGGGGTGTGCCCAAAATGTTGTTATGGGTCCAGCGGAAACGCACAGCGTCGGAAACAGGAATGTACACGTCAATGGGCCCCAGCGGCGTCGGAGCCAGCGGCGCTACATCCTGGGTCATAAAGGCGATGGTTTCCGACCACGCGCCCACCCGCCCGTCGGCGTCGGTTACCCGCACACGCCACTCCATGGCGCCCTCGGGCAGCGTTCCACCAGGAATCAGGCGGCTCTGGGCCGCGCCTCCGGTTGCTGTGGTCCATGTGTCAGCGCTGGCAAGTTTCCACGCGATCTCGTGCCCGGTGATCGCTGCGGAAATGGGCGAAGTGGCGGCCCAAAGGAAGGTCTGGTCCGCGTCCGGATCCACGTAGACGGACAGCGGATACGAAGGATTCGCCACCGGCAGCGGCGTAGCCAGTGTGAAGGCGCTGATGGCGGACCAGGGCGACCATTCGCCCAGCACGTTCTGGGTGCGCACCCGCCAGCTGATTGCGCCGTCCACCGCGCCGTGGCTGATGTACATCGTGCCGGCGCTGCCCGTCAGGTCCTCGGTGGTCCAGTCCGCGTCGCCCACGCGGTACTGCAGCTGCGCCGCGCCCTGGTCCACGTCGGCATTATTCAGGTATGTCCATTCATAGGCCACAGGCTGGTGGTTATACTGGGTGGATCCCGCCGCGGGCGCGGTCAGGATCGGGGCCAGCGGCGTCGAGGCGATCACGGTCAGCATCCGCGCGTCGGAGGGCTCGCCGGTCTCGCCGTTTGCGTTTCGCGCGCGGATCCGCCAGTACCACACCCCGGTGGCAAACGTATTGGCGGGGATCTCAATGGACGGCTCGGAAGCGTCAATCGTCAGGCTGCGGTTCCAGGCCGTCTCTCCGGCCTTGTAATACTCAAAGATCACCTTGGCCAGCGCGTAACCGCCCCGGGCCGTGTAGGCAAACGCCACTTCCAGCGCCGCCAGCGGATAGCTGACCGCGCCCGCGGCGGGCTGTGTGGGCACGGGCTTGTCGGGCACGGTGGACAGGATTCCGATCAGCACGCCATTGGACTTGGCATAGGGCACGGCGTACTGATTGGCCACGGAAACATAGAGCGTATAATACTTTTTTTGCACGCCGGCGGGCAGCGTCACCGCGCCGGCGGGGATCGTTTCGGCTTTATTGACGGATACACCGCTGACCAGGGTCGTTACCACGTCCTCATCGGAAACCAGCGCAATTTCTCTTTTATACTGCGGCAGGCCGCTGGGGTCGCTGTACGTCCAGGCAACGGGGAGCTGCGCGTTGGTGTAGAACTCCGCGCCGGGTGAAGGCGCGGTGATCACGGGGTTGTTGGGCTTATCAGGCGCAACGAGTTCAAGTTCTAACACGTCGGACCCAAATTCCGTCCAGTCGGCTTCCGTCGGATCGTTTACGCCGCTATAATACCGGAATCCGCGCCAGCCGGAACCCACCGTGATCCCCAGGAGATGCGTATAGGATTTGGCGGTCAAATAGACGGGGCCCATGGCCAGCGGGGTGTATTCCGGGTGATCCAGATTATAGATTCGGAACCATATGCGTTCATTGATTTCACTCAGGCTGCCAGAAAACAGCATGATGGACCAGCGGATCGTCATGGGCAAGCCGCACACATACCGCTTGTTTAGATTGTCCGGGTAATCAAGATAATACGTATAAGAAGCCATCATCGCACCCCCTTTCTATGTCCGCGCCGACGCGGGCTGCATGCCCTGTTGCCGCGCCAGCCGCCGCGCGTTCTTGACCGTGTCCACCACGCGAACCACGTCCCTGACGTGCTCGAAGTCTACGCCGATCTGTACGATGTCGCCGCCGCCCGCCATCCGCCGGGATTCTCCTGCCGGGTGGATCCGGCTGCCCTGCGGCAGGTTCACGAACTCCGGCCCTTCCTCGCCCACCCAGGTCCCGCCGCCCTGATAGTAGCGGCTGCCCCGGGCGTTCCCGGCGATCTTTCGCGCGGAGGACTGGGCGGAAGCAACGCGGTTCGAAATGTTCTTGGAATCGTTCATGGCCTGCTGATACCGGGCCGCGTTGCCGTTTGCCAGCGCGATCATGCCCGCCACCAGCGCAATCGCGGCGGCCAGCGCGATGGCCACCATCACCACCTTGCCCAGCGTGGTCATGAATGGACCGCCGAGAAAGCTGGAAAGCGCCGAACCGGCGGACAGCACGCCGCCGAGCTTCGCCGCCATCTGAAACTGCTGAATCACGCTCAGCAGCCGGATCAGCGGCCCCAGCACCGCCATCGCGCCGGCAAGCCATAAAATGGCCTTGGCGCCCTTTTCGTTGAGGTTGCCCAGCCAGTTGGCCAGCGGCTCGATGATGGAGAGCGCCGCGTCCATCACCGGCACCAACTGCTCGCCCAGCTTCACGTTGATCTCATCCAGCCGCTCGGCGTTGGTCTTCAACTTGCCGCTGGTGGAATCCGCCTCTTCGTTCCAGCGCCCCTGCGCCTGCTGGGACTGATCCATGATCAGGCCGTAGCGCGCCAGCACCTTCTGCTGTTCTGTCAGCTGTTCGCCGGTCTTTGCGATGCCGTTTTTCCAGGCGTAGGCATTCACCTGGTTCTCCTTCACGATGATGCCCCACTGCTGCAGCGGTTCACTGGATCCCACCAGGCCGGCCCGCAGCTTTTCAAAGGCGGTGGCCACGTCGCTGTCCATCAGCGCGGCCAGGTCGTAGGCCCGGATTGTCAGGGCCTTGATCATGTTGTCCGTGCTCTTTCCGCCGAGCTCTAGCCCGTTGAACAGAATTTTCAGGTTCGAGGAATACTCGCGCAGGTTGTATTCCGAAAGGCTCATGTTGTCGGATACCGCCTTCGACCATGCGCGAACGCTCTCCGCGCCGCTTTTGAAAACGGAATTAAAGGTCTGCTCCATGGATTCGTTGGCGATGGCCGCGTCCAGCGCGGCCTTTCCCGCTTCGAGGATCGGCTTGGTCACCTTGTTGGTGAGCGCCGTTCCCGCCTGTCCCAGGCCCGTCTGGGCGCTCATGATGCCGCCGATGCCCTTGATGACGTCCTCGGCGGACTGGCTCATGGTTGCGCCGATGTTCTTAATCTCCCCGCTGGCGCCGCCCGCCGCGCCGCCCAGGCCCTTCAGCGCGTCGGCGGCTATGTTGTATTTCGCGGCCAGATCCTGCGTGATCTTGGCGTTTGCGCCCTCGGTGGCGCTGGCCTTCTCCAGCGCGGTGCCAATGGCCCGGACGCGCTCCGCGTAGAGCTCCTTGATCCGGGTTGCGTTGCGGGCAGCCAGCTCCCCGGCCTCGGTTTCGCGGCCCTCGATGCGCAGCATGGCCACCTCGCGCTCGGTGGCCTTTTCAAGATCCTCAATCTGTTGGGACAGTGCGTCCGCCGCCTGGGCGTACTCGGCAAAGCGCACCTGCTCCAGCACGTCGTCCAGCCGCGTCATCTCTTTTTCCGTTCGGCTGATGGTTGTAGCCATGCGGGCAAGGCGCTCGGCGTTTCCTTCCACCGCCGGGTCCAGCCCCTTGTACGCCTCCCGCAGGTCGGTCAGCTTCTTTTCCAGCCTTGCCTTCGTGGCCAGCAGCTGTTCCTCGTTTCGCTTCAGCTCTTCAAAGCTCTTTCCCGCAAGCGATGCGTCCGCCTTGGTGGCGCGCATGGCGGCGCGCAGCCGCCCGAACGCGGCGATGTCCCGGGCGGTATCGTCATCCAGAGTGCTGTTCAAGCCCACCGGAATCCGGATGGGCATCGTATCCATTCCGCCCGCCACGCGTCACGCCCCCTTAAAATCCGTTCAGCTCCAGCATCTTCAGCTCGCGCGCGTCCTCGCGGCCTATTTCGTCCATGCCCATCAGCACGATCAGGCGGCCCATGGCAAGCCTGTGCCAGAACTCGTCGTCCGGCATGTGGTATTCCTGCCGGCAGTATTTATAGGCTACATCAATCCAGCAGGGTCCGTCGTCCTCCGCCCAGGGGGCGGCGTCGTAGGGTCCGCGCCGTCAATCCCCATCTCCGGCATCGCCGCGTCAACGGCGGACAACAGCGCGTTCAACACGTCCAGCGTGGCCGGCAGCCTCTGGCGCACCTCGTCCAGCGTGATCTCCGGCTGCCGCGCGCGCAGGCCGAAATACAACAGCTCCGTTGCCGCGGTAATGGGTTTCTGCGAGAAATTCATCAACAACTCGCGGAACCGGCCCATGGCCTCGGTGCTCTCCTCCTCGAGGATCGCCATGGCCTGCATGTCCAGCGCGAAGATCCATTCGGTCCCGTCCGCCAGTTCGAAGCAGATCTCCTGCACCTGGGCCGCGCTTTTTACGCGTTTCATACGTCCCTCCAATGGGCGCGGGCGCTTTCGCGCCCGCGCATCGTCGAATTATTCCACCACCACCACGGCGGCGTCCGAAGCCAGCTTCACGTCGGGATTTCCGGACACACCCAGCAGGCAGTAGAAGTAGTGCAGCCCCGCGGTCAGGTCGGTCGGAATCGTCAGCACCGCGCCGGTCGCACCGGCAACCGCCACGCCGTCGCCGCTCAGGTTGGCGCTGGCCTTGTACCACTGGTAGGTCAGGATGCCGCTGGACGCCGCTGCGGCTACCGTCAGCGCGCCGTCGATGGCGCCGGCCGTTTCAACCGTGGACTGGGGCTGGCCGGTGATGGTGATCGTCGGCACGTTGACCACCCCGGTCACCACGTCGAAGAAGCTCTCATCCTGTGCCGCGCTGGCGCCGTCCGCCCAGTTATCGTACACGTAGCGCCAGTAGTTCTGGCCGGGCAGGTAGCTTTCCAGCGCGATGGCCTCGCCCACCAGCGTGTCCGGCTGCACCGTAACGCCCTTCTCCGGCTCCGTGTCTGTCTCGTCGTCGGGCGGCAGAAACATCACGTTAAAAAGCCACAGGTACCGGAATCGCTGGCGTCCGTCCGCGGTGAGCCCCTGAAATTTGCGCCGGTAGCCGAAGGCCACGGGGTTCGGGTTCTTCGAAAGGTCGTCCAGCCGCGCCGCCACGTTGGATTCCGGCGCCGGCCACCCCATGTAGGCGTTGTAGCCCGCCATGGAAAGGCCGCCCATGCCCACGCTCACCTGTGCGCTCGCCAGTTTGGGGATGCGCTCGGTCACGCGGTTATCCGCGGAAAATTTCGTGATGTCCGCCTGAATCTTGACGCCGATCTTCGTGGTCTCGGGAACCTCCAGCACCGGGCCGTAGCTCGGAGCCCGGCTGCCCCGCACGTCGCTGATCAGCCGCGCGACGTGTACCATGTCTACGCCGATCGCCTTGGGCGCGCTGCCCATAGGCTACACCTCCTCGTATTCCTGGTCGAATTGATAGTCGTGGCTGATCCGGTGCAGCATCACGCCGTCCACGCTGTCCGAATCGCCGCCGGTACGGCACAGCTTGAAGCCTGCGGCTTCCAGCGCGTCCCGCACCCGCTTGTCCATGCCATAGTCCGGCCCGTCCGCCGCCCATACATCCACCTGGATCAGGTCGTACTGCATGCTGTTGCGGTTGTCAGACCGCTGGAACCATTGGTCTACCTGCCGCAGCACCGCGTACACCCGCGCCTTGCGCCCGTAATGGTTGATCCCCACCGGCAATACGTCCGTCAGAAGGTCCCTGGCGCGCTCGATCGCGTTGATCATTTGGACGCCATCCCCTTCCGCAGCTGTTGGTTGCACTCGTCAACGAGGATCTTGGGCGCGACGTCCTGCATCACCTCGCGGCGGGCGGGCCGGATGAATGGGCGGCCCTCGTACTTGTCGCCTGCCCGTCCATACTCGAAAAACTTCAGGTAAAAGCTCGGGCTGTTGTCGCCCCGGCCGGGGCCCACCATGATATACGGGGAATTTGTGGCCAGGTCCCGCCGGAGCGGGCTGACCGTGACCGTGTCGATCGCGTGAACCACTTCGCTGCGCCATCGGTCCGGACGCACCCTGGGCTTCTTGGCGGGGCCTCGGTGCGCGGCGCTCCGGGGCCCGTTACGCTTAATCCGCACCAGGATCTCCCGGCCGATCTTCGGCAGCGCGGTCGCGGCAGCCGCGTCCACCATCGCGCCCATATTGCGCAGGGTTGCGATGACATCCTCAATCTCACCTTCCGGCACGTCAAAGGCGACGATGTTGTCCTTCGCCATCTACCGGTCCTCGCGCGTGCAGACCACGTACATCTGTACATGCCGGTTGTGGTCATCCTCGACGTACATCACGTTGTAGATGTCGTCCCCGTGCAACACGCGGATTTCCCGGGTATCAATCCGCGCCAGAAGGCTGGCGTAGCGGATCCGGAACCGAACGCGAACGGTCGGTCGCGTGCTCTCGGCTTTGATGACCTCATTGCCCATCTCCGGGATCAGCTCGGCGCGGGTTGTCAGGTACGGATTCCAGCCGCCGCCCGTATCCCGCTCAAACCGGATCGCCTCGGTCAGCCGCCCGAAGTTTGGAAACGCCTGCATGCTCTCCCTCCTTATACGGTCCGCGGTCATCAAGGTGCAGGTTCCGCCCGTCCGGCTTTTCCACCAACACACCGTCCACCATCTCGAAGTTGCGCGCGTGCTCCGGGTCAGTCGTCAGGTCGCAATCGCCGCCCGAGTGGGTGTCGCATCCTTCCGGACACGCCCGGCAATCACACCGGTAGAAGATCATGCCGTTCATGGCGTTCCTCCGCCTCCCATTCCTTCCAATCGAAACCGTCAGCGCGCCGCCCGGAAATCCCGAAGGATTTCAGGCGTGCGCAGTCTTTCCTTTGCGTTGAAAGACCCGCAGGGTTTCAACGCCTACCTCAGCTGCAGGATAATCGCCTGCACCGTCCGTTCCAGGGGCGCGGGCACCTGGCCGATGGCCAGGGTGCCGCGCGCATTGAACCAGGTTCCGGCCAGCATGTAGATGCCCAGGTCGTAGATGGGGCTGTCCTCGATGGGTGCCGGAACATCCGCGTTTGCGAAATACTGGATCGCGGCTTCCAGGCACAGCTTGAGCACCGGATCGTTCTCATCGGCGCCGTTGCAGTAGTCCGAGAGCCCCTTTGCCGTGGGCATCTACACGCACCTCCTCAGTTCAGGCTGTCATCAGGTTCCGGCGTCCACCACGGTCACCTTGGCGGATTCGCTGGTCTTGGTGATCGAGGTGCCGCTGACGCCGATCACGCAGTAGTAGTAGTGATCGCCCGCGGTCAGGTCGGTGGGGATGGTCAGGCTTGCCGCCGTGGCGCCGGAGATCGCGCTGCCGCCGGTGGTGGCCGCCGTGGTGTTCGAATACCACTGGTAGGTCAGGCTGCCGCTGGATGCCGTAGCCGCCACGCCCAGGCTGCCGGTAATCGCGCCTTCCGTCACCACCTTATTGAAAGGATTCGTGACGATGGAGATGATCGGGATTGCCGAGACCGCCACAATGCGGAACGCGCTCTTCAAAAGGAACTGGATGTCGATCCAAGCCGTCAGCACAAAGATCGAATCGCCGCTGTCCACGTCCTTGTCGGAGTCGTACTTGGGCGTGATGTCGTAGTTGATCCTGAGGTAGCGGAAGTCGCCCACGATGGGCCGAACCGCCTTGTCGCAGAACACCACGCGGGTGCCCAGCACATCCTTGGGCGGCGCGCCGAAGAGCGTGGCGCTGCCGTTGGCCAGATCCTTGATCATCGCCAGATACATGTCCCGGCGCATGACCACCACGGCGTTCTCGGCAAAGGCGTCATTCAGGTCGCCCATGGCGGCCACGATCGCCTCGTACATGGTCGCGCCTTCCACCACCTTGATGTTGTTGGCAGCGGAATAGAAGC
This sequence comes from Bacillota bacterium, assembly GCA_023421395.1. Lineage (GTDB taxonomy): Bacteria > Bacillota > Clostridia > Christensenellales > Aristaeellaceae > JAEZHK01. The sequence continues at coordinate 41,587 of JAEZTL010000022.1, read as the reverse complement.
TCATGTGCGCCTCGTCAGCGGGCAGGTTCTGGGAGAAAAGGCACTTCTTCTCTTTGGTGGCGAGGCCTGACTGCAGCGCGTTCTGCACGTAGCCCACCAGGTTCATGTCGGAGCCGTAGAGCACGGTGTCTGAGATCTTGGCTTTGACCTTCGACTTAAACCGGCCGAATGTCACGTTGGAACCGGTCAGCGCCATCTCTTCGGCCACGTCCTCGTCGGTGATGAAGTCGTCGTCATCGATGGTGTAGGCGATGCGCGGAAGCACAAGGCCCGTCACGTTGGAAGCCGGCGCCACCTCGCGGATCGGGTTGTCGTCCAGCGGTTCCGAAATCAGTTCGTTCGTCATGTTGGTCGGTAGGAAATTCTCGCCGCCGCCCAGGTCAGGATCGCCCACCGGCAGCGCGCCCAGCTTGGCCGAGATGGCGCGGGCCTGCCCCTTGTCGCCGGTGACCGCCGCACGGAGGAACGCCGCCTTCAGCTTGATGTCGGAGGCCTTCGGGTCGGTGGGGTTCTCGCGCTCCTGCGCGGCCAGCTGCGCGCGCTGGCCGTCCTCGGCGCGCTTCAGCTCCTTCGCCGCGATCTCGTGGCGCTCGGTCAGCTCGGCCAGCTTGGCCTGCTTGGCGCGGATGTCTTCCATCGTGGTCTTCGGGTTCGAGGCGTTCTCCGCCATCCAGGCGGACAGGTTCTCCACCTCATCGTGCAGCCCCATCACGTTCTCGCGCAGCGCGTAGATGCTGATGCCGGAAGCGAAAAGCTGCAGGTTCATCGGCCGATTGAATCTGGACATTGTTTTCTTCCCCCTCTTTTTCTCTTAGGTTCCGGGCTTCCAGGTGATCCGGTCGGCGGCTTCCTTCATCGCCCGTGCCTCCGCCGCAAATCGGGCGCGTTCCGCGGCTTCGTGATCGTCCAGGGCCGACCTCGGCCATTTGATGTCCTTCAGCGTGATCAGCGCCGCCGGGCGCTGAACGCCGCTGTCCTCCTGATACAGTACCCCATCCGCGAAGCCCAGCTCAATGGCCTTCGCCGGGCTCATGAATGTCTCGTCGTGCATCATCCGCAGGATTTCTTCGCGCGGCTTTCCGGTTCTGGCGGCGTACAAATCCGCCATTGCCTCATTGACCGCCCGAAGCATCGACTGGGCACGCTCCATGTCCTCTTCGCGCCCGATGGCGACGGTTGCGCCTTCGTGGATCATCACCATGGATGCGGGCGACAGAAGGATTTCGTCCCCGGCCATCAGGATCACGCTGGCCGCGCTGGCGGCGATTCCCGCAACCTTGCAGGTGGTTTTGCCCTTGTGTTCCTTCAGCAGCGTGTAGATGCACATGCCGGCAAAAGCGTCTCCCCCAGGAGAATTGATCCATACCGTCACATCGCGGCCCTTCAGCGCATCCATTTGCTCGCGGAATTCCGCGGGCACCACCACGTTATCCCCGTCCCACAGCCAGTTCCGGCTGCCGACAATCTCGCCCTCGATCCAAAGTTCCGCAGGCTCGTCCGCCAGCGCGCTGACCTGAAAATTCCAGAAGTTTTTCATGGGCTCCCTCCTCCCCTGTCCAGCAGCGCGACGGGCTTTCCGGAAAGCTCCATTACGCGCAAAACCGAATACCCCGGAAACCCGCACCGCCTCAGCTCGTCCCGCAGCCCCTCGGCAATGCCCCGGTTGTGTATGGCGCGCGCCTCCCGGATGTCCGGGGACGCCCGCACCATGTACTGGTTGTTGGCGTCGCGGTCCACGTAGTACACCGGACGCTGTCCGCGGGGCCGGAGCACCAGCACATAAATGTCAGGGCTTTCCATGGCTTTTGCCCCCCTTCGCCGCGGGCTGCGCCGGCGGTTCCGGCTCCTGCGTTACCGTCTGCCCCGCCGCAACCCGGAGCGGCACCATATCTTTGGAGATCCACAGTTCGTCCGCCAGCGGGTCGTTAAACGGCTGCTTTCCGTCCGCCCGCCGTCCCTCGTTGGGCGTCATGTTCGCCGACCGCACCTGGCGGAAGGCGTTGTTCGAACGGGTTGCGCTGTCTGTCATCGTCAGCTTCGCCACGTTAAACTTAAATGTCATCCCCTCGTCCATCTGCTTCTGGGATAAGAGCACGCGGTTCAGCTCCTGGGCGTACATGGTCGCCAGCGGGTCCATGGTCAGCGCGATGAACTCCAGCAGCTGCTGCTCGATGGACGCGTACCCGCTGGCGGAGTAGTCGCCCAAAAGGTGCGGCGGCATGTTATAAACGCTGGCCACGCGGCTGCGGGTGATCCTGTCCACGTCCAAAATCTTCGGATCGATCAGCGATGCGTCCATGCGCGTGGCCCGCGTGCCCGCGTCCAGCGCGATCATCTGGCCATCGCTCTCCCGGTAGATCTTCAAGAAGGATTCAATGGCTTTTTGCCGTTTTGTTTCGCCGATCTCTGCCGGGAAATCCAGCACGATGTTGGCATGCACGCCCTTCTGAACATTTTTCAGGCTGAATTCCGTGATCGCCCGGCCATAGTCCACGGTGCTGCGCAGCACGTCGATGGGGTTAATCCCGCGAATCCCATCCGTGGAGATATGCCGCACGTGGATCATGTTGCGGTTATGCACGTAGATTTCGCGCTGATCGCCCACGCTCAGCCGCACCTTGTACCAAAGCTCCCCGCTCTCCCGCTCCACCATGGGTGTTACCCGGCTGGGCTCTTGGATCGCCAGCTCCAAAACTCCACCTGTCAGCGATGGCACGGCCAGCGCGTATCCGTTGCCTTCTGTGTCCCGGTCTACCTCCAGGGTTCGGAAGAATTCAAAGGGCGTCATGCCGCTCTTGGGGGATGTGTTCACCAGACGGTTCAGCGGGCCAAGGACCGGCCGCATATCCTGAAAAAGCTCGCAAGGCATGCTGCCCATGGAGGTGGAGATGCGGTTGATCGCCGCGAAAATAACCTCGCTGTTCTTCAGCGTGATCGCTTCTCGGGTGGCGAAAAACGGGAAGATCAGCCTGCGGCTTACCTCCGTGCTGCTCTGGCTCCGCTGCCGCCGCACCCAATCCCATAGTCCCATAGCGCCCTCCTATAAAAGCCGGTAAGCCGTCACGTCGGTTTCGGTGCTGTCCCCGGTGACCACGTGCGTCCGGATGTACTCGGTAAACGCGAAAAGGCTCGCCATGAAGCCGTCGATCTTCCGGAACCGGTTGGCCTTTGTCGGCATCCAGTTGTCCTTCTGCTTGTCGTAGAAGTCGCGGCGCAGTCGCACGTTGTTGATGTACCAGAAATACAGCGGGTTTGCGTTGAACACCATGCGGCCGTCCAGGAAACAGGTCCGGATCTCCTTCATCGGGCCGTTCAAAGTCATCGGCCCCTGCCGGACCACATTGGTGGTCAGCCCTTCCGATTTCAGCCGCCGGACGAAGAACGGCGCGTTCGCCGGGTCATAGCCGATGGATACAATGTCATAGTGATCGCGCTTACCCTTGAACCACTCCAGCACCATCTCCTGGTCGATGTGGCTTCCGGGGCAGATGGTCAGCAGTCCCTGCATCTGCAGGCTGTAAAAATCCAGGTTCTCGTTGCCCTTGAGTACCTTGTCCTCCGGCACCCAGGTGTGGCTGAGCACATAGAACCTGCCGTCGTCCAGCGGGAAGAGCAAACACGCGCTGGTAAAGTCCTCGGTGGCCGAAAGGTCAAATCCGCCATAGCAGATCTGGCCTTCCAGCATCCGCTCGTCGATCGTGCCCAGGTTTTTTTTCAGCACTTCGTAATCGATGAACGGCGCGTCCTGTGCGTTGGCGAAGATGTTCAGCTGCCGGCAGATGAATTCGCCCCGCTCCTGAGGAATGTTCTTCGCACGCTCCCACTCGCGCCGAAGGTCCTTCAGGCTCAGCAGCGTTCCGGTGGACGGGTTCGCCTTCGACCAAAGCGTGTAGTCCTCGATGTCGTCTTTTTCATCCAGCTCGTAGACCAGCGTGAAGATCGAATCCGCGACAATCGGGTTCATCACCGCGTCCGCGCCGCCCGGGTTCAATGCGGTCTTCAGCACCTGGTCGGCCTGCTGGTAGTACTGCATCATCGGCCCATCCAGAACGCTCCCCATCGCGGAGATAAACAGCATCAACGGCTGGGTGCGCTTGCCGAAGGAGCGCCGGATCGCGTTGATCGCATCAAACAGCTCGTACTCGGATACTTCGTCGAATACCGCCAGATGGGCGTTCAGGCCTTGCAGGTTCGCGCCGTCATTGGAGAGCGTCGTGATGGACGAATAGGTCGGATCGTAATAGATCACGTCGGAGAGCGTCCGGAACCGCTTCGCGAGGACCGGCGAAGATTCGATCATCTTCTTGCATTCCAGGAACATCCGGGCCGCCTGCTTTTTGGAGTTCGCCATCAGGTACACGTCCGCGCCGCGTTCGCCGTCCTTGGAGCTTCCATAAATGCCGTTGCCGCCCAGCAGCGTGGTCTTGCCGTTGCCGCGCGCAACCGCCACAAAGCCTTCCCGGAATCTGCGGTACCCCGTATCCTTCGCCAACCACCCGTACAGGTTCATCTCGAGGAACTTTTGCCAGGGCAACAGCGTAAAGCGGTTGTAATTGCCCTTCGTCGGAACCAGAAACTTTTCCATAAACTGGATCGGGCGCATCGCCGTCTCGAAGTCAAAGCGGTACGGGTAGTGGTCCTTTTCGCTTTCGGCCAGCTCCAGCATGAACCGCTCGCAGGCCATCTTGATCTTTTCGTTGGCCAGTACCCGGTTGGCCAGTATGTCGCGGGCGTACTCGTACCCGGCGCTAGAAGTTATCGAACTCATCGTCCGCTCCCTCCGGCGCCTCCTTTTCTTCCGGCACGCTGCCCGCCGAAAGCTTTAAGGATCCGATCAGCCGCGCCTGGGCTTGGGAAAGCTTGGAAAACATGGCCACGCACTTGTTTTCGCGCCGGATCCGCTGCCGCCCCTGAACAAACTCCTCCATCACGCCCTTCTGGCGGATGTACTCCCGGGCCGCCAGCTTATCGTCCTCCAAGGCCGCGATGTCCATCAGGATGTGCTCGATGTCCGTCGGCACGGATCCGTACACCACCGCGTATTGGCCGTAAATGCGGGCGGCAGCGTCCGCCGCCTCAGGCCGCTTCACCATTTGCCGCACTTTTTCGGTAAACGCCTTCTCAAACGCTTCCGCCGTTTCCACGCCAGCACTTCCTTTCACAGCTTGATGATTCGCACACCCCTCGGCGTAACGGGCCTGGGTTTCACATTCCCGCGCCCCTTCTCCGGGTGCGCCCGGTTATGGCAGTCGGCGCAAAGGCTTTCAAGGTTCGCAAGGTCCAGCGCCTTTTCAGGATCATCCAGAAGGTGGTCAACGTGGTGTACCGTCGTCGCCCGCCGGAACTTCCGGCGCTTCAGGCACTCGACGCACAGATACTTGTCCCGGATCAGCGCCGCCTGCCGCGCCCGCTGCCATGCCTCGGAATTGTAGAACGCCTTCTTGTCCACGCGCACCCCCATAAAAAAAGCGGGCGTGTCCGCGTTCCCGCTGACTACGCCCATTTTCACGCCTGTTACAGTTACCGTCTATGCACATCAGCCCACATATTTCCACATCTGTCCACCACTTTCGTCAGCCGGCGGTTTCGCCGCCCGGCGCGTCCGTCAGCATCTTCTCCGCGGCCCTGAGCCGCCGCCGAACATGCTCCTGTGAGTAGTGCTCCCCGGTCGCAATGGTCAGGATGGTCTTGCCTTTTACGTAATACCCCCAGGCCACCCGCCGCGTCAGGTCCTCCCCGATCCGGCTTACGGCGGAGATAACCGCCGCCATATCCTTCGCGTGCTGTTTGCGCCGCGCTTCAAGCCGCGCCGCGATTTCCACCACCGGGCCATCCCCCGCACCGGTAGAGGCGGCCACCATCCGAGCGTCCGAAAGGCTCGTCCTCAGCGCCTTGATCTCCCGGTCTCCCACGTGGCACCTCGTCAGCTGATCCATCGTCAGCTTCGCGCCTTCCAACGGCCTCACCTCCTGATCCTTCGCGCAGTCACATTGCTCCCCGGGGTCCAGTCGCCCCCCGCACCGATCGCAGATCCACCCGTAAGCATGCCGCTGCATCACGCGCCCACCCCCTCGCGCTTGTCCATAAGCCGCACCAGTTCCAGCGCCTCGTTTGCAAGGATTCTGAGATCTTCTTTTGAAAACGTGCTGGCCAATCCCGCCACCTCGATGGTCCGCCCGTTCAGGGTGTACATCCGTCCGCATGCGCCCGTGTAGGCGCTCACCCGCAGCGAATCCTGCCGCTTCCGTGCCGGCGCTCTTGTCTCCTGTCCTTTCTCAGGTTCTACTCGCTTCCGTCCAGGCTTTGCCCGCTGCGGCTTAGCAGGCGCCAGTCCGGCATTCGCCCCAGCAGGCGCACCGGCGGCAGGCCCAGGCACGGACTTTCCCTCCACATTCGCGGCCTCCCGGTCCTTACGCATCATGGCCGCCAGTTCCTCCGCCTTCTCGCGGCGATCATACTCCCGCATTTTTTCTTCCACCTCCTCGAAGTGCCTGTCGCGGATCTGCTGCACTTTCGCCACTTCCATATCCAATAGTTCCGCCGTCTGACGGATGGAGTTTCGCCGCGCCAACCGATCGATCACATCATCCGTTTCCGGGCTCCTGGGCCTCGCCATCCTCTTCACCTCCCATAAACCAGTCTTTTGCCGCGAACCATGCCAGTACCGCGCCGGCCGTGAATGCCACCAGCGCTACCCGGTACGGCAGCTGCGCCGCGTCGTGAAGGAAGCTCTCCGCCCATAGCAGCCAGGCCGCGCCTAACCCCTTGAGCGTCTCAACCATCGCCGCCATCACCCTGGCCTCCCTTCGTCTCAGCCATTTGCCGGAGCGCCGCCTCGGCGATCGCCGTGGCCACCGCCGCCACTTGCACCGCCTCGCGCAGGATCGCGCCCAGGCCCCCACGCTCGGGCTTCACATGCGCCGTCTTAAAGCACGTCTCGTTGACCGCCTCGCACAGCTCGCCGTACTCCTCGCCCAGGATGCTCATCCACTCGAACGGGTGGTTCCCGCTCTGGTCGCCCCACTTGTCCAACTGCCGGTGTCGCTCTGACACCACCAGCTCAATCGCCCGCTGCATGACCGCGTCCATGGCCCGCCTCCTTTAATCTACCGATCCGCGCCAGTTCGGGTTCTGCCGGATAGATCCGTCCGACAACACGGAATAGTCAGGCCCTGAGGCAAGGTCGATCCCCATGAAACGTTCATCCCACCACCAAAGCCCCTGCGCGCCCTTCGCCGGGATGGGCGTAGGCAGCAGCTTCATGTCCTCCAACTGCCACGCATACCGTCCGGGCGACCAATCCCCGAACCGGTACTCGTACCCATGGACGATCCTAAACCGCGCACGCCCATCCCGCGCAGTCTCAGCGTCGAGGTGAATGTATGCCTCGCCACGCCCGTCGTTCCCGGTGATCTCCCAGCACTCGACAAGCTCCGCCGTGGCGATGATCGCACCGCGCGGGAGTTTGTCGAACATCCGATCTCCGAAATCGCCCGGGAAAATCCCCAGCGCCTTACCCATTGCGGCAAGCGTCGCCGCCGGGAGTCCGTCGTAATCGTGCGCGACTACCCAGCGCGGCGACTTCGCCGCCGCGTGGATCGCGATCGGGCCCCGGTACCTCGTCGCCCACCCTCGCGTTTCAAACTGTTTTACCCTGGCACCGTTTAACGTGGCCGGGAGCAGAGACGCCCACGGTTGCCAAACGGATAGCGCCTTCATCTGATTCATTCCGCATCCTCCCCCAGCGCGGCGCGGTTGAGCTGCTTGTCCGCAATGATCTGAATCTGGCGATCCTCAATCCGCCGGATAACCCTGCACCAGAAACGCACGCGCTTGTCGCAGTCATCGCAACACAAAACCCGGTTGCAGTAGTGGCGTTTCTCGCTGACGATTACACCGTGATTCCTTTGTCCAACGGCGGTTCGAAACTCTCATTCATAATTGCTCCTTTCCCGCCCGGAGGCGGTCATAATGCTTCTGTAGCCACTCCGAAACACGTTCTGCCGCCCGCCACCGGTAGAAATACCAGATCGCCCTAATCTTGTCGATCGGCCCCATGAAGGGCCAGATCAACCGGAAATGATTTCGTGCTTTATTGAACATCATACTTTCTTCCCCGCCTCATCGCTTGCCACAACCCGCTGTACCAGCCGCCGCGTCACGTGGAATCGCTTGGCGATGTCTTCGCTGCTGATCCCGATCCCGTGCAGATACCGGATCTCCTGGTCACGCCGCGCGGTGGAGACCGTCGCCAGCCCCGGAATATACAGGTTCGCGCCGCCGTACACCGCACACAGCTTCAGCATCGCCTCCACGCCAATCACGTCGGCAATTTTCCGGTGGGCCTCGGGCAGCGCCTTACTGTCAATCTCCTTCATCCTGCTGCACCTCATCCGCGTTTAGTCTGGTCTGCACCGGTTCCGGTGTCCGATGCTCGGGTTCGCCGTCGATCACTTTCCGAGGGAACCACAGGCAGCGGATCTGCCTTCCGTCCGCGCGGATCGCCCTCGTCGCGTTGCCATCCTCCTGGGGCACGATCAGGTGCTCCTCTTTCAGGTATTTGTAGAGCATCTTCTGCGTTGCCTGGAACAGCGTCCCCTTAATCTGGCAGGTTTTGGATACCGCTGCATAGGCAATATCCGGCGTCAGGTAGTAGTAATCCGCGTCGGCGTAGCCGATCATGTTGTCCGGCGGCCCGCCAGTGGCATCGCGCAGGTCCTTCACACCGTAGGCTTTCGTCGCCAGCAGCTGCTGCATCGTCCGCACAAATACCGTCGCGGGTTTTTCATCCAGCGCGTCGCGCACCTGCTCGGTGCTGTTGGCGGCCAGCGCCAAACGCGCGTCAATCATCATACGCCTGAACTCGTCCCTGTCGATAAAGCCCGTATCCAGCCAAAAAAGCAGCATCATTTCGTAGCCCAGCATCAGGTGCGCCGCCGCTTCCACCACGCGGCCGTGCGCGCCCGGCAGGCTGTCCCCCATCGCCTCGCGGAAGTCGTAAAATTTGCGCTCCAGCTCGTCCGCCAGGCCGTCGCTTCGGCGGATCAACCACTCGATGTATCCGGCCATCGCCCGCTGCAGCGTACCCTGCGCGGCCTCCATGGTCAGTGTGGAAAGCACGTTGTCCAGCGGAATATCGCCCCGGGAAACGGGCACCACGTAAAACCGCGCAATGCCGCTTTCGCCGATGGCCGGCAGGTCCTCGCCCGTCACCATCACCATGCCCCTGGGCGGCGTGGCGGCGTTCTTTTTCAGGTCTTTCGACAGCCGGTTGCGCCCCTGGCGGTCGCCCACGCCGCGGGCGATGGCCTGCGCCGCCTCCTCCATTCGCCGCTTTTCAATCTGATTGGCCGGCGGGTGGTAGTCATCCACCACCAGAAGGCAATCCTTCAGCACAAACATGCTGTCTCGGATGGCGTTCGCCGTATCGTTGAAGCTGCTGGGAAACGCATCCAGCGTAAACCGGCCGAAGTGGCTCAGCGCGATCGCTGAAACGGTGGATTTGCCGCTGCCCGTCCGCCCCAGCACATACAGCGCGAACTTCGGCATAATCCCACGCTGCCACAGGAATTCGCACAGCGGCGTCAGGTATACCAGCCCCAGAATAGGCACAATAATCCGCTCTGGGATCGCCACCAGCATCGCCTGTACCAGCGCCAGCGCGTCTCCGACCGCCATATCCGGCGCGCCGGAAAGGCCATACCGCTCCATGTTGGGCAGCGCCACGCTCACGTTATCCGCGCCGATCGCGCCGCCCTGGTACAGGTACGCCCATTTCCCGTCGATCTTGCGCCATCCGGAATGGGCGTACTCCGTGCGCCTCGCCGCGTTCAGCCTCGAAGATTCCGTCATTGCCCACAGCACCTTTCCTTTTGTGGTCGTGCCCGGCTTGATGTTGCCATTCGCGCCCCACCGCCGAATCGGCCAGTTCATGGCCGTATACTCCTCGCCGGATAACTCCAGCTCCGGAAGCAGCGCGCCGCTGCGTGCCCAGCCGCGAATCCGGAACCACAATTCCGCGTTTACACCGTCGTCCTTGGTGATTTCCTCCACCGGCGCGGCCGCAAAGGAACATAGCATCGTCTCGCCATCCTGGGTCTCCTGGCACAGGCATCCGTTTTTCACGCAATAACCCGACACCCGTTCAAAAAGTACCCCAGCTTCACTCACCGGTTCGCCAACCTCTTCCGGTGCCGTTGCCTTCGCTCCGCCCGTCCAGGGCTCCGCTTGGCCCACAAGCTCGTCAAACGCCTTCTTTGCAGCGCTTTTCTTGCCCACAAGCCGAAAAAAGTCCGTCGCGTCGCCTTTGCTGGGCAGCTTCACCGGCCCCTTCGCCAGGTCCACTATCCGGACTTCCTTGGCGGTTCGGGACAGCGCCTCGCATACCTCTTCCGCATGGGTCCGCCCGGGCCCATCGTTATCTGGGATCACAGCCACGTCGCCGCCGGAAAAGTATCCCTCGACGCCGTCCGGCCACTTGCCCTTGCCGCCCCCGCCCAGGTTGCAGGTAGCGTCATAGCCCATGGCGGCCAGGCTTTCCACGTCCTTTTCGCCTTCCACCACGTATACCCGCCGCCCCGCCTTCACCGCGGCAATCAACTCGGGCAGCCGGTACAGCAGGTTTCCATAAGGCCCGCGGCCCCAGTACCATTGCCCGTCCGCGCCCGCGTGGCACACGGGGAAGGATTTTTCCGGCGTTCTGGCGACGCGCACCCTCACCGCGCCGTCGGCGTCCCGGTATTCGTAAACGCAGCTGATGGTTTCCTGCGCGTTGGTTTTCTTGTTATGGTACGTCCCACCCGGAACCAGATGCTGATCTGGCCTCACCGGGGTCAGTTTCGCCGCCGGCACGGGTGCGGCGCTCTTTGCGCCGCCCCGCGCCGGATTCCTGCCGCTCTTTTCCGGCGGCATCAGCTCCCGCATCTCCACCCCGATCCGGTCCAGAATCGCTTCCGTAGCGCACCCCGCATGGCAATGCAGCACAATCCCGCCGTCTCGCCCGAGCGCGATGGACAGGCTTGACTGCTTGTCCTCATGCGCGGGACATTTTGCCATATACGTGGTGCCGGCGCCTGTCACGCTCTGGAAATGGCTCAGGAACGATTGCAGATCCAAATGCCCACACCACCCAACTCGTCGTAATTACGCGCTGACGCGGATTCTCTTTCCGTTCTCTCGCCATTCCTCAAATGCCGCCCAGAACGCGTCGATCAGCGGCTTGTCCTCGGGCTTGGTCTGGTTTCGCATACCCCGGCACTGAATCATGTGGCCATCCCTTGCGGAAAACTCCACCGTGTGCCAGGGGATTTCCGGGTCCGCGTCCGGCCGCAATACGCACAGCACGGTATTCCTTTTTGCGTAGCTGCTTGCATATCCGCCCACACAATGCTTCAGCACGTTGCCCTCGCGGATCACTTCCTCCGCGCTTTCAAGCGGCCGGAGCGTAAGCCCCATCGCTGAGAACAGGTACTCCGGCTTCAGCTTCGCGGCATAGGCGGCGATCTTCGCGCTCGTCTCCGCGTCCGCCTCTACCTTGATCCGGCTGGCGGTCTCGATGTGCATCCGCTCGAAATTCTTTGGGCACAGGTAGTAGGGGTCGGTCAGGTTGATTCCCAGCTTCACGCAGTCGCGGTAGTAGTCACGGATGTCTTGGATCGTGGGCCCCTTCGCCGCGTTCGGCCCTTTGCCGTTCAAGTATTGCAGCGCGCGCCACCTCGCCGAGGGCGGCACGCTCGCCAGCGCTTCATACGCCGTCTCACATCCCCATCCCCGCAATCCGTCCGCAATCTTGCCAAGCTTTTCCACTTCTGGCGCGGGGTCCGCGCTGCTCATTCGGTACAGCAGCCCCATAAACACCGCGTCAACGCGGACGTTACGCTTCCGGAGCTCCCGGATTTGCTGCCGATTCATTCCAAGTACACTCTCCGCACTCTTGCCGCCCCAGTTGATGGTCTTGCCGTTTGCCTTCCCGTCCATAAGATCCTGCACCAATTCCCGAAACCCCATCTTCAGCAGGTACTCAATGCTTGGATACCGCGCGATCCAGTGCAATTGCCGGGAGTAATCGTTCACGTCCGTCCGCTTGCCGGTCAGAAGATCCATCAGCCCCGGCATTCGTTTGCCGAAGGTTGACCCCGCCAGCGCTTTCTCCAGAGACTCCATCGCGATCCAGTAATCCGTCCGGTAGGCCGAATAGGTCGTTTGGTAGCACTGATTCAATCCGCGCAACTCATGCTCGGATTGCCCACTCCAAAATGTCCGGCCCTTGTTCTCGAACCGACGCCCGCCTTTGCCCCAGCGGAACACGCCCAGCGTATGCGGCCTGACCTTCGTCTCAACGTCCCACGGCTCCCGGCGCACCGTCCACCTGTCGTACTTGTCACGCTCCTGGTAATCCCGGGAGCACACGCAACCCAGTCCATATAGCGCGTCCGGATTCTTCGGGTCTGCCCAATACCAGGTCAGGAAGATCTCCTGGTAGATACCTTTCCGGGGCCGGAAACTCTCGCGCATCTCCAGTCTCCGCCCACACTTCGGGCATTGGTACCATTGCCGGTGGATCGTCTTGGGCAGCGGCTTTTCCGTCGGCGATCCCCAGATGTGGTACTGGATCTCCGTTTTGCGCTGCTCGACCCTCGCCATGTCCAGCGGGTACCGCTCGCCGCATTTCTCGCACCAGCATTCCTTATGCTTCTTTTTGCCCTTGCCCACCGGGTACACCCAGATGTAGGCGTACATCAACCCCGTCGCGGCCTCGCGGATCGCCTCCAGCGGAAAGGGCGCGGCCATCTGAAGCGCCTGTGCTGCCGTCAAAACATCTTTCGCCATGGCCTACATCTCCAGCAGCGCGTCCAGGTCCAGATCCGTCCTGCCCATCATCCTGGCCGCCTGCATGACCGGGCGAGGCGTCGCGGCCGGCTTGATTCCGTAGTATTCCAGGATGATCCGCATCCCCGTTTCCGGATCGACGCAGGCCATGCTGCCATTCTTGTGCTGGCGGGCATAGTCCTCCAGCTTCTTCATCGCCCCGACGATGCTCTTTCCCTCGGCATAGAAGCGCGGCGCGTCCGCAGGATTCTCCATGATGTGTTTTGTCAGCTGCTCGCCCACGTACTGGATGTTCATATCCCCGGCCTTCTTGGCCATCTCATCCCGGATCGCGTCCATTGCCCGTTCCATGTCTCACACCTCCACAACGATCTCAATTTCATCCGAATCTTCTAGAAACGCCGCGGCCTCGAATACCGCCTCAATCAGCCGTTTACCCGGAATGATGCTCGTCCCATATACCATGGCGTCGTGGAGTTTCCGAAGCTCCTGTACGATCTCAGCCTTTTCCATGATGTCACCATCCTACCGGTATGTAATGATGCAGCCCTCCAGCCGCCGGAGCAGCCACCTAAGGATCCATGCCATCCTCCGCGTCCTCCCCGATGTCCATGTCGTCCTGCAGCTCCTGGGCGCAGACGCTGCATAGGTCCTCCTCCACCCACCAGCACCCACCCGTACAGGCGTTGTCCTCCGTGCAGCCGCAGATTCGGCAGCGGCGCTCGTCACCGTCAAACAGCGGTTCCTCATCTTCCGCCGATTCGTTTTGGTCAAACGGGTCGGGCACGAAGAGCTTGTCGTGCCAGTCCATCTTGTCGTAGTTCGCGCGGCAAGTCGGGCAATTGTGGCCGACCACTACGGCGTTCGGCGCATCGCTGTATCCGTAGCCGCCAAGCTTGTCCGCGATCTGTTCCCCACAGCGGGCGCAGTACACATAGCCAAAACATATAGTGACGATCCGGCTATGGCCAATCAGGTCGCAGGCGATCCTGTTGCGCTGTTCCTTGGTGATCTCGCCAAGGGCCGCCAGCTTCTCCAAAAGGCTTTTTTCGGTGATTTCCATAGTCACGCCACCTCCGCCATGCCGGCCAGTTTCCCCGTCATCTTTTCAAGCGCTTTGCGCAGCGCGCCCGCATACCTGCGCCCGGCCGCCTCGTCCGCCGAAGCCAGCTCGCCGAGGAGCGCCATCACCGTGTCGAACTCCCGGATCATCCGCTCGTATCCGTCCCGGAACCGCACCGTCTCCTCGTTGGGCGCGGCCTTCTCCATCTGTCGCAGCCGCTCCAGCTCCGCCGCCACATCGTCCGGGATTGCGCCGCCCTTCTGCGCCTTCTCCAGGTCCACTTCCAGCTGCCGCACCTTCTCCTGCACAGCCTTTAGCTCCTCGGATTCCTCTCCGCTCTTTTCGTCGATGTCCTGCAGTTCCTTCAGCTTCCGTTCAGCCTCACGGATCTTGTCCAGCGCCTCGCGCTTTTCCTTCATCACCTTGCGAAGGTTTGCCTCAGCTTCCTTCTCCGCTGCCGTCCTCGCTTCCGCCGCAGCCGCTTCGGCCTTCGCCTTTGCGTCCTCAAGGTCAAGCGCCAACTGATCAGCCCGCGCTTCGGCTTCCTTCTGGGCCTTCACGGCCGCCTGAACCTCGCGGCTGGTCATGGCGGTCAGATCGTGCTCCGTCACAAACCCCTCCACCTGATCGTCCGGCAGCGCCATCAGCGCGTACACCTTCGTGGCCTCTACGCCTGCCAGCGCTGGCACATCGCTGAAACGCTCCGCCAGTTGCATCAGCCGGGCCGCCGTCCGGTAGGAGAATTGGATGTTGTTTTCCACCCATTCCTGCCATTGACCTTTGGGCACCATGTTCCGGGCTTCGATCAGCTTCCGGCCGATCTCGATGCTGTTCCTTGCTACCTGATCGCGCAGGATGATGATCTCGCCCTCGATCTGCTCGATCGTCCGCGCGCTCGGCAGCGGCACCGTCATGTCAAATTCCAACATGCGCATCCTCCTTCGTCTAAACGACCGCAGCGCCCTTAGGCGCCGTCACCTCGTTAAGCGATACCTCCGTCAGCACCACCGGCCGGTCGCCCACATACAGCACCCGCTGCGACAGGTACCCCTGCAGCGCCACCAGCATCCCGGCGGAAAGGTTCTCCCGGCAGAACTTCGCGCTGCCGTTCCAGGCGTTGATCCGGTATACTTCGCGCTTCTCCGCGCCGTCCCGCGTCCTGTGCGTCACGCTAAGGTCAAAGACCACGTGCTTCGCCTGATCGCCTGTGCTGATCTCCTCCACCCTTCCCATTACCGTCCCGGACAGGTACACCTTGTTGATCATGCCACGCCTCCTTCAGGCCGCCTTCGTCGGCAGCCGCTTTTTCGAGTAGATATTCCGGGGGAAAACGATGTGCATGTACTCCTCCGGCACCCTGAAGATCTCCAGCACCCGGTACATTTCATCCTTCTGCCACGCCCTCCGGCCATTCAGCCGAAGGCTTACCGTCGTGCCCCCCAGCTTCAGGTCCCTCGCAAGGTCCTCGTTGGTGTATCCGATCTCGTCCATCAGATCTCGAAGAACCCGGTGCGCCCGCCTGTAATCTTTCATGCGCCCCCCTACTCCAGCCGCTCCAGCACGTTCTTCAGCGCCGTAAACGCCTCCAGCGCTTCCTTCCGGTACCTGTCCCGAAGCTCCGGGTCGTCAATCCTGCCGTCCATTGCATCCCGCTCCACCTTGTCCGTCAGCGCCAGCACGTCCTCCATCTGGTGGCGGCTGTCCACGATCGCCAGCGCCAGTTCCCGGTTCACGCCTTCCTCCGGAAAGCGCCTGCCGTAGCTGTCGTACGTCAGCCGCATCCACCGGTCCCACAGCCCCGGGTCTCCCACCGCCTCGGCGTACCGGTCCACGTCATCGGGCGAGTCACATTCCCCGTCCTCCCAGCGCGCAATCGTTCGTTCGCTGGTGTAGCAGCGCTGCGCGACCGCGACGACCGGCAGTTTTGCCGAAATCCGCGCCTTTTTGAGCTCCAATCCGGCTTCCTTTGACATGTCAGACAGCCTCCCCGCGTGTTATACTCTCACTAAATTCAGGCCGTAAAAGATCGTCAACACTGCACTCCATCAGCCTGGAGAGCGCAATCAGTTTCTCGGAATCCATACGGCGCGCACCGGTTTCATAACGGGCAATGGTTTCACGCTTCACGCCAAAACGCGTGGCGAGTTCCTGCTGCGTCCATCCGAGCGCTTTTCGCCTTGATTTCAGGCTCATTTTCGCACCCCTTTTGTATCCGATATGTCACGTTTTGGATTATAGTTCCATTATGGATATTTGTCAAGCATAATTGTTCCATTTTGGACATATTATTTTGTGACCAGTTTGATTACAATACAAGAGGGTGATGTGCTTGAATGGTGCCATACGGTCAGCCAGAAAAAGAGCAGGCTTGACACAGCAAGAGGTTGCCGATAAGCTTGGCATTGAAAGGTCTTCCTATGCCCGCTATGAAGGCAGTTCACGCGAGCCTGATATGGGTACTATAAACCGATTGGCTGCTATTCTGAACGTTTCAACGGATTACTTACTCGGAGTGACAAACAATCCTACCCCCGTAACAGAAGACGATGCAGAGATATGGGAACTCCGCGAACAACTCCGCCGGCGTCCCGGGATGCGCACCCTCCTGTCCGCCACGAAAAACGTCACAGAAGAAGACCTGCAGAAGATTATCCGGATTGTCGAAGCCTTGAAAGGAGACAGCGATGCTGACTGATGGCGACTACACCATCCGCTTCATTCCGCTTCCCGACCACGTTAAGGCCCTGACCGTTTTCGACGCCGACTGCTTTGCCAACATCTACGTAAACGATCGTCTCTCGGAGACTGAAATCAACGCCGCCGTCATGCATGAAATCGCCCATATCCTCCGGGATGACGCTTACAATAGCCTCGGCATTCACGCCGTAGAGGGGTATATTCCATGAAGCGGAAGAATCATCCCGTTTTATACGTTTCTCTGATTATCCTCGCGGCCTGGCTGATCGCCTACATCTTTCTTGCCGGACGCTTTTCAGTAATTCAAACGGCGGTCTATGTGGTAATGCCGCTCCCCCTGCTTCTGCTCGTCTGGATGATTTATGGCTTTGCCGAATACCGAAAAACACTGAAAGAAGAAGCCCGCAAAGCGCGGAAATCTGGACGTTCCAACGGCATGAAAGCCGCCAGTCCTTCAGAATCAGGCCATAATGTCCTGATCATCGTCGTTGGCGTCCTCGCCTTCCTGGCGGGTCTCGCGGTAATCTACTTCTATGGACCGCGCTTTCTCGCTGGCGCGGAGCGTTTTCTGGACGGCATCAACGACGCGCTAAAAGCGCAGATGGGCTGATTCGTTACAGGTAATCCGGCCCTTGCTACAGCATGGATACAGAAGATTTTCGCTGAAACCCCAGCAAATTCAAGCTTTTTACACCTGTTACAGTTGTACAGGTCGCTGCAGACACTGTGCGTGTGTTTTTCTGTAGGAGGCGATACCGTGCCAAAATCAAAGCGCCGCGCCGAGGCGTACTGGAATGAAAAAGAGAAACGCTGGCAGATCAATGTCCAGCGCAACGGCGTGCGGAGATCTTTCTATTCGCCGATCCCCGGCCGCGTCGGAAAGCATGAGGCGGAAGACAAGGCCGATGCGTGGCTGAAAAAGCTGCACCCGGGCGAAAACATGCGCTTTGAACCGGCATGGGAAGCTTTTCTGAAGGATCTGAAGGACCGCGGGAAAGAACCCACCTACATCCAGTACGAATCAAAAGGCCGCACCTACATCAAGCCCAACATCCCGAACGTCAAACTTATCGACATCACACCCGCCATGTGGAGAAAGTGCGTGGATGCCGCCGTAAACAACGGCCGGTCCAGGAGAACCTGCAAAAACGTGCTGACCGCCATCACCGCTTTCCTGGCCTTCTGCCGCATCAACCGCTGGGAGACCGATCCGCTGGAGAAAAGCGACATCACGATCCCGGCCACCACCCGCGTCGGCAGGCGGAAGGTGCTGCAGCCCAAAGACTTGAAGACGCTTTTCAGCGCCGACTGGATTTCCCGTTACCGCCGGCGCGTGCCGGCTTACTACATCCACGCCTGGCGCTTTCTGGTTGTCTCCGGCCTCAGGCGAGGCGAGGAATGCGGCCTCAAATGGGCGGACATTCATGGCAACCGCCTCGTGATCAGCTGCTCCATCAACGATAACCTCCGGACCACCGGCGGGAAGAACGATAACGCACGGCGCTGCGTCGCCTTGGGGAAGCGCGCCCTATCCATCCTTGAAGAACAGAAGGCCATGCTGAAGCGCATGGGAATCATCTCGCCCTGGGTATTCCCAGATGAGCGCGCCAAGATGGCCACAAGCCCCAGGCGCCTCTATAAATGCTGGTATGCCTACCGGAAGGAGCACGGCATCAGCGTCAGCCTGCATGAGCTTCGGCACACGTTCGTGTCCGCCGTGAAATCCGATATGCCCGAGCCGCTTCTCAAAAGCATGGTCGGACACTCGGAGGATATGGACACCTACGGCACATACGGCCAGGAAATTGAGGGAGACATTCAGCAAACTGCGAATATCGTTGACAGCGTGTTTGACCGCCTGATCGGCAGCTGACGGCCACCCAGCATCAACCATCCAAGGCACAAAGCACCGGCCACACCTCTGCCGAAAGCCCGAATCACGCCCGGAATCATACCACACTTTTTACCACGTTTGGCCGTACATAATTGTGTACGGCCTTTCACTATACGAAAAGACGTTCGGTTTATAACCTCTAGGATATTTACCATAAGTACATTTCAGCATAAAAAATACACCGGGTGAAGCATCATCCGGTGTATTTGAGTGGTGGAGGTGGGGGGAGTCGAACCCCCGTCCGAAAACCCGGGTACCCAAGCGTCTCCGAGCGCAGTCTGCGTTTTAACATTCCCTCCGCCGCACGCCCACAGACGGGCTTACGGTTTCAGTAGCTTCATAAAGTCCGGCCTAAGGCAAAGCTTATCTAGGCTGGTTCCCTGCTTTTAATGACGCCGGGTGGCTGCGCCGCAGGAGGCTCAGGTCCGACGAGCGGCCTTAAGCGGCCGCCAGAGCGAAGTTGTCTTCGTTCGCAGTTATTGTTTTTCCCGTTGGTGAGGCGGTCCAGGGCCGCCGCTCGCTTCTCAAATCCCCATGATCCCCGTCGAAACCAGTACACCCCCATAAAAAAGATGATTTCCGCCGGTTCAATCCCGGTCGTCCCTTGCGCGGAAGTGGCGTTCCATCTCCCGCTCCGCGTCCTTCTTGGCGGCGTCGTCCCGCTTGTCGTAGAGCTTCTTTCCCTTGCACAGTGCCAACTCCAGCTTCATCTTCCCGTCCTTCAGATAGATGGACAGCGGAATCAGCGCCAGCCCCTTCTGCATGACCGCCTGCTCCAGCTTTCGGATTTCGGCCTTGTGCATCAGAAGGCGCTTGGGCCTCAGGGGGTTCTCGTTGTAATAGGAGCCTTTCTCGTAGGGGCTGACGTGCATGTTCTCCACGAACAGCTCGCCCCGCCGCACCTGCGCAAAAGAGTCCTTCAGGTTGCACCGGCCCAGCCGGATGGACTTGACCTCGTTGCCCCTAAGCTCGAGACCCGCCTCCCAGGTTTCTTCGATGAAGTAGTCATGGCGCGCTTTGCGGTTTTGCGCAATCGTCTTCGTGCCCTCGTGGCGCGGCATGACCATCCCTCCATTCCTTGGTGCCTAGCGATTATATCATGCCGAGCCCCGCTTGTCAAAAAGAGATTCGGTTCAGGTCGCGTCCGTCGCCGTTCAGCGCGCCGCCAACCAGGCCGACGAGCAGGTACTTCTTTGCCATCGGGTCGTACTTAATCTCGTGGAGCATGCTGAAGCCTTCGATCTCGCCGGTAGAACGGACGTGCATGCGCGGACCGGTGCAATAGTGCAGCTTGTCCCCGAAGGAGATGTGGGTTTCATCGTGAAAAGAAACCGGCACGTCGGCTTCGATGCGCTTTTTCACATACTGCTCGATGTCGGAGATGTCCACGTCCGGCTTTTCGTCAAACTCCAAAAGGAAGCCGTGGCGCACGTCGCCGTGCTGATAGCGGTCGCGATAGCGGTCCCACAGCTTGCGCTCGCACAGATCCTCCGCGGTGTGGGCCATCTTGCGGTATTTGATGGACTTAAATACGATCTCCGCCACATCCCCGGGCTCCGGGCCGAAGATGTTGGGCCGGGTGACCAGGATTTCCTCGCCGATGCCGATCAGGAGCTCGGCGTTGATACCCAGCGCGGGATAGAGCATCTCGAAGTGCTCCACGATCACGCGGCGGCCCTTCTCCAGCGCTCTTCTCACGCAGCCGGCAATGACATGAGGCTGCGTGAACGCGGCCTCAAAGCGCATGTCCAGGTGGTAGGTGTGCGGGCTGAAAAAGCCGCTCTCATCGTCCACAGACAGAATGGGCAGCGGGCGCACGTTGACGCCGTTGTCGTCGTTGGTCATCTCAAGGCCCGGGAACATGCCCTTGACCAGCATGCTCTTGCCGCTGCCCGCCTCCCCCACGATGCCGATCAGCCGGTCAAAGGGCGACAGGTGGTGCTGGGCGATGGTCATGCCCATCTCCGTCATGCGCCGGATGCCGCGGGGCGCGAAGTACACGCCGTACAGGTAGTGATCGTTGACGGACAAACCATCGCCTCCCCTACAGGTTGACCTTCAGGTCCAGAAGCGGCGCGTGCTGCTGCGCACCATACACGTCCGTCTCTCCCGGATCGCCGGAGCAGAGGGGCCGCTCGATCGTCGCCTTGATCGCCCG
The DNA here is from genome assembly GCA_023421395.1 of Bacillota bacterium. Lineage (GTDB taxonomy): Bacteria > Bacillota > Clostridia > Christensenellales > Aristaeellaceae > JAEZHK01. The sequence goes on along the minus strand of JAEZTL010000022.1, from coordinate 20,947 downwards.
AGCCGGCGGGAAGGCGACGATGGACACGATCTTCTCCGGCGGGATGCGATAGAGCGCGCAGACGGTTTTCTCGCAGATCACGCCGGATGCCAGTACGCGGCGAAAATCCTCGTCGGTGCGGAACATCACATCCAGCGTCAGCTCGTAGGGCCCGGAGTTCTTGGAGCGGATGATCTCCGCCAAATCTTTCAGTTTCATATCGGGCCTCCTAAAGCAAAAGCGTTTCAATCGGGAACAGTTCGCAGGGATCCTCCACGTCGATCAGATGGTAGACGCTGAAGGAATAGACATCGCCGGCGTGGAAGTCGCTGGGCGAATATGGGAACGCCAGGTTGCCGGCGGTGGCGCGGCGACCCTCGTAGCCGTAGTGCAGCATCGTGGAGCGGGCGAAGGAGCAGATGGTGTCGGCATGAGCCTGGGTATCTGCCAGCGCATCAATCACGATGCCCAGTTCGTGGCCCTCGACCACCGGGTTCGGTTCCAGCGCGCCCATCACGCCGTCCCGGCCGTAGACTTTGAAATCCAACCGGTATGTAAAGTCCGCGCCGGCGAAGTTGTCCCGCACGCGGGCTCTGACGCCGGAGATGATCTCGTCGATTTTGGCGAGCATCACCGGGTCCCGCGCGCCCGCGATGGACACCGCTCGGCACCCGATCTTCCGGGCTCCCTCCAGTTTGATCTGGTATTTCCCAGGCAGGAACCGGGAGCCCTTCACCCGCACAGAGCGCTCCGTCTCCTGTTCGAAGGAGGCCTCCTCAAGGCTCAGCACCCCGCCGGGGCCGGGCAGCAGGTACGGGTTCGTCTTTTCGTAAAGCGTGTGGGCCGCCACCGACAGCGTGGTGCAGCGGCGGTTCGGCGAGAGCGGCTCCACGCGGAAGTAGTCCTCGCCCAATGTGCCGAACATGCAGTCCGAACCGCTGCCGGGCGTTGCGGCGATGGCGGCGCACTCCAGAATCTTGCCCAGATGAATCGCGAGGCCCCTGTCGTACCCCTTCAGCACCGGCAGCGCGGCGAACACGCTGGGATCGTAGGCCCGGCCGGCCACCACCACCTGCGCGCCGCCCTCGAGCGCCCGCTGGATGGGCTCAAGGCCCATCTGACCCACGACGCGGGTGGTTTCCATCAGCGCTTCTTCGGTCAGTTCCGGCGCGGGACCCAGCGGCGAAACGCGTCCCGCCCGGAGCGCCGCCAGAACGGTCTCCCGGGGAACCTCCGCCGAGATCCTCGCCAGCGGAAAATGCAGGTTCTGCTCCCGCGCGATCTCCCGCACGATTTCCATGCACCATTCGAGGTGCTCGTCCGCGCCGCTGCCGCCCGCTGTGCCGATCACCACCGGGATACTGTGCTCTACCGCCGCGGCAAGCATGATCGAGAGGTCCCGCTTGACCGAACCGCGGTCGGTAAAACTCACCCCCGCGCCCAGATAGTAGGGGCCGGGGTCGGAGGAACCCGCGTCCACCGCGATCAGGTGGGGACGCCGCTTCATGCCCTCTTCGAAGGAGGCCACGGGAAAGCCGTAGCCCAGGATGGCCGTGGTGGACAGGATTCTGAATTCTTCTTTCATGCGCGCCTCCCGCGCAGCGCCAGGATGCGCCGCATTTCATTATAAACGATCATGAAGCCCTCGTCCACGCCCATGCCGGGCTTGGCCAGGACCTGATCGGGCTTTGTCGCCATCGCCACGTGTACGCACACCTGGGCGGAGCGGTCGGTCTCATTGCAGGTGCCGCCCTGATAGGCGCCGATGCCCTTTTCGCGGCAGTAGAGCACGGCCTCCGCCGTGTTCTGAATGCCGCCCAGGTCTGGCGTCTTGATCTGCAGCATGTGGCCGGCCTTGTTGTCGGCGAAATACTTTACGTCCTCCAGCGTATTGCACCATTCGTCAGCCACGAGTTCCACCGGGATGCCGCGGCGGTCCACCTCTTCGCGAAGCAGCCGCATGTCCGCCATCTGCCGCTCGCGCTCATCGGCGTCCATGGGCCCCTCGATGCGAAGGCGGAACGGGCTCGCCGCCCCGGCGAGCTTTTCCAAATAGTCCGCCATCGCCCGGAAGTGGTCGTTGCCAAACAGCGTGCCGATGGTGCCGTACACATCCAGGTGCAGCACAGGCCGGTAGCTTTCGCAAACGCGCAGTTTCACAATGCGCTCGCGCAGCCAGGCGACATACTCCAGCAGCTTTTCGCCGTGGCGGCCGAGCTTCGCGTCCACATTGTTGATCAGCGCGTGGGGCAGCACGTCCGCGCCCTTCAGGATCATCTTATCCGCGTTGTCGTAGCGGTTGTCACCCGATTGCGTGAAGATCGGGATCATTTCGCCGGACACGGCGGTGCCATACTCCTCCGCCACCACCTCGCACATCAGCCGGTGCTTCGAATGGGCCACAGCGTCCAGAACCGCCTGGGACACGCCGTAGCGCACCGCCGTGTGCAGCGAGTGATCGTGCACGCGCACCGCCTCAACCTCGGAGGCGAGGGCGCGGAACGAATCCGCCTCGCGGCCGACGAGAAGGGGCTTCACATGCTTTTCAATCACGGGGATGTAATCCGCGGCGAGAAACAGCGGGTCCCGTCCGCCGCAGCCGGAGTACTGCACCGCCGCGCAATCGCCATAGGCCACGGAGCCATCCTCCATGACCAGCATCACCGAGACCGATTCGCCCGGCTGTCGCACCGCCACAAAGCCAGGGGTTTCCGGATCCCCGAAATAGGCGGAGCCGTCCGCCGCCGCACAATGCTTGATGGCGCGCTGATCGTCAAAGAAGAACCCCGTGCGCCCGCCGGAGAGCGCCATGTCGACGATTTTCATGAGCCCGCTTCCTTTCCAGTCCTCACCTGGGCCGACCCACCAGCCGGCCCTTTGAAATCGCGTAAATGTCGTCGATTACCATCTGGAAGGAGATTTCCCGCTTCTCAACCCTCGCCCGCTCCTCCATCTTGCCCCGGTGGAAAGCCCTGAGCGCCGGGGAGAATGGCAACGACGCCACGTCCAGCAGGCGCACCGCGCCATCGTTGTCCCTGGCGGGCAGGATCTTGCCCGCGTTAAAGCGGCTGGGCGCGAAGGGCACGTCCAGCACCCCCGCCTGGAAGGCGCGCACCGCACCCAGCGCAATGTCGCCGCCGCCCAGCTCGAAGCACCGGTCCAGAATCGCGCGGGTCTCGTCCAGGATGACCTCCATCTCGCGGGAGAGTTCGCCGGTCAGCGGCATCTGCTGGTCGGCAAGCATCGAGATCAGCTGCTTTGTGCAGCGAAGGCCCTGCGCGTTGGCCTCCATCGTGGGCACGCCCATCGCCTCGTGGGGGGTTTTGACGATCACCTTGGTGGCCCCCGCCAGCGCCGCCGCCGCGCTGCCCCAGCCGATGACGCCGAAGGCTTTGGCCTCGTCCTGCGGGAAGCCGCCCATCCACTGGTGCAGCACCGTGGTCACCTGGACGCCGGAGAGGCCCGCCTCTTTCAGGTACTCCTCCGCGAGGATCGGCAGCGTGCGGATGGCCGCCACGTCCTGGGTGAGGTTGCCCAGCTGGCCGTAGCCGATGGTCACATCGCGCACACCCTGCTCCGCAGCCAGAAGAAGCTCGATCACCGCCACCGCATGGGACATGGAGGGCGGCACCAGCGTGCCCGTCAGCGGACCGAAGGGCTCGCGGTTGACGGAGATGCCGTTTTCCTCGTAAAGCCCCGTCAGCCTGTCCACGTACTGCCAGTCGGAGAGGGTGCGCTCCAGCGACACGCTCTTGGCGTAGGGGATATTGTAGGAAATGCCGCCGCCCTCGTAGCTGGTGAAGCCTCCCGCCAGCGTGATCTCCGCCAGGAGGCGCGCGTCGGGCGTACCGTGGCGCACCTGCACCGGGGACTTCACCGACTCGGTCACCCTGCGGCAGCCGGAAACGCCGTGATTGACCGCCGGGAAACCGTTGAGCATGGCCTTGCCCAGCTTCATGCTCTCGCGGATGCCCACGTCCGCCTCCTCGTAGCGGTTGAGGCGGGTGTAACTGTCGATGGTGGTGGGCAGAAGATCCGCCTCACCGCTGGTTTCCAGATAGTTCAAAAGCTGGATGTGCTCGTCGATCAGCGGCACGCCGGCCCGGGGCTGGATCAGCGTGTGCCGGTCGGCCTGGGCCTTTTTGAGCTTCTCCGAAAAGCGCTTCGCGGCGGGGATGGCGCGCTGGTAGCCGAAGGCTTCCTCCAGGTCGACCTCTCCGCCGGTGGGCCATTGGGTGAGAACCTCTGCGCGCTGCCGCATGAATTCGTCCATCGTTAGCTTCTTATTGCGAATCTCCATCTTGAAACTCCCTCTTTAGCAGTTTTCTCGCGAGAGAAGGGTATTTGCCGCTGAGAAGCCCCATGGCGAAGAGAATGTAGCGCCTGTCGGCCTTTGACCGCGCCGAGCGCGGCATCAGCGACGACGGGTGATTCGCGCCCATCGCCTCCCGGGCGATTCTTCCCGGGTCCTCCGCGTACACCAGCGCGCCGCCGGTAAGGAGGATCGTTCTGACGCGGGTCAGATCCTTTCCGGTCTGCTGGTAGAGCGCGCCCATTGGCGTGAACACCTGCTCAATGGTTCCCGCGTGGCGCGTAAGTCCCAGTTCGATGGCGCACTTCGCCAGCGCACGGTCCGCGTCCCGCTGGGCCTCAGTCTCCGCCAGCGCGCCCGGAGCGCGGTCGATCTCCCGGAGCCAGGCCTCCATCTCCGCCTCCGGCCGGCCGGATGCCTCCGCCAGCGCCGCGAGGCCCGCGCCCTCCGCGACGCCGCGGGCGCTGAAGCGCATGCCGATGTCTCCCTCCACAGTGCGCTTGGCGTAAGGTTCCGGAAGTCCCTTCAGCACCGTGCCCGCCAGCGTGGGCAGCCCGTCGGTAATCGAATAAACATCTGTGGTGGCGCCGCCCAGATCCACGGCCACCAGTTCCCCCGCATCCTCCGCGTAGAGCGTCAGCGCCGCGAGTACCGCCGCCGGGGTTGGCATCAGTATACCGTCCATCAGCGCCTGCGCCTTCGTGAGCCCCTTGGCCGACAGAATGCAGAGGAGGAACAGTTCCCGGATGACCGCCTGAGCGGGCGCGATGTTCAGCTGATTAAAGGAGGGCATCACGTTTTCGCAGGCGATGGCCCGGTATCCGGCATCCGCCAGGATACGCACGCACTCGTCCCGCACGACGCGGTTCCCCGCGACGACCACCGGAAAGCACGCGGGGATGGAGGCCAGCGCCCGGGCGTTTTTCAGGATGCAATCCCGGTTGCCGCCGTCGGTACCGCCTGTCAAAAGCAGAATATCGGGCGCGAGGCGGCGGATTTCCGCCAGGTCTTCCCCGGTCAGTTCATAGCTGTAGGTGCGGATGACCTTCGCGCCCGCACCCAGCGCCGCGCGCTTGGCAGCCTCCGCCGTCAGAGAAGGCACCAACCCGCTGGCGATCATTTTGAGCCCACCCGCCGCCGACGAACAGGCGTATCGCTCAGAAAAGGGCACGTCCCCGATCTCTTTTCGCAGCGCGTCCACCGCCCGGTCTAGGCCGATGGCCACGTCCGTCGTCGCGGTGGTTTCGCTCTGGGCGACGCCCAAAATCGCCTCGCCCTCCACGTCCACCGCAGCCACCTTGGTGTAGGTGCTGCCAAAGTCAATCAGAAGAACCGCGCGCATGGCGTTCCTCCGCTCCTCTGGCCGCGTCGGCCTCCCTGGCCGCAAAATCCGCCTTGAGCGCCTCGATGGTCACTTCCGGCGGCGTACCCGGCCCGAACACGCGGTCAAACCCCATGTCCTCAAACCGCTTCCTGACCGCCTCGAAGGGCTGTTTGCCCACCACGATGTTGCCGCCCACATACAGCAAAATGCCTCCGAGCCCCGCCTCGTCGCAGCGTTCCCGGAGGCCCCGGCAGTCCAATTCGCCGTGGCCGTAGAGCGATGAAACGACGATCGCGCCCGCCGCGGACTCGACCGCCGCCTCGATGAACTCCTCCTGCGAAACCATCACGCCAAGATTCACCACGTGAAAGCCCGCCTGTGTAAACGCGTAGTTCAGGATCTGGTTGCCGACGGCGTGCACGTCCGCGCCGATGACGCCCAGCACCATCGTCCTTGGCTGCATGTCCCTTCCCCCCGCACCTCTGGCTTGATCTATATCATTATATTACTATGACATAGATCAATTGTCAATCGGTTGTCAGAGAAAAGTTGTGAAAAGCCGCCCCCCCGTCGCAGAGAGCGGCCAATAGCGCGAAACGCCTATTGCGCCAGCGCGCGGATGCGGTCCTCGATGTACATCAACGAACCGCGATCGATCTGGTGGTGGTACTTGACGACGCGGCCGCCCGCCGCCTCAAACGCTGTCAGCACCGCTAGATCACGGGGCGGTGCGAAGGACAGGTAGTCCGGCGCGGTGAGAACCACCCGCGCGCTTTCAAGGGCGGCGCCCAGCGGCGAGATGCCCGCGAGGCACACCGGCACGTCCGCCGAAGGCAGGTTGGGAAACAGCCGGAGGCCGTTCTGGACGATCTGCGCGAAGCGCGCCGTCTCGCAGTAGATGACGACACCCGGCCCAGCCTCCAGACGGGACAACTCCATAATGGTTTCCGCGCTGGGCGACAGGACCACTTTTCCGATGGCCTCCTGCCGATCGCCCATCAGCGCCGAAAGCTCGTGGCCGTGGGTCTGGGTGGTGACGATCAGCGGGTAGCCGTCGAGGATCGATCCGGTGGCGCGGCGCACGTCGTCCAGCAGGAATTCCGACAACTCAACGCCGGAAAAATAGGAAAGCTGCAGCGCCACCTGACGGACGGACTCGGGGTTGCAGTCCACCACCGCCACCGGGATCTGCTGTTTCGCCGCGCCTCGCTGGCGAAGCGCCAGCGACAGATACATGGAAATCTCCCGAGGCGTGAAGCCCAACTCGTCCATCCGTTCCAGCATCGCCCCGATGGCGGCCATTGCCTGCTTTTGACGGCTGCCCGCCTCCGGTGCGACTCCTTTGACGAAGGTGCCCCGGCCCTGGGCCATCTCCACCGCGCCCTCCCGAGCCAAAGCGTCGTAGGCATGGCGCACCGTGCCCGGGGCGAGGCCGGTGGCCTTGGCCATCTCCCGCACCGTGGGCAGCCTGTCACCGGGCGCCAGCGCGCCCGATTCGATCTTTTTCAGGATCTCCGCCACCAGACGCAGGTAGACCGGCGCGCTGCCGGCAGGATCCAGCCGGATGTCCATCCCATTCCCCCTCTTGGGCAGGCTACCGCTGGCGGTACCGCGCCGGGCCGATGTCGTAGAGGTTCAGTCCGCGGGAATCGATCAGGACCAGCGCCGGGAAATCCCGAACGGTGAAGCGGTGGATGGCCTCCGGCCCCAGGTCCGGATAGGCCACGACCTCGCTTTTTTCGATCTTCTGCGCAATCAGCGCCGCCGCGCCGCCCACCGCGCCGAAATAGACCGCACCGCGCTTTTTCATCGCCTCGACGACGGAAGCGCCGCGGACGCCCTTGCCCATCATGCCCAGAAGCCCCGCCTCGATCAGCTTGGGCGCGTAGGTGTCCATGCGGTAGCTGGTGGTGGGGCCCGCGGGGCCCACCGGATGCCCCGGCGAGGCGGGTGCGGGGCCCACGTAGTAGATCAGCTGGTTCATAATGTCTATGGGCAGCGGCTTTCCCTCGTCCAGCGCGGCGGCCAGCCGCTTGTGGGCGGCATCCCGGGCGGTGTACATTTCGCCGTTCAAAAGCACCGCGTCACCCGCCCGGAGCGAGCGCGCCGCCTCAGGTGTCAGCGGGAGCTGAATCCGAATGCTCTTCATGACTCCTCCTATAGAACCGCGTGGGCGTGCCGCGCGGCGTGGCAGCAGACGTTGACGGCCACCGGCATGGACGCGATGTGGGTGGGGTACGTGGCGATATTGACGGAGAGGGCCGTCGTGCGCCCGCCGATGCCTGCCGGCCCCACGCCGCTTTTGTTGATCTCATCCAGAATCCGCCGCTCCAGCGCCGCATACCTTGGATCGGGGTTCGGCTCGTCCAACGGCCGCGCGGTCATTCGCTTGGCGAGGATCGCGGCCATCTCCATGGTACCGCCGATCCCGACGCCCACAATCACAGGCGGGCAGGGATTCGGACCGGCCTTTTCAATGGCTTCCGTCACGAACCGTACAACGCCCTCCTCGCCGTCGGCGGGCACCAGCATCCGGATCTGAGACATGTTCTCGCTGCCGAAACCCTTGGGCGAAACCAAGATGTCAATCCTGTCCCCCGGCACGATGCGGGTGTGCAGGATGGGCGGGGTGTTATCTCCGGTATTGGCCCGGTCGTACAGCGGGTCCCGCACGACGCTCTTACGAAGGTATCCGTCCCGGTAGGCGCGGCGTACGCCGTCCGATACCGCCTCGCCGAGATCGCCTTCGATGTGTACATCCTGCCCCACATCCAGAAACACCACCGCCATGCCGGTGTCCTGGCAGATCGCCACACGCTCCGTCCGGGCGATCTCATAATTTTCCAAGAGCTGCCGCATTACGTCCCTGCCCTCCGGGGAAGGCTCCGCCGCCATACAGGAACGCATGCGCGCCTCGACGTCCGGCCCGATCACGTAGTTGGCCTCGATCAGAAGGCCGCGCACGGCATCCGAAATCAGCTGGGAAGATATTTCTCTCATACCAAACCTCCGGGATTGTGCTGAATTAAGCATAGCGCATTTTTACCCGCTTCACAACCCCCCGAACCGAAAAAACGGCGCCGGAGACGGTTTTACCCCCTTCCCCACCCTATGTAAAAAAGCACCTGCGGCCAAATGCTTGATTCTAAACACACGCGTCTATATAATAGCTACGTACGATCACGAACGGAGGATACCCCCTTGCCGATGAAGCCAATTGACAGCGCGCGCGAGCTTTTGCCCGTCCTTCCGCTCCGGGCGCTGACCGCCTACCCCAACATGCTGCTGCGTCTGGACGTGGGCCGCGACAAATCCATCGCCGCGCTGGAAGCCGCGATGAAGGCGGACTCCCGCGTGCTGGCGGTCTCTCAGCGGGACGCGACCACCGACGACCCCCATCTGGAGGACGTGTACGGGATGGGCACTGTCGTGGTCATCAAACAGGTGGTGCGTATGCCCGACGACACCCGCCGCGTGCTGGTGGAGGGCGAAAGCCGCGCGCTGATTCTCGGCGTGCTGGAACAGGGCGAAATGCTGGTGGGCGAGGTCAAGCGGGTTGGCTCCATCAAGCGGCGCGGCGGCATCGAACTGACCGCCCGCATCCGCGCGCTCAAACAGGCGCTCTCCGGCTACGCCGCCGAGCGGGGCGACCTGTCCGGCGAATTTCTGCAGGCCGTCCGGGGCGACGAGGACGCCGACACACTTTGCGATCTGATCGCCGCGAACCTGGCGCTGGATATGGGCGACAAGCAGATGCTGCTGGAGACGCGGGACGTGACCAGCCGCGTCACCGCGCTGACCGGCATTCTGGCCCGCGAAACCGAGCTGGCGCGGGTTGAAAAGCGCATCCATGAAAGGGTCCGCGAGGGCCTGGATCAGCATCAGAAGGAATACTACCTTCAGGAACAGCTGCGCGCCATCCACGAGGAGCTGGGTGACGACGACGCCGAGGAGCGCGACCGGTTCGAAAAGAAGCTGGCCGAGTCCAAGATGAGCAAGGAGGCGCGGGAGCGCACCGAGCGGGAATTGAAGCGGCTGGACCACATGGGTGAGGGCTCTCCGGAATCCACCGTCAGCCGCACTTACATCGAAACCATGCTGGAACTGCCCTGGGGCGTCACCACGGGAAAGCCGGTGCAGGTGGCCAAGGCCCGCCGCGTGCTGGAAGAGGACCACTACGCGCTGACAAAAGTCAAGGAGCGCGTGCTGGAATATCTCGCGGTGCGCGCGCTGAAGGGCGACCTCAAAGGTCCGATCCTCTGCCTTGTGGGCCCTCCGGGCGTGGGCAAGACCTCCATCGCCCGTTGCGTGGCCAAGGCGCTGGATCGAAAGTTTGTGCGCCTTTCGCTGGGCGGCATGCGGGACGAGGCGGAAATCCGCGGCCACCGTCGCACGTATATCGGCGCGATGCCGGGGCGCATCATTTCCTCTCTCCGGCAGTGCGGCACCTCGGATCCGGTGTTCCTGCTGGACGAGATCGATAAACTCGCGTCCGACTTCCGGGGTGACCCGGCGTCGGCGCTCCTCGAGGCGCTGGACCCGGAGCAGAACGCGCTCTTCAGCGACCACTATCTGGAGGCGCCTTTCGATCTCTCGGGCGTCCTGTTCATGGCGACGGCCAACACGCTGGACACCATCCCGGCGGCGCTTCTGGACCGCATGGAAGTCATCGAGGTGGAGAGCTACACCCAGGAGGAAAAGGTCGAAATCGCCAAGCGCCACCTGTGGCCCAAGCAGCTGAAGGCCCACGGTCTGGAGAAAGGACAGGTGCGGCTCACCCCGAAGGCGCTCACCGCCGTCATCGACGGCTACACCCGGGAGGCGGGCGTCCGGTCCCTCGAGCGGGAACTGGCCGCCCTCTGCCGCAAGGCCGCCATGCGCCGCATGGAAACGGAAAAACCCGGGCAGATTGTGATCGGCCCGGAATCCGTCAAGGACTATCTGGGCGCGCCGAAGTACCTGCGCATGGCGGTGCTCAAGGCCCCGGAGACCGGCGTGGTCAACGCGCTGGCCTGGACCCCCGCCGGCGGAGAGACGATGCCGGTGGAGGCCGTGGCCGTGCCGGGCAGCGGCGCGGTGGACCTGACCGGCCGCCTGGGGGACGTCATGAAGGAATCCGCGCGAACGGCGCTGAGCTACATCCGTTCAAAGACCGACAGCCTGGGCATCGATACCGGGTTTTACAAGGATCACGACCTGCACATCCACGTGCCCGAGGGCGCGACGCCCAAGGACGGCCCGTCGGCAGGCGTGGCGCTCACCTGCGCGATGGTCTCGGCGCTGACGGGCAAGCCCGCCCGGCAGGATGTGGCCATGACCGGCGAGGTCACGCTGCGCGGACGGGTGCTGCCCATCGGCGGGGTCAAGGAAAAGCTGCTGGCCGCCCACCGCATGGGCATTGGCACGGTGCTTCTGCCGGAGGAAAACGCCCGCGACCTCAAGGAACTTCCGGCGGACGTGCTCAAGACACTCCACGTGGAACTGGTCAAGGACGTGGATCAGGCCATCAAGTACGTCATCAAGGGCTAGGCCGCCCCGCGGGGCGCAAAAAAATGGTCAAAGGGGTAACGCATGCTGATCATCAGGCGCGCGCGCTTCGTCACCTCGCTGGACGGACTGAAACCCTTCGAGGGTCAGGGCCTGCCCGAGATCGCGCTGGCGGGCAAGAGCAACGTGGGCAAATCTTCGCTGATCAACCGGCTGACCGGAAACGGAAAGCTGGCGCGCACATCCTCCGAGCCGGGCAAGACGAGGCTGATCAACCTGTACGAGATCAACCAGCAGGTGCTGCTGGCGGACCTTCCGGGCTACGGCTTCGCTCGCGCGCCCATTGAAGAAAAGAAAAAATGGGGCCGCATGATCGAGGGATTCCTCGCCGGCAGCCCCAATTTGAAGTACGTCTTTCAGCTGGTGGACATCCGCCACGAACCCACCGCGGACGACCGGACGATGGTGGAGTACCTGCGCCACTACGGCCTGAACTTCACCGTGATCGCCACCAAGGCGGACAAGGTTTCCCGCGCCGCGGCAACAAAAAACATCCAAGCCATCTGCCGCGCGCTGGCGGTACAGCCCTGGGAGGTCATTCCCTTTTCCGCCGAGGACGGCGCCGGCCGGGACAGGATCCTCGACATCGTGGAGACCTTCATCCCGCCGTCAGCGGAGCCAGCCCAGCAGTAGCGGATCCTCGGGCGCCTGCGCCAGAAATTCGGCTTCTTCGATTACGCCCATGGCACGCATGCTTCGTGCGCATCCGCCGGCTACGATGGCGTGGTCCAACACGGCAATCCCCAGCTTTGGCAGCGCACGAATGGCCAGCCTCGTCGCCGATACGTCGCCCTGTGAGGGCTCGGGACTTCCGCCCGGATGGTTGTGCGCCAGCACCACCGCCCGGGCTTTTGATTTGAGCGCCTCATCCAGGATGTTGCGAAGGTAGAAGGCCGTTTCGTCCAGCGTGCCGCGGGTGATCAGCGCGGCATGGATCAGCCGCCCGTCCGCCGCCAGGCACAAAAGATAAAAATGCTCGTAGGCGCGCCCCACGTAGAGCGCCCGAAGATACGCCTCCGCCCTTTTAAAGGTGGAAAGAAGCGGCCGCGGCCCCAGCGCGTCCAGCGCGTCGTACCGGTCGAGGGAGGGCATCAGCCGGAGCATCTGCGCCAGCGGCGCGCGCACGCCCGGCACGCGCATCAGGTCTTCCGCCGGCGCGGACAGGATCATCGGGATTGAGCCGTAGCGCGACAGGAGCGCGTCCGCCACGTCCCCGGTATCCGCGCCCGGGTCCGCCAGCCCGATCAGCCGCTCAAGGGCCTGCCTTATGTCTAGCATGACGCCAGATAGGCCTTTACCAGCGCGGCGATCCGCTCTGGGTCTTCGATCCTGTCGGCAAGGTACCAGCCGTCCATCGGCTCATCGTAGGCAAGATGCGCCGCCGCCAGCACGTCGATCCCGCTCTTTATAAACTCGAATTCCATCGTGAAAGCGGGCTCCGGCTCGTAGGCGTCGAGAATCGCCTCGCCTTCCTCGCCCTGGATCTCCAGGCGGAGTTTTGCAATCTCCTGCTCCGTCAGCGCGATCTTCATCGCTCTCCCCCTTCGTCTTCCGCGGTCAGCGGACGGTAAAATGCCCGCCCATCGCAAAGTGCGCATGCCCGTCCCGCTCGCCGCCGAACGTGAACTTGAGCCCGTCTCTTGCCAGGCGCGTTTCGAGCGCCTCCTCCGGTCTGGTTTCGCTGGTGAAGTGCACCGTCAGCCGCTCCAAGCGGTACCTGTCGTGCCACTCATAGGAGAAGCGGTCTGAGAGCCAGTCCACATACCGGGCGTTGTTGACATGGCGGTTGACGTCCAGATCGCTGACCACGATGGGCCGGACGCCGGTTTCCTCCTCGCCCTCCAGCTTTCCGATTCCGCCCGGGTTTTCAATGGGCGGCGGCAACGGCGCGTCGACGAGGGCGGGCAGGCCATACTTTTCGCCGGGTACCATCTCCCGCGCGGCGATGTCCATGAGCACCCAGAGCGAGGAAGCACGCGCCAGCGGCGCGCCGCCTTCATCCTCAAAGATGTAGTAACGCGGGTAGACCGCATGGCGCGCGCGTCCCGGCCAAGTGCGGGCGCGAACGGTATCACCGATCGCCGGCGCACGGTCGATCTGAAGCAGCGTGCGGGTGAGCACCCATGCCAGACCCTTCTCGCGGAGCGCGAAATAGCCCGCACCCATCTCGGCGCCGTGGACGTCGCCCAGCTCCTGCATCGCGGTAAACATCGCGGCGGGACGCCAGGTTCCGCGGAAATCCACATCCCGGGCGAGCAGCGGAAACGAGGTTTCGTAGACCGGTTCCATTCTATCCCCTCCGCGCGCCATTATACCACAAAAACGCCGCGCCCGCTCCCCCACTCGCCCGGAAGTAACCTGTCCTTTACGTCCCGCGCACCGGCGGCGTTGACAGGTCCGGCGGATTTCATTATAATGCGAGCACAGACACCCAAAGGAGGGCAATGCGATGAAACTGACGGCGCAGGCGGCGCTCGCCCGGGAGGCGGCGCTTCAGATGCAGGCGGCGGGAGCCGGCGAAAAAAACGGCGCGCTCAGGCGCGCAGCGGTGCTCCTGAACGAAAAGACACGGGATATTCTGGCGGCCAACGCCAAAGATTTGACCACCGCCCTCGAAAAGGGCATGAACCAGGCCTTCGTCGAGCGGCTGACGCTGAGCGAAAAGCGCATCGAAGCGATGGCGCAAGGCCTCCGTGAAGTGGCCGACCTTCCCGATCCGGTTGGTGAGGTGCTGGAGGCATGGCAGCGTCCGAACGGCCTCGTGATCCAAAAAAAGCGGGTACCCATCGGCGTGATCGCGATCATCTACGAATCCCGTCCCAACGTAACGGTGGACGCGGCGGCGCTATGCCTGAAGTCCGGCAACGCGGTGATCCTCCGGGGCGGCTCGGACGCGATCCACTCCAACCGCGCGCTCTCGGCGGTGCTGGAGCAGGCCGCGCGGGAAGCCGGGTTGCCGGAGGGCTGCGTGTCGCTGGTGACGGACACTTCCCGCGAGGCGGCCTCGGAGCTGATGCGGCTGAACGGCCTCATCGACGTGCTGATCCCCCGGGGCGGCAAGGGGCTGATCCGCTCGGTGGTGCAAAACGCCACGGTGCCGGTAATCCAGACCGGCGAGGGCGTCTGCCACGTGTATGTGGACCGGGACGCCGACCCGGCGATGGGCCGGAAGATCGCCGTCAGCGCCAAGACCAGCCGCCCGTCGGTGTGCAATTCGGCGGAAACGCTGCTGGTGGACGCCGCCATCGCGGACACTTTCCTGCCGGAATGCCTGGCGGCGCTCCGGGACGCGGGCGTTGAGATCCGCGGCTGCGCGCGGACGAAGGCCATCGCCCCCTGGGTGGAGGACGCCACCGACGAGGACTGGGACACCGAGTACAACGACCTCATCTACTCCGTCAAGGTGGTGGAGGGCGGGGACGAGGCCATCCGGCATATCAACCGCCACGGCACCCGCCACTCCGAGGCAATCATCACCGAAAACGCGGAGACCGCGAAAAAATTCTTCAACCTTGTGGACGCGGCCTGCGTCTACTGGAACGCCTCCACCCGCTTCACCGACGGCGGCGAGTTCGGCTTCGGCGCGGAAATCGGCATCTCGAACCAGAAGCTGCACGCCCGGGGACCGATGGGCCTCCGGGAATTGACCACCGTCAAATACGAAATTACCGGGAGCGGACAAATCCGATGACGTGCTCGCTTTGCCCGCGCGGATGCGCCGTCGACCGAAGCGCCGCCGTCGGCTATTGCGGCATGGGCGAGCGCCCCGTGCTCGCCCGCATCGCGCCCCATTATGACGAGGAGCCCTGCATCAGCGGCAAACGCGGCTCCGGCGCGGTGTTCTTCAGCGGCTGCCCGCTGAAGTGCGCATTCTGCCAGAATTCCGAGATCAGTCACGGCCGCTTCGGGCGGGAAATCGGCGCGCCCACGCTCCGGCGCGCCTTTGAGGGGCTGATCGAGGCGGGCTGCCACAACATCAACCTCGTCAACCCCACCCACTTTACGCACGCCATCCTGGAGGCGCTCGAGGAGCCGCTAAGCGTTCCCGTCGTCTGGAACAGCAGCGGCTACGAGCTCACCGAAACGCTGAAGGCGCTGGAAGGGCGGGTCCGGGTGTTCCTGCCGGATCTGAAATATGCGTCCCCCGCGCTGTCCTCACGCTACTCCGGCGCGCCGGACTATTTTGAGTACGCTTCAAAGGCACTCCTGGAAATGTACCGTCAGGCGGGCGCGCCGGCGCTGGACGCGGACGGACTGATCCAAAGCGGGCTCATCGTCCGCCATCTGATCCTCCCCGGCTGCACGGAGGACTCCATGCGCGTATTGGACTGGATCGCCGCCAACCTCCCCGGCGCCTGGGTGAGCCTGATGGCGCAGTACACCCCCGCGGGAAGCGCCTGCGACTACCCGGAGATCGACCGCCGCCTGACAAAACGCGAGTATAACCGCGTGGTGGACCACCTTATGCGGCTGGGCCTGGACGATGGCTATGTGCAGGAATTGTCCTCCGCCGACGAGCGGTACGTGCCTGCCTTTGACCTGACGGGCGTCTGACGCCCGTTATTGGATCGCGCGAAACGAGGGAAATGCCCGATGGACAAGCTGACGACGCCGCGGGTTCAGGATTTTCAGATCGCCGACGGGTTCTGGGCGCGTACGGTCGATCTGGTCCGGAATGTCGTCCTCCCCTACCAATGGGCCATGCTGAACGATCAGGTGCCCGGCGCGGAGCCCAGTCATTGCGTGGAGAATTTCCGCATCGCCGCGGGTGAAGCCCGTGGCGATTACTACGGCATGGTATTTCAGGACAGCGACCTGGCCAAGTGGCTGGAGGCCGCCGCCTATGCCCTCGCCGCCCGCCGCGATCCGGATCTGGAGGCCCTTTGCGACGAGGCGATCCGGCTGATCGGGAAGGCGCAGCAGCCGGACGGGTATCTCAACACCTACTTCACCGTGAAGGAACCCGGCGCGCGCTGGACAAACCTCCGGGACTGCCACGAGCTCTACTGTGCCGGTCACATGATGGAAGCCGCCGTCGCCTGTTTCGAGGCCACCGGCAAGCGAACGCTGCTCGACGTCATGATCCGGATGGCGCGGCACATCGATTCCGTGCTGGGCCCGGAAGAAGGCAAGAAACACGGTTATCCCGGCCACGAGGAAGTCGAGCTGGCGCTGGTGCGCATGTATGAGGCCACCCATGACCCCCTGATGCTGAAGCTGGCCGGATACTTTCTGGACGAACGCGGCAAAAAACCCGGCTTTTTTGAGCGGGAGCAGGCCGCCCTGGGTGAAAAGCAGTGCTTCCGCCCCCGGGAACTGGATGAAAAGTACGCGCAGACCCATCTGCCCGTGCGGGCGCAGACGGCGCTGGAGGGCCACAGCGTCCGCGCGCTGTACATGGCCGCCGGCATGGCCGACGTGGCGCGGGAGACGGGCGACGCTTCCCTCGCCGCCGCCTGCCGGAGGCTCTTTGAAAACCTGATTTCTCACCGCATGTATTTGACCGGCGGCGCAGGCTCCACCCGGGTGGGCGAGGCCTTTACCCTGGACGACGACCTGCCGGGCGACACCGCTTACGCGGAGACCTGCGCTTCGGTGGCGCTGTGCTTTTTCGCGCGGGCGATGCTGCGGCTGGAAATCGACGGCCGCTACGCGGACGCGATGGAACGCGCGCTGTACAACACCGTACTCGCCGGCATGGCGCTGGACGGACGCAGCTTCTTTTACGTAAACCCGCTGGAGGTGTGGCCCGAAGCCTGCGAGAAAGACCCGGATAAGCTCCACGTGCTGCCGGTTCGGCCTGCGTGGTTTGGCTGCGCCTGCTGCCCGCCGAATCTGGCGCGGCTTATTCTGTCGCTGGGGCGCTATGCCTGGAGCGCGTCGGAGGGCGAGGCGTATTCGCATCTTTACATGGCGGGAACCGTGGACTTGCCCATGGGCGCGGCGCGGCGGCGCTTCACGCTCGAGACTGACTACCCTTGGGCGGGCGACATGCGCTACGCGATGCCCGCTGGGCGCTACGCCATAAATGTGCGCATCCCCGGCTGGGCGGACGGCCGATACCGACTGACGCTCAACGGCGCGCCAATCGATGCGCTTCTTCAAAACGGCTACGCCCGCGTGGCGCGGGAATGGAGCGAAGGCGACCAACTGACGCTTTCGATCGAACTCGCGCCCCGCCGCGTGTACGCGAGCCCCCGCGCGCGGGCGGTGGCCGGGCGCGTCGCGCTGATGCGCGGGCCGCTGGTCTACTGCCTGGAGGAGGCGGACAACGGAAAACTGCTCCCCGCGCTTTCGCTCGGTGCTTCGTCTCCCCTCGATGAAAAACGGATGCCGGAAAAACTGGGCGGCATTGTGGAAATCCGCACGGAAGGCTCCCGGCTGATCGAGGACGGCGGCGCGCTCTACCGAGACCGGCCGCCCCTCCGGGAAAGCGCCGCCCTCACCTTCATCCCCTACTACGCCTGGGCCAACCGCGGCGCGGGCGAGATGGGCGTCTGGATTCGCGAAAGCTGAGCCACGCGCCGCGCGGGAATTCTCGGCGGCGGCATATAAAATGGATCGGGAGAGGAAGCGCGATGAAGAAGGCAACCATAACGCTGGACAGAGCTTATTCGATCGGCAGGATCGACCCGCGCATCTATGGATCGTTCATCGAGCACCTGGGCCGCGCGGTGTACGGCGGCATCTACGAGCCGGGTCACCCCGCCGCGGACGATAACGGCTTCCGCCGCGATGTGATCGACCTGGTGCGCGCACTGGATGTGCCGGTCACCCGCTACCCCGGCGGCAACTTCGTGTCCGGCTTTGACTGGGAGGACTCCGTCGGCCCCCAGGAAAATCGCAGGCACCGGCTGGATCTGGCGTGGTTCACCACGGAGACCAACGAGGTGGGCCTTCACGAATTCATGGACTGGTGTAAAAAGGCGAACACCCAGCCGATGTACGCCGTCAACCTGGGCACCCGCGGGGCGGACGCGGCCCGCAGCATCGTGGAATACGCCAACCATCCCGGCGGCAGCTGCTTCAGCGATCTGCGCGCAAAGAACGGCGCGAAGGAGCCCTTCGGTATCAAGCTGTGGTGCCTGGGCAACGAGATGGACGGCCCCTGGCAGATCAGCCACAAGACGGCCGTCGAGTACGGCCGCGCGGCCAACGAGGCCGCCAAAGTGATGAAGTGGGTAGACCCCTCCATCGAACTGGTGGCCTGCGGAAGCTCCTCTTTCGACATGAAGACCTTCGGTGACTGGGAGCTTCAAATGCTGGACGAGTGCTACGACAACGTGGACTATGTATCCCTGCACCGCTACTACGGCAACCCCACAAACGACACCCCGGGCTTTCTGGCCCGGTCGATGGATATGGACGCCTTCATCAAGACCGTCGTCTCCATCTGCGACGCAGTGGGCGGCAAGAAGCACTCGAAGAAAAAGCTCCACCTTTCGTTTGACGAATGGAATGTGTGGTATCATAGTAACGATCAGGACAAGGAAGTCTGGAAGCGGGACAAGTGGAACCGCGCGCTGCCGCTCCTCGAGGATATCTACAATTTCGAGGATGCGCTTCTCGTGGGTTCCATGCTCAATACGCTCATCCGCAACGCCGACCGCGTAAAGATCGCGTGCATGGCGCAGCTGGTCAACGTGATCGCGCCCATCATGACGAGAAACGGCGGCGGTGCCTGGGCGCAGACCATCTACTGGCCGCTCATGCAGGCGTCGAGGTACGGCCGGGGCACGGCGCTCCGCGCCATCGTGGATTCCCCGGTCTACGATTGCAGGGACTTTGAGGCGGTGCCGGAGCTGGATGCCGCCGCCACCATGGCGGAGGACGGCAGCGTCACCATCTTCGCCGTCAACCGCTCCATGGACGAAGCCATCGAGCTGACCGCGGACCTGCGCGACTTCCGGGGCCTGAAGGACGTCGGCCATTCCGTGCTGCACCACGACGACGTAAAAGCCGTCAACACCGAGGCGAATCCTGATAATGTGAAGCCCTTCGCCGGCCCCGGCGGCAGGCTGGACGGCGGCAGGCTGACCCTCTCCCTTCCGGCCCTCAGCTGGAACGTGATCCGTCTGACCAAGTAATGGAGGAAGATAACATGTCAAAGCCTGATGGACTTTCCAAGCTTCAGTTCTGGTTTATCGCCGGCTCCCAGCACCTCTACGGTGAGGAGACCCTCCGCCAGGTGCGCGCCCACGCGGAAACCATCGCCAGTTCTCTGAACGCGGCGAAGGAAATCCCCGCCCAGGTGGTGTATAAGCCCATCGTCACCACCCCGGACGAAATCCTCGCCACCATGATGGCCGCCAACGCAGACAGCGCCTGCGCGGGCGTCATCACTTGGATGCACACCTTCTCCCCCTCCAAGATGTGGATCGGCGGGCTGAGCGCGCTCAAGAAGCCCTGGCTGCACCTGCACACCCAGTTCAACCGGAATATCCCCGACGAGGGGATCGACATGGATTTCATGAATCTCAACCAGAGCGCCCACGGCGACCGCGAGCACGGCTTCATCGGCGCGCGCCTCCGCGCTCCGCGCAAGGTGGTCGTCGGCTACTGGGAGGACGCGCCGGTGCGCGCGGAGATCGGCGCCTGGATGCGCTCCGCCGCCGGCGCGATGGTCAGCCGGAGCCTCAAGGTCATGCGCTTTGGCGACAATATGCGCCAGGTGGCCGTGACGGAAGGCGACAAGGTGGAGGCGCAGATCAAGCTGGGCTGGCAGGTGAACACCTGGCCGGTGGGCGACCTGGCCGCACTCATGAACGAGGTCACCGAGGCAGAAATCGACGCCCAGATGGCCGAGTATGAGAAGAAGTACCGGATGGCCACCAAGGACATCGAGACTGTCCGCTACCAGGCCCGCGAGGAGATCGCCATCAAGAAGATGCTGGACCGCGAGGGCTGCGGCGCCTACACCAACACCTTCGAAGACCTGCACGGCATGCGCCAGCTGCCGGGTCTTGCGTCCCAGGATCTGATGGGCCAGGGCTACGGCTACGGCGGCGAGGGTGACTGGAAGGTCAGCGCCATGACCCACGTAATGAAGAAGATGGCCGAGGGCATGGGCGGCGGCACCGCCTTTATGGAGGACTACACCTACGACCTGGCCCCCGGAAACGAGCTGTCGCTGGGCGCCCACATGCTGGAGGTCTGCCCGTCGCTGGCGGCGGAAAAGCCGTCCATTCACGTGGACCCTCTTGGCATCGGCGACCGCGAGCCGCCGGCGCGGTTGGTGTTTGAGGGCAAGGCCGGCCCCGCCATTGTGGCCTCCCTCGTGGACATGGGCGGACGCTTCCGGCTGATCGTGCAGGACGTGGAGGCGGTCAAGCCCATCTACAAAATGCCGAACCTGCCGGTCGCCCGCGTGATGTGGAAAGGCTTCCCCTCCTTCGCCGAAGGCGCGGAGTGCTGGATTCTGGCCGGCGGCGCGCATCATACCGTATTCAGCTACGATGTGACCGCAGAAATGATGCGCGACTGGGCCGAGATCATGGGCATCGAGTTCGCGCACATTGGAAAAGAAACGAAGGTGGAAGAATTCAAGCAGATGCTGTTTCTCTCCGATCTGGCGTGGAAGCTGAAGTAATACCAATCCAAAACAATCATGATTCGTCGGGCTGGGTCTTATGGCTCGGGCAAGGTTGGTTTCCCCTCAGGGGAAACCAAGTCGCTTCGCGACCGGGTGATTCAAATGGATTTGAATCACCCGCCCCGTGTCGCCTTCCGCTCAAAATAGCGCTGCATTTCACGCCGAAGGCGTATCCCGAAGGGTTTCCTCGCTT
>JAEZTL010000037.1 GCA_023421395.1 Bacillota bacterium | reverse complement strand
GGAAACCAAGTCGCTTCGCGACCGGGTGATTCAAATGGATTTGAATCACCCGCCCCGTGTCGCCTTCCGCTCAAAATAGCGCTGCATTTCACGCCGAAGGCGTATCCCGAAGGGTTTCCTCGCTTCGACTCCTTGTTTCGCATCCCAAAACCCTCGCCCCGTTGGAATAATGATTCTTTTTACTTGGTGTAAAGCGGTGAAAATCCGCTTCGCGGCACTTCGCCGCATCTGGAGAAGCCCTCGCGAGCCTGAAATTCTCACGAATTTCCGGGCGATTCGCTGGCTTTCGGTGCACTTTCAGCCGCCGGTGTTCGCACTGGCGGCTGAAATTCGCTTCCGGCGCGCATGCCGCCGGAAGCGAATGGAAAGAACGCGGGAGTCAGGGTACGAAACTATTCGAGTTCAAACGCGCCGGTGTAGAGCTGGTAGTAGGTGCCCTTTTCCGCGATCAGCTTTTCGTGGCTGCCCCGCTCGATGATGCGGCCATGATCCAGCACCATGATCACATCGGCGTTCATGACGGTGGAGAGCCTGTGGGCGATGACGAACACCGTGCGCCCCTCCATCAGCTTATCCATGCCCTGCTGCACAATCTGCTCGGTGCGGGTGTCGATGGAGGAGGTGGCCTCGTCCAGGATCATCACCGGCGGATCGGCTACGGCCGCGCGGGCGATGGCGAGAAGCTGCCGCTGCCCTTGGGAGAGATTTGCGCCGTTGCCGTAGAGCACGGTCGCGTAGCCGTCCGGCAGACGGGTGATGAAGTCGTCCGCGCCGGCGAGCTTCGCGGCGGTTACGCATTCCTCGTCGGTGGCGTCCAGCCGGCCGTAGCGGATGTTGTCCATGACGGACCCGGTGAAGAGGTTCGTCTCCTGCAGCACCACGCCCAGCGAACGGCGCAGGTCGCTCTTTCTGATTTTGTTGATGTTGATGCCGTCGTAGCGGATCTTGCCGTCGGCGATGTCGTAGAAGCGGTTTAGAAGGTTGGTGATGGTGGTCTTGCCCGCGCCGGTGGCGCCGACGAAGGCCACCTTCTGCCGGGGCTCGGCATAGAGCGTCACATCTTTTAAGACGGGCTTGCTTTCCTCGTAGGCGAAGTCCACATCCGTCAGCCGCACATCGCCGGAGAGCTTTGTGTAGGTCAATGTACCGTCGGCGTGGGGATGCTTCCAGGCCCAGGCCCCGGTGCGCCGGGCGGATTCCGCAATGGTTCCATCCGCGGCGATGTCCGCGTTGACCAGCGTCACATAGCCGCCGTCCGCCTCCGCAGGCTGATCCATCATCTCAAAAACGCGGCTGGCGCCCGCCAGACCCATCACCACCGCGTTGATCTGCTGGGACAGCTGGCCCACGTTGCCCGCCAGTTGCTTGGTCATGTTGAGAAAGGGCACCACGATGCTGATGCCGATGGGCAGACCCGACAGGCTGAAATTGGGTGCCTGGAACAGCATGAGCAGCCCGCCCGCCATGGCCACCAGCACGTACAGCGCGTTGCCGATGTTCCCGAGGATGGGCATCAGCATGTTGGCGTATCGGTTGGCCTTCCGCGCGTCCTCAAAGAGCGCCTCGTTGATCCGGTCGAACTGCGCCTCGCTCTCCCGCTCGTGGCAGAAAACCTTCACGACCTTCTGGCCGTTCATCATCTCCTCCACGTACCCTTCGGTACTGCCCAGCGCCCCCTGTTGGCGCACGAAGTACTTGGCGGAGCTGCCGCCCACCTTGCGGGTGACCATCACCATCAGCGCGAGGCCCGCCAGCACCAGCGCGGCCAGCCAGCCGCAGAAGTACAGCATCACGGAATACACCGTGACGATGATCACGATGGACTGGATCAGCTGCGGAAGCGACTGGGAGACGAGCTGCCGGAGCGCGTCGATGTCGTTGGTGTAGTAGCTCATCACGTCGCCAAACTTGTGCGTGTCGAAAAACCGTACCGGCAGCGCCTGCATGCCGTCGAACATCGCGCGGCGCAGCTTGTAGAGAAAGCCCTGGGTGATAAACGCCATCATCTGCGTGTAGAGCACGACGGAGGCGATGGAGACCAGGTAGAAGGCGCCAAGCTTCAAAACGTTTGGCAGGATCTCGGTCCGGGCGCCGGCCCAGTCGCCGGTCTTGTACCAGGTTTCGATGACCTCGAGGATCTTCTGCATGAAGAGCGTCGGGATCGCGCTGACCACGGCGGAGAAGACGATGCAGGCAACCGTCAGCGGCACCAGCACGGGATAGAACCTGACGAGCGTCGCGATCAGCCGCTTGAACGTGCCGCGCTTGGCCTTGGGCCGCCTTCCGGCAGATTTCCGCTCAGCCAACCTGCTCGCCCCCCCTCACCTGCGAAGCGTAGACCTCGCGGTAGATTTCATTGGTTCTCAGGAGCTCCTCGTGGCCGCCCGCGGCGACGATTCTGCCGCCGTCCATCAGCACGATCACGTCCGCATCCTCCACCGAGGCCACCCGCTGGGCGATGATGATCTTGGTGGTCTCCGGGATAAACTCGCGGAAGCCCTTGCGGATCATCGCGTCGGTGCGGGTATCCACGGCGCTGGTGGAGTCGTCCAGGATCAGTATTTTCGGCTTTTTTAGCAGCGCCCGCGCGATGCACAGTCGCTGCTTCTGCCCGCCGGACACGTTCGAGCCGCCCTGTTCGATCCAGGTGTCGTACCCATCCGGGAAAGCCGCCACGAAGTCGTGGGCCTGGGCCAGCGTGCAAGCCTCCACCAGTTCCTCGTCGGTGGCGCCCGGGTTGCCCCAGCGCAAGTTGTCGCGGATGGTGCCGGAGAACAGCTCGTTCTTCTGCAGCACCACCGCCACCTGGTCGCGCAGCGCGGTGAGGTCGTAGCGCTTTACGTCCACGCCGCCGACCTTCACCGTCCCCTCGGTGGCGTCATACAGCCGGGGGATCAGCTGCACCAGCGTGGACTTGGAGGAACCTGTGCCGCCCAGAATGCCCACCGTCTGGCCGGAGCGGATATGAAGGTTGATGTCCGACAGCGCGAAGCGTTCGGCGCGCCTGGAATACTTGAAGCTGACGGACTCGAAATCCACGGAGCCGTCCGGGACGAGCGCCACCGCGTCTTCGGGGCTCGCCAGCGACGGTTCCTCGTCCAGCACCTCCACAATGCGGCGGGCGGACTCGTCGGCGATGGTGATCATCACGTAGACCATCGACAGCATCATCAGCGACATCAGAATTTGGAAGCCGTAGGTCAGCATCGCGGAAAACTGGCCCACGTCCAACTCCAGCCCGGCCGAGCGGATGATCAGTTCCGAGCCAAAGTAGAGCACGATCACCATGTTCGTATACAGGCAAAATTGCATCAGCGGAGCGTTCACCGCCACGATGCGCTCGGCCCGGGTGAAGTCCGCGCGGATGTCCTCCGCCGCGGCGCCGAATTTCTGTTTTTCGTAGTCCTCCCGCACAAAGGACTTGACCGCCCGGATGCCGCGCACGTTTTCCGCGATAGACTCATTCAGCTTATCGTAGCGGCGGAACACGCGCTTAAAAGTGGGCAGCGCCTTTCGCACCACCATGATGAGCCCAAAGGCCAAAATCGGCACCACCACCACGAACATAAGCGCCAGCTTTCCGCCCATGACGTAGGACATGATGATCGCGAACAGGAACATCAGCGGGCTGCGCACCGCCACCCGGATGATCATCATGTAGGCGTTCTGCACGTTCGAAACGTCCGTCGTCATGCGGGTGACCAGCGACGAGGACGAGAACCGGTCGATATTCTCGAACGAAAAAGACTGTACCCGGTAAAAAAGGTCCTTGCGCAGGTTTTTGCCGAATCCGCACGCCGCGGTGGCGCTGGTCGCACCCGCCGCCGCACCGAAAGCCAGCGAAAGGCAGGCCATTCCAAACAGGATGCCGCCATACCAGGCGATGGTGCCAAATCCGCAGCCTGCCTTGATCTGGTTGACCAGAAGGGCGATGATGAAAGGAATCAGGCATTCGAGGATTACCTCGCCCATGATCAGTACTGGCGTCAGGATCGACAGTTTTTTGTATTCCCGGATACTTTGCATGAGTTTTTTGAACATTCGGCCGTTTCCTCCCGCTTCGCCGCGCTGCCGTGCGCGGAGAAATTTGGTTTCGGTAGCTGCCGCGCTTCGCGGCGCGTTCAGGATTCGCCCAGGTTTTTTTGGATACGGTCCAGATATTTCATCAGAAGATCAATCTCCTCCCGGCTGAATCCCGCCGTGAGTTCGCGTTCAAAGCCCTCGGCATAGGCGCGCATCCTTGCATGCATCGCCATTGCCCGGTCGGTCAGCACCAGCTTTTTCAGGCGCGCGTCGCCCTGCCCCGCTCTCCGCTCCACCAAGCCCTTGCGCTCCATCAGGTCCAGCACCCTAGAAACGGTGGAGCGGGTGATGCCGAAAACCGCTTCCAGGTCTTTTTGATAGACTTCCCGCCCGGCGCGCTCCTGCTCCGCCAGGTAGCCGATCACCCAGCGGTTGGTGCCGGTGATCCGCTCCAGCACCTCCCGGTCGGGCCGGTTTCTGTCAAATCTCCGCATGATCATGTTGTCCAGCGCGCGGATCGCCTTGCCCACGGCGCGCGTCCCCTCCAAGCGCATCCCTCCGGATTGTTTGATATACAACATATCGTATTGTACCGCCGCGCGCGAATTTGTCAAGCCACTTTACTGGGAAATTACCCGCCCCCCTTAACCTGACCTCGCGCCAGTTATAACAAGCATTTGTTTTTCTTCGGCATTGCCCACCCGGCCCGGATCCTGTATAATATGTACAATAAAAGGTGGAATCGTTGTGCATGAATATTGCGGACTACTTTGATTCGCGCGCCGCGCGGTGGGATGAACACTATAAGCCCGGTCTTCCGGCGCGGCAGGCGGTAGCGTTTCTGTCGGGCGCGGGGCCTGGAACGCGGGTGCTGGACATCGGCTGCGGCACCGGGGTCATGTTTCCGGAACTGCTGGCCACGGGCCCGCGGGAACTCGTGGGTGTGGATGTATCCCCCGCCATGGCGGCGCTGGCGGCGCACAAATTCTCCGGCGAGCCCAGGCTCAGGGTCTTCTGCGGCGATATCCTGACGTTTGAATCCGGCGCTTTTGATGTCGCCGTACTCTACGATGCCTACCCGCACTTTCCCGACAGGGCGGCGCTGATCCGCAAGGTGCGTTCGCTGCTTGCGCCCGGCGGCCGTTTCACGGTGGCTCACGGCGCAGGAAGGGACCGGATCAACGCCTGTCATGGCGCGGTGCCCGCCTCCGTCAAGACGGAGCTGAAGTCCGCGCGGGAGGAAGCGTCGCTCTGGCCGCCCTATTTCTACGTGGACGCCGTGGTCGACGCGCCGCATTTTTTTCTGATTTCCGGCACCGCCATCGCGTAGGCCCTCTACCGTGAAAACTTGCGCGCTCGTTCCCCATCAAACCCGACGCGGAGGATGCCCATGTGCCTTATTGAAAAAGCCGCCGCCGCATTCCGGCAAACGCAGGCTCTGTTCCGTCAGCAGCTGGCGCCGCGCGCTTCCGGCCGGGGGACGGTCCTGTTTCTGATGCAGCTGGCGCTCACGGTGCTTCAAACGGCGATCCTGCTGTTCGTGGTCATTATCGACGAAGGCGCTCGCCGCACCTCCTATGTATGTCTGCTCATTTTCCTGATCATCCTTGTGCTTTTCGCGATGCGCATGAACCTGAAGGGCCGATACACCGCCTCCATGTGGATCACGATGGCGATGATGTCCGTGGCCCCATGGCTGGCGCTGCTGGTGGACCCCCAGGTTCTGGCCGGAGACATCATTCCTCTGATTTACATCGTGCTGTCCATCCACCTGTGCGCCACATTCCTCAGCGAGCTGGCGACGGCGTCCATCGCGCTTTTGCAATTGGCGGCGGTGGCCGTGCTGCTGATCCTAAACCCAAACTACCACACGGTCAACTGGCCAAGCTTCTGCTCCTACATCGTCAGCGCGTCGGTCATCGGTATCACCATTAGCTATATCACCCGTCGGCACATGCGGCAGATTGAGGAGCAGAATCGGGCGCTCCGGCAGAGCGAGGAACAGCTGCGCCTCCTCTCGATCCGGGATCCGCTGACGGGCCAGTATAACCGCCGCTACATGGAGGAGACGCTGGAGCGGGAGATCAACCGCGTCACGCGTAAAGACCTGCCGCTGGGGCTGATGATCACCGACCTGAACGACTTCAAGGAGATCAACGACCGGGAAGGCCACTTGGCAGGCGACGCGGCGCTGTGCCACATCGCGCTGATCCTAAGCGATTTCACCCGCAAAAGCGACGTCGTGTGCCGCTTTGGCGGCGATGAGTTCGTAATGATTTTTCCAGAGTGCACCAAAGAGGTTGTCGAGGCCCGGCGGGATGAGATCAGCCGACGGCTATCGGAAAGCCAGTGCGAGTGCGGCGGCAAGAACCTGGGCTGCATTACGATGAGTTTCGGCATTGCCTCGCTGCCGGAGGACGGCGTCACCGCGGCGGAACTGCTCCGCGTTGCGGACGAGGCGTTGTACGCCGCCAAACGGAAAAAGCAGCCGCGCCAGGCCACTTGTCCTGAAAAGGCATGAGCGCGATCTGCGCAGCATTTGTGTCAGCTCATCCAAAATATAACCAAAATGTAAAGCCCTTCCGCTCAATCTATGAAAAATGCCGTCGAAATACCCGATAGAGCATGCAGGGATGGGAGGGGTACGCATGATCAGCGAAGTCAGGGCCACCCAGGCCATAGCGCCGGTACAGCCCGCGGCTGCCAAGACCCAATCGAAACCCGCGACCAATGCGGCGTCCGAGACCGCGAAAAACAACGATTCCGTAACGCTGGGCTCTGCCCAAGGCACGTCGGTCACCTATTCGAAGTCCTCCAGAAGCGGCTCCATAGACGTGGCGGCGCTGAAGTCCAGGGCGGAGCAGGCCTACGCCAACCTCCGCAGCCTGGTGGAACAGATGCTCCGGAAGCAAGGCCAGACGTCGGATCGGGCAAACCGGATCTGGAGCGCGTCCCAAAGCGAGATCGATCAGGCAAGGCAGGCCATGTCCGAGGACGGGGATTATGGCGTCAAGGCCGTCAGCGACCGGATCGTCCAGTTCGCCATCGCCATCTCCGGCGGAGACAAGGCCAAGTATGAGGAACTCCGCACCGCCATTGACAAGGGCTTCCAGCAGGCTGCCAAGGCGCTGGGCGGCGAGTTGCCGGACATCAGCAAACAGACTTACGACGAGGTCATGCGCAAGCTGGAAGAATGGAAAAAAGACAGCGATCAGGATGGCGGTCTTTCCGCGAATTGAACCAATCGGCCGGCGCCATGCGCGGACTCAAAGGACTGCATGCTCCGATGTTTTTCAATGCATGGGAGAAAGTTTTGGGCGCCTGAAATTTCCACAGATTTTCGGGCGGCGCGCCTACGGATGGCTTTATTCCTTCCCTCGGCGTGTGCGCTGAAAAAAGAACCGCTTCGGCGCTTTGAGTCACCGGGATCGATTGAAAGCGATGACGAAATTTGTCAACAAGCGACCGCCCGCGCCCCGCGCGGGCTTCTCTTTTTCTGCGGAATGTGAACGGCGGAAAAGCCTGCTTTCGGGCCTCGCTTTATCATGGTACGCAGGCGCTTTGGCGTACCGCGTTATGCTGTCATACCAAGTAAAAATATTAATTATTCCAAAGGGCTGAGAGATTTTCGATGCAGAACAAGGAGCCGGAGCGAGGAATAGCAGCGCTATTCTGAGCGGAAGGCGACACCGTTCTGCGCGAAAAGAGCCAGCCCAACGAAGAATTAATGTTTTGGATTGGTATCAGTCATGTCGAAAAAAACCGCGAATCCTCCGGCCGCACTGCGGTCCATCGCTGCACTCCGTGCAACAGATCAGCGCATTCAGCAAATTTTCGTAAATTTTCGAAACGTGATTGACGCGGGTTCAAGTTGGTCATATAGTGTATACGTAATCCAGATTTCTGGTATTACCGCCGATCACCCAATCATACGACAAGGAGGAGAAAATTATGAGAATGGCGCGCCTGATCGCAGTTTCGTTGCTGGCCGTTGTACTTCTCACCTCATTCCTCTTTACGGCATCCGCAGAGGGCATGGGATACGGACGTTTTGCCAACCCTGGCCAGGGCCACGATTGGAATTCGTCCACGAAGGGCAACAACAACGACAACAGCAATACTCAGCACAACAAAGAGAACGGATATCAGAACCATGTTTCCGGCCAAACCTTCGATTGAACCACAGGGCGGGCCGTGAATGACCCAGACGCCGGCGCTTTCATGAAAGCGCCGGCGTCTTTGCCGCTTTGACAATCACCGGCGACATAATCAACCGCCATGCACACCGCCGGAGAATGGCAGCGCAGCTTCAACGCCCATTCATTCTCTGTCATACGGTCAGCTTCCATGGCCTACCCCCTTATGGTCCCGCCCGTCACCTGATTCCCCTCGTCTTTCAGGTTCATATCGCCGTTCTCTGTCATTCATCCGACAAGGATTTTTATGTGACAGAATGATGCGTGAAGGAATACCATAATACGGAGTGATGGGCACCCATCCGGCGCAGCCCGAAAGGGCGTACCGGGCGCTGTTCGTCAAATCGCTCATCCTATGCTTTAGGAAGGTGAGGAGACCATGAGTTGCAATTGTGTAAAGGCTGCCGCCGCTGCCGCATGTGCTTCGACGGCTGATTATTCAAGCGTGCAGGCAGATCCAGCCTTGCCGTTTGTCTTTGTGCTGGATTCAAACTCAATCTTGTATCCCGTCCCCGGACAAAACCAGCGATTCATTTATACGATCACCGCAAATGGCGAGAATACGTCGGCCTTCGCGGATCTGAGCCATTTTGTTCTCGAGATCTGTCCCGATGTCACGGAGTCAATGCTTCAAAATGTAACCGTAACGATCAATGGCGTCCAGCAGGAGGTTGTGATCGGCGACAACGTGGAAATTCTGACACAGGACAACCCGGATCAGCAGACCGGTTGCGCCGGGCTTAAGTTTGACTTTGGCCTTGATAAGGTGGAAGGCGTAATGACGGTATCATTTGAACTGACGGTGCCGCACGCAATCGGGCCGGTGCCTGTGTGCGTGTTCGGAGGAGGAACGGCGCTCGATGATCTTTCGATATGCGGACCAGTCTGCGGTCAAGTCGAAAACACCTGCCCGGCAATCGGCTACCAGCGCGCTCAAGTGTGCGTACCCGTAACCGTGACCCCATTTGTCAGCGTAGGAGATACCACAACGTACTGCTGCAACGAACCCCAAATCATCGAAGGCGAAATGGAATGCCCCGGCACGCCGCTCGGTACCTGCGTGTTCACCATCATCCAAGAAATCTGTATCGAGGTCCCTGTGGCGTTCGGTGCGAACGCCAGGGTAGGCGACTATTCTGTCCAGTGCCTGACCGCAGGCAACGCCGCTGTTTGCGAAGGATGTATCCCCGAAACAGAAGCATAAAGCAACTTGCCGGCCAAGCCACAGACCGCCATGTCCGGAACATGGCGGTCACACATGCCGGACAATAAGCTCTCAATCGTCTTCCGGGAACCCGTGTCCCCCTCCCAGGCAAGTCTCTCCTGTAGCGTTTTCAAGGCATCGCGCTGACCTTAAGCGAAAATGGTTTGATCTGCGGGTTCGCGTTCACCTTTCGGGATGCGTCAATGTACACTCCAACAGCGACGCAAAGAGGACGGCTTCCGGAGGCATCCCAACCATATAGGAATCGCCGCAGAGGTCAAAGAAGGAGTCAAGCGCCGGAATTGAATCGTGACCAAAGGCCGTTCTGCGCAAACGGCATAAAACGTTCGCCAACAACAAAAACCCACCATCTTCTGGTGGGTTTTCTGGTGGAGCATAGGAGACTCGAACTCCTGACCTCTACACTGCCAGTGTAGCGTACTACCAACTGTACTAATGCCCCGTGCGCGGTCAACGCAACATATTATAGCAAAGACCAACGCTGTTGTAAATACCTTTTGCACGTTAATTCTAAATAAATCGCGTCACGCGGCCGCCTCTGCCGCGCGCATGGCCAGGATGGTCTTTTCGATCAGCGCATCAAGCGGCCAGCCCAGCATGTCCGCCCCCCGCTGAATGACCTCCCGGGAGCAGCCCGCCGCGAAGCTGAGGGTTTTGAATTTCTTCATCACCGATTTGACCTCAAGATCCATCACGCTCTTCGAAGGCCGCATCAGCGCGACCGCACCGATCAGCCCGGTCAACTCGTCCGCCGCATAAAGCACTTTCTCCATCTGGTGTTGCGGCTCGATGTCCACGGTGATTCTATAGCCGTGGCTGGCGGTGGCGCGAATCAGCGCCTCGCTGAGCCCCGCCTCATGCATGAGCTGCTGAGACTTCACGCAGTGCGCTTCCGGGTACATTTCAAAATCCAGGTCGTGTAAAAGCCCCACCAATGCCCAGAAATCCGCCTCCCCGGCGTATCCCAGCTGGTTTGCGTACCAGCGCATAACGCCTTCCAGCGTGCGGGCATGCTTCAGGTGGAACTCTTCGTGGTTGTAGCGGGTGAGAAGCGTCCAGGCCTCGTCGCGGGTCATGGTTTTCATGGTTGATCGCCCTTTCGTACGGTGATTCGTCTGCGCACATAGATTCATCCTACCGCAGCAGAGGACGCGTGTCAAGTCCGCCGTGCGCTTGTAAAATTCACGGTGTCCCTTGACAGCGGATCGCAAACGCGCTACAATTAAACCACTAAATCATACGGGCTTTATATGATTTCGCTAATGACCATGTAAGGAGGCGATCCCATGAAGATCCACAAGAACATCCGAGAACTGATTGGCAACACGCCGCTGCTGGAACTGAGCAACTACGAGCGGGACAACGCGCTCAACGCCACCATCGCCGGCAAGCTGGAGTACTTCAACCCCGCCGGCAGCGTCAAGGACCGCATCGCCGCCGCGATGGTCGAGGCCGCCGAGTTAAGCGGAGACCTGCGCCCCGGCTCGGTGATCATCGAACCCACCAGCGGCAATACGGGCATCGGCCTCGCAGCCGTTGCCGCCGCCAGGGGCTACCGTCTGATCCTGACCATGCCGGAGACCATGAGCGTCGAGCGGCGAAGTCTTCTGAAGGCCTACGGTGCGGAACTGGTGCTCACCGAAGGCGCCAGGGGCATGAAGGGCGCCATTGAAAAGGCGGAGGAACTGGCCAGGGAAACGCCCGGCAGCTTCATCCCCGGCCAGTTCGTGAACCCCGCCAACCCGGATATTCACCGGCATACCACAGGCCCGGAGATTTGGCGCGACACCGACGGCAAGGTGGACATCCTGGTGGGCGGCGTCGGTACCGGCGGCACGATCACCGGCGCAGGCGAATTCCTGAAGTCCAAGAACCCGGCGATCCGGGTGGTCGCGGTGGAGCCGGCGGCCTCTCCGGTGCTCTCCGGCGGCAATGCCGGGCCCCACAAAATTCAGGGCATCGGCGCAGGCTTCGTGCCAAAGGTACTCAATACGGGCGTTTACGACGAGATCATCCCCGTCGAGAACGAGGACGCCTTCGCCACCGGCCGCACGCTGGCGCAGAAGGAGGGCCTGTTGGTGGGCATTTCGTCCGGCGCGGCGGTATGGGCCGCGACGGAGTTGGCCAAACGGCCGGAAAACACCGGCAAGCTGATCGTGGTCGTGTTGCCGGACACCGGAGAGCGATACCTGTCTACGCCGATGTTTGCGTAAAACAACCCTGAGCGGCGCCCGAAAGGGAGCCGCTCAATTCATCCGAAAAGTCTCCGCGAAGCGTTCATCGCCTTTGGACAGCGCTCCGCCCGGAAATCCTGCAGGATTTCAGGCGCGCGCTGTTTTTCTTTTTGGGCTTATACCCCCGCGAGTGTTTGCGCTGTACTGAAAAGCGGGGACCGGGTGAGCCGGTCCCCGCGCTTTTGCGCTCCATCATCCGAAGATCTTTTCAAGCGCCTGTCTGAGATCCTCGAGGATGTCGTCGACGTGTTCGGTGCCCACGGACAGCCGGATCGTTCCGGGCGTAATGCCCGAATCCAGGAGTTCTTGCTCGCTCATCTGCGAATGGGTCGTGGAAGCCGGGTGGATTACCAGCGACTTGACGTCCGCCACATTGGCCAGCAGCGAGAACAGCTTCAGGCTATCGATGAACTTCTTCGCCTCCTCCGCGCTGCCCGCGATCTCAAAGGTGAAGATCGATCCCGCGCCCTTGGGGAAATACCGCCGGTAGAGCGCGTGGTTCGGGTGGCTCTCCAGTTTGGGATGGTTGACCCGGACGACCTTGGGGTGTTTCTCCAGAAAGTCCACCACCTTCAGCGCGTTTTCGACGTGCCGCTCCACGCGCAGCGAAAGCGTTTCCAATCCCTGAAGGAAGAAGAAGGCGTGCATGGGGCTGAGCGCCGCGCCGGTGTCGCGCAGAAGCGTCGTGCGCGCCTTGATGACGTAGGCCAGCGGCCCCGCCGCATCGGTGAATACCACGCCGTGATAACTGGGGTTGGGCTGAGACAGTCCGGGAAACTTGCCGCTCCCCGCCCAGTCAAAGCGGCCGCCGTCCACGATCACGCCTCCGATGGCCGTCCCATGGCCGCCGATGAACTTTGTGGCCGAGTGCACCACGATGTCCGCGCCGTGTTCAATGGGGCGCAGCAGATAGGGGGTGGCAAAGGTGTTGTCCACGATCAGCGGAATGCCGTGCCGGTGCGCGATGTCTGCCGCCGCCTCGATGTCGATGATCGTGGAATTGGGGTTTCCCAGACTCTCGATGAATATCAGCCGGGTCTCGGGCCGGATCGCCCGCTCGAAGTTCTCGGGGTCCTGCCCGTCCACAAAGGTAGCGTCGATGCCGAACTCCTTCAGCGTGTGCGCGAACAGGTTGTGGGTCCCGCCGTAGATCGCCCGGTCGGACACGATGTGATCCCCGGCGCGGGCGATGTTCTGCACCGCGTAGGAAATCGCCGCGGCGCCCGAAGCGGTGGCCAGCGCCGCCACGCCGCCTTCAAGTGCGGCGATGCGCTTTTCGAAGGCGTCGGACGTGGGGTTCATGATGCGCGAATAGATGTTGCCGCCCTCCGTGAGGCCAAAGCGGCCCGCCGCGGTGGCGGAATCCTTGAACACGTAGGAGGTCGTCAGGTAAACCGGCACGGCGCGGGCGTCGGTGGCGGAATCGGGCGTCTCTTGGCCGGCATGCACCTGCAGCGTTTCAAAGCGGTAATCAGACATTGCTCTTCCCTCTTTCTATTGATATCAGGCCCTGGAGAACGGAGACTCCAGGCACATTCGCTCGCCTGACCAATAGAAATACGGTTTCCCTGCAAACATCGCGATCGCCCTCCTCCTATAATTCATATATATTTTCTATGAATTATAGGATATGGCCGGTCCTCTGTCAAGCGTCCGCGGAAGAAATAACAAACGGCCTTATTGTCCGCCGGGCAGCCGGAAACCGCCGCGGACGCGCTCCACGCGCCCGTCCGTTTCCAGCGCGGAGAGCGTGCGCAGAAGGTGCCGGTAGCTGACGCCCAGCAGTTCCGCAGTGCTGGTCAGGCTTTCGGAGAATATCCCGCCCGACCGGGCCTCGCGCATGTACTGGAGCAGCCGGTCTGCCAGCGGGTATAAAAGGTTCTGGGCCGCCGACTCCGACGCCTGGTCCAACTTCGCGGCCAGTTCCGCGCTCATCAGGCGCAAAAGCCGGGCGTCGTTCAGCATAGCCTCCCGTCGCCCAGTGAGGTCGAAGCCGATCAGCCATGCGCCGGTGACGGCCTCGACGCTGGTGCGGGCGATGAGATCTCCGCGGCACAATTCCAGATCCCCAAGCAGCGACACGCCGTGGTAGAAGGCATGCAGCAATGTCCGGCCGTTCTCCATCAACCGCACCACCTTCGCCCGGCCCTCCATAAACACGTACAGGCGGCTCAGCGCCTCCCCCTGCCGCGCGATGAAGGCCCCCGCCGGGCACCGGTACAGCACCGCAGGATAGTCCGCCGCGAACTCCGCAAGCCCCGCCCGTTCCAGAAATCGGTCAAGCCGCGCCGGGTCCGATACGCGTTCCATAAAAACCCCGCTCCTTTTACGCCATTATGACATATGTCATCCCCGTGCGCAAGCTTGATCGGCTATGATGATGACGGGAGGTGGCCTGGATGACAGACCTGATTTCCGCGCTCAGCGGCGTGATGATCGCGGTGATGATCCTGATGAACGCGCAACTCTCCTCGGCCTGGGGGAGCTGGACGGCGGCGGTAATCATTCACCTGACGGGGCTTATTGTGGTGCTCATATGGATGCTCGTCCGGCGGGAAGCGCCGTTTACGCGGAACAAAATGCCGTTGATCCTCTACATGGGCGGCGCGGTGGGCGCGCTCTCCACGGTGTTCACCAACATGGCCGCGCCGGAGATCGGCGTGTCCGCCACGCTGGCGCTGGGGCTGATGGGGCAGACCGCCGCGTCGGCGCTGATCGACGGCCTCGGCGCTCTGGGCGCGGCGCGGACGCGCTTTCGCCCGCGAAGCGCGGCGGGCATGGCGTTGATCGCGCTGGGCGTATGGGTGATGATGCTGGGATGAGGAGGGATCGAGAATGATGGCGCTTTTGGCCGCGCTGTCCGGTGCGGGGATTGTCGTGGGGCGCATGCTCAACGCGCAGGCTTCGGCGCGCACCGGGCTGGGCCGCTCCACCTTCAACAATTACTGGGTGGGGCTGATCTGCTGCATCGCGGCGATGTTCGCCGCCGGAAGCCGCCTCGCGCCGCCCGCGGCGGCGGGCGGCGCCTTCATGTATCTCGGCGGCGCGATGGGCGTGGGCGTTGTGATGCTCTCGTCGCTGGTGGCACTTCGGGTTTCAACGCTCAGGATGACGCTGGTGGTGTTCGTCAGCCAGATGGCCGCGGCCCTCCTCTTGGACGCCTGGGTGACGGGCGTCTTCAGCGTCCACCGGGCGGCAGGCTGCGCGCTGGTGCTCGCCGGCTTCCTGGTGGCAAGTCCGGGAAAGGCGGATTCTTCGGTCGCCTGAAAAATGTGCGGCCCCCATATTTTGTGGTGTTTGACAGTTTACCACCCAGATATTGGTGGTATAATGATGCACATACGAAGGAGGTCGATCAGGATGAGCGTCAGTATCAACATCGTCAACGGCACCCTGTCCCAGGAAGAAATCGATGCGTACATCGCACACGCGCGTGAAAAATATGGCCGCGAGCCGTTGGCCATGGACATCCGCGTGGATGGAGAATACGTGGACATTGACTATGATTTTGGTTCCGTGCCCTTTGACAGGATCCGGCGGATCACCGGCTATCTCGTCGGCACGCTGGACCGCTTCAACGACGGCAAGCGCGCCGAGGAGCGGGACCGCGTCAAGCATGCGATGGCCTGCGGCTGCGACTGAAGCGGCCTTCTCAGCGGGTTCGAGTTCGCTCGGGCCCGCTTTTTCGCGCGTTTTCCGGTCTTGCATCCCCCGTTTCCGCATAGTATAATAACTGGGTATCATCAGAAGTGGGAGTGTTGGGCATGACGAAACCTGCGCTCGTCATCATGGCGGCAGGCCTGGGCAGCCGGTACGGCGGCCTTAAGCAGCTGGCCAGCGTTGACGGGCAGGGCCACAGCATCATAGACTATTCGATTTACGACGCGCGCAAGGCCGGATTTGAGCGCGTGGTGTGCGTGATCGCGCCGGGTATGGAGGGTGAATTTCACGAGACGATCGGCCGCCGCATCGCGTCCAGCGTAGACCTGGCCTACGCCGAACAGCGCCTGGATGCGCTGCCCGAGGGCTTCGCGCTCCCGCCGGAGCGTACCCGCCCTTGGGGGACCGCCCACGCAGTGTTCTGCGCAAGAAAAGCGGTTCACGGCCCCTTTTCCGCCATCAACGCCGATGATTTCTACGGCGCGGGCGCCTTTTCCGCCATTTACGACGCCCTTGAAAACGGCCCGCGCGACCATCACGCCATGTGCGGCTACCGCGTTGAGAACACGCTGACCGAAAACGGCACCGTGTCCCGGGGCGTGTGCAGCGTGAGGAACGGCCTTCTGACCGGCGTGGTCGAGCGTACGAAGATCCGGCCCGCCGGCGCCGCCGCCGCCTACAGCGAGGACGGTGAAACGTGGCGGCCACTTGCCGCCGGCACGCCGGTTTCGATGAACATGTGGGGCTTTGGCGCGTCGATGATGGATGCCATCGAGGCGTACTTCGCGCCCTTTCTCCGGGAAAACCTTCCGAAAAACCCGCTCCGGTGCGAATACTACCTGCCTTACGTGGTCAACCGCCTGATCGAGGACGGCCGCGCCACGGTGCGCGTATTGCCCTGCTCGGAGAAGTGGTACGGCGTCACCTACATGGAGGACCTGCCCGGCGTGCGCCGCGCCATCGACTCGCTGAAACAAGGCGGAAAATATCCCGAAATGCTCTGGCCTTCAGAAGGGTAAAAAAAGCCGGGCGGCTCGCATGAAGCCCCCGGCTTTTTGTTTACTTTTCCCCGTCCCAAAACGCGCGCAGCATGCCCGTCAGCGCTTTTTGATCCTCCGAGGGTCTGACCCTCCAGAAGCGGGGCAAAAGCCGCCTGTACTCGGGCGCCTGATAGCGCTCATCCAGCAGCAGTACCACGCCGCGGTCGGTTTCCGTGCGGATTACGCGGCCCGCGGCCTGCAGCACCCGCTCAATGCCCGGGTAGACGTAGGCGACGCGAAAGCCCTCCCCCTCATCGTCCTCCGTCAGCGCGCGGAGCACCTCCCGTTCAAAGGAGGGCTGCGGGATGCCCACGCCCACCACCGCCGCGCCGATGAGCTTCTCGCCGGGCAAATCAATGCCCTCGGCAAACACGCCGCCCATCACCACGAAGGCCAGCATGGATCTTTTGGGCGACTCGGCAAACCGCTCGAGAAACTCCGTACGCTCCGCGCCGGACATTCCGCCGCGCTGTACCAGAACGTCGGCGCGCGCCCCCAGCGCCAGGAAGTGGTTCAGCGTCAAGTTCAGATATTCATAAGAAGGAAAGCAGGCAAGATAGTTGCCGCTGCGGGCCTCGCACATTGCCTTCAGCACCCGCGCGACCATTGGCGCGGTCTGCTGCCGGACGGCATAACGGGTGTCCACCGGCAGGCGGCACGCCATCAGGTTTTCCCTGGGAAACGGCGAATCCAACGCCAGCGCGGCGTCGCCTTCCTCCTCCGAAAGACCCGCCGCACGCATGTAGTAGTCCATCGGCGACAGCGTGGCGGAAAACAGCACCGAGGCGCGCACCCGCGCCAGCGCAGCGCGCAGCGCGCGGGCGGGGTCGAAACACCAGAGCCGAACGGAGAGGTCCTTTTCCCCAGGCGCCACCAGCACCCGGTAGTCCGCGCCGAAGGCGTCCGCAACGCGCAGGTAGTTGAGGCCCTCGAAGTACCGGTCATAGAGCTGGTCGTGGGCGGCGAGGCCCTCCGGCAGCAGCGGACGCGCCGCCTCCAGAAAGTCCGCCATCGGCTGGAGGAGCCCCTCCGGGGGCTCCTCCAGCGCTACCGGGTCTTCGCATTCCAGCGCCAGCTTCTTCATCGCCTTGACCAGTTCGCCCAGCGCCTCATACGCGTCCCGGGCCATCTCGTCAGCCTTGAGCGCGCGCCGGAGAGCCGAAAAGTCCCGCCGCGAGATCCCGGCGGACAGCATCCCCCGCGCGCGCTCCGGCAGGTGGTGCGCCTCGTCGATGAGCAGCGCGTACTCGCCCTTGTCCAGAAAGAAGCGCTTGAGCCGCACTCTGGGGTCGAAGGCATAGTTGTAATCGCAGATGATGACGTCCGCCTGCTCGGAGAGGTCCAGCGACAGTTCAAATGGACACAGCGCCCATTTCTCCGCGTGGGCGGCGATGGCCGCCTCGTCCAGCCGGGACAGCGAAAGCGCCTCTGTCAGCGCGTCACGCCGCCGATCAAAATACCCCGCCGCCCGCGGACATGCGCCCGGGTCGCAGGGGATGCCCTTGAAAGGGCAGGCCTTTTCCTTGGCGGTAATCGCCACCGAACGAACCACCAGCCCGCCCGCGCGCATCTTCTCCAGCGCATCCTCCGCCGCCCGCCGTCCGGTGCCCCGGGCCGTCAGATAGAAGATGTGGGTGATCAACCCCTCACCCAGCGCCTTGATCGCCGGGAACAGCGCCGCTGCAGTCTTGCCGATGCCAGTCGGAGCCGAGACCATCAGATTCTTGCGGGCCTTGATGGCGCGATAAGCGGCTGCCGCCATCTCCCGCTGCCCCTCCCGGTAACTGCCGAAGGGGAACTGAAGCGCGCGCATCGTGGGGCGGCTTGCCTGCTGCCAGCCGTCAAGGCGCATAAGCCACTCAACATATGGTTCGGCGTACTGAAGGAACAGTTCCCGCAATTCCTCGGCCCCGTAATCCCGCTCGAAGCGAGCCTGATCTCCGGAGAGATTCAGGTAGGTGAGCCGCACCCGCACCGCGGCATAGCCGCGCTTTGCCGAAAGCATGTGCGCGTAGAGCTCCGCCTGGGCCCAATGCGCCGGGAAGTCGTTCTCACGGATCGCGCCGGGGGCCAGCCGCGTGGTTTTGATCTCCTCCACGATGGGAGGATCCGACCGCTCGTTCAGGCCGTCGATGCGCCCGTACAGCGTCAGCGCCCTGCCCCGCACGTCCTCCGTCAGCGAGATGCCCACCTCGCTTTTAAAGCCGCCCGAATAGGCCCCCTGCAGCAGCCGATGGCCTTCGGAACCCTCCAGCATGCGGTCCAGCGCGCCCGATTCCCGGGCCAGGTCCCCACGCTCCAGCGCGAATTCCGCCAGCGCGCGCACGCTGACGCGATCTTTCCCCGCCATCCCGCCCTCCTTGACAAGCGCTGCCCAAGAACTTACAATGGAACCATTGTAATGGTTATATTGGAAGAACGCAAGGGGAATGATAGCTTGTATCCGATGAAGATGCGACCGGTGTTCCGGCACGGCGCGGACACCCCCTGGGGCGGCGAGGGCCTCCGGGCGCTGTTTTGCAAGGCGATCCCGGACGATCTGACGGGCGAAAGCCTGGAAATTTCCGCGCTGCCCGGCCAAGAGAGCGTGGTGGAAAACGGCGCGCTCAAGGGCTGGACGCTTCGGGACGTCTATGAAAAGTACGGTTCCCGGCTGACCGGTCTTCCGGATGACGCCGGATTTCCACTCCTCGTAAAGCTGCTGGACGCACGGGAGATGCTCTCGGTACAGGTGCACCCGGGCGACGATTACGCCGCCAGCCGCCATGGCAAGCGGGGAAAAACCGAGGCCTGGGTGGTGCTGGACGCGCCGCCGGGCGCCCGGATCGTGCTGGGGCTCAAGGCGGGCACGGACCTGGCGGGCGCCGTGCGGGCGGGCTCGCTGGAGGACGCCCTGTCCTGGCTCTATGTATCGCCCGGAGACGTGCTGTACATTCCTCACGGTCTGGTACACGCGCTGGGCGGCGGCGTCAGGGTGTACGAGATTCAGCAGTCCTCGGATGTGACCTACCGGCTTTGGGACTGGAACCGCGTAGGGCCGGATGGCAAGGCGCGCGCATTGCACCTGGAGGACGCGCTGCACGTGGTCAGGGCGCTGCCGGGCGGGGTGCTGACCGGCGTCTCGCTGCAGGTTCCCGGAGGGCGCGAGACCGCCTACATCTGCGACGACAACTTTGAACTGCGGCGGCTGGAT
Source organism: Bacillota bacterium (assembly GCA_023421395.1). Classification (GTDB taxonomy): domain Bacteria; phylum Bacillota; class Clostridia; order Christensenellales; family Aristaeellaceae; genus JAEZHK01. The sequence continues at coordinate 18,425 of JAEZTL010000037.1, read as the reverse complement.
GTTGCCGGACGCATGGCGCTGCCCGCCGGGCAGATGCGGCTTATCACCGCGCTGGGGCGCGGCGTACTGGGCTGGGACGGCGGCGCGGAGGCGTTTCACGCCGGTGACAGCATCGTAATCCCGGCGGAGACGGAGGCGTGGCTTGACGGCAGTCTGACGGCCCTTCTGGCCGCCCCGGCGGACCGGGCGCGGCTCGAGGCGCTGCTGGGCGACCGGGCGCGGCTCGTCGCGGGGTTTGTTCGGGAGGAAGTATGAAACCGGTTCTCTACATCATCACCCCGTGCTTTAACGAGGAAGAGGCGCTGCCCCACACCGCGCCCAAATTGGTGGCGCTGCTGGAGGAGATGGCACAGCGCGGCCTGATCGACCCGGCCAGCCGGTTGACGCTGGTGGACGACGGCAGCCGCGACAGGACCTGGAAGGTGATCGAGGCGCTCGCTCAGCGCTACCCGCAGGTGGAAGGGCTAAAGCTGGCGCACAACGCCGGCCATCAGAACGCGCTGTGGGCCGGCATGATGACGGTCTGTGAAAAGGCGGACGCCGTCGTCACCATTGACGCCGATCTCCAGGACGATGTTGGCGCCATTCCTCAGTTCGTTGAGAAGCTGAACGAGGGCGCGGACGTAGTGTACGGCGTGCGCAAAAAGCGGGATACCGATACCTTCTTCAAACGCGCCACGGCCCACGGGTTTTACCGCTTCATGCGCCTGATGGGGGCGGACGTGGTGGACGACCACGCGGATTACCGGCTTTTAAGCCGCAGGGCGCTGGACGCGCTCAAGGACTTCGGCGAAGTCAACCTGTTCCTGCGGGGCATGGTGCCGCTGCTCGGCTTCAGGAGCGAAAAGGTGTACTACGACCGGGGCGAGCGGGTGGCTGGCGTTTCAAAGTACCCGCTGCGCAAGATGATCTCCTTCGCGGTGGAGGGTGTGACCTCCTTCAGCGTCAAGCCCATCCGGCTGGTGATTACGCTGGGGTTCGTATTCGCGCTGCTCGGCATCCTGATGGCGCTCTATGCCATCGTGCAGGCGCTGACCGGCCACACGGTATCCGGCTGGGCATCGCTGATGGTCAGCGTGTGGGTGATAGGCGGCGTGCAACTGATGGCACTGGGGCTCATCGGTACCTACGTTGGCAAGATCTACACCGAAGTCAAGCACAGACCGCGATTCATCGTGGAGTCCTACCTGAGCAAATAGCCGAAGAATCATCAAAAAAGGACGCCTGATGGCGTCCTTTTTGCTCAACAGATCAGCCCTCCACCAGATTGTGTATCCATTTCCCGGTTCTAAGCCGCCATATGCCAAAGGCAGCCTTGGCCACATACTCCACGGTGGACACCAGATACACATATTCGACGCTCCAGCGCAGCACCAGCGCCGCCACAAACGCCAGCGGTACGCCCAGCGCCCACATCGGCACCACGTCCAGCAGCATCGAAACCGTGGAATCCCCGCCCGGCCGGAAAATGCCCACGATCATCACCGAGTTGGCCGCGATCAGCGGCAGCGCGAAGGCGAATATCTGGATCAGCCGCTGGGCGCTCAGCTTGGTGGCCTCGCCGACGCTAAACCATTCCGTGACGCGGCCTCCAAAGAGCAGGATGGGGATCGCCGTGATGGTGGCGATGGCGATGTTGGTCAGCAGCATGCGCCGGGCCCCTCGCTTTGCTTCGCCCTCCCGCCCTGCGCCGATGGACATGCCGATCATGATCGCCGTGGCTTGGGTCGTGCCCCGGAGAATCACCGACGCCAGCTGCTCGACGTTGCTGTAGATGATCACCGCGGAGGTCGCGGCGGCCGCGTTTTCCATGTTGCCGTAGGTGGCGGAGTAGGCGACTACGCCCAGCGCCCACAGCATCTCGTTGCCCACCACAGGCAGTACGATCTTCAGAAACTTCGCGATAAAAGCACGCGGGACTCTGAAAAACCCGGCGCAGGACCTCAGTGAAAAGTATTTTTTATAGTACCCCACCAGCAGCAGGATCAGAAGCTCCGCCAAGACGCCCAGCACAGACCCCGCCGCCGCCCCGGCTACCTCGAGCCGCGGCGCGCCGAATTTGCCGAAGATGAGCACGTAGCTCATCAGCGCGTCGATCCCCGCGCCGGCGAAGCTGGCGAACATCGGCAGCAGCACACGCTCGGTGGATTTATAGGACGCGCACAGCATGGCGGAGATCGCATACGGGAAGAAGGAGAGGGCGACAATGCGCAGGTAGATGGCGCCGTACCAAAGCGCCGCGCTGGAGGCCAGAAGAGGTCTCAGGATGACGTCTGGCGCCACGATGGACGGGATGGCAAACAGAAGCGCGACAATCAGCCCCGCGGCCACCCCCAGGCCCAGCGTTCGATCCACGCCCTCGCGGTCGCGCTTGCCCCAGAACTGGGAGAAGAACGCCGAAGCGCCACCCGCCATGCCGAAAGCCGCCATCTGAAACAGAAACGCGACTTTGTTGGCCTGCGCCACGCCGGAGATGGTGAATTCGCCCAGTTGAGTCCGCCCCTGCTGGAGCTGCCCCACCAACACGTTATCGACCACCTGCATCGCCGCGATCATCAGCGTCTGCCCCATGATGGGCAGTGCCAGCTTCATGAAATTGAACAGGAAGGATCGCTGCGGCTTCTGAACGACCTCTTGCATACTCTCTTGTCCCTATCCGTTGTTTTTAACGGTCGGAAACTGCGCGATTCGCACCGAGGAATTCCCAAAGGGAGTCAGTTCGATCACCTGTTCTCCGGGCCAGTCCACCTCCGGCTGGATCGGCGGCGGCGCGGCGTTCTCTCCCTCCACGCCCCAGCCGGGCGCCGGAACCGCCTTGACAAGCACCCGCGCCGCGTCGGCGCCGCGTTTGAAGGCCGCGGCCTTCTCCGGCTCGATGACGGCCTTCATCGCCTCGTCCGCCACCAGCGCCCAGTTCCACGGGGAGCGGGCGGTGGCCTGCCACAGCGACATGCCATCCATTTGCCGGATGTCCTCCTCGGGCCGGAGGCACATGACGAGCGGCCCCAGTTCCACCGCGCCCGACTGATGAAACCACCGGGTCAAACGCGGCTGCATCGGCAGATCCAGCGTCACCCGCTCGCTCCCGGTCCACTTGCGGCGCACACAGGCGGGCGGATCGCCGGCGCGAACCGACATCAGTTCGCCGTCGGGCAGGCGGATCATCGCCTGCTCCGCCCAAGCGGGAATGCGCAGGTAGAGCGGAAATTCCGTCGGGCGCTTGACGGCGACCTCAATGGTCACCTGGGTGTCAAAGGGATAGCCTGTCGTAACCTTCAGCCGCACGCGGGTGCCGCCGGCGACAAAGTTGACCTGGCAGGGCGCGTAGGATGCCGCCGCGAGGCCATCGTCGGATGTGGCAAACCACAGCGACGAGGCAAACCTGGGCCAGGCTTGGGTCAGCCGCGCGGCGCAGGCCGGGCGGGCCAGCGCGCCGTAAAGGTTCGCGTCCTCTCCGGCATTGTACCAGGGCCGCGCTCCGCGCGTAGCCGCTACCTGGTTCACCTGGCCCACGTGCTGACAGGCGGACATGTCCGCGCTGGTCATCGAAGGCAGCGCGTTGAACGCCAGTTTTTCCAGGATGTCCGATAGTTCCGGCACGTCCTCCGCGCTCACAGACATCAGCGTCTCCAGCGTGGTCATCATCTCGACCACCGCTTCGAGGTTTACACCCTGAGTCGGGCTCGCCCCGGCAAGATGGTCGTCGCCGGTGAACATCGACAGCGCGACGCCATGGTGCTTCATCAGCTTCTGCCAGCCCACCTTGAAGGCGCCGACTTCCTTGAAGCCGGATTTGAAGAGGTTCACAATGCCCGGCGCGCGAAGCCCGATGGCCACGTTGGTGGCGTCGGACAGCGCGGCCTCTTTGTGGAAGTAGGGCTGGGAAGCGCCCCTCATGGGCTCCTCCTGCGCCATCGCGCGGGCGAGTTCCGCCCAAGCGCGCTGTTTTTCCATCGGCCGGATGTGCGGGAAGATGTGGAAGTGGTTGGTCCAGTCCAGCGACTGGCTCTTCAGTTTCTTCACAAGGGTCAGAAGATGGCTCATTCCGGTCAGGTTATAAAGCCACAGCGCCAGCAGCATGTTGTCCGCGGCGCGGGCGACGGCGTCTCCTGTGAGGGGATTGCTGTCCAGATTGTTCAGCTGATAGCGAAAAAACCTGTCCAGAAAAACCAGTGCGCGCTTGTCGGACGTGGCGGTAAAGTAACTCTGCGCCGCCCGCGCGATCACGATGCGCGTCCACCAGTCGCCGTCCTCCGGGCCGAGCCAGCCGTCCTCGCGCTGGCTGTCAAAGATCCAGTCCAGGCGGCGTTGGGCCCGCGCCATCAGAGTCTCGTCTTCCATGACGTAGGACAGCCATACCAGCCCGTCCAGGTACAGCGCCGAATGGCCGGCGTCGCCGTCCGCGGCGAAGGGCCACGCGTCCGCCGGGATGACATCCGGCCAATCGTCCCCAACGCGCCTCACCTGCTCCGCCTGGGCGTAGAGCTGCTCGCGAAACCATCCTTCCGGGCGGATCGCGCCCAGCGGCAACGGGGCGAGGCGGTTTTGCACCAGGGGTGCGCGGCTGAATATGGCTTTCCCGATCATTGGACAGAACCTCCGGTAAAGGTAATAAATTCGCATTCAATGCGGCCGTTATACAGCCGCCTGCGCTTGTCCGCGCGACGGCCGAAAGCGCGCTCGAAGCCCCGGTCGGCTGTCAGGGCCGAAACCGTCCATCCCGAGCGCTGCATGAGCTTTCCCAGTTCCCGCGCCACCGCCTGCGCGGCGCGCGCGTCCCCCAGGCGCTCTCCGTAGGGCGGGTTGGTCACGATCGCGCCAAACCCCTGAGCGGAAGCGTCCCGGACATCGCATTGTTCCAGTTTGATTCGGCCCGCCAGCCCCGCCTGCGAAACGTGACGCTCCGCCAGCTTCAGCGCCTCAGGATCAATGTCCGAACCGCGCACGGAAAGCGGTCGCGACTTGGCCGCCTCGAAGCGGTCTTTCGCCGCCGCGCGGGCCTCGGCCATCGCATGCCCCGGCATGAACGCCCATGCCTCGCAGTCAAAGGGGCGCGCGAGCCCCGGCGCGCGGTCCAGCGCAATCAGCGCCGCCTCGATCAGGATGGTCCCGGTGCCGCAGCAGGGATCGTACAACGGCATGCTGGGCCGCCAGGGCGATAAAAGCGCAAGAGCCGCCGCCAGCGTCTCCCGCAGCGGCGCCTCACCATTCCAGGTGCGGTATCCCCGCCGGGACAGCGCCGCACCGGAGCTGTCCAGCGTCACCACCACCTGATCTTCATGCACCGATATATCGATGGCATAAGCCGCCCCGGTTTCGGGCAGCCAGTCCAAATGATAAGCGGACCTCAGCCGCTCGACCACCGCTTTTTTAGCGATCGCCTGACAATCCCTGGGGCTCATCAGTTGGGAACGCGCGCATTGAGCGCGCACCGGAAAAGCTGCGTCCCGCGGCAAAAAATCCGGCCAGGGCAGGGCTTTGACACCCTCGAACAGCGCCTCAAACGAACGCGCCTCAAACCGGCCCATCTCCAGCAGCACCCGATCGGCGGTGCGCAGCCAGAGATTTGCCAAAAAGCCAGTCGCGCCGTCACCCTCGAAGGCAACGCCGCCGGTGGGCAGCGGGCGGATGCCGCCTGCGCCCAGCCGCTCAAGGTCGCGCTTGACCAGTCCCTCGAGCCCGAACGCCGCGCTCGCAATCCACTGCATGCTCTTCCCCCATATGAGATTCAGATATTCTATTATACCGGATGAACGGGCATTTGTACAGCGGTGCGCAGGAATTTTGCACATAAGCAACCGCGGACGCGAAAAAGCGCCGGCTGTGGCCGGCGCTTTTTCGCGGTTTCTCTCATTCTTCCGGGTGCAGCTTCCGGTACAGGTTCCGGGCGTACACCACCGGTACGACCGCCAGAACGATCATTCCAAGACCGAACCCCGCGAAGGCCATCCAGACCTGAAGCGCAAAGCCCATCAGGCTGCCCGCGATCATGATCGCCCCGCCGACGACGCCGGAATAACCCGCGACGCGGTGCGCCTTGACCCAGACAGTCTCGTCCCGGAGCGTCCAGCGAACCCGGATACCCATCGTGCGGTTGGGGCGGATCTTCGCCATGTAGTTGCTGATATAGATCATCAGGAGGCCTACGCCGGTAAAGATCAGGCACGCCCAGGACGTATTGAGCCGCGTCGCGCCGGATCGCACAGTCAAGAGGAAGAACCAGCCGATCGCCGCCAGAAACAGCATCGTCAGCGCGATCACCTTTTTTTCGATCTTGGCGTTCTTCTGCACGTTGGGGTTATCGCGGGTTAAGCGGCGGTACGTCAGGTATACGGCGAGTTCCAGCGGCGGGATGAACGCGAAAACCAGGTAGAACCACTTGCTCCCCCACGAGTCGGCCTGTCCGCTGGGGCCGAAGTGAATCGGCACCTGCTCCGGGAGCCCCACAATCACGGCGGCCATCGCAGCGAGGTTGATCGTGACAACCAGCAAAAACAGCTTGAGTTTCATGCCTTTTTTCCCCTCCCGGTCATGTCGGCAATCAAATCCATCAGGTCCTCCAGGACGCTGGTGTTGATGGAATAGACGATGTTCTGCCCGCTGCGCTCCGCGCGCACCAGGTCCGCGTTTTTCAGGATGTTCAAATGATGGCTGATCGACGGCTTGGTCATATCGAACCTGGACGCGATCTCCCCCGCGTTCAGATCTCCCCCGCGAAGGAGCGAAAGAATTTCCCTTCGCGTTGGGTCGGCCAGCGCGTCCCATGCGTCGCCCATACCGCTCCCTCCATTTTAGATATTTAGATAATTTTCTAATTATCTGCTCATAGAATACCGCGATCCTCTCCGTTTGTCAAGGGGGAACCGCGGATTTAACGGACTACACCAGCTCCAGAACCACGGCGTTCTGCACTTCCATGCCCTTTTCTGTAAGGATCAGCCGCCCGCCCGCGAGATTCACAAAGCCGCCGGCTTCCAGCCGCTTCAACTGCTCGCGCTTCCGGGCCACCAGTTCCAGCGGGATGCCCCGTGCGGTGCGGGTACCCAGCAGGATGGCCTCCTCCCGCGCTTCATCCGCACCGATGGCGCGGCGAGAAACCTCCCGGACACCGGCAAGGTAGGCGTCCAGATCGCCGGCGTTTTCAAAGCGTTCGCCACGCATCATTGAGTGCGCGGCGCAGCCCAATCCCAGATAGTCTCCCCGTGTCCAGTAGGTCAGGTTATGGCGGCACTCGAATCCTTGGAGCGCATAGTTGGAAATCTCATAGCGACGAAAACCCCGGCGGGCCAGGATGCGCCCGGCGGCGCGCTGCATGCCAACGGAGGTTTCATCCCCCGGCGCGGAAAGTTCCCCGGAGGCGACGGCCTGGGCGAGGGGCGTACCCTCCTCCAGAATCAGGCTGTACAGCGACAGGTGCTCGGGCTTCAGGTTCAGCGCGAAGGTCAGGGTTTCCACCCAGTCCGCCATGCTCTGGCCGGGCAGCGCGTACATGAGGTCCAGATTGATGTTCTTCAGTCCCGCGTCCCGCGCCCATTCCACAGCGAGGCGGGCCTCTTCGGCGGTGTGGATGCGGCCCAACGTCTCAAGGATCGCCGGTTGTGCCGCCTGCAGCCCGACGGACAGCCGGTTGACACCGGAATCCCGCCAGGCGCGCAGTTTCTCGGGGGACAGCGTGCCGGGATTGGCTTCCACAGTGACCTCGGCACCGGGCAGCAGTTCGAACCGGGCCCGGGTCATGGCCAGGATGCGCATCACCGCGTCCTCAGGCAGGATCGACGGCGTACCGCCGCCGATGAAGGCGGTCGCCACCGGAAGCTTGCCGTAGCGGGCTGCGCTTGTCTTGAATTCTTCCTCCAGCGCGTTCAAATAGCGCCCCCAGTCGGCCTCCCTGCCCGCCCAGGAGCGGAAGTCGCAGTATGCGCATTTTTTCGCGCAGAAGGGAATGTGAACGTACAGCGCGATGGGCATCATGCTTCCCGTTCCGGGTCGAGGCGGGTAACCTTCTTCCCGGTCCCCCGCTCGATCAGGCCGATAACGCCCTCGGCGCAGCCGTGAACCGCCGCGCCCGGCAAAATGTACAGGCGAATCCTGTCTACGTAGAGGTACAGCGCGCCGCGGACGTAGACCGCCTCAATCAGGTCGGAATAGGGCCGCCGGGCCATTCCATGATCCTGATAAACCTCGAAGCCATCCTCAAAGAACCGGCACAGAAAACCCAGCGGACCACCCCAGTAGCGCGCGGCCGACGCCGCGGAGATGCGCCCCTGAAGCAGCGAGAAGATCATTAGCACAATGCCCGCAACGCAAAACGAGAGGTCTGAGGAATCGGAATACCGGTACCAATCCACCAACCCCAAAACGATCAGCAGGAAGCTGGCGCCCGCGAAGGTCCAGGTGATCTTCCGATGCATGCGCGCAAAGTGCACCGCCATGCAAGCGCGGTAATCCCCGCGCGTCACGGCGCCGCTCACCTCAAAGACCGGTTGTGCCGCCTCGCCATCCCGCATAAACGGGGCGAGCGGTTGGAAATCCGTCTCGCGCACGGCTTCCATACGCAGCCTCCCTTGCTCGGTCCCTTTTTGTCGCTTCCATCCGCCGCCAAGCCGCACTCGGCGGTCAGCCCGCGCGGCGCCGGATCAGTCCGCCTTCTTCCGCCCGACCCGGGCGGCCTTCCTGCCGGATTTGGCCTCCAGAAAGGCGACGAACTCCTCCAGGCGGCCGTCAAGCGCCGCTCCGGGGATCACAAACGCCCGGTCCTTTTCGGCGTAGAGATAGACGACGCCGCGAGACGTAAGGATCTCCGGAATGCTGCCGTACGCCCTCAACTCCCGTACGCCGTCCCTCGACACCTCATAGTCGTCCTCATAAAACGCGTAGCACGTTTCCGCCGGCCCTTTCCAGCTCTGGACCGCAGAGCGGGCCATGACGGGGCCGAGAAAAAAGGAAAGCGCCACAAAGCCCAGGCCGCAGCCCAGTTCAAACACATACCCTTGGGTGCCGTGAAGGAAGAAATACTCCCCCGCCGCGAGCCCGATCAGAAAAAAGCCGACGGCCGCAACGATGTTCATGCCTTTTTTATGGTGAAAGGACAGGTGCACCCGGTAGAACCTCGAAAGGTCCTCGGCGGTCAGGCTGTGCCTGAACGCGTACCGCGGCACCAAGCCGCCCCGATCGAACGGCTCCGCCGCCCGCGCCGCATCCCGGACGCTCTCCATGCCTTCCCCCCCAGTCCCCTAGTCCATCTTGAGCACCGCCATAAACGCCTCGCTGGGCACCTCCACCGTGCCCACCTGGCGCATGCGCTTCTTGCCTTCTTTCTGTTTCTCCAGCAGCTTCTTCTTCCGGGTGATGTCGCCGCCGTAGCACTTCGCCAATACGTCCTTCCGGAGCGCCTTGACTGTCTCCCGCGCGATCACCTTGCCGCCAATGGCAGCCTGGATCGGGATTTCAAACAACTGGCGCGGAATGACGTCTTTCAATTTTTCCGCGATGGAGCGCCCGCGCGGATAGGCGCGCTCCCGGTGCACGATGATCGACAGCGCGTCGCAGGTCTCGCCGTTCAGGAGGATGTCCAGCTTCACCAGATCACTCTTGACGTATCCCTTCAAAGAATAATCGAAGGATGCGTAGCCGCGGGTGCGGCTTTTCAACTGATCGAAGAAGTCGTAGATCACCTCGTTGAGCGGCAGATCGTACATCAGCAGTACGCGCCCCCCCTCGATGTACTTCATGTCGCGGAAGGTGCCGCGCTTGTCCTGGCACAGCTCCATGATCGCGCCCACGTATTCCTGGGGCGTGATGACCTGCGCGTCCACGAAGGGTTCCTCCATCCAGGCGATCTCCTGCACTGGCGGAAGGTTGGTGGGGTTGTCGATGGTGATCTTCTCATTGTCGGTCTTCACCACGTGGTAGACCACGCTGGGCGCGGTGGTGACCAGATCCAGGTCGAATTCCCGCTCCAGCCGCTCCTGGATGATCTCCATGTGCAGAAGCCCCAAAAAACCGCAGCGGAAGCCGTAGCCCAGTGCGACGCTCGTCTCCGGCTCGTAGAAGATGGCCGCGTCGTTCAGCCTCAGCCGCGCCAGCGCGTCCTTCAGGTCCTCATAGTCGGCGCCGTCCGCGGGGTAGATGCCGCAATAGACCATCGGCAGAACCGGCTTGTAGCCAGGCAGCGGCTCTTTGGCCGGAGCGGAGGCCAGCGTGATCGTATCGCCGACGCGGATATCCGCGATGTCTTTAATGGACGCCGCGATGTAGCCCACCTCGCCCGCTCGGAGGCAGTCCGAGGGATTGTAGCCGCCGGGCAGGAACGCGCCCACTTCGGTCACATCAAACTCATGTCCGCTGGCCATCATGCGGATGCGGTCGCCCACACGCACGGTTCCGCTCATCAGCCGCACCGAGCTGATTGCGCCCCGGTAGTTGTCGTAATAGCTGTCGAAGATCAGCGCCCTGAGCGGTGCGCTCACATCCCCCTTGGGCGGCGGGATTCGGGTGACGATGGCGTAGAGCACTTCGTCGATGCCGATGCCCTGCTTGGCCGAGACCAGCGGGCACCCTTCGGCATCAAGTCCGATTTCATCCTCAATCTCGTGCCGCACGACTTCCGGCTGAGCGCTGGGCAGGTCGATCTTGTTGATGACCGGCAGAATCTCCAGGTCATGCTCCAGCGCCATGTAGACGTTTGCCAGCGTCTGGGCCTCGATGCCCTGGCTGGCGTCCACCACCAGAACCGCGCCTTCGCAGGCGGCAAGCGCCCGGGAGACTTCGTATGTGAAGTCCACGTGGCCGGGGGTATCGATCAGGTTCAGCATGTACGTAACGCCGTCCTCGGCCGTATACGGCAGCCGCACGGCCTTGGATTTGATCGTAATGCCGCGTTCCCGCTCCAGATCCATCGAATCGAGCACCTGCTCGGTCATGTCGCGGGTAGCCATCACGCCCGTCTTTTCCAGCAGGCGGTCCGCCAGCGTCGACTTGCCGTGGTCGATGTGCGCGATGATGCAGAAGTTCCGGATGTTTTCTTGGTTGAATGTGGGCACGTATTTGCCTCCCGGCGCCAGAATTCAAGGATTTTGCTTCCTCATCATACCCTAAAACCGGCGAAAAATCAACCGCCGCTGTGCGCGTTTGTGATAAGCGCGACTTAACACTCGTTCACACAATGTGAGCGGAAACGTTACCATGCCCCCGTTTGGGTTTTACAATCCTCGGTTATCATAATACCGTCGGAAGAGAAGAGAGAAAGACAAACCGAGCGAACGGGAGGGAAACGTTATGAAGCTCACAGTGAAGTTCAGAGATGCCAACTCGGTCAAGGATTTCGTCAAAATCACGTCGCAGTACAGCGAGGACCTGGCGCTGGTGCACGGCCGCTATGTGGTCGACGCCAAGTCCATCTTGGGAATTTTCTCGATGGATCTGACCAAGCCGATGGATCTGGTCAGCGACGGCGCCAACGACAACCTGAAGGATGACCTGAAGGCCTACGTCGTCTGAAAACAAACAAAAAAACAAACTCGCCGCGGGCCGCGAAAATATCGCGTCCCGCGGCGAGTTTTTGGGGAGAGGCGAGAGAGAACCCCGGAGGGTTCTACCCGCCCGACGATCTTTTGGGGAAGCCTGAGTCTCGCCTGTACCCCGCCACAAAAACTCCGTTCGCAGCCGACGTCGCACGGGTCGCTCGGGCATTCGCCGCCGCATCTGGCCGCATCGTACTACGCGTTTACACGGTTTTCAAGGCCAGGACCCTACTCCGGCTTGCGCATAGGCAGCATGGAAAGGGCCGCCGCACCGGGATTCCCCCTCGCGGCGGCACTTTTCTCCATTCGTCAGACCAGCTCCAGAATGACCATTTCCGCGCCGTCGCCGCGCCGGGGCCCCATCTTGAGGATGCGGGTGTAGCCGCCGCCCTGGCCCTTGTCAGCCGCGCGCTTCTTGTACTTGGGGCCGATTTCGCGCATCAGTTTCTCGACCACAGGATGCTTGACTGCCTTGGTGCGCTCCTTGTATTCGGAACGGCTCTCGTCATCCTTGCGCTGTTCGGGAACCTCGTAGAGGTAGCTCATCATGCGGCGACGCGCGGCCAGTTTCGAAGGCGCGTCGTTGACCACGTTCAGAACGACCGTCTGGCCCTTATCGTTGTTGGTGCTCTTGGTGGTTTCCACGTTGTTATCGCACTCGCGCGCGGCCAGCGTGATCAGCTTTTCGGCGACGGAGCTGACTTCCTTGGCGCGGGTGAGGGTGGTCTCGATTTTTCCGTACCAGATCAGGTTGGTCACCTGATTGCGCAGGAGCGCCCTGCGCTGGTCGGTCGGCCTGCCCAGCTTGCGATTGGCCATGTTACGTCCTCCTTGCTATTGTCGAGGTGGCGATGCAGCCACGGTTATTCGTCGCTCGCCTTGAGCGCGAGGCCCAGCGCAACGAGCTTTTGTTCAACTTCCTCAAGCGACTTCTTGCCAAGGTTCCGCACCTTCATCATGTCCTCCTGGTTTCTCTGCACCAGTTCGGCCACGGTATTGATGCCGGCGCGCTTCAGGCAGTTGAAGGCGCGCACCGAAAGATCCAGTTCCTCGATGGTCATCTCCAGGACCTTCTCCTTGGAGTTGTCCTCGGGCTCGTTGAAATCCACCCGGACGACATTGACGGTCAGGTCAATGAACAGGCGCATGTTGTTGGTCAGGATCTGCGCCGCGGACGCCAGCGCTTCCTTGGGCAGGATGCTGCCGTTGGTCCACACCTCGATCGTCAGTTTGTCGTAGTCGGTGATTTGGCCGCGCCGGGTATCCTCCACCGAATAGCTGACCTTGCGGATGGGGGTGAAGATCGAATCCATCGGGATGACGCCGATGGGCATGCCGCCCGACTTCGAACGCTCCGTCATGATCTGCTTGTTGCGCTCGACGGACACATAGCCGCGGCCCTTGTCCAGCGTGATCTGCATCTGCAGATGCGCGCCTTCGGTCAGCGTGGCGATGTGCAGATCCGGGTTGACGATTTCGACTTCCTCGTCGCACTTGATTTCCGCGGCGGTCACTTCGCAGGGACCAACCGCGTCCACCGTAATGATCTTAGGCTGGTCGGAATAAAGCTTGGCGGACAGGTTTTTGAGGTTGAGGATGATTTCCGCCACGTCTTCCTTCACGCCCGGCACCGTCGAAAACTCATGCTGCACGCCTTCAATGCGTACGCTGGTCACCGCCACACCCGGCAGTGAGTTGAGCAGCACGCGGCGCAGCGAATTGCCCAACGTCTGGCCAAAACCCCGCTCCAGCGGTTCCACGACGAACTTGCCATAGCGGTTGTTTTCGCCGATTTCCACTCGTTCAATTCTCGGTTTTTCGATTTCGATCATTCAGCACGCCCTCCTTTTTGGCGGAATCGGGGTACTCCCCTATCAAGCGGGAAACTCATGATTAGCGGGAGTACAGCTCGACGATCATATGCTCCTGGATCGTCGTATCGACGTCTTCGCGCTGCGGGAGGGCGACGATGGAGGCCTTCAGGTTGGGCGCGTCCAGCACGATCCACTTGGGGATCACGCGGCCGGTGCCTTCGCGAAGGGCCTTGAAGCGCTCCGCCTCCGCGCTCTTTTCACGCACGGAGATGATGTCGTTGACGTCGACCTGGTAGGAGGGAATGTTGACCTTCTTGCCGTTGACCAGGATGTGGCCGTGGCGGACCAGCTGGCGCGCGTGGGGGCGGCTGGTGCCAAAGCCCAGGCGGTACACGACGTTATCCAGACGGCGCTCCAGCGTGATCAGCAGGTTTTCGCCGGTGATGCCGCGCTTGGCCTCGGCCTTTTCAAAGTAGCGGTGGAACTGGGCTTCCAGCACGCCGTATACGCGGCGGGCCTTCTGCTTTTCGCGAAGCTGCATGCCGTACTCCGACTGCTTTTTCTGGCGAGCCTGACCATGCTCACCCGGCGGGGTGGGCCTGAGACCCACCGAGCACTTCGGGCTGTAGCAACGATCGCCCTTCAGGAAGAGCTTCGTGCCCTCGCGGCGGCACAGGCGGCAAACGGAACCGTTATATCTAGCCATGAATCAAAACCTCCATTACACTCTTCTGCGCTTGGGCGGACGGCATCCGTTGTGCGGGATCGGCGTCACGTCCTTGATCATGTTGACCTCCAGACCCGCCGCCTGCAGCGAGCGGATGGCGGCCTCACGCCCGGAGCCGGGGCCCTTGACGTACACCTCAACCGACTTGAGGCCATACTCCATCGCGGCCTTCGCGGCGGTCTCGGCGGCCGTCTGCGCGGCGAACGGCGTGGACTTCTTGCTGCCGCGGAAACCCAGTCCGCCGGCAGAGGCCCACGACAGCGCGTTTCCGGCGGTGTCGGTGATCGTGACGATCGTGTTGTTGAACGAAGAGCGGATATGGGCGGCGCCACGCTCCACGAGCTTCTTCTCGCGGCGCTTGCGCGTCGTCTTTTTCAGCTTCGGCTTGGCCATGGATAGCTTCCTCCTCAAAAATTGGTCTTACACGCGCAGGGCAATTCCCTGCGCTGCTTCTCACGCCACGCTCACCCTCCGGCCGAACATCCCGATGTGGGACGAACGCCATCCAGCAGAGCGCCGGCGAAGCGGGCGAATTACTTCGCAGCCTTCTTCTTTCCGGCAACCTGGCGCTTGGGACCCTTGCGGGTACGGGCGTTCTGCTTGGTGTTCTGGCCGCGCACGGGAAGGCCCCGGCGGTGCCTGAGGCCGCGGTAGCAGCCGATTTCCATGAGCCGCTTGATGTTCATCGAAACTTCGCGGCGAAGATCGCCCTCCACCTTGACGTTGTGATCGATGTAGTCGCGCAGCTTACCGACGTCAGACTCGGTCAGGTCCTTGACGCGGGTATCCGGGTTGACGCCCGTCGCCTTGATGATCTGGTCGGCCACGTTGCGGCCGATGCCGTAGATGTAGGTCAGCGCGATCTCAACGCGCTTCTCCTTGGGAAGGTCGACACCTGCGATGCGTGCCATTCTAGTAAAGCACCTCCAAATTATCGCTGCACCCTTTTCGGGCTGGTTGGCTCAGCAGGCGTCAGCCCTGCTTTTGCTTGTGCTTGGGGTTTTCGCAGATCACCATCACGCGGCCCTTGCGGCGGATGATCTTGCATTTTTCGCAAATGGGCTTGACAGAGGGTCTGACTTTCATTGCGCTTGCCTCCTTGAGTTGTTGTTAG
Source organism: Bacillota bacterium (assembly GCA_023421395.1). Lineage (GTDB taxonomy): Bacteria > Bacillota > Clostridia > Christensenellales > Aristaeellaceae > JAEZHK01. The sequence continues at coordinate 3,248 of JAEZTL010000037.1, read as the reverse complement.
CCCTTGCTGCGCCATGTAATTCTGCCGCGCGTCAGGTCGTAAGGCGAGAGCTCAATCGTCACCTTGTCGCCGGGGTAGATGCGGATGTAGTGCATGCGCATCTTGCCGGACACGTGCGCCAGTACCTTGTGGCCGTTGGGCAGTTCCACTTCAAACATGGCGTTGGGAAAGGTCTCTGTAACAACGCCTTCCACTTCGATAACATCAGATTTGGACAATCCCTCACCCCTCCTTGTCGGTGGCGTTCTGGATCAGCTTGCGGACGTCGGAATTCTTCAGCTTGCCGATCGCCGGGCTTTCACAGTAGTAGGCCGTGGCTTCCAGATGCCTCAGCTTCTTCTTCTTGGGTTTTTCAACCTTTCGAAGATCGCCGTCGGCCAGCAGCAGGTGTTCGTCGTCCAGGATATTCACGACGAGGAACAGCCGCCCGGAATCCCTGCCTGCCCTGCTTCTCACGACGCGTCCTACGCCGGGTTCGATGCGCGTCATGGCTTTTGCCCCCCCGGCAGCGACAGAATCTCCGGTGCGCCGCCGGTGATGGCGATGGTGTGCTCGTAGTGGGCGCAGGGCTTGTGATCCTGGGTGATGACGGCCCAGCCGTCCTCCGCCCGGTACACGCGCCAAGTGCCCAGCGCGATCATTGGCTCGATGGCCAGCGTCATGCCCGCCCTCAGGCGGATGCCGCGCCCCGGTTCTCCAAAGTTGGGCACGGACGGATCCTCGTGCATCTCGCGGCCGATGCCGTGTCCGCACAGATCCCGAATTACGCCGTAGCCGTGAGCTTCCGCGTGGCGCTGGATGGCGCTGGCGACGTCGCCCAACCGGTTGCCCTCGCGCGCCTTGTCAATGCCGATCCAGAAGCACTCCTCGGTCACACGGATGAGGTCCTTGATTTCCGCGGGTACCTCGCCGATCGCGGCGGTAAAGGCGCTGTCCGACTGCCATCCGTCCAGAATCACGCCACAGTCTACCGAGAGGATTTGACCGTCCCGCAGCGGCTTTCCATCCGGGAAGCCATGCACCACATGATCGTCAGGCGAGGCACAGATGGTGGCGGGGAAGCCTTCGTAGCCCTTAAAGGAGGGCGCGGCACCCGCGTCACGGATCATCTGCTCGGCGAGGCGGTCCAACTCCAGCGTGGTGACGCCGGGCGCGATGTGCGCCCTGAGCGCTTCCAGCACCTGATGGAGCAGCGCACCCGCGCACCGCATCTTGGCGATCTGTTCTTCGTTCTTGAGCGTGATCATCGCATGCGCTCCAGAAGAACCATGATCTCGGCGCGCACCATCTCCGGCGCCTGCTCGCCGGAAACCTCGCCGTGGCGCCCGCGTTCTCTGTAGAACCCGACCAGCGGCTCGGTCTGCTGATGGTAAACCTCAAGGCGGTGCGAGATGGTTTCGGGCCGGTCATCCGGGCGTTGCACGAGGCAGGAACCGCACACCGGGCAGACCAGCGGGTCTTCGAGATTCGACACGTGGAAGATGCCCTCGCAGGACGGGCAGACGCGCCGTCCGGTCAGTCGTTCCAGGATCTTCTCATCGCGAACCTTGATCTCGACCGCCAGGTCGGGCGCAGCAAACGCGTCCAACGCCTCGGCCTGAGGGATCGAGCGGGGGAATCCATCCAAGAGAAAACCGCTCGCGCAATCTTCCATCTGAAGCCGCTCTTCGACCATCGCGATGGTGACCTCATCGGGCACCAGCTTGCCTGCGTCGAGGTAAGCCTTGGCCCTGAGGCCGGTGGGCGTACAGTTCACGATCGCAGCGCGGAACATATCGCCGGTGGAGATGTGGGCGATGCCCAGATCCTTCGCGACGTTTGCCGCCTGCGTACCCTTTCCGGCGCCCGGGGGGCCCAGGAATACAAGCTTCATTAGCGACCTCCTACTTCAGGAAACCCTTGTAGTGACGCATCAGCATCTGGCTTTCGAGCTGTCTGGTGGTCTCCATCGCGACGGAAACCGCGATCAGGAGTGAAGATGCGCCAAACGGCAGGCTGGCACTGAATGTCTTGGACATCAGCGTCGGCACCGTGGCGAGCACCGCCAGGAACAGCGCGGCGAACAGGGTGATGCGGTTTGAGGTCCTCAGCAAGAAATCGGCGGTGGGCTTGCCCTGGCGGATACCGGGGATCATGCCGCCGTTCTGCTGAATGTTCTTCGAGATCTCGTTCGGGTTGAAGGAGATCGTCGTATAGAAGAACGTGAATCCGAAGATGAGCAGCGCGAAGATCAACTGGTAGCCGATGCTGGAGTAGCTGACGTTATTCTGCCACCAAGTATAGGCGCCGCTGTTGGGCATGAAAGCCAGAATCGTCGACGGGAACTGCATGATGGCGGAACCAAAGATCAGCGCCATGACGCCCGTGGAGTTGACTTTCAGCGGGATGTGGGTAGACTGACCGCCATACATCTTGCGGCCCACCACGCGCTTGGCGTACTGGATCGGGATGCGGCGCTCGCCCAGGTCTACAAACACGACGGCGGCGATCATGACCAGCGTCAGCACGATGATCGCGACCAGCGACCAGGGGCTGAAGAGGCCGCCGGACACCGCTTCGGGGTTGAACAGGTACACGAAGTTCTGCGCAAAGTGGCTGCCAACGCGGGCGATGATGCCCGAGAAGATCAAAAGCGAAACACCGTTTCCGATGCCCTTCTCGGTAATGCGTTCGCCGATCCACATGGCCAGCGCGGTACCGGCCGCAAGGCAGACGCCGATGGTCATGTAGCCCATGAATGTCTTGGAGTTCGAAGCCGCGAGGCCCACCGACAGCGCGATCGCCTGCAGGAAGCCCAGGCCAATGGTGACGTAACGGGTAATCTGCGCAATCTTCTTGCGGCCCTCTTCGCCTTCCTTCTGCATCTCCTCAAGCTTCGGGATGGCGACGGTCAGCAGCTGCATGATGATTGACGAGTTGATGTAGGGGGTGATGCCCATCGCCATGATGGTGAAGTCCTGAATGTTGGAACCCGTCATCATGTTGATAAAGTTCAGCAGGTCATACTGGCCCATCGCCTGCCGTACGTTTGCAAGGTTTACAAACGGCGTAGGCACATAGCTCAAAAGCCGGTAGAGGAGCAGCATCCCCAAAGTGTAGACGATCTTCTTACGAAGGTCCTGAATCCGCCACGCGTTGCGCAGGGTTTCCCACACGTCAGATCACCTCGGCTTTCCCGCCTGCCGCTTCAATCTTCTCCTTCGCGGTAGCAGTAAATTTGTTCGCCTGTACCGTGAGCTTTCGGGTCA
>JAEZTL010000025.1 GCA_023421395.1 Bacillota bacterium | reverse complement strand
CCGCGCGGGCGCTATGCGCGCGGCCGCGGCCATCAGTCAGGGAAAGCGCCCGTCCTCTTTGCGCCCCAAACGTCAATCAGCCCCGGGAGGAATGCCCTTTGAACACGCGTAAAATTTATCCCCAGTGGTTTCTCATCGCGCCCATTGTGCTGTACGGCCTCTTTTTTCTTCTGCCGGGCCTTCTGGGCGTACTCTTCGCCTTCACGGACTGGAACGTGCGAAGCCTGGACGGCGTGCATTTCGTCGGCCTTCAGAATTTTATCGACATTTTTTCCGGCGGCAGCGTCCGGTACGCTCAGGGAATTGCGAACACACTCTGGTTTACGGTCGTCTCCAACATCGTCAAGCTCGTCCCCGCGCTGTTTCTGGCCATCCTTCTGAGCGGCGAAATGCGGGGTCGGAACGCCTACCGCACGATCCTCTACATGCCCTCCATCCTGCCGTTTCTGATCATCGGCCTGGTCTTCAGCTCCATCCTGAATTTCAACGGCCTTGCGAACAACTTCCTGGCCTCCGTCGGCCTCGAGGCGTGGCAGCAGAAATGGCTCAGCGACCCGAACGTCGTATGGGGCTCCATCTTCGGCGTGGACGCCTGGCGCGGCATCGGCTACGTGATGACCATCTTCCTCGCCGGCATCAACGCCATCCCGAAGAGCTACTATGAGGCGGCTCAGATCGACGGCGCAAACTTCTGGCAGCGGCTTTGGAATGTGACGCTGCCCATGCTGGGCGGCTCGATCACCATCAATCTGGTGTTCGGCATCACCTACGGCCTTAAAGTATTCGATGTGATCTACGTGCTGACCAACGGCGGCCCCGGACGCTATACCGAGGTCATGACCACCTATGCCTATCAGCTCTACGCCCAGGGCAAGTACGGCATGTCCACGGCGATGAATACGGTGTTGCTGGTGCTTTCGCTGGCGGCGGGGCTGATCGTGGTACGCACGATGGCGAAGGGGGAGGTGCAGCAATGAATCTGGCAAGGCGCGCACCGCGCCGCAAATGGGGGCAGGCGGCGCTCAAACAGGCGCTATGCCTTCTTCTTTGCCTCGTCGTGCTCATCCCGTTCTACGTAGTGGTCATCAACGCCTTCAAAACAAAGGGCGAAGCCGCCCGCATGAACATCAACCTGCCGGCGGTCTGGGTGTTTTCCAACTTCGCCGAGGTCATCAACAAGGGGAAGCTGCTGCAGGGCTTTCTGAACAGCCTCCTGTACGCGGGGCTGAGCTCCGCCTTCGGCGTAACGCTCAGCGCGATGGCGGCCTTCGTCATCTGCCGCAAGCGCACCCGCCTCAATTCATTCCTTTTTTACGGCATCCTGTGCGGGCTCTTCTTCCCGGTCAACTACGTAACGCTGATCCAGGTGCTCAATTTCTTCGGCCTGAACGATTCCAGGCTGGGCGTGGTGCTGGTGTACACTTCCGCCATGATCCCCTTCTGCGTATTCGTGGCGCGCAATTTTGTGCTGACCGTCCCGGTGGAGATGGACGAAGCGGCGGTGATCGACGGCGCCGGCCCGGTGCGGCTGTTCTTTCAGATCGCGGTGCCGCTGATGCGGCCGGTGCTCATCACCTGCTTCCTTTTGCAGTTCATGGGCGTCTGGAGCGACTTTCTGACGCCGCTGTACGTCGTATCCACCAGCAAGCTGTGGCCGATGAACCTGGCGGTGTACAACTTCTTCGGCAAGTACGGCTCCTACTGGAACCTGGTGTTCGCGGACATCCTCTTGACCGCGCTGCCGGTGGTGCTTCTGTACATGGCGGGGCAGCGCTACATCGTCGGCGGCATGACCGCCGGCGCCGTGAAGGAGTGAACCCATGCAGATCACCCATCCCTTTCCCTGGGCGGCGAAGGTGGCGTTTGACGCGGGCGAACGCGGCGTTTTGGGCCCGGCGGCGCTCTTTCCGGACGGGCATCCCCGGCTGATCCGCGCGGAATTTGAGGAAAAGGCGCTCTTTAAAACCGTCGTGAACGGCGAGCCGGTCTACGATAAGCGGCTGACCGCCAACGGCGAGGTCACGGAAATCGTGAACGCCCGGAGAGAGGCGGACCGAACGGTTTCCCGGGTGACGCTCGCGTTCTCCTGCGGCGCGGGCGAACTTTTGACCGGCCTTGGCCAGCACGATTCCGGCGTGTACGACTACCATGGCCGGCCGGAATACCTCTATCAGAACAACATGATCATCGCCTACCCGTTCCTGCTTTCCGATGCCGGTTACGGCATTTTGATCGAGGCCGAGTGCGCCATGCGCTTCCAGGGCGGAGAGGACTCCTTCTCGTTTATCCTGGAGGCGGCGGAGGGCTTCTCCTTCGTCGTTCTGCGGGGTGGGGACGCGCGTCAGGTGCTGCGCCGCCTCATGGACTGGACGGGGAAGACGCGCCTTCTGCCCAAGTGGGCCTACGGCTACGTGCAGTCGAAGGAGCGGTACAAGTCCAGCCGGGAGCTGATGGACACCGCCCGGCGCTTTCGCGCGGAGGGGCTGGGGCTGGACTGCCTGGTGCAGGATTGGTATACCTGGAAGGACGGCCTCTGGGGTGATAAGACGCCCGACGAAACCCGCTTTCCGGACATCCCGGCGCTGACGAAGGCGCTTCACGACATGAATGTACACCTTCTGGTCTCCATCTGGCCCAACATGGCCAAGGGCGGAAGGGATTGCAGGGAGTTTGAGGAAGCGGGGCTGATGCTGCCCAACAGCACCACCTACGACGCGTTCTCGGCGGAGGCGCGCGCGCTTTACGGGGCGCAGTGCGAGCGTTCCTGGGGTGCGGGCGGCGTGGACGGCTACTGGTGTGACAACGCCGAGCCCTTCTCCGACGCGGACTGGAACGGCGAGGTCAAGCGGCCCGAGGCGCTGCGCTATCAGGCCGTGCAGGAGCTAAGCAGGAATTCCATGGACGAAACGCGCTTAAACAGCTACGCCCTCTACCACGCCCGGGGCATGGACGAAACCTGGCGCGCCCATCACCCGGGAAAGCGGCTGGTCAACCTGACCCGCTCCGGCTATCCCGGCGTACAAAAATACGGCGCGGTGCTCTGGAGCGGCGATATTTCGGCTCGCTGGGACGTGCTGCGCCAGCAGATCGCCGAGGGCCTCAAGGCCGCCATGAGCGGCATTTCCCATTGGACGATGGACATCGGCGGCTTTTTTGTGGTCAAGGACGCCTACGAAAAACGGGGCTGCGAATGCCACGCGGTTTTGAAACCCCTGTGGTTCTGGAACGGCGACTACAACGAGGGCGTGAAGGACCCGGCGTACCGGGAGCTATACGTGCGCTGGTTCCAGACGGGCTGTTTTTTGCCGATGTTCCGGTCCCACGGCACCGATACGCCCCGCGAGCCCTGGCAGTTCGGGTCGCCCGGCGATGCGGAATATGACACCATCAAGGCCTTTATCGCGCTGCGCTACCGGCTCATGCCCTACGTCTATTCCACGGCGGCCCAGGCTTTCTTCGTGGGAGATCCGATGCTGCGCAGCCTCCTGATGATGTTCCCGGAGGACGCGCGCGCCCGCGCGGTCTGCGACCGGTTCATGCTGGGCGACGCGCTTTTGATCGCGCCGGTCATGAAACCGCGCTCGGAGGGCGGCGACCGGACGGAAGTGTACCTGCCGGAGTGCGGGGGCTGGTATGATTTCTTTACCGGCGCCTTTTGCGGGGGCGGACAGATTGTCGAGGTTGAAACGCCGCTTTCGAAGCTGCCGGTGTTCGTCCGGGCGGGCTCCATTCTGCCCTTCGCCTCGGGCGGGCAGAGCGCGGCCGACATGCCGCCGCTGTGCGATGCGCTGACCGTGTATGCCGGCGCGGACGGCGAAACCTGGCTCTACGATGACGCGGGCGACGGCCACGGGTACGAGGCGGGCGAATATACCCGGGTGCGCCTGACCTGGGACGACCGCGGGGGCGTGCTGACGTTCCACGCGGCGGAGGGGACCGCGGGGCTCGCCGCGCGCATCCGCGTGCGGCTCACAGGCCCGGACGGAACCGTCCGCGAACAGGCGGCGGAGTACCGGGGGGAAAGCATGACCATCGATTTAGGCCGGGTGTGACGCGCCCGCAAGGCTTTAAGATACGGCCGGCCCCGTGCGGGGCCGGCCGCGCGTCAGCCGCTTTGCGTCAGCCGTGCGGATGGTTGTGGTGGAGGTCCGGCGTATGGCCGTGGGTGTGTTCCACCGGTTCATGAATGTGAAAGTGGCTGTGCTCGCCCGAAACCGGGCCGTCGTGGGCGTGGGCGTGATGGCCGTCGGCGTGACTGTGCCGGTGCTCGTGGGCCAGCGCCTCGTGCATGTGCGCGTGCCGGTGGCGCTCCGAGGCGGCGAAGCACGTTCCGGCGATCATGATTAAGAGCGCCAGCGCGAACGAGGGCTCGAAGCGCTGGCCGAAAATCGCGGCCGAGAGCGCCACGCCGACGAAGGGCGCGACCGCGTAATAGGCGCTGGTCCGCGCCGCGCCCAGCCTTCGCTGTGCCAAGACGTACAGGGCGATGCTGAGGCCGTAACATACAAAGCCGAGCGCCAGCGCCGCCGCCATGTACCGAAGGGGCGCGCCGCTCTGCCCAAGAAAGAGCGCCAGCCCCAGCGAGACGGCGCCCGAGCCCAGCCCCTTGATCACGACGATCTGCAGCGGGTCCTTCAGCGACAGCATCCGGGTGCAGTTGTTTTCCAGCCCCCAGGAGACCGTGGCCAAGAGGATGAACGCGGAGCCCGCGCCGAAGGAAAGGCTGGCGGCCCCTTCGAAGGACAGGATCACGCTGGCGGCGGTGATCAGCGCGATGGCGATCCACATCTTCCGCCCGACGTGTTCGCGGAAGGCAAGGAAGGCGATCAGCGACGTGGCGACGATTTCGAAATTGCCCAGCAGCGCCGCGTTTGCGGGCGAAGTCCGGCTGAGGCCCGTCATCAGGAGGATCGGAGCCGCCGTGTCCAGCAGCACCATCCCCGCGACGTAGGGCAGATCCGCCCGGGTGATCCGGGCGTCCGCGCGCCCGCGCCTCCCCGCGCTCCGCGCGAAGCGGATGAGGAGCATCCCAAACCCCGCGCCGAGGTAGAGCAGCGAAGCCATCAGCGCCGCCGGGATTTCCGAGAGCAGCAGCTTGGACAGGGGCGCGTTCAGTCCGTAAAGCGCGGCCGCCGCGAGTGCCGCCAGAATCGCTTTCGATCTTTCTTCATTCATGCTCGGGCCTCTTTCGGACCGGTTTTTTCGTGCCCCGCCGGGAAGGCGGGTTGCGACCTATCCATTTTACCGCGTCCCGCGCACCCGCGCAACCCGCCCTCAGGAAACAAAAAGAAGCGGACATAGCGCAGCATGGCCTCGATCCGCGTGGGGCGCGGTATGCGGCGGGTCTGGGAAAGGCTTCCCGGAGCATCTGATAGGGCTCGCTGAGCAGCGGCCGCTTGAGTCCCGCCCGTTCCCGGACGCCGCCTCCGAAGCATCGTCCGCGGCGCTCTCTCCAGGGTGGAACACGACCACCCGCTTCCCGAACCGGCAGGCGAAGTCCACGCCACCGGCAGAAACCACGAGGGTCATCCCTTCCCTGTACAGCCGCGAAGCGTCTCCTCCAGAAGCGCTGTATTCCGAGGGCCGAGGGACGCCGTGGGCTCGTCCAAGGGGATCAAGCCGGGCCGCATCGCCAGGATGTCCGCGATGGTCACGCGTTTTTTTCGATCCCGCTCAGGAATTGGGGTGTACGCCGTTCGCATCCCATTAAATCCATCCGTTCGACGGCCTCGTCCACGCGCCGCTTTAGCTCGTCCGGCGGCGGTCATCAGCGGCGGCAGGCCCGCTTTTTTCGCGCCGGAGGCGGCCTCGTACCCAAAGACGGCGTCAAGGCCTGGATGGCCTTCGACAGCACCGGCGAATGCGTCGGCGCGTCCCATGTTCTTGAAGCCGTAATTCAGCGCCGCGTAGACGGAGCCGCCGGAATGGTTGGTCCGTGGACCATCCTGACGACGGCTGCGGCGCGCTCCGCGGGAGCACTTCCGGCGGCGGTTCCCCGCCAGTTCCCTGTAGTCCCCGGACGCCGGGCAGCGGCACGCCAACCCTGAAGAGGCGAACGGCGGCTGGAATGGGGCCGGCGCCGTCTCGGTGCGTGTTTCAGCCATGGCAGCCTTCTCTTCCCGATGGAATTCCGGTCTTTCGGGAAAGCCCGCGCTCGCTGTGCCGCCGCAAACGGGGGCGCGGCCCCGCCGGTTTTCCACCAAGAGGCCGCATATGCCGCCGGCTTTCGGGAGGCGCGCTCCGCGGCGCGGCTTCCCCTGAAGCAACGCGCTTTGTTTGCGCCGGGCCTGAAAAACATGTATAATGATGGGGAATCAACCACGGAATGCCAACGCCCCGGACGGGCTTCTCCGCTTCAAGAAGCGGCGCCGTTTTCGCCCGGTCCCGGGGATCGCATCACAGGAGGACCACCCGTGAAAACAGAGTTTCATCGCAGGCTCAGGGGGTTTCTTTTTTTTGCCGTCGGCGCGGCGCTGCTCATTCTGCTTACGGCGCTCGCCTGGGGGGCGTCGGCAAACAGGCTTTCCGCATTTGCGGATGTCCGGGAGGTGCGCTCTCTGCCCGAAGTGACCTACGAAACGCGGGACGGGCAGAGCGGCACGCTTTTGCTGCCCGGGAGCCTGGCGGAACTGCCGCCGCGCTCGGCCGTGACGCTAAACGCCCGCGTCGACGCGGGCGAAGGGGACTGCCTTCTGATCAAAACCGTATACACGCGGCTCCGGCTCTACGAAAACGGAAAGCTGATTTATACCTGCGGGGAAGAGGGGCGCTATCCGGCATTTCTGCTGGACCCTCCGACAATCCTGGCCATCGTTCCGCTTATGGCGGGGGAAGGCGTCCGGCAGCTGCGCTTTGAATACCTCTCCCCGACGCAGCGCAGCGTGATGTCCATTCCGGCGGTCTTCGCGGGGGATCAGGCCGCGCTGGCGATGATGGTCTTTGAAGAAAATGTGCTCTCCCTGTTGTTCGCGCTTTTGTTCATATTGCTCGGAGCGGCCGTGGCGGGCATGGGGCTGATGCTGAGGCGCAGCCTGCCCAAAGCGGTCGCGTTTCTGTGGCTGGGGCTGTTTGCCGTTGCCACCGGCATGTGGACCTTCGGAGAGTGCGACCTGACGGCCCTGCTGCTGCCTTATCCATCGCTTTTGTATGTGCTCGCCTTCGGCGGTCTGTTTACGCTGGGGATTCCGCTTATGCTGTACGGGCTGACGGTGCTGGGGCCGCGCAGCAGGGCGCCGCTTGGGGCCGCATCGCTTGCGCTTGCCACTGCGGCGGCGGCGGCGTTCGCGTTGCAGCTTCTGGGGCTCGTGAGCCTGTCCCGCAGCATGTACGTCTTTCACGTCCTCGTCCCGCTGGCCTTCGTCGTGTTTGCCGCCTGCCTTGTCCGGGAAGCGGTCTGCTTTAAGAGCAGGGTGGCACGGCGCTTTACGGCGCCCATTCTGGCGCTGGCGGCGTCCGCGGTGCTGGAGGTGGTCAACTACTCCGTCCGCTTCACCGATATACTGTCCCTTTTCTTTCAGGCGGGCATGCTGATTTTTGTTCTGTCGCTGGGCGTAATCAGCGGCTTCTATGCGCGCGACGCGATGCGCGCGGAGGCGGAAAAGGCCCGGCTCGAGATGGAGGTGACCGCCTCCGGACGGCTGCTCCGGATGCAAAGGGAGCAGTACGACCGGCTGACGGAAGGGGTTGAGGCGGCCCAAAAGGCCCGGCACGATCTCAGGCACCAGCTCACGGCGCTCAGTGGCTACGCTGACAGCGAGGATATGGCGGGCATCAGAGGCTATTTGGCCGAGATGCTCGGCGCGCTGCCGCCGAAGACGGAAACCCCGCTGTGCAAGAACTACGCCCTCGATGCCGTCGCCCGGCACTATCAGGCGCTGGCGGAGCGGAGGGGCACGCAGATGGAGCTGGCGCTGCGCGTGCCCGGGGATACGGGCTCCGTCCTGGCGACGGACCTGTGCGTCGTGGCGGGTAACCTGCTGGAAAACGCCATTGAGGCCTGCGAGCGCCTAGAGCGCGGAAAGCGTCTGATCCGGTTCGGGGCGGACGTGCGGGGCGACTATCTGATTTTCAGTATGGGGAACAGCTTTGATGGAAAATGCCTCGAAAAGGGCGGCGTATTCTACTCCGGGAAGCGCGGCTTTGATTCGGAGGGCGTGGGCATCGCATCAATCCGCGCGGTCGTGAAAAAATACGGAGGTTACGCGGAATTTACCGCCGGGGGGACGATGTTTGAGTCAGCAGCGGTGGTGCGGCTTCATGGCTAGACGGACGGGCGCAAAAAAAGGAGGCCCCGGCATATGCCGGGGCCTCGTGCCCATTTTGCCGGATCAGCCTTCGCTTTCCGCCTCGGCGTCGCCGTCGAACTGGACGCTGAGCAGCAGCGCAGCCGCGGTTTTGACGTCCTCATCGGCCAGTGCGCCGTCGGTCCGGAGCGCCGCCACATCGCACAGCCAGCCGCCCAGCAGCGAGATGTAATGAAGCTGCGTGCCGTCTCCCGACGCCACCACCAGCAGCTTGTAGCCGTCGGCTTCCGCGGTGTCGAACTGCGGGTCCTGGATGGCGCTCGAAATGCCCTGAACCAGCTGCGCGCCCTCCTCGTCCGAGAGGTCTTCGATGTACTTTCCGTCCAGCGCCTCGACATAGGCCAGACTGTAGGCATAGGTCAGGGCCGGATCCGCGTCCACGGTGATGCCCAGCGCGTAATTGCCGTCACTGGACATGTCCTGGCCGGTCATGCCCTCGGGCACTTCGATGGTCACGCCGGCTTCTTCCAGATAGAACGGTTCCGCCTGTGCCATGGCGTAAAGGCCCAACAGCATCACAACGATCAGCGCAAAGGAAACATTTTTTTTCATGATTCTACCTCCCAAAAAATGAGCCCCGGTTTCCCGGTGGCCGCTTGCGCTATTATAGCACCCGCGCGGGGCGGCTGAAACCGCTGTTCGCGCGCCGCGAATGCCCATTGACATGCGCGGATAAATATGTCATCCTAACAAGTTGGGGTTTGAATGGAAACGGGGGGATTGCGTTGAGCCAACCGATCAGAATCGCGGTCTGCGAGGATCAGGCGGATGACATGAACCGCTTGGCGGGCCTGATAGACGGCGGTCTGACGGCCGCTTCGCGCGCGTATTCCATCGAGCGGTTTGAGTCGGGAGAGGCGCTGACAGCGATTTTCCGGCCGGATTTGTTTGACGTGGTGTTTCTGGATATGTACCTTAGCGGCATGAACGGGCTTGAGACCGCCCGGGCGCTCCGCCGGACGGACGCCGCCTGCCAGATTGTATTTATCACCTACAGTACGGAATTCGCGCTGGAGAGCTATCAGGTCTATGCGACGCACTACCTGATCAAGCCCGTCTCGGCGCCGGACCTCGCGGAGGTGTGGGCCCGGTGCGACAGGGCCGGTGCGCGCCCGGCGGAGCGGATGACGCTGGTGGTGGACCGGAAGCGGCGGGATATACCGCTGAAAGAGATTCTCTACGTTGAGGCGGACAACAAGCTTTGCCGTATTCATACGCCCAGGGAGACGCTTACCGCGCGCCTTCCCATCGATCAAGTGATGATCATGCTGCCGGAGGCCTCCTTCTGCCGCTGTCACCGGGGCTATATCGTCAATTTTGACCAGGTGGACCATGTTGAGGAAGATTTTGTCATGAAAAATGGGGACACCGTGTACATCCGCCGAAACGAACAGGCGCGCATCCGCGACCGATATTTTCAGCATCTCGTCCAGGAATCCAGGCAGCAGGGCGGGGAGAGCGGATCCGGCGCGCCTGAAACCCCATAAAGTTTCCGGACGGTTCGCCGGCGCGAAGAAGCACTGCCGGACAAGGGCCGGCGGGCTTCAGGCCGTGCCCAATCCCGCTGTCCCATCCTGGCCGTTCCCGGGGTTGGGTGCGCCGGGAACGCGTCCGGGCCGCCAGTGTGCACACTGGCGGCCCGGAAAACACCGTAATATCAAGTAAAAATAATCATTATGCCGACGGGGCGAGGGATTTGGGATGCGAAGCAAGGGGTCGAAGCGAGGGAACCCTTCGGGATACGCCTTCGGCGTGAAACGCAGCGCTATTTTGAGCGGAAGGCGACACGGAGCGAGTGATTCAAATCCATTTGAATCACTCGGTCGCGAAGCGGCTTGGTTTCCCCTGAGGGGAAACCAACCTTGCCTGCGCCGAAAGACCCAGCCCGACGAAGCATTCTTGTTTTGGGTTGGTATCAATCAGCGCGCCGCCCGAAAACCCGTGAGGCTTTCGGGCGCGAACGGGGCGCTCTCATCCCGAGTAACCCTGTGGATTTTTCGACGCCTTGGCGCGCTGCCGGGCTTTTGGGCTTCCCGTCAGGGATGAAAGAACACCTGCTGCAATTGATAGGCGGTGCCGGTGGCGGGGTCGATCTCCATCACCATGACGTCTTTCATGTACTCGTTCCAGCGGTCCACCACAGGGCTTCCTGCCTGGGCTCTGGCGGCGAAGGCCGCGCCCTTTTCGGCCTCATAGTAGCCGAACAGCTCGTCGCCCACACACCAGATGGTGTAGTTGTGGATGCCCGCGTCGTTGAGCAGCCTGGTCATCTCCGGCCAGATTTCGTCGTGGCGGCGAATGTATTCCGCCTTCATCCCCGGTTTTAGCCGCGCTTTCCACGCAAATCGTTCCATGGATTTTCCCCCTTACAGCGTCTTTGCGGTGGCGAGCATGGCCTCCACCGTTTCCGGGGCCACGTCGGCCTGCAGAATGTGGGCCGGGGCCATCAGATATCCGCCGCTTGCGCCCAGCGTTTCGGCATAGAAGCGCATCGTCTTTTCGATCTTGGCCGCGTCCCCCTCGGGCAGCAGCGCCTGCTGGTCGATGCCGCCGAAGAAGCGGATGCGTCCGCCGTACTTCTGCATCAGTTCCTTCGGATCGGAACCGGGCACACCCGGCTGCACCGGGTTGTACACGTCCACGCCGATCTCGATGAAGTCGTCGATCAGCGGCGCGATGGCGCCGTCGCTGTGCATGATCAGGATCAGTTCCGGATTGATGGCGCGCAGTTTCCGGATCAGCCGGGCGTGGCGCGGCTTGAACATGCGCCGCCAGGTATCCGGCGCGATCAGCGTGGAAACCTGGCTGCCCAGGTCCTCGCCCAGCCAGATGGCGTCGACACCCGCTCGCACCAGTTCCTCGGCCAGACCCGTGGTGAAGGCTTCCACCTTGTCATTCAGCGCGTCGACCCACTCCTCCTCGTCGGCCATGCCGTAGAGGTAGTCTTCAAGGCCCGTCAAATGCCAGGCCATTTCGAACATGGAGATCTCGCAGTCGCCGATCACGAAGTAGTCCTTTTTGAAGCGTTCAATGTCCCGGAGGGCATTTTGGATGCGCCCCGGCGCGTTGGGGTCCGGCATCCGGTAGGCTTCGATTTCCTCCACCGAGGTCACGCCCGCCAGCGGGCACTTGACCACTTCCACATAGAGCGGCGTGGGTTTCATGTGCATGCCGAATTCGTTGGTGGTGATGTTGCCCCGCACGGTCTCTGGCGTGAAATCCGCCGCCACCTGGCCGCCCACCACCACGCAGTCGCTGCCCAGGCGCGTGCGCAGCTCGTTGGCGGAGATCCGGTAGCTCAGATCCTCGTAATAGGACCAGGTATAGTCGGGCGCGATGCCCAGCTTCTTTGAAAAGTGGTCGGTCAGGCTGCGGCACAGGTCAAACTGGAAGGGCACGCGGTCGGGGACTCCGGGGAGTTTCCCGAAGGCCGTCAGCACTCGCTCTCTGGAATTCATAAAGACCTCCTTAAGGTGATATTTTGCCCCTGTATTCGGAGGGGGTCACGCCCACGGCGTTTTTGAACACGCGGCTGAAGTAGAACTGGTTGGAAAACCCCGTCAGCGACGCGACCGTACTGATCAAAAGGTCCTGACGCTGCAGAAGGAGCCGCTTGGCCTTGGCGATGCGCACGGAGGCCAGAAACTCGTTGTAGGAGCAGTCCTTGTGCTGCCGGAAGATGCGGCTCAGGTAGGGCTGGGAAATGGAGAAGGCGTTGCAGATTTCATGGATGGAGTTGTCCTCCGCGATGTGCTCGTCCACGTAGGCTTCGATGGCGCGCACCAGCCGCTCCGACGGGGGCAGCGCGTGGTCGGGATCGCTGCCCTTGTCCCGCTCGAGGGCGCCGTCCGAGCGCACCGCGCCGTCGTTTTTCAGCTTGGTGGCCAACCTGTCCAGAAAGGGCAGGAAGGTGGACGGCGAGACGGGCTTGAGCAGGTAGTCCTCCACGCCGTAGACGAAGGAGTCGCGGACGTACTTGAAGTCGTCGTAGCCGCTGATCACCACCATGGCGCAGTGTGGCAGGGTCTCCGACACGTACTTGATCAGCTCCAGTCCGCTGCCGCCGGGCATTTTGATGTCGGAGAACAATACGTCCGGGCGGCAGTCCTCGATCAGCTGCTTGGCCTCCGAAACCAGATAGGCCCGGCAGACCACCTTGAAGGACGGGTTTTTGTCGATCATCCGGCTGGTGGAATCGAGAATCGAAGGCTCGTCGTCTACGAGCATGACCCGGTACAAATCACAACACCTTCCCGTCGGGTAGAATTCGGAATTCGATGACCGAGCCGCCCTCGGGCCGGTTGAAGATGGCGTACTGAAAGCGCTCCTCGCCGTTGAGCAGAAAAAGCCGTACCATCGTGCTGGCCAGCCCCAGCCCGCGCATCTGCGCGAACTGGTCCACCGGGAACTCGGTGGGGGAGGCGAGGCACCGGTCGACGGTCTCGCGAACGGTTCGAATCACCGCCTCGTCAAACCCCGGGCCGTTGTCCGCAATGCGGACGACCGTGTCCCCGTCCTCAAACTTTACGTTCACCTCCACCCGCACCTGTTCCCGTTCACCCAGGCCGTACTTGATGGCGTTCTCCACCAGCGGCTGGATGGTCAGCTTGGGCATGCGCGTCTGGAGGCAGTCCCTGTCCGCGGAGACTTCGAATTCGAGGCGATGGCGGTAGCGCCCTTTCATGCGCGAAAGGTAGTCCTGCAGGTGATCGATCTCGTCCCGCATGCTCACGAGAATCGAAAAATTGTTGGAAGAGTAGCGCAAGAGGTCCGACAGGCTGAAGCACGCTTCCGCCGCGCCCTCGGCGTCGCCGGATTCGCACATGTTGGCGATGGCGCCCAGGGTGTTATTGAGGAAGTGCGGCCCGATGCGGGACTGCAGCTCCTCCAGCAGCACCTTGCTCTGCACGCGCTCGATGGCCTTTTCCTTCTTGAACGCGTCGGCCAGCCTGGATTTCATGGTGTTGAAGGCCTCGCTGAGCACCTCGGCTTCATAGCTGCCCGACACGTACTCAAAGGGCGCGCTCAGGCTGTCGAGGCTGATCTGCTTCACCTGGCGGACCACGCGCTCCAGGGGCCGCGTGATGTGCGCCACCACAAAGCGGAACGCCAGCGCCACGCCGACGCCCATCAAAAGCGAGAACGTCAGCGCGATGGGCAGGATGCCCCGGAGCTGTTGGTAGATGACCGACTTGGGGACGATCAGCGCGGCCTTCCAGTCCGTGTAGTTCGAGCCGGAGACGCTGAGCAGTTCGTCTGGGGTCTCGATGCTGTCCGTCGGGTACCAGGCCGCGTTTTGCTGGATGGAGCCCAGGTATGCGTCCTTTTGATCGGGCTCGAAGTTGGAGAAGAAGAGGCGGCCGTCGCCGCTGACGATGGCGTAATAGAGCTTTCCGGACCAGCTGTTGCGGTAGACGTCGCTCAGGTTCTGGGTGAGCATCTGAACTTCGATGTAGCCCAGCACCCGGTCGCCGTCATGCACCGCGCGGAGCAGTGAAAACAGCTGCTGGGGCTCGTCCTTGACCCACGGATCGGAAAAAGGCCCCGCCAGCACCTTGGAGTTGCCGCGGCGGTCGGCGTCGTGCCAGTAGCCGTCCTTCATCATGGCGCGGACTTCGGCGGTGTCCAGTTCGTTGCGGCCCACGACCACCGCGTTGCCGTTTTCCGTGAGCGCCACCACCCGGTAGACGCTGACGCGGTTGGCATAGGCCCGGATCAGAATATCCCGCAGCGTATCCCGCCAGAGGGCCGGATCCGCCCCCTCGGAGATCAGGTGCATGGAATCCAGGAACCCGTCTGACAGCGTGACCGAGATCGACAACTCGTCCATCGAGCGCACCATCGCGTCGATCTGGGCCGTGGTGCTTTCGCAGAGCGAAGCCAGCCGCGTCTTTTCGGAGTTCTTCAGTGTCACCACGTTGTAGGCGTAGAAGGCCACCGCGAACACCAGGCAGAGCAGTTCCACCGTCACCATCAGCGCCAGAAACAGCCTGCGGGACATCATCTGCCGCTTTTTCACGCCATCCTCCGGTTCCCAGGTATTTCGAGGGGATTGTACCATACCCGAAGGCATGGCACAATCCCCCTGGCGCTAACGGGATGTGACCTGGGATCAGTAGTTGAAGTTGTCCACGTTGTCCTTGTCGAACACCAGCGCGGGCCCGAGGATGACCATCTTGTCCGCGATTTCGCGGTCGCCGAGGCGGCCCGCGGTGACGGTGGTGGAGCTGTCGGTGAGGGTGCCGGTCGCCATCTGGTAGCCGCACTCAACCGCCAGGTAGCCCAGATCCATGCAATTCCACAATACGCCGGCATCCAGCGGGTTGGCGTCGTCCTTGAAGTAGGACTTGAGGGCATTGGGCGTCGCGAGGCCGGTCAGCGTGATGGTGGTCGGGTCGGGCTTGGCGGAGGCGGCGTTATACTGGGAGCCCAGCGCCGGGGTGGCCATGGAGGTGAGGCCGATGGCCGCCTGGATCTGGTCCGCGCCGGGGCCCATGCGGCTGATCAGGATGCCGGCCTGGGTCTGGGTCGCGGTCTCGTCGGGGCCGGGATAGTAGACGTCCGTATCCTCGTTCTTCAGGACCATCCACTTGTAGTCGTCGGTGGCCAAGAGCGCCTTGATGTTGGCCAGCCAGGCCTGCTGGTTGGCGTCGGTCTTGGCGGAGGAGATGATGCCGATGTTGGCCGGCTTCTCCGGGCCGTAGCCCTTGACCATCAGCTTCGCGGCGGTGCCTTCCACAAGGCCCTTGGCGACGCCGTCGGAGGCAACCTGGTTGACGAAGAGCTGACGGGCGTCCGCCTGGGCGTCTGCGTCAAAGGTCAGCACCTTGATACCCTTCTCCATGGCCTTCTTGAGGGTCGGCGCGATGGCGGCGGGGTCGTTGGGCGACACGATGATCACGTTGACCTGCTGGGCGATCCAGCCTTCGAGAATGTCCACCTGCTTCTGGTTGGTGGCCTGGTCCTGCGACGGGCCGTCGTAGAGGAATTCCACGACCTTGGCGTCCTTGTTCAGCTCGTCGATGCCCTCCTGAGCGCCCACCTTGCAGGCGTCGAAGTAGTTCTCGCCTTTGAACTTGGGCAGCATGGCGATCTTGACCGTGCCCTCAGCTAGCGCGCTGACGCCCATCATGGCCAGCATACTTAGAAGGAGCGTGAACACCAGGATCCGGGACAGGGTTTTCTTCATGTGAATTGTTCTCCTTTCGATATTATTCCCGGCGGCTTTCGCCGCCGAAAAATCATGCGCCCGCGGGGGTGCCGCCCTCGTGTTCCACCGGCACTTTGAGGATGCTGCTCTTGCGGGCCCGGATGTCAAAGAGCGAGTAGCAGACCAGGCTGATCACCAGGATCGTGCCCTGCACGATGGTCTGGGCGTCGATGGGGATCGCCAGCACGTTGAGCCCGCTGTTGAGGACCGCGATGATCAGCGTCGCCAGGATTGTGCCCATCATGTCACCCCGGCCGCCCAGAATGCTCGTGCCGCCCAGCACCACCACCGTGACCACCTTGAGGCCCAGGCTGGTGCCCGCGTCGTACTTGATTGAAGTGAACCGGCCCAGCCAGATCAGCCCCGCGAAGGCGCATACAAGGCCGCTGAAGAGGTAGATGCGCATCTTGACCCGATCGGTATCGATGCCGCAGAAACGGGTGGCGTTTTCGTTGAGGCCGATGCCGTAGAGCGTGCGGCCCAGCGCGGTGCGGTGCAGCAGGAACCAGAAAAGCAGCGCCAGCGCCGCGAAGTACAGAATCTGCACCGGCACACCCGCGACGTTCGTGGTTCCCAGCCACTGGCTCAGGTCGTAGGCGTAGACGCTGTCGCCGTGGGAGAAGCTGCGCGCCAAGCCCATGTAAAGGTACATCGTGGCCAGCGTGGTGACCAGCGGGGAAATCTTCACCTTCGCGATCAGAAGGCCGTTGAAGAGCCCACAGGCCGCGCCCACCAGCATCGTCACCAGGGCGCCGGCCGCGCCGCCGAACTTCAGCGCCGCCATACCGCCCAGCATCGAGGCCAGGACCATCGTGGAGCCCACGGAGAGGTCGATGCCGCCGGTGACGACGATCATGGTCATCGTCAGCGACATCATGCCGATCTCCACGATGTTGCGCAGCATGACGCCGATGAGGTAGTCAAACGACAGGAACACCGGGTTTAGAAGCGCGATACCGGCAAACAGCGCGACCAGGATCAGAAACAGCGCGATGTTGAAGTTGAAGCGGAATTTGCGTTTCATGCGGCGATCCTTTCCGCGCGGCGCCCGGGGCCCCTGACGCCGCCCATCTGCAGTTCCGAGACCACCACGGCGATGATGATGATGGCGCCCATGATGGCGTCGGACCAGTCGGAGGAAATCCCCATGTAGTTGATGGCCGGCGCGATGACCGAGAGCACCCCACAGCCGATGATGGTGCCCAGAATCGTGCCGCTGCCGCCGCTGGTGGAGGTGCCGCCCAGCACGACCGCGGCGATGAACGTCATCTCAAGCCCGGTGCCCATGGTGGTGGTCACGCGCTGGCCGGCGGTGGCGATGATGGTGGCGGTGATGCCGAAGAGGCAGCCGGCGATGGCGTAGCAGGCGATGACGACCTTATTGACGTCGATGCCCGCCAGGCGCGCGGTGCCGGGGTTGTTGCCCACCGCGTAGACCTTCTTGGCGAAGCGGGAGTACTTCATGTAGACGAGCGCGAGTACCGCCACGATCAGCATCATCAGCGCGCTGGCCGGAACCAGGCCGAAGATCTTGGCCTTGAAGGCCAACCAGGTGAAGGTGTCGGGCAAATCGTAGATGGAGCCTTCCACCGCCAGCGGCAGCGCGCCGGAGAAGAGCTGCGCGGTGGCCAGCGTGGCCACGATGGCGGGGATGCGAAACTTCGTAATGAACAGCGCGTTCAGAAGGCTTAAAACCGCGCCGGTGACCATCGCCGCGGGCAAAAGCCCCCAGAGGCTCAGCCCCTTCTTGCCCAGCGCCGCGATGGTGAGACACACCACCGAGATCAAAGAGCCCGTCGACACGTCGATGTTGCCGGTGAGGATGATCAGGTTCATGCCGATGGCGGCGATCAGCATGTAGCTGAAGCGGTTGAGCATGTTCATTAGGTTGTTGAGATCAAAAAAACCCCGGGCGAAGGACGCCAGCACGATCAGTATCAGCGCCAGGAACAGGGACAGGTATATCTCCGGCGTCATGTGAAACCGTTTCATCAGGCGCTCACCTCCGTCTTGCAGGGCTTGTCCACCGGAGCCAGCGCCACGCTCAGGATCTTCTCCTGGGAGAACTCGCCGCGCTCAAGGCAGCCCGCCACCGTGCCGTCCCGCATGATGTAGATGCGGTCGCACATGCCGATCAGCTCCGGAAGCTCGCTGGAGATCATCAGGATGGTGAGGCCGGAGGCGGCCATGCCGCTGATGATCTTGTGGATTTCCACCTTGGCGCCTACGTCGACGCCGCGGGTGGGCTCGTCCAGGATCAAAAGCTTCGGCCCCAGCGCCAGCGCCTTGCTGACCGACACCTTTTGCTGGTTGCCGCCGGAGAGGTTATTGACCAGAAAGTCGGTGTCGGGGGCCTTGATGCCCACGCGCTCGCGCATGCCTTCCGCCAGCGCGTATTCCTTATCCCTGTGCATCACGCCCATCGTGGCGTTTTTCTCCAGCTGCGGCATCACGATGTTGTCCTTGATGCTCATGTTCAGGATCACGCCGTACTTGCCGCGGTCCTCTGAAACGTACACCAGCCCGCTGCCCATCGCCTCGTGATAGCTGGAGAATTTGACGTTCCGTCCCTCCAGTTCCACCGTTCCCTGGGCGAGCGGCGCGAAGCCGCAAAGCGCCAGCGCCAGCTCGGTGCGGCCCGAACCCGCGATGCCCGCGAAGCCCAGGATCTCGCCCTTTTTGATGAAGAAGTCGATGTCGTGCAGCAGGTTCCGGTCCCCCAACCCTTTTGCGCTTAGGAGCGTGCCGCCGATTTTCACCTGCGCCTTGGGGTAGTAGCTCTTCATGCTGCGGCCGACCATGTCGGTCACCAGCTCGTCCTTGCAGGTATCCGCCACCGCGCGGGTGGAGATGTAGCGGCCGTCCCGGATGACGGTCACCCGGTCGCAAAGCTGGAAGATCTCCTCCAACCGGTGGCTGATGTATACGATGCTGACGCCCTCGGCCTTGAGTTCCCGGATGATGCCGAACAGCGCGTCCACTTCCTGCTGGGTCAGCGAGGCGGTGGGTTCGTCCAGGATCAGGATGCGGGAATGGAAGGTCAGCGCCTTGGCGATCTCGACCATCTGCTTCTGGGCCATGCCCAGGTTTTTGATTTTTTCGTTGCGGGGAATGTTGAGCCGGAGGCGTTTAAAGATCCCGCTCATCTCCCGGGTCATGGCGCGATAGTCCAAAACCGTCACGGGCCCGAGTTTTTTGGTTTTTTCGCGTCCCAGAAACAGGTTTTCCAGCACCGTCATTTCTTCAAAGAGACTGGTCTCCTGATAGATGATGGCGATCCCCTTTTCAAACGCGTCCATGGGGCCGTTGATCTTCGCCTCCTGGCCGAACAGCTCAATGGTCCCCTCGTCGGGCGCGTGAACGCCGGTGACGACCTTCATCAGCGTGGACTTGCCCGCACCGTTTTCACCGCAGATCGCATGGATCTCTCCCTGGCGGAGTTCAAAGTTCATATCGCTGAGTGCCACCACGCCGGGGAACGTTTTGACGATGCCCTTCAGGCGCAACGCCACTTGGCTCATGCAATCCCTCCTGCGTAAGAAGAACGCCCTGGGCGGACGCCTTCACAATTTCTATGATCGTTATATGCCAATAAGACTGAAAATCAATGCAAAATTCAGAATGAATTATTCACTTTTCAAATTGTGCGTAAACAACGGGCACGGAGCCCCGAGCTTCGGAAGAGGAGGGCGCGCCCGAAGGGGACCGGCACCCTGATGGAAATCCGGCGGATCGCTTGAAGCCGATTCCGCCGGAGCTCCCCGTGAAAATGACGGTCTTGCGGCAAGTTGACCATTGCGAGACCCTCGTTATGGGCGCGCATACCGGCGCGCACATGGACGCCACTGGTCGCGCGGCGCAAGGCGCTGGCGATGCGCTTGGACACGGCGGCTCGCACCACCTCGATGGCGGGCGTCTGGAGCTATTGCCCTTCGGCCATCGGAACGACTGCCCGCCCAACGCGCGCTTCATTCCTGGAATGCCGTACAACCTGAAGCGGCAGCCCGCCCACAGCGACTTCATGGCGCTGCCGCTGCGCATTCAAAACGGCTCCGGCTCGTCGATCCGCTGGCGGCGTTCATCCGAGGGCTCCGGGAAAAACGCCCGAAAGGCCGGTTTCCGAGATAAAAAGGCGTTCGGTTCGGAGGCCGATCGTGGTACTGCTCGTGGCGCTGAAGCGGGTGCCGGCCGCGTGATCGACGCGTTTGCGCCGGGTTTACCCGGTGGGGGAGGAACCGGCGAACATCTGCCGGCGAAGCACCCCGGCGTGGGGGCGTCCCGACAGCTTGTTCGGCGGCGCCGACGGCGCGCCCATTGCCGCCAGCCGCAATCAAGGCGTTTGCGACGCCATCAAGACGGTAGACAAGGACGGTTGCACCGTGAAGGGTGCGCGCCTGTACACCGGTGCGTATTCGGGGGAATCGAACACGGCCACCGCGCCGGACAGGCTGACCGCCAACCTCGGCCTCGAGCGCATCGCCCCGGCATCCGCGAGGATCACATCGACGGCGCGCCCATGCCACCAAGGCGCTGGACTTGACCGAAAATCCGCTGATGGGCGCGGCGGACAGCGTCAAGGGCGCCGTCGGGAGCGTGATGGCGAGAAGCCCGATCGCGGCATTGGCTTCAACAGCTTTCCTGGGTGGGCATCGCGCCGGCAAGAGCGCGCTCGGCTGCAGCACGGAGGCCGCTGCCCGCCGTCAAGGCGCAGACGCTCGGGTCCGTCAAGATCCGCCGGAGGACGTCGAGGGCTGCGAAAAGCCCGGTCCGGCGTTTTGGGGCAGGGGATTTCGCGTTTCTAAGCCCGTGCCGGAGATGAGGCGTTTGCCGCCTGGCAGGTGTGGCCCGGGTTTCCGGCGCAGCCTTCGCGGGGAAGGGGCCCGAAGTACCCGGCGCGGCTAGCAAGCGGGGCTTCCGAGGGTCATTCCGATTTTGATCATCCGGAAGGTGCGCTCCAGTGCGTCGAGGAACAGGCGTTCCGCGTTGCCCATGGCCTCCTCCAGCGGCATGACGCCGCTTACCGTGGTCATAATGCTGGTCATCCCCTCCCGATAGTAGCCCTCCGCGCCAGGGCCCATGCCCCCGACGATGGCGATGACCGGCACATTTGCGGCCTTGCAGCGCCGGGCGATGCCCGCAGGCGCCTTGCCGTAGAGAATTGACTGGGCATCCATCCGGCCCTCGCCGGTCAGCACCAGATCACAGCCCGGGAGCAGCTGGTCGAAGCGGACGGCCTCCAGTACCGCGTCGATCCCCTTGCGCATTTCGGCCTGCATCACCCCGCCCAACGCCGCGCCCATTCCGCCCGCCGCGCCCGCGCCGGGAAAGCGCGAAACGTCGCGTCCGAGGTGTTCCTCCAGCAGCCGGGCATAACGCGCCATGCCGTCCTCCAGCACCGGGAACAGCGCCGGAATAACGCCTTTCTGGGGACCGTACACCGCCGTCGCGCCGTCCGGGCCGCACAACGGGTTGGTCACGTCGCAGATCACGGTGATCCGGGCCTTTCGTAGCCGGGGGTCCAGGGACGAAAGATCCGCGCGCTCCACAAGCGCCAGGTCCCGCCCGCGGCCCTCGAGCAGCGTCCCGTCCCCGTCGTAAAATTTCGCGCCCAGCGCCGACAGCATGCCCATTCCGCCGTCGTTGGTTGCGCTGCCGCCGATGCCCAGAAGGAGCCGCCGCGCGCCCAGATCCAGCGCATGGCGGATGAGCTCGCCGGTTCCCCGCGACGTGGCGCCCAGCGGGTCCGGCCTTCCGGCCATCAGCGGCAGGCCGGATGCCTGGGCCATTTCCAATACGGCGGTCCCGGCGTCGATCAGGCCAAACCGTGCCCTGACGGTCGCGCCGTCCGGACCGGTGACGGGCGCCTCCTCCATGCGCCCCGAGCGCGCGGTGACGAGGGCTTCCACCGTGCCCTCTCCGCCATCCGCCATCGGCGCCAGCACCGTCTCCGCCTCCGGAAAGTGAATCCGGCATACGCGGTCCATCATCCGCGCCATTTCCGTCGCGCTCAGCGAGCCTTTGAACGAATCCGGCGCAAACAGGAATTTCAAAACAATCGCCCCTTCCCGGGAGCGGCGGCCGACGCGCCCCCGGCCCATCTTATCACGCGGTTTGTCCGGGGTCAAACGCCCGCGCCGCAAGGCTCGCCACGGTCTGGCGGAACGGCCGCGAAGTCAGCCCATGCGGCGGCGCGAGGGCTCCGCGCGAGCCGTTTTGTTATCTTTCCAGCGGGCCTGAATCCTGCGCCGGACGATGATGTGAAAAATTTTATACGCAATATTTTGTGCATAGAGGCAAATTGACAAACAAATGCACGGATGATACGATGCTCTCATACGGAGCACCTGCTGAACGTTGTAACTTTTCGACTGAAACGTGGAAGGCTTACAACATATTTTATCGCCGTTTAGTAAACCGGTTTACATGCTCCTGTGGTTTGCGGCGGCTGCGAAACGGGCGGGTGTACCCATTTAGTAAACCGGTTTACTGAAGAACGGGGGCATGGGGATGCGCAGCGTCAAGACGAAGATTGCGGATGTGGCGAGACAGGCGGGGGTATCCAAGTCCACCATCTCCAACTATCTCAACGGCCGGTTTGAGAGCATGTCCCCAAAGACCCGTGACAAGATCGAGGCGGCCATCCAGTCCCTGAGTTACGTGCCGGACATCACGGCGCGCAGGCTTTCCGCCAAAGTCAGATGCAATGTGATCTGCCTTGTGATCGGGTTCAGCTTTGCCGAGACGTTTGAGACCGTTTATTACCCCACCGTCATGCGCCAGGTAGGCCGGGCGGCTTCGGAACGGGGATACCGCACGCTGGTCTACACCCGGGAAGGCACCCGGAACCGCGAGGACATGGAGTACCTGAAGGGGCTTTCCAGGAGCATGGCGGACGGCTTCATGCTCTTTGACCTGGTGGAGGACGATCCGTACTTCCGCTCGTTTCAGGAGGATGGCGTTCCCTACGTCTGCGTCGGAAAGTACGACGGCACGGACGATTACCACTACGTCGCCACCGACCACGCCGGCGCCATCCGTCAGGCTGTGGACCATCTGGCGGAACTGGGGCACAGCCGCATCGGCATCATGCTGGAGGAAGGTTTCAGCGTCGTATCCGTGACGCGGCGCAGGGCTTTCGCGGAGGCCATGGAGGCCCGCGGCCTTACGGCCCGCCCTGAGTACGTTCCGACGGTACCCGTGCACAGCGTGTGCCGGAACGAGGAGAGCTACAGGGCGTTCCAGCGCACGATGTCGATGGACATTCCGCCGACGGCCATGATCGTGCCGGGAAATTCGATCTACCAGGTCGAGCGGATCGCGGCCAAGCTGGGCAAGCGGATTCCGGAAGATCTCTCGCTGGTGATCGTGGACTACTCCAGCGCGTCCTACACCTACCATCAGCGCAACTACACGCACCTGGCGTCCCGCGCCGGGACCGTTTCGGAGAAAGCGTTTAACAATCTGCTGGCCTTTATCGAACATCCGGAGGAAGGATTCGTGTCGGAAATGGTTCCCACCAAACTGGTGGTGGGGGATACGACCGTCAGCCCCGCCGGATACGACGCGCATTGATTATGGACAGGCGCCGTCCATATTCGATACATCAAACATGGAGGTAAGACCAATGAAGAAAAGGGTAGCACTCCTGCTTGTCAGCCTGATGATCCTTACGACGTTCAGCGGCATCGCCTCGGCGGAAGGCCAGAAAATGGTCTTCTGGGACAAGAGCGAATACGTGGCCGAATACAACACCATCATGAAGCAGAAAGTCGAGGCGTTTTCCGCCGAGACCGGCATCGAAGTCGAATACGTGATCATCCCGTCCGCCGACCAGAAGCAGAAGCTGATGGCCGCCATCGAGGCGGGAAACGCGCCGGATCTGTTCATGAGTGACGACATGGTCTGCGCAGAGTACGTGGGCATGGATCAGCTGGCCAACGTCACGGATGTGCTGGACACGCTGGATCTGACCGACGCCGCGAAGAACACCGCCATGGTGAACGGCGAGAATTATCTGGTGCCGCTTTGCTACCTGGCTCCCGGCCTGTACTGGCGCAAGGATCTGTGGGAGGCGGCGGGCCTGGATAAGCCCACCACCTGGCAGGATCTGCTGGAGGACGCGAAGGCCATCAACGATCCTGCGAACGGCGTCTACGCGCTGGGCTTCCCGATGGGCGCCTCCGGCGGCGGCGATGCCGAGAGCATGATGCGCGCGCTGATCCTCGCCTTTGGCGGCGTTCCTGTGGACGCCGAGGGCAACGTGACCATCAATAGCCCTGAGACGCTGGAAGCGCTCAAGTTCATCGCCTCCGCCTACCAGCAGGGCCTCACCCCGCCGGATTCCATCACCTGGGATGACAGCGGCAACAATTCCGCCTATCTGGCGGGCACCGTGGGCGTCGTGTTCAACTCCGGCTCCATCTGGTCCGCGCTGAAGGCGGAACATCCCGATCTTCTGGCGAAGACGGAGGTCATCGCCTACCCCGAAGGCCCGGCCGGCCGCTTCGTGCCCGGCGGCGCGAATACCTTCGCCATCTTCAAGACCGGCAAGAACCCCGATGCCGCCAAGGAATTCGTGAAGTACTTCCTGTCTGATACCCAGGAATACAACACCATCATCGAGGCCATGGGCGGCATGTGGCAGCCCGTGCTGAACGGCCTGGATGATACCGACTTCTGGAAGGATCCGCTCAACGCCGGCTGGCTGGCCAATTCCAAGCAGGTTGTGCGCAACTTCTACCCCGCGCCGGCAGACGCCAAGGCGAACACCGCCTTTGCGAGCCAGCTGTGCGTGAAGGCCGTGCAGAAGATCGTCATCGACAACATGGACCCGCAGAAGGCGCTTGACGAGCTGGAAGCGGACTTCAAGGCGGTCTACGAGCAGTAAACCTGCGTTCGCCGGGCGCGTCCCGGCCACCCACCCGGGCCGGGACAACCGAATAACACTTTCAGGAAGCCTCCGGAGCGGCCGTAGGCCACTCCGGAGGCTTCCCTGCGCCAGTCGCCCGGACCGATCGCAAGGAGATGGCAATCAATGGCAAAAAACAAAGTGTACTCCATGACCCGTATGGACCGGAGGCTGGGAATCGCGCTCATCGTGCCCATTTTCGTCGTGATCTTCATCGTCATGGGCGTCCCTTTTGTCCGGGCCGTCTATCTGAGCTTTACCAACAAGGTCATCGGAAAGCAGGAGAACTTCGTCGGGCTGGCCAATTACGCGAAGCTCTTCGCCAGCGCCACGTATTGGAAAGTCCTGAAAAACACCGTGGTCTATACGCTGGGCAGCGTGGGCACAAAGCTGCTTCTGGGCATGATCCTGGCGCTGGTGCTCAACCAGAATTTCCGCGGACGGGCTTTCTTTCGCACGGTGCTCCTGATCCCGTGGGCGCTGCCCGGCATGGTGGCGGCCATGACCTGGCGCTGGATGTACGACAGCACCTATGGCATCCTCAACAGCCTCCTTCTGCGTATGGACATCATAGACCTCCCCATCGCCTGGCTCAGCAACCCGAAACTCACGCTGATCACCGTCATGATCGTCAACATCTGGCGCGGCGTTCCCTTCTTTATTTTCAGCCTGCTGGGCGCGTTGCAGACACTCGACGGCCAGATGTACGAGGCCGCCTACATCGACGGCGCGGGGCCCGTGCGCCAGTACTTCTCGATTACGCTGCCCTCCATCGCCAACGTCACAAAGGTCACGACGCTGCTCTCCACCATCTGGACGTTCAACGACTTTGAGAACATCCAGCTCGTGACCGGCGGCGGCCCGCTGTACTCCTCTTCGGTTATCTCCACCTACACCTACGACCAGGCGTTCATCCAAAACAGCTTCGGCAGCGCGCTGTCCGTGGCGGTTTCCGTGGTGCCGATTCTTCTGATTTTCATGTTCTTCGCCTCCCGCGGACGGGAAGAGCAATCGGTATGACGGTACGCCGCGCGGCCAAGAAAGGAGGAACGGCATGGTTACGAACCGAAAAAATAAAGCCCTGAGATACCTGATGATCTACGGCATTCTGACCGTCGCGCTGATCTTTACGGTATTCCCAATCTATTGGATGGTGAAATCCTCGCTGTCACCCAATGAACTGATGTATTCGCCCCGCCCGGATCTTCTTCCCCGGGGGGTTACCCTGGAGCACTACATCCGGCTCTTTACGACCACCGCTTTCGCGCAAAATCTGCTGAACAGCCTCTACATCTCGGGCATTTCCACCGCGGTGTGCCTCACGCTGAGCGTCGGCGCCTCCTACGCCATGACGCGGCTGAACTTCCCGGGGCGCAGGTTCTTCCAGAAGAGCACGCTGCTCTCCTACCTGCTGCCCACCGCGGTCATGTTCATCCCGATGTACGTGGCCGTCAGCGCGCTGGGCTTCAACGACAACAAAAACGGTTTGCTGCTGATCTATCCCACCTTCGTGGTGCCCTACTGTTGCTACATGCTGACCAGCTACTTCCGGGCCATACCCTATTCGCTGGAGGAGGCGGCCATGATCGACGGCTGCACCCGGCTTCAGTCCATGCTGCGCATCGTCGTGCCCATCGCCATGCCGGGCATCGCGGTGGTGGCCACCTTCGCCTTCACCATGTCCTGGAACGAGTTCCTCTACGCGATGATCATGACCACCAAGCCCGCGGAACAGACGGTTACGGCGGCGATTTCCAGCTTCCGCTTCGCCGATCACACCATTTGGGGCCTGCTGATGAGCGCGTCGGTGGTGGCTTCGCTGCCGGTGGTCATCATCTATATGGTGGCGCAGAGCATGCTCATCAGCGGAAAGGCGGAGGGCAGCGTAAAATAGCGCTCCGCCCGGCGCGTTAAATTAAACCCCAAGCGGGGAGAGCGCCTCCCCGAAGAAAGGACAAGAGCGTATGCAAGACAATTTTTCCGAAGCCCTCGCCCATGTCAACACGAATTCCCACCCCAGCGACCTGCGCATCACGGATATCCGTGTGTGCGACGTCGTGGGCTTGCCCATGCACTGCACCCTGGTGAAGGTCTACACCAATCAGGGGCTGGTGGGCCTTGGCGAGGTGCGGGACGGCGGCTCGCGCAACTTCCTCCTGGCGCTGAAGAGCCGGCTCATCGGGGAAAATCCCTGCAATATTGACAAGCTCTTCCGCCGCATCAAGCAGTTCGGCGGGCACGCCCGGCAGGCAGGCGGCGTGTGCGCCATCGAGCTGGCGCTTTGGGACCTGGCGGGCAAGGCCTACGGCGTGCCCGTCTATCAAATGCTGGGCGGAAAATTCCGGGATAAGGTACGCCTGTACTGCGACACGGACGTCGAAGGCAGGCACACCGGAAAAGAGATGGGCCAGGCGCTGAAAAAGCGGATGGAAAAGGGCTTTACCTTCCTGAAGATGGATCTGGGCATCGACCTTTTGTACCACGAGCCGGGCGCGCTCTCCGCGCCGCTGGGTTTTGTGGAAGAGCTGGCCGCCGCCGCGGACTACAACCCCATCGCCCGCAGCCTGAGCCCCGATGCGCGCACGCTGCGAAACCGCAAATACGATATGAACAACATCCCCCATCCCTTCACCGGCATTCAGGTCACGGAAAAGGGCTTCGACATTCTGGAGCAGTACGTGGCGGACGTGCGCTCGGTAATCGGTTACGAGATTCCGCTGGCGATTGATCACTTCGGCCACATCCCGCTGGGCTCCTGCATCCGGCTGGCCCGGCGCATCGAGAAGTACAACATCGCCTGGATGGAGGACATGATCCCCTGGCAGTATACCGGACAGTACGTCCAGCTGGCCAGGAGCACCACCATCCCCATCTGCACCGGCGAGGACATCTATTTAAAGGAAAACTTCCGGCCGCTGGTGGAGGCGGGCGGCGTTTCCGTGATCCACCCGGACATCCTGACCTCCGGCGGCATCCTGGAAAATAAGAAGATCGGCGACATGGCGCAGGACCACGGCGTGGCCATGGCGGTGCATATGGCGGAGAGCCCCATCGCCTGTATGGCGGCGGTGCACAGCGTGGCCGCCACGGAGAATTTTCTGGCGCTGGAATTCCACTCCGTGGACGTGCCCTGGTGGCGGGATATCGTCAAGGGCTGGGACGGCCCCATCGTCGACGGCGGCTACATCGCCGTTCCGGACAAGCCCGGCCTTGGCATTGAGGACCTTGACGACGAAGTACTGCGGGCGCACCTGCACCCGGATTACCCCGGAATCTGGCTTGGGACCGACGAGTGGAACGACGACTTCTCTCACGATAGACTTTGGAGCTAGGAGGAAGACCCCATGATGCACAAGTATACGTTCAAGATTCCCGAGGAAAAAATCCGCCATCTCGACATCACCGACAACGAGCGCATCGAGCGCTTCCGCAGGGCGGGCTACGGCGGCAACGTCTCCGACAGCCTTTGGAAGCTGGGCGTCACGGACACCGTGCTCTCCAGCCGTTTCAAGCCGCTGCGCCAGGGAATGCAGCTGGTGGGCCGCGCCATTCCGGTGAAGCTGCACAGCCTCGCGATGGACGTGGGCATGGGCCCGGGCGAGGACTCCATTTATATCGAGAAGATGCTCCGGGAGAAGGGAATCATGGAGCACCCGCAGAAGAAAATGATGCGTACCGTGGCCCAGGAGCCGGACGGATCGGTGCTGGTGTTTGACTGCGGCGGGGACCTGCAGCCCGCGCACTTCGGCGAGATGAGCTGTCACCTGGCCCAGAGCCACGGCTGCCGCGGCATGCTGATCGCCGGCAACGCCCGGGACACCCAGTACGTGCTCAAAATGGAGGATTTCCCGGTCTACTCCTTCGGCACCGTGCCCAACGCCTTCGGCGGCTGGATTGTGACGGAGGTGAACGTGCCCGTCATGGTGCCCGGCCATCTGACGCACTACGTGACGGTGCGGCCCGGAGACTTCATCTTCGCCGACAACGACGGCGCGCAGCTGATCCCGTGGGAAATCGTCGACGAGGTGCTGCTGGAGGTGGAGGCCATCTTCGAGAAGGAGAACCGCCAGCGGGAGATGATCGCCTCCGGCATGCCCATCGACCAGGTATACGAGGAATTCGGCGTACTGTAATACCAATCCAAAGCATTCTTACATCGCCGCGCCGGACTTTTTCGCGCATCGCTGTGTCGCCTTCCGCTCAGAATAGCGCTGCTATTTCTCGCTCCGGGTCCTTGCGCTGCATCGAAAAAACCTCGCCGCTTTGGACGCGTTACTATTTTGCGCTGGCATAAAGCCGCGCATGTCTTGCGGGAACCATCGCCCCGGGCCGGACCATGTCCGCCCGGGGCGATTTGCGCATCCGGGCCGGAGGCGGCGGGATTTTTCACAGGGAGGCGCGCTGCCATCGTCCATATGGCATGAGGATTGATGCATTTTTAGATGGATATTCACTATTTTACGATCATCCGGTCAATCGCTTGCCCGGCTCGGCGGATCGTAGTACAGTAAGGGCGTGGGACGGCCCAATAAACGTAAAGGAGAACAAGGGATGAAGAAGGTTCTGGTTCTCATGCTGGCGATGGCGCTGTGCATGACCGCGGTTGGCGCTTTCGCGGCGGCGGAGCAGGTCACCGGCGACATCAACGGAGACGGCGTCTTCAAGGTTGGCTTCTCGGAACTTGCGATCGACGGCACGTGGCGCGTGACGCAGGTTGAGAGCATGGAGCAGGAAGCCAAGGCCCGCGGATACGACTATGTGATGACCAATGCCGAGTTGGACACCGAAAAGCAGATCGCGGACGTGGAGGACCTGTTGGCGCAGAACGTGGACTTCCTGTTCATCGCGCCCATCGACATGGACGCCATCGTCCCGGCGCTGGACGCGGCGAAGGCCAAGGGCGTTCCGGTCATCCTGCTGGACCGTCAGGCCAGCGGCACCTGGGGCGAGGACTGGCTCACCACCATCATCGCGGACTACATCAAGCAGGGCGAGATGGGCGGCCAGTGGATCGTGGACAACATGGACATGACCCAGAGCGTCAAGATCGTTGAGATTACCGGCATCGTGGGCGGCTCCGACGTGCGCGACCGCGCTCAGGGCGTGCGCAACGTGATCGAGCAGTATGACAACATCCAGATCGTGGCCTCGCAGAGCGGCGAGTGGTCCCGCGCGACGGCGCAGGAGGTCACCGAGAACATCATCCAGTCCACCGGCGGCGACTTCAATGTGGTCTACTGCCACAACGATGAAATGGGCCTGGGTGTGGTGCTGGCGCTGAAAGCCGCCGGCATGAAGCCGGGCGAAGACGTGAAGATCGTCGCCATCGACGGCCAGGCGGAGGCGGTTGAGGCTGTCATCGCCGGCGAAATGAACGCCATCCCCACCTGCAGCCCGCGCTTCGGCCCGGCCGCCTTCAACGCCATGGAGAGCTACCTGAAGGGCGAAAAGCTGCCCGAGTTCATCATCAATCAGGAAACCCTCATCACGAAGGACAACGCCGAGGAGCAGCTCCCCCTCGCGTTCTAACCCGGGAATGACGAGCGGAAAGGCCACGCCCTGGAACGCACGGCGTGGCCTTTCCCAACCCGGCGGGAAAACCAGAAAACGAGGTGATCCGCGTGGAGTACATTCTGGAAATGAAGGGAATCCGAAAAGCCTTCCCAGGCGTCCTGGCGCTGGACGACGTGGACTTCTGCGTCCGCCCCGGCGAAATTCATTCGCTGATGGGCGAAAACGGCGCGGGCAAGTCCACCCTGATCAAGATCCTCACCGGTGTTTACAGCATGGACGCGGGGCAGATTCTGCTGGACGGCCGGGAAGTGAAACTGCATTCGACGCTGGACGCGCAGAACCTGGGCATCAGCACCGTCTATCAGGAGCTGAACATGATCCCGCACCTGAGCGTCGCCGAAAACATATACCTGGGGCGCTACCCCAGACGGCCCAACGGGCTGATCCATTGGAAAAAAATGTATGATGACGCGGGCGCGCTGCTTCGGGGCATGGGCCTTCCCGTAGATCCGCGCAGACAGCTCACCACCTACGGCACCGCGACCCAGCAGATGGTGTCCATCGCCCGCGCCATCAGCCTTCGGTGCAAGATCATCGTGCTGGACGAGCCCACCTCCTCGCTGGACGCCGCTGAGGTTCAGATGTTGTTCGGGCTGATCCGGAAACTTCAGCAGCGGCGCATTGCGGTCATCTTCATCTCGCACCGCCTGGACGAGGTGTTTGAGATCAGCGACCGCATCAGCATCCTGAAGGATGGCAAAAACGAAGGCACCTACGAGGCGGCGAACCTCACCCGGCATGAGCTGATCAACAAAATGATCGGGCGCGAGGTCTCGCAGGCGGTCAAGTCCGTCCGCGGCTACGAACCCGGCGGCGCGGAGGACATCGTGCGGCTGGAGGACGCCTTCTTCAGCCCCAAGCTGAAGGGCGTATCCGTCCGGGTTCGCCGGGGAGAGATCGTGGGCCTGGCGGGGCTGTTGGGGTCCGGGCGCACCGAGACCGCACAGCTGATTTTCGGGTACAGCCGCATGGACGGCGGCGCGCTCTACATCAACGCAAAGCGCGCGACGCTTCGTTCGCCCAAGGACGGTGTGGCGCGAAAGCTGGCCTTCTGCACCGAGAACCGGCGCGAAGAGGGCATCGTGCCCAACATGAGCGTCCGGGACAACATCCTTCTGTCCAGCTATCCCGCCATCGAGAAGCACGGCTTCATCGACCGCCGCGCCGGACGGCGCATTGTGGACGAGTACATCGCCCGCTTCCGCATCAAAACGCCCTCGGCGGACCAGAAATTGAAAAACCTGTCCGGCGGAAACCAGCAAAAGGTCATCCTGGCCCGTTGGCTGGCCACCAATCCACAATTCGTCATCTTTGACGAGCCCACCCGGGGCATCGATGTGGGTGCGAAAAAGGAAGTCGAGGCGCTGATCGCCGAAATCGCGGACATGGGCATCGGAGTCCTTTTCATCTCTTCCGAGATGCCGGAACTGATCCGCAACTGCGACCGGATTTACGTCATGCGCGACGGGCGCGTCGTGGGTGAGGTGGCGGGCGAGGGCATTACCCAGGACAACATCACCGGCATCATCGCCGGCGGCAGGGCCGCGGGCGCCGAAAGCTAGGAGGAGCCATGGAAAACGTACGGGGCAGAAAAATCAGCGCCTCCGCCGTGTTTCGGGATTACGGCGCGTTCATCGCGTTTCTGGCGCTTTTTACGGTCAACACGGCCATCACGAGCAATTTTTTGCAGATGCGCACCGTCTGGAACATCCTGACCCAGTCCAGCACCACCATTTTGCTGGCGCTGGGCATGACCCTGGTCATCGCCACCGGCGGCATCAACATCTCCGTGGGCCCGGTGATGGCGCTGTCGGCGATGATCGCCGCCAAGTTCATCGCCACGGGTCAGCCGGTGCTGGGGCTGGGGCTGGGGCTCGGATGCGCCCTCTTCTTCGGCTGGCTCACGGGTTACACCGTCATCAAGTTCAAGATTCAGTCGATGATCGTCAGCCTTTCGATGATGTTTGTGCTGCGGGGCCTGGCAAAGCTCTTAAACGACGGGCGCATCCTGTCCTATAAAAGTAAAGCGTTCACGGACTTCTTCTACCGGGAACTGTTCGGATTTCTGCCGATGCGCACGTTCATATGGCTGGCGCTGGCGGTGCTTTTGTGGGTCCTTCTCAGCAAGACCCGCTATGGGGTCTACGTGGAGGCCTACGGCGACAACCCGGAGGCCACCCGGATTTCCGGCATCAACGTCGTCGCCGTGATCACCTCCGTCTATGTCATCTGCAACGCCTTCGCGTGCACGGCGGGTTACATCGAGGCAGGATACTCCACCACGGTGGACCCGGCCAACATGGGCCTCACCAAGGAAATGGACGCCATCGCCGCCACGGTGGTGGGCGGCACCTCCATCAGCGGCGGAAAACCCCACGTGTGGGGCACGGTGTTCGGCGCGCTGGTGCTGCAGCTGATTACCATCATGGTCAACATGAACAACGTTCCGGTTTCCTACGCGCGCATCCTGAAGGCCGCGATCATCATCTTCGCGATCTACGCGCAGCAGGCGTCCGGCCGGAA
Organism: Bacillota bacterium; assembly: GCA_023421395.1. Classification (GTDB taxonomy): domain Bacteria; phylum Bacillota; class Clostridia; order Christensenellales; family Aristaeellaceae; genus JAEZHK01. Next base: position 23,544 of record JAEZTL010000025.1, on the reverse strand, counting down.
AAACTGATTCGGGAGGCGTAAACGATGCACAAACGCGGCCTGCTCCAGAAAGCGTACCGCTTCCTGGGCGAAAACGGGAGTTTCGCGGGGCTGATCTTTATGGTCGCCATCGCCACGGCCATCAACGCGAGCTTTCTGACGCCCACCAATATCTCAAACGTCTTGAGGCAGCTGTCCACCAACCTCGTCATCTCGCTGGGCATGGCGATCGTCATCATCGCGGGGTCCATTGACCTCTCGGTGGGCTCACTCTACTGCCTGTCGGCGTTCTTTGCGATCTACTTCAGCCAGTTCGGCGCGGTGGTCGCCGTGGCGGCGACGCTGGTCATCAGCACCTTCATCGGCGCGATCAACGGCTTTCTGATCACGAAGATGCGCATTCACCCCTGGATCGCGACGCTCTCGATGATGCTGGGCCTGAGGGGTTTGGTGCTGATCCTCTCGGGGGAGAACACCTACAAGCCGCCGGTGTCAAATTCCGCCTTTGAGGCCATCAGCCGTGCGACGTTCCTGAACTACCTGAACCACCCCATCGTGATCATGGTGGCGCTGGCGCTGATCGCGTGGGCATACCTCCGGTTTACGCCCATGGGGCGAGACGTGTACGCCTGCGGCGGCAACATGGAGGCGGCGCGCATGATGGGCGTCAAAGTGGACAGGACGCTGCTTTTCTCGCACATGATCTCGGGTTTTCTGACGGGCGTTTCGGGGATCATCCTGGCGTCGCGCATCGGCTCCGTTTCGCCGCTGGCGGGCGACGGCGAGGAGATGTACGCCATTGCGGCCTGTGTCGTGGGCGGGGTACACCTGTCCGGCGGGCGTGGCAAGATCTCCGGCGTGTTTGTCGGCGCGGTGATCATCGGGCTTCTGACCAACATCTTCAATATGCAAAAGGGCCTGAGCACCTTCTGGGAGAGCGTCATCACCGGCTCGCTGGTGTTCGTGGTGGTGCTGCTGCAGCGCCTGGCGTCGCTCCGGGAGGAGCGCCGTCAAAAAGTGACCGAAGCAATCTAAATTAACGAAGCGCCGCTATACTGGATGAGGGCGCTTCGCCATGGCAATGGGGGCGAAGGCATGCAAAGGCATCTCGCGGTGGACATCGGCTCGGAAAGCGGGCGGGCGTTCGCCGGGCACATCGAAAACGGAAGGCTCTGCGCCGAGGAAATCCATCGCTTCCGGACGCAGTTCATGCAGCTTGGCGACCGGAGCATCCGGAACTTCTACCGTTACCACGAGGAGATTCTGGAGGCGCTGAGGCTTTACGCCGTCAAGTATGGGCCGGACCTCGCCTCCGTGGGCGTGGACGCCTGGGGCGGCGACTTTGTGCTTCTGAACCGGGCTGGGGACGTCCTTCGCCTGCCGAGCTCCTACCGCGCCAACGCGCTGGCCTCGGACGCCGCCGCGGTGGCGGAGGATAAATTCGGCGCGTGGAACATCTACCGGCGCAACGGCAACCAGTCCATGCCCACCGATACGCTGCACCAGCTGATCCGGCTGCGCGCCGCGAACGATCCCTCGCTGGACGACCCCCGGGCGATCCTCTTCGTGGCGGATCTGTTCCACTATTTTCTCGGGGCGGAACCCGCCTGCGAACATTCGCTGGCGAGTTACTGCCGCGTCTATAACGCCGCCCGAGACGACTGGGACGAGGAGATTCTGCGCGCTTTCGGCATTCCTCCCGCCATCCGCACGAAAATCGTCCGCGCGGGCGATGTGATCGGCCGGGTGAACGGGAAGATCCTCCGGCAGGCGGGGCTTGACGAGGGTGTCCCGATCGTCACCCCCTGTTCTCATGACACGGCCTGCGCCGCGCTGGCGGTGCCGGACGAGGGCGACGACTGGGCCTTCATCAGCAGCGGCACCTGGTCGCTGATGGGCGTCGAGACGGCCGCGCCGGTGCTTGGCGAACTGGCGTTTCGCTCGAACTTCAGCAATTCCACCATGCCGCTGATGACCAACATGTTCAAAAAGAACATCACCGGAACCTGGATCATTCAGCAGTGCGCCAAGGCCTGGGCGCGGTACGGCTACGACGAAATCGTTTCCCTCGCGGAGGCTGCGGCGGATGAGGACCTCTTCATCGACATCGACGCCACTGATTTCTACGCCCCGGAGGACATGCCCGCGGCGGTCTCGGCCTTCGTGGCGCGCAACTTCGGCCGGAACGTCGCGCCGGATGACGCGGGCGCCATCGCGCGGATCGTGTTCCAGAGCATGGCGCTTAAATACCGCTACTACCTGGAGAAGCTGCTGGAAGCCTCGGGCCGGCGTATTTCGAAGATCTACATCCTGGGCGGCGGCAGCAAAAACCGGCTGATCAACCGCTTCACCGCGGCGGCCACGGGCTACTCCGTTTTTACCGGCGTGTACGAGGCCAGCAGCACGGGGAACCTCCTTCTGCAGGCCTACGGCTGCGGCGAATTGAAGGACAAGGCCCAGATGCGCCGCGTCGTCAAGGATTCGTTCCCGCTGAACGAATTCTCGCCGGACGGCGCCGCGGCGTGGGACAGGAAGTATAAGGCCTATCTGAAGCACGCGGCCAAGCGAAACGAGTGGTAGCGGGGGGACGAATCGCCTGCCCGCGGGATCGCCAAGCGCGGAGGAAGGAAGCCCATGTTGAAGCTGCTGATCGTGGACGACGAACAGTTTCCCCGGCAATGCCTCGCCGAGAAGATCCCATGGCAAAACTACGGGGTCGAGGTCATCGCCACGGCGGGCGACGGGCAGGAGGCGCTGGAGCGCATACTCGACCAGGCGCCTGACGTCGTCGTCACAGACATCAGAATGCCCCGGATGGACGGCATTCAGTTTCTCGTACAGCTGAAGGCGCGGTGGCCGGAGATCGAGGCGATCATCATCAGCGGCTATGAGGAATTTGCCTACGCCAAGCGCGCGATCGCCCTTGGCGTAAAAAGCTATATTCTGAAGCCCGTGGACCCGGCGGAACTCCTGGCGGCGGTACTGGAGATCGCCGAGCGAAGAGCCGCGAGGGCCGGGTCGCAGGAGGGCACGGCGGAGGAATACCTGCGTGGCATGCTCTACGGCCTCTATACGCCCGAGCGGGCGGAACGCGCCGCGGAGCGTTTTGCCGAGCTCAGCGTCAGGCATTTCGCCGCCGTGGTGCTGCAGCACGACAACATCCGCAAAGCCTTCGACGGCTACCCCCAAAGTCCCTACAACCTCTTGGCGGAGGCTGCCGCAGCCTTCTGCGGGCGCGTTCCCGAGGCGCACTTCGTGGACAGAAACCCCCACAACATGGTCTTTGTGATCGCTTCTCCGGACAGGGCGCGGGCGGCGGAAGCCGCGGACGCGCTGAGCGGCGCGCTGGCGGAGCGGCTGTCCCGCTGCAACTACCGGGACTATGCCATCGGCGTCGGCAAGATCTGCCGCGGCGTTGGCGCGCTGGGCGACGCATACCTGGACGCGCTGCGCGCCGTCAACATGAAGTACATCTATGGCAACGCCAAGGTGTACCGCTCCGGCGAGCGGCGGGACCTGGAAGCGCTGGGCGGCAGCGCCGTAGACCTGGTCAGCCGTGCCGTGGAGGCGACCATCCACTACGACCCGGACGCGCTGGCCCCGCTGCTCTCCGGACAGGCACAGGAGTTCCGCCGGAGCAACGCCTGTCATCAGGAGGTACAGCAGTTCGCCCGGGCGGTGATCGGCACGCTGATGGAGCGGCTCGCCGAGATGGACTACAAGATGGAGGACATCTATACAGACCCCGCCGGCATCCTCCTTTCCATCTGCGCGCTGGAAGACGTCCGTGAGATCATGGACAGGGTGGGGGACCTGCTCCGGACAGTGGGCATGTACCTGCGCACCAGCGGCAACGCCAGCCCGGAGCAGATCTGCCTGAGCGCGAAGCGGATCATCGAAAAAAACTATGCGGACGCGGACCTTTCCACCAAGACGATCGCGGAGAGCCTGCACTTCAGCACCGCGTACCTGTCGGCGCTCTTCAGCGCCTGCAGCCGCACGACCGTCACCAACTACATCAACAAGGTGCGCATCGACAACGCCAGGGCGCTGCTTCGGACCAGCGATCTGAAAGTCTCGGCTGTCGCGCGGCTGGTGGGATACGAGCACAATTCCTATTTCTGCACGGTGTTCAAGCGCGTCGCGGGCTGCTCGCCGTCGGAATACAGGGCGGCGCACAACAATGGATAAGGCTTTGGAGTACATTCGTTCATGAAAAAACTCTATTCGGTGCTGTCAAGACGGTACATCCTGCTGATGCTGACGGCGATCCTGCTGATCTTTTTGACGTTCTCCGCCCTTCTGGTGGCCCGAACCACCCGGGACATGGAGGACACGCTCAACAGCGCCGCGCGCTACAGCGGGCAGCTCGTCAACCGTATGATTGAGGAGGCGTCAGCGTCAATTCCCTGATCCAGACGGATGTGGACATTCAGCAGATGCTGCGCATCCAATACGATACCCCCACCGAGATCTACAAGCAGCGCCAGTTCGTCAACGGAAAGCTGATGACGCTGCAGTACAACTACACCGAACTCAGCGATGCCTTCTACATCATCCTGGACGATGGCAGGGCCTTCAAATCCACGAACTATGCGCTTTTGAAAAGCGCCTTTGACGGAGAAAACTGGTACCGAAAGCTGCGCCTTTCCGACAGCGCCCGCTGGATGGGCGACTACGACCAGTCTCTGGTGGCCAACAACATGAAGCGGGGCTACATCGGCGCGTCCTATCCGCTGTACAACGTGCGTACCGGTCTCTCCGACGGCATCGTACTGGTGGAAATCCGCACGGAAACCCTCAGCCGGATTCTCCAGAGCGGCCTCGCAATGCCCAATGTGTATGCCGAGATCACCGACGGGGAAGCAAAGCGCGTGCTGGGCGTCGGCCCCGCCGGCGGAGGACACCTGCGCACGGTTTCGGCCTCGGCGGACCTTTTGAACGGCTGGAAGATGACCTTCTCCTGCGACGTCTGGCGCATGGTCAACCAGGAGCTCGCGTCGATGTTCATCTTCGCGATTGTCCTTCTGGCGGCGGTGATCGTCCTCTCCGTGCGCATCGGTCAGCGGACCGCGCGCTCGGTCTCCGACCCGATCAACGCCCTTCTTGAGGAGATGAACCGCGCGGGAGACTTCAACTCCCTGTCCGGCGCGCGCGTAAGCACCAACGTGTACGAGATCGACAGCCTGATCGTCAACTACAACCGGCTGATCGGGCGCATCCAGGAGCTGTTCGACGAACTCAAAAGGCGGCAGAAGGACGCGCGCAAATCGGAATTCGCCGCACTGCAGGCGCAGATCAACCCACACTTTCTGTACAACACGCTGGACAACATTTCCTGGCTGATTCGCACCGGCAACGACGAACAGGCGCTGCGCTCGCTGATGGCCTTTGGCAGGTTTTTCCGCCTGTCCTTGAGCAAGGGCGCCAGTATGGTGTCCGTCCACAACGAGATCAAGCATGCGGAGCTCTATCTGGACATCCAGAAGATCCGCTTCTGTGAAAACTTCAATTTTTCCGTCAGGAACTTTTTGCAGCTGAGCGATCTGGAGAACAACTACGTGCCCAAGCTGATCCTGCAGCCGCTGATTGAGAACGCCATCAACCATGGCATCGAGAACAAGACCCGCGACGGGTTCCTGTCCGTCACCGTTGAGCGGAGCGGCGACGCGATCGTGTTCACGGTCTTCGACAACGGTGACGGGATTGAGCCGGACAGGCTCAGGGAACTGAATGCCCAGCTGGCCCAGAGCGATTACCTGCCGCAGGACAAAAACGCCTTCGGCTACGGCATCTTCAATGTCAACCTCCGGATCAAGAGCGTTTTCGGCCCGAATTACGGCCTGAATCTTTCGAGCGAGTACGGCAAGCACACCCGGTCCACCATCACCGTGCCGCTCAATCCGAACCCGAAGCTGGACGTTATGTAACGAACGTCCCGGAGAGGGCCGGAAACGGCCCTTCGGCGCAGGCGCCGGAGGGCGACCGAATAACTTCTAGGAGATGAGGCACCCATGTATCCCACGGACAAAGAGGCCAGGCAACTGATTATTTCCATCGGGAAAAAGATGACCCTGGGCGGCTACGTGACCGCCAACGACGGCAACATTACCATCCGCGTGGCAAAGGACGCGGTGTGGGCCACGCCCACCGGTGTCAATAAAGGCGATCTGACCGAGGACATGCTGATCAAAATTGAAATCTCCAGCGGCAACGTGCTCGAGGGCACCTGGAAGCCCACCAGCGAATTGGAAATGCATCTGAACGTCTACCGGACGGACGACGAGATCGTCTCCACCGCGCATGCGCACCCGCTGAATCTCTCCGTGTTTGCCTGCGCCGGGCTGGAACTGGACCTGCCTTCCACGCCGGCGGCCTGCTGCATCAGCGGCCGCGTCCCGGTGGTGCCCTACGAGTGCTCCGGCTCGAAGGCGCTGGCCGAATCGGTGATTCCCTACGTGAAGAAGTACAGCCTGGTCAACCTGGGCAACCATGGCCCGATCTCCTGGGGGCGCACCCCCATCGAGGCGTGGCACAGGCTGGAGGACGCCGAGGCGTCCGCGCGGCTCGCGCTGAAGCTGGCGGAGCTCGGCAGGATCCGGCCGCTGACCGTCAGCCAGCTGGAGGAACTGTACCGCTTCCACCATGTGCGCATCTCGGAGGAAGCGCGCGTCAGACGTGTGGAGGAGAGCGACAACCGCGGGCCGGCCGTCCCGTTCACCGAGTTCTTCGGCAAGATGATCGCGCGCTGAGGCTGCGCGGACGGCGCGTTGGGGGCGGGGGCGGACATCGGCCGCCCCCGCCCCCGGCAGCGGCGCAAAAAACCCGCCGCTTGAGGCGGCGGGCTATGAACCGTATTCAGTTTTCAGGCTCCACCCATGGAGCGGACTTGGTTGCTGCTTCGCCCGGAAACAATCAACATCCCCCGCGAGGGGATGAACCGTCTGGGTCGCACGAATCGTGGTTTCCAGATTTCCCGGGTCGGTCCTGATGGCTTGACACTACTTCGCGTACCAGAAGGTAGGTTCGGTTGTCAACTGTTATCTATTTTCGAAACGGGCGAAGCAGACAACAACGGGTGTCACGAAATCCTCGGTGTTCAGTGAATCGCCCCTCCTTTTGAGCCTCATTTGTCTTTGTGATCCTTCGGCTCGCTTACATTATATCGCGTATGCCTGTGGTTGTCAACCATGGTTTCGCAAAGCGCAGGAAATTGTAAAAACCGCGTCATCTTTCGTCATGGACATTAAACATTGCCCGCGCTCCGCCGATATATATTTCGTAATTATGTCTGCAAGCCCCGTGCCGCGGGATTTGCCGTGGAGAGCGAGAGACTCGATGAACCGTCTGATGGTCTTTTCCGCAATCTACCTGATCCTGGCCTGTCTTGGTCCCGTGTTGGGATTTTACGCCCTCCGGTTATACCCGAAAGGCGCGGTCAACCGAATTTTTTTTGCCGCCACAATCTGCCTGACGCTCTGGGCGCTGGGCCTTTCGGTAGCCGTCGTCGCGCCCGACGCGCAGTCCGCGGCGCTGTGGTCGCGCGTCGCCGCCGCCGGACATGTGAGTATTTACAGCCTGATGCTGCATTTTGTGCTGCTTCTGATCGGGAGCCGGCGCCTGCCGGATGAAAAATGGCTCCTGATCCCGCTGTACCTGCCCGCCGCCGTGCTGATGTACGCGCTGGTGCTATCGCCGGGCGTGGCCCGTTTGTCCGGGCATTATGAATTTACCGCCGGCGGCTGGTTCCGCTCCGGCGCGCCGACCGTCTACGACACCCTCTTTCAGGCATATGCCCTTATGATGGTGCTGGGGGGCCTTGGGCTCCTCTGGCGCTGGGGGCGCGGAAGCGACCGGCCGGAAATCCGAAAGCAGGCGTGGGTTCTCACCGCCTCCTTCGCGGCCGCGTTCGTACTGGGCCCCCTTGCCGACGCGCTCAACAGGACGTTTTTCCGTCTGCCGGTTCCGCCGACGACCCCAATCTTTTTCTTGATTCCGGTGACGGGCATCTTCTTCTGCGTCAACCGGTATCATTTCATGAAGCCGCCGGAAGCCGAACGCGGCGCGCACATCCTGAACGACAGACTGCACCGTATGGTCTTCCGGATCGCCGCCTTCGGCCTGATTTTGGGAGGCATGGCGCTATTCCTGCTGGAGTACTTTTGGTGGAACACGGGCAACCACGCGCTGACCATCCTCGCCAGCGTCATTCTGGTGGCGCTCGGAATCGCGCTGATGGCCGTGGAGCGCATGGGGAAGGGATACGAACGCCTGGAGGTGATGCTGATTGCCGCCTCGCTGACGGTGACGCCGATCCTCATCATCAATATGGCGCATCTGGGCGGGATGACCATCTGGGCGTTTCCGCTGATGCTGGTGGTCTGCTCGCTGGTGTTCAATTCCAACATTCTGCTCCTCGCGTCGGCGGTGTCGCTGCTGTTCGGGCAGGCATACCTTTGGGGCGTTGTTCCGCAGGTGACGGTGATGGTGGACGCCAGGACCTACGCGGGCCGGGGCATCGTGGTGCTGGCGATACTGGCGGCGGCCTATTTTGTTCACCAGGTGTACCTGATCCGGCTCCGGGATGGGGCGGCGCAGTCGGGGATTCAATCGCTCATCAGCGCCATTGCGGGCAGCTTTTCCCAGGCGGACCGGGACAGCGCACCGGAAAGGATGCGTCAGTTGGTGGATCAGCTGGCGGAGTTCTTTGAGGCCTCCACCGCGCTGGCCTGCGCGGTGGAGGAGGATTTCGTCGAGCTGACCGGAATCCGCATCGCCTGCGCCGGCCGGGAGAACCCGCCGCAGGAGCGAATGGCCCTATGCATGGAGCGATGGGAGGAATACCGGCAGCGCCTGATGGAGTCCCCCGCCGAGGCCGCCGCGCAGCTTTCCGACCCCGGGGCGCGGCTCAGGGCCGAGCCCTGGCTGATCATCCCGGTTTTCATGGGTCTGAAGCCCGTAGCGTTCCTCTACGTCGAGGCAAGCCGCAGGGGCATGGCCTGGCGCGACGACCAGCTGGCGCCGCTGCCCTTCATCTCCCGGGTATTGTCGGGCGCGATGGAAAAGCTCAGCAGCGAGGCGCGCATTCAGTTCATGGCCTATTACGACGCGCTGACCCAGCTGCCCAACCGGCAGCTGTTTCACGACCGTGCCGAGCAGGCCATCCACCTGGCGCGGCGGAACAACACCGCGCTGGCCGTGTTGTTTCTGGACCTGGACTATTTCAAGTCCATCAACGATACCATGGGCCACGAGGGCGGCGACATCCTGATCCAGGAGATCAGCCGCGAGCTGAAGAAAACCCTGCGCAAGACCGACACCATCGCGCGGTTCGGCGGGGACGAATTCGTGATCCTGCTCAACAACATCGCGGACGTAACGCACATCTCCGGGGTTGCGGATAAGGTGATGGAGATCTTTCAAAAGCCCATCCTGATCAAGGCTCAGGAGGTCTTTATCACCGCCAGCGCCGGTGTCTCCGTGTTTCCGGTCGACGGCGAGGACGCGGAAACCCTGATCAAGCATGCGGACATCGCCATGTATACCGCCAAGGAAAAGGGCAAAAATCAATACGCCTTCTGCTCCGACAACATGAAGGAGCGAGTAGAGTACAGGGTAAACCTTGCCAACAGTCTCTACCGCGCGCTGGAGCGGGGCGAACTGCGCGTGTATTACCAGCCGCAGATCGATCTGAATTCCGAGAGGATCACCGGCCTTGAGGCCCTTCTGCGCTGGTTCCATCCGGAGATGGGCGTGATCCCGCCGTCGGCGTTTATTCCGCTTGCGGAGCAGACCGGACTGATCAATTCCATCGGCGCATGGGTGCTGGAGACCGCTACGCGCCAGGTCGCGCTGTGGAAGGCGCAGGGGTTGGGCACCCTTCGAATCGCGGTGAACCTGTCGGTGGCGCAGCTGCGCACACCCGGCCTCGTCGCGCGGGTGGCCGGCATCCTCGGAAGAACCGGCATCGACCCGGCGCAGGTGGAGCTGGAGATCACCGAGAGTGCCACCATGCGCGAACCGGACTACATCATCCGCGTTTTGAGCGACCTGAAGGCGCTGGGGGTCACCATTTCCATCGACGATTTCGGCACGGAGTATTCCTCGCTGAACCGGCTGAAAATTCTGCCGGTGGACAAGCTCAAGATGGATATCCAGTTCGTGCGCGGCATCGACAAGAGCCCCAAGGATCAGGCCATCGCGGTGGTCATCATGAATCTGGCCAAGAACCTGAACCTGAAACTGGTGGCGGAGGGCGTGGAGAGCAGTTCCCAGCTGAACTTCCTGAAGCAGAGGATGTGCGACGAGGTGCAGGGCTTTTACTACTTCAAGCCCATGCCCGCCGAGGAGATTGAAAAGATCCTGCGCGGCTGACCGGACACGGCCCGGCGCGAGGCGGTCTGAACATCAAAAGCAGCGGAGATTTTTTGATGTGAAGGAGAAAGCCTGCGCACGCCTGGAATCCTCACGGGTTTCCGAGGGGGGCGCTGGAGAACGGTGTGGTATCTTATCCCGGTTGTGCGAATCGGAAGAAAGCGTTCCCGTCGGGCGTACGCCGGGAACCTCATGAGACTTTTTAATGGTCTAAAGCCGCGCCTCCGGAATTGCCGGGGGCGCGGCCTTGGGCGTGATGCGGGCGCGGATAATCGTCCTCGGCAAGCCTGATAGCAGGCGCGCCGCCCCGCCGGGAATGTTGAAATATCCCAATGCGTCGCTTGCTGGATCCGCGATGCAGCCCGGGCATCGGCTTCACCGGTCTCGAGCTCCGCTTCGGCCGTTTTTTCTCCGTATAAAATGAGAATATACATTGTTTTTATTTGTAATTAATGATATTATAAAATACGTGCTCATTATTCCGGGCTTTGGGTGAATGGGCTGCCGCGGCTTTCGTGATATCCCGCGCCGCGTTTAAACAGGATGAGGGGGAGTCTTCATGCGTAGGGGAAACGATCTTCTTCTGGTCGCCATGATCCTGTGTCTTATGGTTTTTCTGCCGGCCTTCGCGCAGGCGGGGGAAGCAACTTACGCATTTAACGCCGGGGATGTGGATATTTCGGTGAGCCTGCCCGAACGCATCCTGCCCTATACGCGCGAACTGGGCGCGAACAGCCCGCTCCTGGCGGCCACGGGCGCTTCGGAATCAGACATGCTGAGCTACATGCAGGCGTTGAAAAGCTACCTCGTGGGCGCCGATGTGAGCACGGAAGATCAGCTCTGGATCAACGCGCAGACGCTGGCGCTCTTCGCCGGGGAGTACTCCTTTGACAAGCCGATTCCCGACGCCCTGCTGGACGGTTACTGGGCGGGGCTCGCGGTGCAGGGAACCCACGGCACATACCAGGCGGGGGACACCGTGTTTCACACCTACGAGTCCTCCGATCAGCTGAAATTCCGGACGGTTCTGGGCGTTTGTGAGGTTACCATACGCTTTCAGCCGGTGGATGGTTCCGTCGACGAGGACGATTGGGCGCTGGTTCGGCGCATTGCGGACGGCGCGCGCATCACTCCGGCGACCGGCGAGCCCGTGACCGGGGAGGAACCCGCCCGGAGCGAGGGCGGCCCGTCCTATCTGGCGGAGATCGGCATGCGCGTCGAATGGCCCGGCGCCAGCTTCGTGATGACCGCGGACGGCATGCAGGACCCGATCAATATGGCGACCCTTTACAAGGACATGGTGGAGCAGCTCCGGTCGATGATCGATTCGGGGCGGTATGACGCAGTGTGCGTGTCCGCTCACCCCGCATCGACCATCGTTCTGACCGCCACGCCGCTCTCGTCCAGCGTGACGGACGCCTTTAACACAGAAGATGACCTGCTGGATTTTGTCGGCAAGTTCTATGCCGACGGGATGAACGGTGACGACTCCATGGATGTGACCGTGCGGGACTTGCCCTGTAAGAACGGCCGGTTCGTGTCCGTCACGATGGCGCAGCGGGCGGACCCTGGAACGCGCCTTCAGACGTACGTCGGCGTCCATCGGAACCGGACGATTCTCATCAGCGTCTACCCGACCGGCGGAAGCCTGACCGATGAGCTGATTGATTTCGGTGATAGCATCGTCTCCTCCGTCGAGTTCGACTGACATTTCGCCATACGCGGCGGCAGAGAAAAAGCGGCATCCGTCGATTGAAAGCGGGGCCGCTTTTTTTGCGGTGCATGGCCGAGCGCCGTTTCCGGGGGTTACGCTTCGGCCCAGAGGGCGCGAAGGTACCGGGCGCTCCGGGCTGCCTCCAGCGCGAGGTTGCGGTAGCTGGTGGCTTCGACGGTCAGAAGACCCTGATAACCCGCGCGCTTCAGCGCGGCGACGTAGGGGCGGTAATCCATCCCGTCGTTCGGCGCGGGGAAGCGGCGTTCCGGGCCGACGGGGTAATCGATGTGAGCGTGCGAGAGGGCGTCGGCGTTTTCTCCGATGGCCTCCATGGGGTCGCTGGCGGCGAGCATGTGCCGGAGATCGCACATCGCGCGGCAGTTTGAAACGCCGAGCGAGCGCGCAAATTCCGCCACCTCGCCGATTTTTTGCAGGTAATTGGAATAGGCCGGGCCCAGCGGCTCGACGGCCAGCAGGATGCCGTACCCGCCGATTGCACGCGCGACACCGCCGAAGAAGTCCGCCACCCGCGCCTTTGCGGCGGATTCGTCCGCGGCGCCCTCCGGAAGGCTCCGACACCTGCCCGCCCCCATCGGCCACAGAACTGCGCCCAGTTCCCGGGTTCGCTCCGCACATTTCTTCGCGTGGTCGAACCATTTTGGGGCGGAAAAGGCTGGATCGTGGATGCGCTCGGTCAGCGGCATAAAGCCGGAGAACGCCTCAAACCCGAGCCCAGTGCCCCGTGCGCGGGCCGCGAAGGCCCTGAACTGCGCGTCCGTCATGCGGGAGAGCTCCATCAGATCCAGTTCGGCGCTGTCAAAGCCCGCGCTGGCGATGGAATCGATGTCCCCGGCAAAGCCGAAACAGCCAAAACGCATGGGATCACCCCTTCTCCGCCTGAATGAGGAGGTTCGGCGCGTCGGGCCGCGGCTTTCCGCCCCGGGTGGAATCCCGGATGATCAGCTTGTGGGCCAGGATCACGCCCTTGTTGGGCTGGGAAATGTCGTCGATGCGGGAGAGCAGAAGCTGTGCGGACTCCCGGCCCAGGTCGTAGCGCGGTTGCGACACGGTGGTGATGGTGGGTGTGGAGATTTCCGCCACCTGCAGGTCGTCAAAGCCGGCCACGTCCACGTCCACGCCCGGATGATAGCCGTTTTCGTTCAGGAATTTGACCACGCCCGCGGCGCGGTCGTCCGCCAGCGCGAACAGCGCCGTCGGCGGCTCCTTCAGGCTCATCAGCCGCCGCGCGGCGGCGTAGCCGGCCTTGAAACCGTATTCACAGGGCACATAGTATTCCGGACGGTAGGGGATGCCGGCCTCCTCCAGCCCCCTCCGATAGCCGCGTTCCCGTTCCCGCTCGTAGGTGCGCTCCGGATAATCGCCGTTGAGCGCCGCGATGCGGGTGTGGCCCAGCTTGATCAGGTAGCGCATCATGTCCATGACGGCTTTTTCGTTGTCGATGCACACATAGCTGACGTCGATGTCGGCGTAGCCGCGCCAGCAGCAGGCGACGAAAGGGTATTCCCGGGAGATTTTGTTGATCTCCGCCGGGGTGATGGTGGGGATGAAGGTGGCCACGCCGTCCACCTGCCGGGTAAACAGCACATCGTAATACAGGCGCTCGTTTTCCACCTGGCGGTTTGTCACGCAGAACAGCACGCTGAAACCGTTTTTACGGGCGTGCTCCTCGAAGCCGTTGACGATATCGGAATAGAAGGGATTGTCGATGGTGGGCAGCACCATCAAGAGTTTTTTGCTGCTGCGGCTTCGCAGGCTCCGCCCGATGGCGTTGGGCTTATAGCGCGTCTTTTCAATGATCTCCAGTACTTTTTCCCGCATTTCCCGCGATACGCGGGCGTCGTTGTTGATCACGCGGGAGACCGTCGCCGGCGAAGTCTCCGCAAGCTTTGCGATATCCTTGATGTTCATGACAGCCTCCACCCGCCCTGGTGGCCCGGTATTGTGACGGGATGGTTCTATTATACACGCATTTCACGGACGCGCAACAACTGCGGTACGCCGTACAAACGATTTCACAGAATCTTTATGATATACCTCGGGACAAGTCGAATCGCCAGAAGATGCGCGATAAATATATTCAAAATAGCGTCCAAACGGCATATTACGCGGCGAAAAATTCAGCTTATTATACAATAGAATTTAGAAAAATAGTAAATTTTTGTGCATGCCGCCAGTATACAAACCCGCGAGGCTGTGGTAGCATGGGCGTGTAATCGATTCCAAGAAACTGCTGGATGATCACGACGCGAGACCCAACAACCTGAGGAGGATGGACATGAAGAAGCTATTCGCAGTCCTTGTCGCATTGGTGCTCCTGACGGCCCCCCTCGCCTCTCTCGCGGAATCTGACACCATCGTCATCGGCGCAATCACCGACCTGACCGGCAACGGCTCCGTTCTGGGTACCGCCTGCAACAACGGCTGGGATATGGCCGTCAAGCACATCAACGCGGCGGGCGGCGTGAACGGCAAGATGCTCAAGCTGGTGTCCTACGACACCAAGAGCAACCCGCAGGAGGCGCTGGCCTGCTTTGAGCGGCTGACGACCGTGGACGGCGCCAGCATCGTGGTGGGCCCGCCGTTCTCCAACATCGGCCTGGCGCTGGCGGACACCGTAGACCAGCTGAAGGTGCCCTTTTTCGGCCAGTTCGGCGACCCGCGCTGCATGCTGGGCGAGAATCTCGATTCGCTGCACCCCTACATGTTCCTGGGGCAGCCCTCCGCCATCGACACGGGCATCATCTCCGGCGCCTACCCCCATGAGAAGTTTGGCTACACGAAGGTTGCCATGCTGATCGCCCAGGATCACAGCTACTGCTCCACCCAGGCCAACGCCTTCATGAAATGGGCGGAGGAGAACGGCCTCACGATCACCACGGTCCAGTACTGCACCACCTCCGACACTGACCTGACCGTGCAGCTGACCGCCATCGGCGCCAGCGGCGCGGAGTACCTCTTCAACGCCTGCAACACGAACCTGCTGGCCATCGCGACGCAGCAGATGTACCAGATGGGCATCAAGCTCCTGCAGTGCGGCAGTCTTGACTTCTCCAACCCCTTCAATACGCTGGTCGACCCGCGGGAGGCGGCCGACAACATTTACTTCCCGGTCAATCTGGACATGGGCGCCGACGCGCTCAAGGACATCACGGCCGAGTACACCGCCGCCTACGGAGCGGAGCCGACGCCCAAGTCCTGGATCGCTTATGACACCGTGACCATCGCCGCCGCCGCCATCGAAAAGGCCGGCTCTTCCGATCCCGTGGCCATCCGCGACGCGCTGGAGACCATCTCCGGGATCAAGTGCCTGATCACCGACAACTTCGCCATCGACCCGGCCACCCACATGCCGCTGGATCTCAAGATGTGCATCTACCACCTGGACAAGGGCGAGTACGAGAACATGGGCTGGTACTACCCCGGGAATTAAGCGATCCCTCCTCTTCCCTAGACCCCCATGCGGCGCGTTTCGCCCCTGTCCCCCGAGGGCGGGGGCGAAACGCGCTTGATTGACGGCGCTTAGCGCCGACGGGAGGCAACATGGGCATTTCCTACTACATCCAGCTGATCATCGCCGGGGTATCCAACGGCGCGATGTACGCGGTCATCGCCGTCGGCTGGGCGCTGATCTTCAGCATTCTGAAGTTTTCCAACTTCGCCCACGGCGGCACGATGGTGGTCAGCGCCTACGTTGGGATGTTCCTGGCCAAGGCGCTGGGCGCCAACCTGTGGCTGACCCTTCTGATGGCCGCGGTCACGGGCGGGCTGGTGAACATCTTCGTGGAGGTCGTCAGCTTTCACCGGCTGAGGCGGTCGGCCAAGCAGGGCACGCTGTTTTTCGTGTCCTCCATCACCATGGGGATGCTCTTGCAGAACATCATCGCCCTCAATTTTAGCGCCACCTACTACGCTTACCCCAGCTTCTTTCAAAACCGCTTTCGAACGCTGGGCAGCATCAGCTTTGACGTGGCGAACCTGGTGATGCTGGGCGTCTCCGCCGGGGCGATTCTTATTCTGGTGCTGGTGCTCAAGTACACGCGCCTGGGGATCGCCATCCGCGCGCTGTCCATGGACGAGCGCACCACGGGCCTGATGGGCGTCAACGTGAACCGCGTGGTGCTGGCCACCTTCTTCGCGGCGGGCGCGCTGGCGGGCATCGCGGGCGTGTTCGTGGGCATCCGCACCAGCCTGACGCCGCAGATCGGCAGCATGTTCACGGTCAAGGGCTTCATGGTGTGCGTGATCGGCGGGCTGGGGAGCCTCAACGGCGCGTTGTTCGCGGCGATCCTCCTGGGCCTGGTGGAGACGGCCTGCGACGTGATCATGGGCACCAGCCTGGCGCCGGTGGGTACGTTCCTGTTCATGCTGGTATTTTTGCTGCTCAGGCCCCAGGGCCTGGCGGGCAATTTCTCGACGGAAAAAGCGTAGGGAGGGGCGCGCGATGTTGACGGAGGCATACCTGACCTACATGCTGAATTTCCTGGTCCGGAACGTATTTGTGCTGCTGATCGGCATGCTGGGCGTGTACGTGCTGACGGGGCTCACCGGCATGTTCTCGATGGGGCAGGCGTCCTTCATGGCGGTGGGCGGCTACACCACGGCCATGCTGACCAAGTACTACGACCTGCCCTTTTACGTGACGCTGCCCGCCTCCGTATTGATGGGCGCGCTGTTTGGCGTCATGATCGGCCTGCCGGCGGTCAAGCTGCGCCGGGACTACGTGGCCATTGTCAGCCTGGGGTTCGGGCAGGCGCTGGTTGCGTTTTTGCAAAACGCGTCCAGCATCACAGGCGGCGCGCTGGGCCTGACCGCCATCCCCAAGTACATCGAGCAGTGGCACATCTGGCTGGCGCTTATCCTGGTGATCGCGGCCATCGCGTCGCTGAAAAACTCCCGCTTCGGGCGGCAGTGCATGGCCATCAAGCACGACGAGCTGGCCGCGGCGTCCATGGGCATCCACGTGTCCCGCGTGAAGCTGATCGTGTTCACGCTGGCCGGCGCGATCTCGGCGCTGGGCGGGTATCTGTACGTCCACACGCTGGGGTACCTGGATTCCGGCTCCTTCGGCTGGGATCAGTCGTCCATGTGGATCATCATGGTGTTCTTCGGTGGCATCAACTCGCTGACGGGCGCGATCTTCGCAGGAATTCTTCTGAACCTCCTGCCGGAGGTGTTCCGCTTTTCCAACGAGCTCCGCGTGATCATCTACTGCGTGGTGGTGCTGTTCATCGTCAACTTCCGGCCCCAGGGGCTGTTCGGCGAAGCGGAACTGGACTGGGCGGCGCTGAAGCGCCTGGGCCGGTTTTTAAGGCGCGTCGCGACGGGCAAGCGGCCGGAGCAGGGGGTGGGCTGATGCTGCTGGAGATCAGGAACCTCAAGAAGAACTTCGGCGGTGTCGCCGCGGTCAAGGACGTGTCGCTGAAGGCGGATTCCGGTGAGATCGTGTCGGTCATTGGGCCCAACGGCGCGGGGAAGACCACGCTTTTCAACCTCATCTCCGGCATCTACCGCGCCGACGCCGGCGAGATCCTCTTCGAGGGCGAGAACCTGGTGGGGAAGCCTCAGCACGAGATCGCGAGAAAGGGTATCTCCCGCACGTTCCAGAATATCCGCCTCTTCAAGTGGCTGACGGTGCTGGAAAACGTAATGACGCCGCTGGACGCCGCGGGCCGCTACTCGATCTTCTCCGCCCTGTCCATGGCGCCATCGAAGATCCGCGCCGACCGCAAAAACCGCGCGCGCGCGGCCGAGGCCCTTGAGACCGTGGGCATGGCCGCCTTCCGGGACGAGCAGCCCTCGAACCTGCCCTACGGCCTGCAGCGGAAGGTGGAGCTGGCGCGCGCCATCGTCACGAGCCCCAGGCTTCTCATGCTGGACGAGCCCGCCGCCGGGCTCAATCCCAGCGAAGTGCGGGACTTTATCCGTCTGGTGGCGCAGTTGAAGGAGACGTACGGCTTCGGCATCCTGGTCATCGAGCACCGGATGCAGGTGGTCAACGAGCTCTCGAAGCGCGTCTATGTGGTCAACTTCGGGAACCTCCTGGCCTGCGGCTCGCCGCGCCAGATCATCGGCAACCCCGACGTCATCCGCGCCTACATCGGAGAGGAGGACTGCGGATGCTGAAGATCGAGAACCTGTGCGTCAATTACGACCACATCGTCGCGCTGAGCGACGTCAGCTTTGAGGTAAAAAAAGGCCAGATCGTCTCCATCATCGGCTCCAACGGCGCGGGCAAGTCCACGCTGATCAACGCCATCTCCGGCGTGGTGAAGAAAAAGAGCGGCAGGATTCTGCTGGACGGCCAGCCGTTGCCCGGGGCCATCCACAAGGTGGTGCGGTCGGGCGTGGTGCAGGTGCCGGAAGGCCGGCGCGTGTTCGCCAACCTGACGGTGATGGAGAACCTCGTCATGGGCGGCGCCCGCATCCCCGCGGCCCGGGCCAGGGCGCTGATCCCCGGCATGGTGGAGATGTTCCCCATCCTCGCCTCCCGCGCCGGCCAGATGGCGGGCACGCTGTCCGGCGGCGAACAGCAGATGCTGGCCATCGCCCGGGGGCTTATGAGCGAGCCGGAGCTTTTGCTGCTGGACGAGCCCAGCCTGGGTCTGGCGCCCATCATCGTGAGCCAGGTGTTTGACATCATCCGAAGGATCAACGAAAAGGGTATCACGGTGCTCCTGGTGGAGCAGAACGCAGCAAAGGCCATGACGGTCTCCGACTATACCTGCGTGCTGGAGAACGGGCGCATCGTCAAAGAGGGGCCGTCCAAAGCGCTCCGGGAGGACGAGGGCATCCGCAGGGCCTATCTGGGCGACGTGGCGGACGAGGACGCGCTGGAGGAGCTCGCATGCGAAGACGGGAGGAATGAAAATGACTGAAACGCAGAAAATCCGTGTGGGCGTCGTCGGGGCGGGCGCGATTGCGAAGATCGCACACTTTCCGGTGCTGGCCTCGATGCCGGAGGTGGAAATTTCCGCGGTGTACTCCCGCACATTCGCCCATGCCGAGGAATGCGCCCGGCGCTTCGGCGCGGTGAAGGCCTGCGAAACCTTCGGGGAGTTTCTGGATACGGACCTCGACTGCGCGGTGCTGCTAACGCCCAAGACCGTGCGGCGCGAGTACCTGCCGCCCCTGCTTAACCGTGGCCTCGACATCCTGTGCGAAAAGCCGCTGGCGATGACGCTGCCCGAGTGCGAGGCCCTGGCCGACGCCTCCGTCAAGTCCGGCCGAAAGGTGATGGTGGCCTTCAACCGCCGCTTCGCGCCGGCGAATCTCCGCGCGCTGGAGGCGTTCGGCGGAGCGCGGCCCCACATGGTCATCGCCAACAAGAGCCGGGAATTCAAAGAATACCGCGGTACGCTGGAAAATGCGATCCATATGGTGGATTTGCTCCGGCACATCCTGGGCGAATGTGAAACGGTGGAGGCCAGAGCTTCCTTTACCGATCCCTACCGCGAGGACATGTGCACGGCGCTAATCGGCTTTGAGGGCGGGCGCACGGGGCTGTTGGCGGCCTCCCGGGAGGCCGGGCAGTGGCGCGAGCACATCGAGATGTACGGCGGCGGCATCACCGCCATCAGCGACAACCTGGACTCCTGGAAGGCGATCTATCCCGACCGCGAGGAGGGCCAGACCATGACCCCGCTCCACCAGGGCTGGTGCACCGTGGTCAACCGGCTGGGGTTTGAAAGCTGCATCCGCCATTTCTTTCACTGCGTGAAGACGAGGGAGACGCCGCTGACCAGCGCCGAGGATGCCTTCCGCACCCACGCGCTGATGGATCGAATCCTGCGCGCGGCGGGCCTTCCGGATCTGTCCAGGGATTGGGGGAGCGAAGCATGATGAGGCTTGCCGGACACACGATGGGTACGCCCGAGTATACGCTTTCGGCCGCGGCGCGCCTTTTCAGGGACATGGGGCTCGAGGGCATCGAGATCATCGTCGCGGAGGATGGCTACCCCTGCGCGATTCCTCAGGACGCGGACGACGAGGCCGTGGCGGCGGTGGGCGCGATGGTCCGCGCTGCCGGGCTCGAGGTTTCAGGGCTGACGCCCTACCAGAACCTCTTCAACAGCCTCGACGAAGCCGAACGCGAGCGGGAGTGCGCCGCGCTCTGCCGGGTGATCGACATGGCGGACATGCTGGGCGCGCCCAGCGTGCGCGTCTACGGCGGCCGGTTTGTGGATGGGGAGACGGACGAGGACGGCGGAAAGCGCTCCGCGCTGATCCGCTCCATGCGCTTCTGCGGCGACCACGCGGCGCGGCGCGGCGTGGTGCTGAGCCTTGAAAACCACTTCGGCACCATGACCACCACCGCGAAGGAGACGGCCGGGATTGTGAACCGGATCGATCACCCCGCGGTGGGCATCCTCTACGACCAGGCCAACCTCGCGTTCTTCCCGGCCGAGGAGTACCCGGAGGCCATTGAGCTTCAGAAGGAGAAGATCTTCTACGTCCATTGCAAAGACCTCGTCTATCGGGGCGGCGCGCCCCAAAAGCCCGCATTCTCAAACGTCTCCCACATTGATGAGGACGAGCGTACCGTCCACTCCCGCATCCCCGGCGAGGGCATTCTGGACTGGCCGGGCATCCTCCGGGGCCTCAAGGGCATCGGTTATGACGGCTGGCTCTCGCTGGAATATGAGCGGCGCTGGCAGAAGATCGACCTGCCCGACGCCGCCATCGGCATGCCGCGGGGGGCGCGGCACATCCGGGAGATTCTGAAGCAGTTGGAGGGACGGCCGTGAATATGCGCGTGAATTACGCCGGGATTGCGCTCAAGCACCCGATTATGGCAGCCTCTGCGGGCACCACCCGCGATGCGGACCAGGCGGTCCGGTGCGAGGACGCGGGCTACAGCGCCGTGGTGCTCAAGTCCGTGCAGGAAGAGACGCTGATGCGCTATAACCCCTTTCCGCGCTTCAAGGTACTCCGAAGCGGCGTGCCGGGTTACGAGTCCTGCACATTCTACAGCTACGAGCAGGCCTACTACGGCGATCTCGACCAGTACGCCGACACCGTGCGCCGTTCGAAGGCGCGGGTGGACATCCCCGTGGTCGCCAGCATCAACTGCATTCGCCCGGAAAGCTGGCCGCTCTACGCCGCAGCCTGCGAGGAGGCCGGCGCCGACGCCATCGAGATCGTGCCCAGCTGCCCCTCCGGCAAGCTGATGCGGGACCCCTCCCACGATATCGCTGCCATCGCGCTGGAGGCGCTCGCGGCGTGCAAAGCGGCGGTCAAAATCCCGGTCGTCCCCAAGATGACCGGTCAGGTGGCGAACGTGCTGGATCTGGCGGCAAGGCTGGACGATCTGGGCGCCGACGGCCTGACGATGATCAACCGGTCGACCGGCATTGACATTGACATCGACGCGCGGCGGCCCATCCTCCACGGCGGATTCGCCGGTCACGGCGGCAGTTGGGCGCTGCAAAACACGCTGCGCTGGATCATCGCCGCCTGGCCGCATGTGTCGACGCCCATCAGCGCCACCGGCGGCGTCATGACCGGGGAAGACACCGTGAAGTGCCTCCTGGCCGGGGCGAACACCGTGCAGGTGTGCGCGGTAATGTACCTGAAGGGCTACGAATGGGTGAAAACGATGCTGGCACAGATCGCCTCCTACATGGAGCGTCAGGGCGTCGAAGACCTTTCGGAAATCATCGGCGAGGCCAGCCGCAACATGCTGACCATGGAGCGGTACGACCGCGTGACGCGCTACCTCGCCCGGTGCGACCGGGAAAAGTGCGCGCGCTGCGGAAAGTGCGCGCCGGTATGCATTTACGACGCGATCGGCTTTCAGGACGACCGGTGCGAGATCGACCCCGGAAAGTGCGACGGCTGCGGCCTCTGCGTCAGTGTGTGCCGCTTCGGCGCCATATCCATCGGCAAAAAGGAGGCGTAAATCATGGCCAGCCAAACGGAAGTCCGCGAGAGGGGCGGCATTTTCAACATCCACGAGGGCTACAATTGGGCGAAATCCACCGGGCTTGACGTACATCTGGTGCTCACGCCCAGGTTGGGCTCCCACAACGTGGGCATCACCAGCGGCGTGCACCTGCCGGGCATGGAATTCGAGCCCCACGTTCACCCGCTGTCGGAGGAATTGGTGTTCTGCTTTGAGGGGGAAGGCGAATTCTTCCTCTACGACAAGTGGATCCCCGTCAAGGCGGGGGACCTTCTCTACGCGCCGCCCGGCGTGCGCCACGGCACCAGAAAGCCGGCCGGCAGCAGCGGACGCTTTGTGACCATCGGCGTGGCCACACCGCCGCAGCTGGACCTGTACAACCGTATCGGCTACGACGTGCTGGCAAAGGATGAGCAATGACCGAAATAACCGCGGGGGAGAAGCGTATATGGAAAACATGGAACTCGGTGGAATGATGGTGAAGAAGCTTCGCGGCGTCATCACCGCGATGACCACGCCCTTTACCCAAAACGGCGAGGTGGATGCGGAGGCCGTCGGCCAGCAGACGGATTTTCTGATCGACAAGGGCGTCCACTGCCTTTACCCCTGTGGCACCACCGGTGAGATGTACCTGATGAACGAGGCGGAGCGCAGGCTTGTGGCCGAGATGGTGGTGGGCCGGGCCGCCGGGCGGGCGACCGTTTACATCCACTGTGGCGCGATGGACGAGGGCGAGGTGGTGCGCCTGGCGCGGCACGCAAGCGAGATTGGCGCGGATGGCGCAGGCGTTGTGACGCCCGCCTACTTCGGCGTCTCCCCGCGGGCGATGGTGGCTTACTACCGGGATATCTGCGCAAAGCTTGCGCCGGAGTTCCCGGTCTACGTCTACGTAATTCCGCAGCTGGCCAAAAACGACATCGACTTTGACACCATGCAGGCCATCGCGGATGCCTGTCCGAATGTGATCGGCGTCAAGTACAGCTACCCCGACATGCGCCGCATGGTGGAGTATTTAAAGGTGCGCGGCGGACGCTTCTCCGTGGTGTTCGGGCCGGACGACCTGTTTTTGCCGGCGCTGGTCATGGGCTGCGACGGCACGGTATCGGGCTGCGCCAGCTGTGTGCCGGAACCGTTCCTCGAGGTATGGCGCGCCTTCCGGGCGGGCGACATGGAAGGGGCGCGGCGGGCACAGATGCGCGCGTTCGACCTGACTGTGGCGCTCGGGCGCGGCGCGGACATGTCGGTATTCAAAAACGTTCAGCAGATGCGCGGCGTGCGGGGCGGCTTCATGCGGCCGCCGCTCCGGGATCTGGACGGGGGAGAGGTCGCCGCCCTTCGCGAGGCCGTCGCACCCTACCTGCCCGGATGACGGGCGCACCCAAAAGACGCGAGGAGGACGAGCGTATGAAGAAGATAAAGGACAAGGAGCTGCTGGTGGGGGCGGACTTCGCGGGGTATCCGCTGAAGGAGGCGGTGTGCGCGCACCTGCGGGAGAAGGGCTGGAAGATCACGGACGCAGGGGTGACGGACCCGGCGGTGGAGGACCCGGAGAACA